>NZ_CP120733.1:2061483-2748644 GCF_029542625.1 Tepidibacter hydrothermalis
TTTTCTTAGACTTTAAATCCCCCGCTAAATCAAAAAGATATTTCATCTCGCTTTGTGTAAAATCCTTTAATGTTAAAAAACTTCTTCCCTTTAAATTAATTCCCATTTTTATTTCCCCCTTCTATCATTGTTCCCATTCCTTCATTTGTAAATATTTCTAATAGTAGACTGTGTTCTCGTCTTCCATCTATAAGGTGAATATTCTTTGTTCCTTTTTCAAGAGCATCAATACAGCACTCAAGCTTAGGAATCATACCTCCTTTAATTATTCCTGATTTTATATACTCTTTTATCTTCTCAGTATTTATACTTGATATAAAAGTTGATTCATCGTTTAAATCTTTGTATATCCCTTTTACATCAGTTAAAAGAATTAGTTTCTCAGCTTTTAAGCAAGAGCTTATTGAAGATGCTGCATAATCTGCATTAACGTTATATATATTTCCTTCTGAATCACATCCAATAGGAGATATTACTGGTAAGTGATTATTTTTGATTAAATCTAATAATAGTTTTTCATTGATACTTACAACTTCTCCAACATAACCAATGTCTGTTTTTTTGTTATTATTAAATATATATTTTTTCTTTGCTTTAATTAAATTTGAATCTCTTCCACTAATTCCAACAGCACTAATATCATGAGCACATAGCTTGGAAGCTATTTCTTTATTTATTTTTGATGATAGAATCATTTCAACTAATTCCACAGTTTCTTTATCAGTAACTCTTAGTCCATCAATAAAATTACTTTCTATTTCTAGTTTATTTAAAAAATTAGAAATATAAGGCCCTCCACCATGCACGATTATCACGTTAATTCCAACAAGATTCATTAAAGCCACATCTTCAATAAATGCTTTTTTAGAATTTTCATTTTTCATTATGCTTCCTCCGTATTTTATTACGAAGGTTTTGCCTTTAAATTCTTTGATATAAGGCAGTGCTTCCATCAGCAAGGCTGCTTTTTCTTCATTCATTGTTTACCTCTCCCTTCTCCATTTCAGAATATTCTGTATTTTAAAATTACAATGACTTGATAAAAAAACTCCCGTCTCTTAAAATTAAGAGACGAGAGTTACCCCGTGTTACCACTCTTGTTGACATAAGGTTTCGCTTTATGCCCACTCGTATGATTTTAACGGAATCACCGTATTTTCGTACTATTACTTCAGAAAATCTCCTCGAGGACTCTCTTCAATACAGTTATGTTGCTAGACTCACACCTACTCTAGCTCGCTGAAACAATCGCCGTACCTACTCTTCCTTTCATAGGATTTATTATTTTTTTGTATATTTATATAAAAAAAAGTTCCCATCTCTTATAATTTAAGAGACGAGAACTTACCCGCGTTACCACTCTTGTTAACATAAAAATATATAAATTTATGTTCACTCATCTGATTTTAACGGAATCACCGTATTTTCCTACTATTACTTCAGAAAATCTCCTCGAGGGCTCTCTTCAATACAGTTATGTTACTAGACTCACACCTACTCTAGCTCGCTGAAACAATCGCCATATCTACTCTCCCTTTCATAGGATTTAATATTTTTTTGTATAATGAAATTCAGTTTCGAATTATTTTTAAAACTAATTATATTTTCTTATTTTGGATTTGTCAACAACAAATTTTTCAATATTGAATATTTCGTTTTTTCTAATTTGTTGACTATTATATCTATATTGTGAATAATAGTCAATAAGAATTTTTTAAAAATATTTAAAATAACATTATATAAAAAAATTTATTTTTATAGTTGACTTTAGAATAAAAAGTATCTATAATGAATTTCAACGCAACATCAATTTAATTTCAAACAAAAATTCGTCTAGTCGCTACGCGCTGACTCATGTCGCCAACGAGTCCTACGGGCTCCGTTGCTCAAAAATAGTTGCAAATTTAGTTTTTTAATCAATGTTATTTCTATATTTAAAATTATATAAGTTATCTAAATCCTATGAAGTGGAGAGTAAGTATAATAATTGTTTCAGCGAGTTGGAGTTGGTGGAAGTCCAGCAGCATAGTTATACCCAAAAGAGCCACAGAGGATATTTTCTGAAATAGCAGTAGGAAAATACGGTCCCACCGTTAATGGGCAATGAGTGGATATGATTTTTTTCATATCAATTAGAGTGGTAACACGGGATTATTCTCTCGTCTCTTTGTATATAAGAGATGAGAGTTTTTTTATACAAAAATTTAACAATAAAAAATCCTATGAAATGGAGAGTAAGTATAATGATTGTTTCAGCGAGCTGGAGTTGGTGAAAGTCCAGCAGCATAGTTATACCTAAAAGAGCCATGGAGGATATTTTCTGAAATAGCAGTAGGAAAATACGGTCCCGCCGTTAATGGGCAATGAGTGGATATGATTTTTTTCATATCAATTAGAGTGGTAACACGGGATTATTCTCTCGTCTCTTGATATATCAAGAGATGAGTTTTTTTATACAAAAATTTAAATAAGAGAAGGTGATATTGTGATAAAAGCAGGTGTTATAGGTTCAACAGGATATGCTGGCCAGCAGTTAGTTTGGTTTTTAAATAATCATCCTGATGTTAAAATTAATTTTTTATCTTCTCACAGCTACAGTGGTGTTTCTTTTTCCAAAATATATGGTAACTATAGTAAAAGCATAGAATCTATATGTGTAGATATAAAAGAAGCAGAAAGTAAGCTTAGTGAGATAGATATTCTTTTTATTGCACTACCCCACGGCAAGTCATTTAATTTAGTAAAAAAAGCTTTAAATTTAGGCGTAAAAGTTATAGATCTAGGAGCAGATTTCAGGTTAAAAGATCCTGATATTTATAAACAATGGTACGCTCTAGATCACCAAGCTATTAATTTATTACCCAAATCTATATATGGTTTACCTGAGTTAAATAGAAAAATCATAAAAGAATCTAACTTAATAGCAAATCCTGGATGTTATCCTACTGCAAGTATACTAGCTTTAACTCCTCTTTTAAAATCTAATATTATTGATCCGTTTTCAATAATTATTGATGCTAAATCAGGGGTATCAGGTGCAGGTAGATCTTTGAATACATCTATTCTTTATGGAGAATGTAATGAATCAATAAAAGCGTATTCAGTATCATCTCATAGACATACACCTGAAATAGAACAAGTGTTGTCTCAGATAAATAGTGAAAACATTTCTCTATTATTTACTCCTCATTTAGTTCCAATGAATAGAGGAATATTAACAACATGTTATGGTAATTTGGTAAAAGATATTTCTCAGGAAGAATTATATAAAATATACAGTTCATTTTATAAAGACGAATCATTCGTAAGAGTAATTGAGGAAATTCCAGAAACTAAATGGGTTAAAGGGTCTAATTTTTGTGATATTGCTATAAGAGTTGATGAAAGAACAAAAAAAGTAATAATAGTATCAGCTATAGATAACCTGATAAAAGGAGCTGCAGGACAAGCAGTTCAAAATATGAACATTATGTTTAATTTAGATGAAAATAAAGGATTAGATTTACTGTCGATGTTTCCATAGAGTAAAAAAATACACATAAAGAAAGGGTGACTAAATTGAAAATATTAGAAAATAAAACTATTACAGATGTTCCTTATTTTAAAGCTACAGGTATACACTCTGGAGTAAAAAGAAAAAGAAAAGATTTATGTATTATATATAGTGAAAAAGAAGCAGTAGCTGCAGCCGCTTTTACTCAAAATAAATTCGCAGCAGCTCCAGTTGTTGTAAGTAAGGATCATATACAATCAAATAATACACAAGCAATAGTGATCAATAGCGGAAATGCTAATGCTTGTACTGGTGATGAGGGAATAGATAATGCATACTCAATGGCTAAAACAACTGCTGATTGTTTAGGATTATCTTCAAAAGAAGTGCTAGTAGCATCTACTGGTATAATCGGACTTCCACTTCCTATGGCTATTATTAATGCTGGAATTAAAAATGCATGTACTCAAATTTCATCTACTGGCGGAAATTGTGCAGCTGAAGCTATAATGACTACTGATACTTTTACTAAAAAAATAACTGTAGAATTTGACCTAGATGGTAAAAAAATATTACTAAGTGGTATAGCTAAAGGCTCTGGAATGATTCACCCTAATATGGCTACTATGTTAAGCTTTATTGTGAGTAATGTGAATATATCTAAAGATATGCTATCAATTGCATTAAAAGAAAGTATAGATGATTCATATAATATGATTTCGGTGGATGGAGATACTAGTACTAATGATATGGTTATAGGCATGGCAAATAAAACTGCTAATAACACTATTATAGATTCAAAAGATGATAATTATATAAAATTCAAAAAAGCCTTGGATTTTCTAAATAAAGAACTCGCTAAACTGATAGCTAAAGATGGAGAAGGTGCTACAAAACTTATAGAAGTTTCTTTAAATAATGCTAAAACTTTGAAAGATGCTAAGTTATGTGCTAAATCTGTTATTTCTTCTAGTTTAGTAAAATCAGCATTTTTCGGAGAAGATGCCAATTGGGGAAGAATCGTATGTTCTCTAGGTTATTCTAATGCAGAATTTTCTCCAGAAAAAATAGATGTATCTTTTCAAAACAAAATAGGAAATATACAGCTTTTTAAAGATGGTAAAGAAGTTTCTTTTGATGAAGAATTAGCAAAAAATATATTAAGTGAAGAACATATAAATATCATTATAGACTTAAAAGACGGTGAACATTGTGCAACTGCTTGGGGATGTGATTTAAGCTTTGATTATGTAAAAATTAATGCTTCTTATAGATCATAATATGTAAATACAATATTTAATTTAATCTATCACTGTTCTATAATTACGAATATCCAATTATGCAAAATAGCCGGAGAAAATTATATCCCCGGCTATATTATTATGTAATTGATTTCTTATCTCAACAATTGAAGTACACCTTGAGGTTGTTGTTTAGCTTGAGCAAGCATAGATTGAGAGGCTTGTTGTAGTATATTATTCTTACTAAATGCAAGCATCTCTTTTGCCATATCTACATCTCTAATTCTTGATTCTGCTGCTGTTAAATTCTCACTTGTGTTGTTAAGGTTATTTATAGTATGTTCTAATCTATTTTGATATGCTCCAAGTTTAGATCTAAATGTAGATACTTTACTTATGGCATTGCTTATTGTTTCTATAGCATTTGTTGCATTTTCATGACTTGAAACAGCTATTGCTGATTCTATGTTTTTACTGTCTGTTCCATTTGTTACCCCAGCTTTTTCAGTGAAAGACCCTGTAGATTTAGTTTCTTCTTCTTTGGTTTCACCTTCTTTTGCTTCTACTGCTGCTGCTCCATTTTCTAATTTGCCAGTAGCTGATACATCTGTAGATCCACCATCAAAATCAGCAGTTCCATCGAATCCTGTTACTTGTATTTTACTTGCATCTATTCCTGATGGAGCTGAAACCGCTGCTGCTATAGCCGCATTAATAGCTGCATCTTTATTATTACCTGCCTCACCTGCATCTGAATCTAGTGTTATCGTTAATTTATTTCCAGACCAAGCTGCACCAAGCGTACTTCCTGTAGCAAATGCTATTTCTATATCATTTCCTTTTTCTGCATTCTCTTTTCCACCAGAAATATTTACTTTTACATCTGCATTTGACTTATCTTTTAATGTAAACTCTTTGCTCGCTGCTGTTGCTTCTTTAGCCTCAGTTCCTCCTGCTGCTTTAGTTCCTTCAGTTTCTCCTGTTGATCCTGCTTGAGATATTCCAAGTGCTGATGCACTCATATCTTGTAACTCTATTGTAATTGATTGACCTTTGTTAGCTCCTACTTGTAATACAATTTCTGATGAAGCTCCTTCTGCTGATTCATTTTCATCTGGCCATTTAATATCAAAGCCCTTAACAGATTTTCCTGTAGACTTACTTTCATCAACTACATCTTCTGCGTTTAGCTCTTTAGATCCAGCGTGGTCTTTACCAAGTATAGATCCAACATCAGACTCTTCACTTTTACCCCAGTCAAAGTTTACATCAGAACTTTTTAAATAAGTTTTTATATCATCCTCTATATTATCTGTAAAATCTTTATAATCTGAATATGTTGTATTATCAGCAATAGCCTTTTCAAGAGCCTTATCTCCACTTAAAGAAGATTTTTTAATATCATCCATAAAGTTTTGTATAGTTTTACCTGTATCTAGCTTGTTACTTATAAACTTAAGCATAGCATAACCTGTTGCATAATCAAGATTTGCCTTTTCAGCACTACTTGCATCCCATTTTCCATTAGTTGCTAATTTTTCTGCTCTTGCTGCTAATGCGTTAAGCTTAGTATCACCTATTCCACTTTGATCATTTTTCCCTATAACCTGTCTAAGTCTTTCATCCGCTCCTGCTATTCCCTCAGCTGTACCTTCCATAAACCAAGTAGGGATTCCATCAGTTCCACCTATTTTATCACCAAATTCATCATACATTATTAAGTGAGTCATTTCGTGTGCTATTATACGGTCAGCATAAAGACCTCCACCAGTATCTCCATTTTCACCACTACTCTCACCAAAATCTTTTAAGTCTATTTGAAGCTTTAATTCTCCCTTTGCAGTACGAATAGCAGTAGCTGCTGCTCCACCTTTTTCATTAGATACAAATTCTACTTCTATTTCATTCTTTCCTGAACCTTCTAGTCCATAAGATTCTTTTATATTATTTGCTGCTACTTCAAGCCATCCACTTTCTTTAAGGCCTCTTATAATGTTAGCCTTTGCAGTTGCTTCATCTGTAGCACCTGCTTCTCCGCTTCCAGAGCTTAAAAGTTTCTTTTTATTGAATTCTGTAGTATTTGATATTCTATTGATTTCTGAGGTTAGTTGATTTATTTCATTTTGAATTTGATCTCTATCTTCACCTGTATACGTATCGTTACCTGCTTGTACTGCAAGTTCTCTCATTTTTTCAGATATGGCAAGTCCTGCTGCGTCATCTCCAGCTCTATTTATTCTAAGACCTGAAGATAATTTTTCCATACATTTTCCAGATGCTACTGTATTACCGCTCATCATTCTGTGAGCATTAATAGCATTCATATTATGATTAATTATCATAATGTTACCTCCCTGCAATTTATATTTACAGACGTCCTTTTCTATCAAGTTTTGAAATTCTCGTTATTAAATTTAAAAAAAGAGCCAGAGAATTTCTCCGACTCCTTTATTATTTACAAGTTATTATCTTAATAACTGAAGTACACCTTGTGGTGCTTGTTTAGCTTGAGCAAGCATAGCTTGAGAAGCTTGTTGTAATATGTTATTTTTAGAGAATGCTAACATTTCTTTAGCCATGTCAACGTCTCTAATTCTTGATTCTGCTGCTGTTAAGTTTTCAGAAGAAGTTCCTAAGTTATTAATTGTATGCTCAAGTCTATTTTGGAATGCTCCAAGTTTAGATCTCTCAGTTGATACTTTGTTTATAGCATCGTTTAATACTTCTATGGCATTTGTAGCATTGTCATGAGTAGAAACATCAAGTGCCGATTCTACATTGTTACTATCTGTTCCATTAGTTACTTCACTCTTTTCAGTGAAAGCTCCTTCACCATCTTCAGCTGGTGGAGCTGTAACAGATGTTGTAGTTGCGTTACCTGCTACCCCTGCTGTCTTAGCTGTAACTGTTAATGTTGTAGCATCTCCTTTAGTTAAAGTAACATTTGTAGGAGCATCTGTACTTGCTACTATTGCATCTATTACTTGCTCATTACCTGTAAATCCTTTTATATCTATTCCTACATTTGATCCTGAATATGCTCCATCTGTGCTATCAAATAGTTCATATGTTTTATCATCTATTGTTATTTGTGTTCCTTTTGCAGCTAACTTATCTGCATCAAATGTAACTGATCCTGTTGCTTCTTTTGCTGGAGTTGTTGGATCTGTACCATCAGTTGATGTAGTTGCAGTTGCCTCTGTTAATCCTGTTAATGTTTCAAAAGCATCTTTACTTGCTCCAGTACCTTTTGTTAATGTAACAGTTATTGAATCCGTACCAGGATTTTTAGCTTCAACAGTTAATTTATTAGTAGTACCATCTTTAGTTATTGTAGCTACATCTGATAATTTATTTCCATCAGTATCAACTGCATCCCCAAGTGCTGCTACTAAATCATCTGCACTAGCTGTTGCTCCTAAACCTTCGATAGCTGCATTATCAAGTGTGTATGTTTTAGATCCAACTGCTACCTCTATCTTTGCACCAACCATTTTACCACCTGATAAATCCGCAGCAGCTCCCATTACAGCTTGACCATCAGTCTTTGATTTTGTTCCTCCTACTGCATCTTCTCCTCCTGCTAAAGTTGCTCCTGCTGCTGTTGGTACACTTGATGTTGCACCTTCTGATTTTTTAGATATTCCAAGAGATTCTGCTCTCATATCTCCTATAGATATTGTAAATGCTTGACCTTTATTTGCTCCTATTTGTAATGTAGCCTCAAATCCTTTAGCATCACTTTCTTGTTCTGGTGGAGCTACAACTGATATATCTGTATTATTACCTGCTACCCCTGATGTCTTAGCTGTAACTGTTAATGTTGTAGCATCTCCTTTAGTTAAAGTAACATTTGTAGGAGCATCTGTACTTGCTACTATTGCATCTATTACTTGCTCATTACCTGTAAATCCTTTTATATCTATTCCTACATTTGATCCTGAATATGCTCCATCTGTGCTATCAAATAGTTCATATGTCTTATCATCTATTGTTATTTGTGTTCCTTTTGCAGCTAACTTATCTGCATCAAATGTAACTGATCCTGTTGCTTCTTTTGCTGGAGTTGTTGGATCTGTACCATCAGTTGATGTAGTTGCAGTTGCCTCTGTTAATCCTGTTAATGTTTCAAAAGCATCTTTACTTGCTCCAGTACCTTTTGTTAATGTAACAGTTATTGAATCCGTACCAGGATTTTTAGCTTCAACAGTTAATTTATTAGTAGTACCATCTTTAGTTATTGTAGCTACATCTGATAATTTATTTCCATCAGTATCAACTGCATCCCCAAGTACTGCTACTAAATCATCTGCACTAGCTGTTGCTCCTAAACCTTCGATAGCTGCATTATCAAGTGTGTATGTTTTAGATCCAACTGCTACTTCTATCTTTGCACCAACCATTTTACCACCTGATAAATCCGCAGCAGCTCCCATTACAGCTTGACCATCAGTCTTTGATTTTGTTCCTCCTACTGCATCCTCTCCTCCTGTTAATTTTAATCCTGATGCAGTTGGTACACTTGTATTATTAGTTGCTGCTTTTGCTGCTGCAGCAGATTCTCCACCATCTAATACTTTTTGAGTATTGAACTCAGTAGTATTACCGATTCTATTTATTTCTGAAGTTAATTGATTAATCTCATTTTGAATTTGATCTCTATCTTCACCTGTATTCGTATCATTACCTGCTTGTACTGCTAATTCTCTCATTCTTTGAAGAATAGATTGTGTTTCATTTAAAGCTCCTTCAGCAGTTTGAATCATAGAAATACCATCTTGAGAGTTTCTTTGAGCTTGATCTAATCCTCTTATTTGAGCTCTCATTTTTTCACTTATTGCAAGTCCTGCTGCATCGTCTCCGGCTCTGTTAATTCTAAGTCCTGAAGATAATTTCTCCATTGACTTTCCTGATGCTACAGTGTTTGAAGACATCATTCTGTGTGCGTTTAACGCATTCATATTGTGATTAATAATCATAATGTAAAACCTCCCTGAATTTTTTTGGTACACGTCCCTTTGCACCATTAATATATATTTTCAAAAGTCATTTTGACTTTCAAAGCGAATTAATCATTTACTGCTTGCTTTTTATTCTCTACACCTTCTCTTAATATCGTTACTTCTCTAGGTGCATCGATTGCTACTCTTGTAGTATTTTCTTTTACCTTTACGAATGTTATCTTTACATTGTCACCGATAGTAATTGTTTCACCTGTCTTTATTCCTAGTACAAGCATCTAATCATCCTCCCTGACCTTTCTCCTAATTACCTTTTTAGGTAATAAAAAAAGAGTTAATTCATAATCAGATTTGCGAAAACAAATCTAATTGTGCATTAACTCTTCCTTGAGAATTTGTTTTTAAGTTTTTAATTCAAACAATACATTATCATTCCTTGGATAAAATATCGTTCTACTTTTGTAACATCAGTCTTGTCCTATTTTTAGGACTTGTTTTAATATAATAAAAAAGGATGAGTTAATATCTAGAACAATCTATTAAAATAAATCGATCCACATATTAACTCATCCTTGAGAAATACATATTAATATTCTTTTAAGTTAGATTATTTTACTAACATTCCTTGTTAGCAAAGTTAACCTTAATATTTTTATTAACTATATTAAACCATAAGTGCTATATATTAGTCAAGATATTTTTATCTTGAACTCCTTCTCTCAATATTGTAACTTCTTTAGGTGCATCGATTGCCACCCTTATTGTGTTTTCTTTAACCTTTACAAAATTGATTTTAACATTTTCATTTATAGAAATGAATTCACCTGGTTTTATTCCTAGTACAAGCATTTAACCTTCCTCCTTGAGTATAATTTTTATAAAGCATTCATTTACATATTAATTTCTTAAGTTGTTCTTTATATCTTTATTATAGAATTTATAGGTTATATGAACTATCTATTTTGATTACATTTTCCTTACATTCATGTAATCTTGTATAGTTCTATATAATTATAAAAATAAGCACAGACTACTATATAATCTGTGCTCTCATCTATAATTAAATTTATATTTGTTATTATAAAATAGTTCTTGATAAATCTCGCATATATTTCGAACGAATTATTAAAAAATAAATAAACTGAACTACAAAGAATGCAAATAACACTATAAACAAATGTAAAGTGAAAGATTTTGAAAATACTATTTCTAATGTTTTAATAAAAAAATATGTATGAACACATGCAAGTATATATGGTATAAAAAATATTATACCGATCTGAATAGTCGATGCTTTTTTCATTTCTTCTAATGTTAATCCTATTTTTGAAATATCTTGATATTTTCTCTTTTCTTGGTTTAATGTAATATACAATCTCAGATATAAGAAGCTTCCAGCGACACTTAAAAACATAACTCCAGTAAATAAGGATAGATACAGCAGTATCTTCCAAAACTCTATTTCAAATTCCAACCCCTGAGAGGTTGAATAAAAATAGAATGGATCTCCAGATTGTCTATTAAATTTCTCTGAGAGCTGATGACCAATATATCCTGTCTTTTCCCAATCTGAAACTTTATATATATAATAAGTATTTATTTCACCAGTATTTTTAATTGTTTCGAAGATATAATCATTTACTATTATTGTCTTAAAAAAAAGATGAGCTGGTAATATATTTCCATTAGTCATTCCAACATTATTTAAAATAATATTTCCATTGTTTAGAGACAAAGTTTTACTGTTTAAAAATTCATCTCTTTTAACATCATAATCATATGAGTAAGGTACTAAATAAATTTCATTTTCTTTCAAACTAACTTTTTTCATATTGAAAACAGGTGCAATCTCATTATACTCAGAAAGTTTTATAATATAAATTTCTTGTTTGTCATCTGTAATTTGTTTTGAAATTGTTGATGTATATTTTTTAAACTCAAATCCATCTTTTTTAAGAGAGTCTTCTATCTCTTTAATATGTTTTTGTTCTTTATTATTTCCTGACAATGATAGATAAACAAATGATATTGAACATTTTTTTATTATTTCATCTTTTACTATTGTGTTCATTACATAGAAAGAAGTTATTGAAATAAAAGTTATTGTTAGAATCATAGTAACTAAGAAAAGAACTCGTGCATTATATCTTATACGATACTCTAAATCAGATATCCAAAGAATATTAATTTTTTTCATATAAAATCTTCTTTTATTTTTTAATTTTTCAATTATAAATATACTGAACTGCGTGAAAAAAAAGAAGGTTCCAATAGCTATAATTACAAAAATAAATATAATTTGAACAGCAACAGTTTCACTTAATATATATAAAAAATTATTTATGTATTCTAATTCTCTAAAAGCAGCCATAAAATATCCACTAAACATTAGTGAAATGGATACAATCGACAATGCTTTAGAATATTTTATTTCTATATCTACTCTATTCCTTTCTTTAATTAAAGTATTTATATTTTTTATTCGAAGTAAAAATGGAGTAAGTAATGAAATTATAAAGAACAAAAGAAAATACATTATAACCGTATACATAATTGCTTTTGTAGGAAAATAAAAGGGCAAGAAGCTCATACCTATAATTTTTTCTGATAATAACAATAATAACTTTGTGAAAACCAGACCCACAATTATTCCTGTTATAATTGAAAGAAATCCTATAATAATATTTTCAAGAAATATTAAAAAATGAAATTGTCTTTTAGACATTCCAATAATTGTTAGAACTCCAAATTCTTTTCTTCTTATTTTCAAAAATGTATTTACTGAATAAAATATAAACATAATAGAAAATATAAAAATTACCATTTCCGCATAATCCATTGCCCAACTTAATGAATTCCTATTTGGATATAATATACTTGGATGAAAAATATATATAGCAAATGTAAAAAAAATCATAACTGAAATTGCACTACTTAAATAATAAGCAAAATAAGTTTTAAAGTTTCTTTTTACATTATTTAAAGCAAACTGCCAAAAATTCATTTCTGTCACCTCCTAGTTGCTAAAACACTTCTATTAAAAATTTATTATTATAAAATAGCTCTTGATAATTCTCGTATATGCCTGGATCGAATTATTAAAAAATAAATAAACTGAACTACAAAGAAGGCAAATAGTATTGCACTCATCTGTAACGTAAACGATTTTAAAAAAATTATTTCTAATGTTTTTATAAAAAAGCATGTGTGAATACATGCACATATATATGGCACAAAAATTATTATACCTATCTCAATAGTAGTTGCTAATTTCATTTCTTCAATTGTTATTCCAATCTTTGAAATAGCATAGTATTTTTTCTTTTGTTGATCTAATGATATATAAAATCTTAAGTATAACAAACTTCCAGCTGCACTTAAGAACATAACTCCAGTAAATAAGGATAGATACAGTAATATCTCCCACAGTTCTGTTTCAGTTTCCAATCCATATGAGGCTGCAAAAAAGTAAAATGGATCTCCTACTTGTTTATTAAATTTTCTATAAAGCTGCTGTGCGATACATCCAATTTTTTTCAATTTTGAAATTTTATACGAATAATGAGTATTTATTTCACTAGTATTTTGAATTGTTTTAAATATATAATCATTTACTACAATTGCTCTAAAATGCAAATGAATAGGAAAAATATTTTTTTCTGCTGTTTCAACATTATTTAGTATAATCCTTTCATTATTTAAATAGAAAATTTTACTGGTAACAAATGAATTTGTTTTATTATTATTATAATAATATTTATCTGGTATTAAATATGCTTCATTTTCTTTTAATCTAACATTTTTCATACCTAAAACATCTGCAATCTCATTATACTCAGAAAGTTTCATAATATAAATTTCTTGTTTATCATCAATATCATGTCTCAATATCACTGATGTATTTTTTTTAAACTCAAATCCATCTTTTTTAAGAAAGTCTTCTATTTCTTCAATATGTTGCTGTTCATTTTTATTGCCCGGCAATGATACATAACTAAAGGCTATTGAATACTCTTTTATTCTCTTATCTTTTACTATAGTTTCCATTGCATAAAAAGAAGTTATTGAACTAAATGTTACTGTTAAAAGCATAGTAACTAAAAAAAGTACTCTTGCATTGTATCTTATACGATATGCTAAATCTGATATCCAAAAAATATTGATTTTTTTCATATAAAATCTTCTTTTCTTTTTTAATTTTTCAATTATAAATATGCTAAGCTGTGAGAAAAAAAAGAAAGTTCCAATAGTTATAATTACAAAAAGAAATAAAATTTGAACACCAATAGAATCAGTAATTGTATATAAAAAATCATTTACAGTATCTAATTTTCTAAAGGCAGCCATAAAATATCCAATCACTATGAGTAATATAGATAAAATAGACAATACTTTAGAAAATTTTATTTCTATATCCCCTATAGTAGATTCTTTTAATAGACTATTCACTTTTCTCATTCTTAAAAAAAATGGAATTGTCAATGAACTTATAAAAAACAGTATAAAAAAAGTTATTACAGTTAACATAATTGGTTTTATCGAAAAATAACAACACAGTGTATCTGTACCTATTATTGTTTCTGATAATAATAAAAAGAACTTTGTAAATACCAATCCTATAATTATTCCTGTTACAATTGAAAAAGCTCCAATAATCATATTTATAAAGAAAAATAAAATTTTAAGTTGAGTTTTTGATATACCTAGAATCATCAGAATTCCAATATCTTTCCTTCTTATTTTCAAAATTATATTTGCTGAATAAAATACAAACAGAATTAAAAAAACAAAAATCAGTATTTGTGTATAAACCATACCCCAGCTTAGTGGATCACTGTTTAGATATACTATACTTGGATGAAATACGTATGTAGCAAATATAAAAAAAAACATAACAGAAATTGCACTACTAAAATAATAAGTACAGTAAATCCTAAAATTTCTTTTTATATTATTTAAAGCAAACTGCAAAAAACTCATTTCTGTCACCTCCTCGTAGCTAAACTTTTCTATTTGAAAATTTATTAATATATTATTATATGATGAACCTTGATAAATACTTAATGTATCTTGATCTAATTATCAAAAAATATATAAACTGAATGACAAAAAATATAAATAGTACTGTAAACAACTTTGAAGCTAACCCCTGAAATAATCCAAGCCTTGCAATAAAAAAGCATGTATGAATAGCTGCCATTATATAGGGTGTAAAAAATAATATAGCTATTTGAATAGTAGCTGCTTTCCCCATTTCTTCCGGTGTTAATCCAACTTTCGAAATCCTTATATATTTTTCCTTTTCTTGATTCAAAGTTGCATAAAGTCCAAGGTATAAGAAACTTCCTGCTCCAATAAAAAGTATAACTGCAATAAATATCCATACATAAATCAATTCTCTCCATTCTTTTTTTTCATGTTCAAGTTTATATACAAAAAATGAATTTTTAGGTTCTTTATTAATTTTTTCATATAAAAGTTTTTTAAGTTTAAACCCACCATCATTAAAAGAATCTTCAATAGATTTAATATCTTGTTGCTCTTTATTGTTACCTGATAGAGATGCACAGACAAACGGAATTGGACAAGTCCTAACTATATCATCTTTTACTGTACTATTTATTGCATATAAGGAGACTATTGATGTGAAAGTCACTGTTGAAAGAATAGTTACTAAAAAAAACATTATAGCATTATTTCTAATGTTATATTCCAAATCAGATATCCATATAATATTAACTTTTTTCATATAAAAGCTTTTTCTCTTTTTTAGTATTTCAATTACAAAAATACTAAACTGAGAAAAAAACAAAAACGTGCCAATAGTAATAATAATAACCATAAGTGAAATTTTAAATTTCTTAGAAAAAGCCATTAAGTATCCACTGAATAATAACAAAACAGATAAAATAGACATTATTTTAGAAAATTTTATTTGTTTATCTTTTTTATTTTCTTCCCTGATGAGAGCATTTATTTGTTTTGTTCGAAGTAAAAATGGAATACACAATGAAATTATAAAAAATAAAATACAAAAGTATACTACTGTATATATAATTGCTTTTATAGGCAAATAACAATGTAATGAGTTAGTAATTTTAATTTTTTGTGATGCTAATAGAAAAAACTTCGAAAAAATTCCTCCTAAAATCATTCCCGTTATCACAGCAAGAAAGCATATAGTTAAGTTTTGTAAAAATATTAAAATATCCAATTGTTTTTTTGACATTCCAAGAACCATTAAGACTCCAAATTCTTTACTTTTCACATTTACAAATGTATTTATAGAATACAATATAAATAAAAAAGAAAAAATAAAAATTATTATTTCAGCTATACTCATTAAAGATACTAATGAATTCATATTTGCCTTTATTAAATTTGGGTGAAATCTATATATGAAAAAAGAAAAAACAATCATACTAGCAATAACGCCACTAAAAAAATGAAAAAGGTAAATTTTAGAATTTCTTATTATCCTATTTAAAGCAAACTCCCAAAAACTCATTTCTGTCATCTCCTCATAGCTAAACTTTTCTATTTGAAAATTTATTAGTTTATTATTATATAATGAACCTTGATAAATACTTAATATAACGTGATCGAATTATTAAGAAATACATAAAATGAACTACAAAAAAGCTAAGTAGCACGCCAATCAATTTTAAATCTAATCCTTGAAATAACTCAAACATTTGAAGAAAAAAACACGTGTGTATACTTGCAAATATATATGGTATAAAAAATAGCATAGCTATTTGAATAGTAGCTACTTTTTTCATTTCATCTAATGTTATTCCAATTTTTGAAACCCCCTTATATTTTTCCTTTTGTTGATTTAAATCTGTATAAAATCTACAATACAAAAAACTTCCAGCTGAAATAAAAAGTATAATTGCAATAAAAAAACAAACATAAAACCATACTGTCCAATGTTCTTTTTCATATTTAAATATATGTCCAGCTCCAATAGCAATAAATGATCTGCTATATTTTTTATTGATTTTTTTATAAATATAATCAACAGTATCTCCAGTCTTTTCCCACTCTTCTATCTTGAATCCATAATAATTATTTTTATGCCCATTATTTTCAATAGTTTTAAATGTATTGTCATTTACTACTATTATTGTAGAAAATAAAAAACGCATAAAAATATTTTTATCTGCTGCACCTATACTCCTTAAAATAACCTTTTCATTGTTTAAAGACCATGTTATGTCACTTAAAGGTTTATCTATATCATCAGCAGTTTTATAAGAATACTCTACTATATACGATTCATTTTTATTTAAGTAAATATTTTTCATATTTAAACCAGAAATAAGCTTATTATAGTCTGAAAGCTTTACAATATAAATTTCTTTTTTATCATCAGTTTGTTGTCGTAAAATAATTGCTGTATATTTTTTAAATTTAAATCCTGCCTTATAAAAACACTCTTCAATTGTCTTAATATCCTGTTGTTCTCCCTCATTACCTGGTAACGATAAATAAACAAATTGCATTGGATAATTATTAATTATATTATCATTTACTCCATCATTTATTAAATATAAAATAGATATAGATGTAAAAGTTAGTGTTGAAAGTATAGTAACTAAAAAAAGTGTTATGGAATTTCTTCTCATGCTATAACCTAAATCAGCTATCCATATCATATTAACTTTTTTCATATAAAAGCTTTTCTTCTTCTTTAATATTTCAATTGCAAATATGGTGAACTGAGAAAAAAATAAATATGTTCCTATAATAGCAGTGATTGTAAGGAATAAAATTTGGTTTCTTTTTTTATGAAAAATCACATTCAAAAAATCACTTAAAAACTCAACCCTATTTGAGATAGCTATTAAATATCCAATACACAACAATAAAATTGATAAAACAGACATGAATTTAGAAAACTTTATTTCTCTATCTCCTTCATTCAATTGTCTAAGCAGAAAAATTATTTTTTTTCTTCGAATCAAAACTGGAATACTCAATGAAATTAGTAAAGATAAAATTAAGAATGCTATAATTGTAAATACAATTGCTTTTAAAGGTAAATATAAATACAATGAATCGTTTATCATAATTTTTTCTGATGCTACGAGAAAAAAATTCGAAAAAATCACTCCTAAAATTATACCTATTATGATCGAACCCCACCCTATAATTGAAATTTCTAAAAAAATCAATCTATTAAATTGCTTTTTAGACATCCCAAGAATCATAAAAATTGAAAATTCTTTACTTCTTGCTTTCACAAATACATATAGTGAATAAATAGCAAAGATAAAAGAAAAGATAAAAATGGCAAATTCAGCTATAACTGTTACACAGAATAATAAATTTGTACCTGGCTGGGATAAATTGGGGTGAAATAGATATATGGCAAAGAAAAAGAAAACTATAGTAGAAATAACACAACTTATAAAATAACCTAAATACCTTCTAAAATTTCTTTTCACATTATTTAGAGCCAAGTTATAAAATTTCATTTCCTCACCTCCAATCAGTGAAAATATATCGTGATAAATGTTTAATATATTGCAAGCGTATTATTAAAAAGTATATAAACTGAATAACAAAGAAAATAAATAGTACTGTAAGCACTTTTGAAGATGCCCCTTTGCATAATCCAATTATTTCAATAAAAAAATATGTATGAACACTTGCAATTATATATGATGTAAAAAATAGTATAGCTATTTGAATAGTAGATGCTTTTTTTATTTCTTCTATTGTTACTCCAATTTTTGAAATATTTCTATATTGTTCTTTTTTTTGATTTAAAATCACATAAATTCTAAAATATAAGAAACTTGCTGCTGCAATGAAAAATATAGTCCCTATAAAGAAACATATATAAAACCATAATCTCAAAGCTTCTTTTTCATTTTCAAATATAGATGCAGCTCCTATAAAAACAAATGGATTATCATTTGGAAAAACGAATAAATTATTATCTGGCGTATACAATTTTTCATAAATATAATCACCAATACCCGCTGTCTTTTCCCAATCTTGAACTTGAAATCCATAATAAGTATTTTTGTTGCCAATATGCTCAATAGTGTTAAATGTATTATCCTTTACTACTATTAATCTATTAGATAAAAAACACTCAAAAATATTTTTATCTGCTATGCCTATTCTTGTTAAAATAATATTTCTATTGTTTAAAAAAAAGCTTTCACTTCTTGAAAGCTTATCTATATTTCCCTCAGATTTATATGGCAATTGTAATATATAAGCCTCATTTTCTTTTAATCTAATATTTTTCATATTTAAAGCAGTGGCGATATGATTATACTCTGAAAGCTTTATAATATAATTTCCTTCTTTGTCATGGATTTGCTGATGTAAAATAACTGCTGTATATTTTTTAAACTTAAATCCATCATTATTGAGATAATCTTCAATAATTTTAATATGTTGCCGTTCTTTATTGTTTCCTGGTAATGATAAATAAGCAAACTGCATTGGATAATCACTAACTACATCATCTTTTATTGTAAATTTTGCTGCATATAAAGTACCTATTGATGTAAAAGTTACTGTTAAAAGAATACCTACTAAAAAAATCACTCTCACATTAATTTTTCTACTATATGATAAGTTAGATATCCACATCATATTTACTTTATTCATATAAAAGTTTCTTCTCTTTTTTAACATTTCAATTACAATAATACTGGACTGAGAAAAAAATAAGAACGATCCAATAGTAGTAATACCCATAATAAATAAAATTTGATTACTAAATTTATTAAAAAGCTTATATACAAAACCTAACATTAAAATCGATAAAATAAATATCGTTTTACAGAACTTCATTTCTTCATATATTGTACTAGAATCTCTAAGTAAGTCATTTATTTCCTTTGTACGAAGTAATAATGGGATACATAAGGAAATTATTAAAAATAAAATACAAAAAGATATAATTGTAAATAAAATTGCTTTTATAGGAAAATAAAAATCTAATGGCCCTATAGCTATTATTTTTTCTGATATTATTAGAAAAAACTTCAAAAAAACCAATCCTATTATTATTCCTGTTGTAAGTGAAAGGAAACCTATAATTATATTTTCTAGAACTATTAGTCTATTAAATTGTTTTTTAGACATTCCAAGAATTATTAAAACTCCAAATTCCTTATATCTTACTTTCACAAATATACTTGCGGAATACAGTATAAAAAGAAAAGAAGATATAAAAATAACTATTTCACCTGTAATGATTGTCATATATACGCCCTCACTACCTAACTCCCATAACTTAGGATGAAAGATATTTATAGCAAAAAGAAAAAAAAACATAATAGAAACAGCGCTGCTTAAAAAATGAGCAAGATATGCTTTAAAATTTCTTGTTATATTATTTAATGCGAACTGCCGAAAATTCATTATTTTCTCCTCCGAGCAGTGACAATACATCTATAATATTCTGATAAAATTTTTCTCTACTGTCTCCTCTATGAATCTCATTAAATAGTTCACCATCTTTAATAAAAATAACTCTATTACAATAACTTGCGGCCAAAGGGTCATGAGTTACCATCATGATCGTTGCTCCATTATTCCTATTGATATTTTCAAACAATTCCATAACATTCTTTGAAGATCTGGAATCTAAATTTCCTGTTGGCTCATCCGAAAGCAGAATGGATGGTGAGTGAATAATAGCACGAGCAATAGCTGCATGTTGAGCTTGTCCCCCTGAAACTTCAAATATTCTTTTGTTTAATATTTCTTTAATCCCGAGTTGTTGTGCTACTTCATTTAATCTTTCGTCCATATAAGATACTTTATGTCCATCTAAAGTTAATGGAAGTACTATATTTTCCCCAATAGTTAAGGTATCCATTAAGTTAAAGTCTTGAAATACAAATCCAAGTTCTCTTCGTCTAAATAGTGCTAGTTTAGAATATTTAAGAGTATGTGGATTTTTATTATTTAATAATATTTCACCTGATGTTGGTGAATCAATAGTAGAAATTACATTTAATAAGGTAGTTTTTCCACTTCCTGATGGGCCCATTATCCCTACAAAATCTCCCTTTTCAACTGTTAGATTAATATCATTCAACGCACGAAAAGGAACTTTACCTTCATATATTTTATAAACATTCTTTACCTTTAAAATTTCCATATAACAATATCCTTTCTGTCATTCATCATTAGTCTTTTATAAACATTACATCAGTGTAATACTTTAAAATATTATTCTTACTATCGTACCTACGTCCACCTCGGATTCTAGCTCAACTCTATGTTGAAGTCTTTTGCATGACTGCCTTACAAGGTATAATCCCATTCCAGTAGATTCACCAAATCTTCTTCCATTTTCACCAGTATAAAATGCCTCATATACTCTTTTTATATCTTTTTTAGGAATACCTACTCCCTGATCTTTGACTTCTAATATAATATTTTTATTTTGTTTATAAGCTTGAACTGTAATTTTTTTGTTTCTTTCACCAGAATATTTAATCGCATTTGTTAGCAACTGTTGAAGTATAAATATCAACCATTTGCTATCTGACTGTATTAAAACTTTATCCTTAATTAATATTTGAGGAAAAATGCCCTTACTAATAAACAATCCTTTTAATTCATTAATAGCTTTTGTAACTACAGTTCTCAAGTCTATTGTTTCAACATAAAAATCATTTTGAAAAGAATCAAGTCTTGCCATATATAGTGCCATATTTAAGCCTCTGTTAAGACTATCAATTTCTTGTTGTATATTTGCCATATACGGTTCATATTCATTTTCCTGAGCAACAAGCTGTATTGCAGATAATGGTGTTTTCATATGATGAACCCACTGATTAATAAATACCAAGTGCTCTTTTTGCTTTCTATCGTAATTATGTATTTGTTCTTGAAATAAACTAAACTGATTTTTCAGTAGTTTATTCAACGCTTCATCAAGACACGAATTTCCTATGTCCGCTATAGGTGTCTCTAAACTAGAAGACAATTCACTTAATTTCTTATAAAATCTTCTATTTGTAAAATATCTATATACTGAATAACAAATTAAAAGAAATAAACTTACAAACAGAAAGTAAAGCAGATTTTCACTTTTCTCAAATCCACCGATAAAGTAATACATTATAACTAAGAAAAACATATTTGAAAAGTATAAAACAAACAAAGCTAGCTGTTCTTTAAAAAAAAGCTTCATTATTCATTCCTCCAAGTTATATTTAATCTATATCCTATTCCTCTTACTGGTTCTATTGCATTTTCAATACTCAGTTCTATCAATCTTTTTCTTAATCGAGTAACATTTACATTTAAAGTGTTTTCTTCTACAAAATTTATATCATCCCATAATTTATTTAAAAGTATTTCACGACTAACAACATTTGGGTACTTTTTCATAAATACTTCTGCTAAAATCGCTTCTTTCTTCGTAAGTATGATTTTATTTTTATTAAATGTTATTTCTAGTCTTTCGGGATATAAAATTAATCCATTTAGCTCAATTTTTCTTTCTTGTATTGGTGTTACATATATACCATAACAGCGCCTTATATGACTTTTTATTTTTGCAATTACTATTTCATAAAAAAATGGTTTTGTTATATAATCATCTGCTCCATTTTCTAACGCCATAATTTGATCCATCTTTCCCTCACGGGCAGTAATAAATATAATGGGACATGTGGATATTTTTCTAATTTCTTTACACCAAACATATCCATCATATTTAGGAAGATTAATATCAATTAACACAAGGTGAGGCTGAAACTCATGATAATTCAGCATAACATTTTCAAAATTATCTACTATCATACTTTCATAACCGTATTTTTCTATATGTGATGATAGTAGCTCAGCAATAGATATATCATCTTCTATAATCATAATTCTGTATTTCATAAATTACTATTCCTTCCTTGGATTATCATACCTATTTTTCAAATTATCTTTTCATAAATATTTATAGTAATAAATTTATCGGTAATTTTTATAATTTCATTAGTAAATACTACACATAATCCTTATTTATTCTAAAAATATGTAATAAAAAACCACGACATAATATTCGTGGTTTTGAACTTCGCTTAAGTTGTACTGTAATTAGAGGTTAATTCAACTTGAATACCTGTATAATTTCTTCAAGTTCTCTTGACATATTTGCTAATTCTTCTACAGATCTAGTTATTTCTTCTATAGTTGCAGATTGTTCTTCACTTGAAGCTGCTACTTCTTCTGTATTTGATGCAGATTCTTCTGAAATAGTCTCTATTTCATCTACTAAATTAACAATATTCTCTGTAGTTTTATTTACTTCTAATATGTTTTTATTTGCTATATCTAATTTATTTTTTGTTAAATCAAATCCTTGTATTATCTCTTTTAAAGAAATTCCTACTTCTTTTACAACTACTTCCCCTTTTTCAGCTTCTTTATTACCTTCTTCTATTGATACAATAGCTTTTTTAGTATTTTCTTGAGTTTTATCTATTAATTTTTTTATATTATCTGATGATTTAATTGACTCTTCAGCAAGCTTTCTTATTTCATCAGCTACTACTGCAAATCCTCTTCCAGACTCACCTGCTCTAGCAGCTTCAATCGCTGCATTGAGTGCAAGTAAATTGGTTTGATCTGCTATATTATTTATAACTTGCACTATATTTCCTATTTCATCAGATGTTTTTCCGAATTCATGCATTATATTAGATGTATAATTCACACTATCTTTAATTGCATTCATCTGCTTTATCATACTATTCATTTTTTCTCTACCATCTGATGCTAATTTACTTGTATTATCTGCATTATCTACTACATCATTAATTTCATCATTAATTTTTTCTATATTATGTGCTACTTCTTTTATATTATTTGAAACTAGTGTTGCTGATTTAACTTGTTTTTCTGCTCCATCTGCTACATCCTGAGTTGATATAGCTATTTGCTCTGAAACTGTTGAAGCCTGCTCAGCTGCTGAAAATAGTTCCTGAGAGTATGACGATACATTTAATGCAACATCTTGAATTTTGCTTGTTATATTTCTTAAATTATTTATCATTTTATTAAAGCTATCTGCCAATATTCCTACTTCATCTTTACTTTTAATATCTATATCTTGTGTTAAATCTCCATTTGAAACTTTATTTGCTACTTCTACGAATTCTTTTAATGGATTTGTTATCTTTTTTATTAATAATGCTAGTATAATTCCTCCAACTATAAAAGAAATAATAGCTATGATTATAGTTTTTACTAAGAGAATTTTTATTGCATTATTTATCTGTTTCATAGATAGTCCTATATCTACAGCTCCTATATGTGTTCCATCTTCATACAATGGAACCAACACATCATAAACTTCTTGTCCTTGATAATCATATTTTGATGCATACTCCTTACCTTTAACAGCTGCGGTTTTACTTCCTTCATCAGTCAAATCTATTCCTATTCTATCTTTATTACTATGAGCGACTGCTTTTAAATTCTTATCTATTACAAGAGCAAATACAATACCTTCTTTTTCTGCTATTTTCTCAACTTTTCTTTGAATATTCATTGATGATTTTAGTTCTTGTATTTTATTTCCTGATATCCCCACTTGAACAAAACCACCATTTTCTAAAGCTATCGCTCCATATTTGTAATAGTCATCTGAATCCTGACTTTTTCTTACTTCTTCAATTACTTCTTTTTCTTTACCTTTTAGTATAGCTTGTACAGCATGATCTTCTGGATAGTAAGTTCCTACATATTCTTCAAAATTTGAATATAATGTTAATCCTTTTGAATCAGCTATACTTATCTCTGATACTCCTGTAAGTTCTGATATTTTTACTAAAACTTCATTAGACATATTAGGATTTTGACCTATCATTTCACCTACAGTTTTTATTTTATCTCCTAAAAGATATTCCATCTGATTTAAAGCTATCTTACTAGTTTCCATTTCATTAGCCATTTCTTTGACTAATTCCATTCCTATTTTTTCCGTCTCTTTTATCATTTCTTTTTTTATACTACTTAAAGAAACTCCAGCTAATATTGATATTGTTGCTAAAAATACAATTAAAGTTGTTGTTATAATTTTAAATGATATAGAATTATTTCTAAATTTTAATATTTTCTTCATACGTCATTCCTCCAATATCATAGATTTGTTAAATGCAATTTTCCCTTTTAGATTTTTAGTTATTACTTCTATCTTTTTAAAAAAATAAAAGTTAGTTAATAAAAAAACAAAAGATGCCTACGAATAATAGACACCTTTGCTTTAACACTTTTTTATATAATATATGTTTCGGCAAACTGGCAATCATAGGATTTATAATCCCTTAGACCCATGTCTTTGCGTCCTTATCTTTCGATAAGTTTGCTAGTATCGTTTATATATTTGCTTTTCATTGTAAAATCGGGACTTCATACCTAGATTATACTACACTTCGACATAACCGTCTATATTTTTATGCATTTTTAAATATTAATTATATATATATTTTATTTTTAATTTACGCAACTAAAAATCATATATAAAAAATAATATATACTCATAAATTAATAATATATTTTGGTGAAATTTATATATCTAGGATTGAAGTACTGATATTAGAAATGAATTTATCAGAAATAAGATTTTTGCATTTTACTTATATTGTAAAGGAATTTCAATATGTATAATATTAGTTACAATGAACTAGGTTTACATTGTTCTATTTTTGTTATGTCTATGTTCATAAATGTATCAAGAATTTCTGAGTCTAATTGCGTTCCAGAAACATCGTTCATAATTTTTATTGCTTCTTCATAGGTTTTACCTTTTCTATACACTCTATCTGTAACTAATGCTGAAAAGCAATCTGCAATACCTATAATCTTAGACTCTATTGGAATATCATTACCTTTTATCCCAAAGTATCCGTTACCATCTATATGTTCATGATGATAATATACCCAATCACTTATTTTTGCAAAAAGAACATTTGCTTTGATAATATTTTTTCCCATTATAGGATGAGTCTTCATAGTTTCATATTCTTCATAAGTTAATTTACCTTTTTTTTGAAGTATATGTTCTGGAATTCCTATTTTCCCTATATCATGCAAGTACCCTGCATATTTTAACATATCTTTATTTATTTTCATACTATAAAGTTTAGGTAAATGTTCATATATACATATGCAAAGATTAGCAACATGTTGTGAATGCCCTCTAGTATAAGGATCTCTAGCTTCAATTGTATTGACTAAAGCTTTAACTGTATCAAAACTATATATTTTATGTCCAATTTCACTCAGTCTAATTTGTACTATTATTACACTAAAAACAAAAACTGATCCCCCTAAAAATATAACTGCAATTAGCAAATTTTTAATATAAATATGATTGATAACAAATCCAGCTACTACTATATACCCCACAAAGAAAATTATCATCATCATTAGATTAAACTTAATCAATAAAGATATTTTTATTGTTTTATTATTAAAAAATAGAGAATGTTTTAATACCTTTCTATATTGTATTATATTGATTAACATTATCACTGAACTAAATAAAATAATAAAGCATATTTTATTGTCTATCATATATTACACCTCCTTAACTCCATTTGAACATTATAATTTTCATTTATAAAAAATTCGCTTCATGCTAATGTATAGCTTTTGTCTTCAACGATACCTAATGGTTTGCGTTGCTCAAAAATAATCCATGCTTATGTTTTTTAATCAATGTTATACATAATTTTAAAATTATATAATTTTTTGTAAAACAAAAAAATATTACAGCTCCTATAAAACAACAGATGCCATAATATTTTTATAATATTACATAATTTTTTACTCAGCTCAATAACAAATTATAATATAACCTTAATTCTGTTATATTGCAACTTGTTATTGTACATATGAATAAAAACATATTTTGGCAACCTGGCAATCATAGGATTATTAATCCCTTAGACCCATAGCTTTGCGACTCTACTTTTCAATAGATGTGCCTTTTTCAAATCACTATTAAATTTTCCGCAAAATATTTTCGCAATAATGAAATTATATCAGTATTTGTATTTTTTTGTCAATAAACAAAATTTTTTTAGCTTCTACTTATTAAGAATTTTTTAATGTTTCATATTATTCCGTATAGAATGTGTTTTTATTCCACCATATTAATACTTTCTTTTGCTTATCTCTAAACGATTTAAATTTAATATATATTATTTCCTGAGAAATATTTATCTTTTCTTAATTTTGCGAATATTCATTCCAGCTATAACTACTAAATTTTTCATTATTAACTAAAAAAAAGCTGGTTTTAAGCATATCTTAAACCAGCCTTTTTTTATGTATTTTAAAGATAAAAAACTACTTTTCTGAAGTTCATACACTTTAATTTATACCCTTTAGAAATGTAAAGGTATATTTTCAAAATCCTTGTTCCCTTAACCACTCTTCTGCTGCTTGTAAAGTATTTACAATTTTAGGTTCCAAATTATTTTTAACTTCTTCTAAGTGCTCTCTTTTTTCGACATGTCCACCTACTACTAAAACTACTTTTGCTAAATTATTTTGTGCAAGCCATTCATTATGTTTTTTTATTTCTTCTTCTATCAAAGAAATTTTATAGTACACAGCATTATTACATATAGCAAAGCGTTCTCCTTTTAACAAAGGTATAACTTTTTCTTTATATAATTTATGAAAAAGCTCAAAATCATCTTTTTGCCATATACCAGAAGGCTTTTCATATACTATATTTTTTTTTGTATCTACCATTATATAGCTATGTCCATTTAAAAAATCCAGATAAAATTCTTTTATATTATTTTTCATTCCCTATTCACCTTATAACTTTTATATTTTTTTATTATTATATTTTATTATATTTTGTGAAATATATAAACTATTTTTTATATATTACTAAATATTTTACCTTTTTCAAAAAAATAAAAAGCCATAGCAACTAATCAATACTCTCCCTTCAATCTCTTCAAATCAATCAATTCTCATATATATTCAAAAGCCTCACCTTCTTAATTATTAAATACAATCCTCAGGGTATGTTGTATGTAACTCTGTTATATAAAATATACTACTTACATTATCATTAGTGTATTTTTATTTATATATGTATTTTTTTATTCATGGCAATAATCTAAATATATGAAAGAGTTCTTAATAAGCTACCTCCTTTTATAATTATCTCTATTTTTTTTCATCATACTCAAAGTTTCCAGCAAACACTCTGCTTGTGTTCCATGATTGTTTATATAATGATCTACCATTTGTTCTAAATACTCTAATTCATCATCATCTAAAGTACTAGCATTATTTATTAAGTTGGAAATCCCACTAAATATAGAAAATTTTCCTCCTGCATTTACATCTTTCATTCCAATACCTCCTATATTTATTATATATAGTAGTATTGACTTGTTTAAGGTATTAATTCATGAACTTCATATAACTCACTATACATTATTTGTTTAGCATTTACATTCCAGTAAATGAAACCAATACTAACGCTTACTACAATAGCAGCCATTATCTATATATTTCTTTTAAAACCATATGTAATACCATTCCTTTCATAATACTTTCTAACCTAAAATAAATAAGCTCCAATAGTTAAAATTGATTTGCTTGTATTTTTTTACAACTTTAATTTTTTTCACCATTCTATTTGAAATACATACTATATTTTAGTGTTGTATAGCATAAAATAATCAGTCTGACATCAGAATTATTACACTCATTAATAATGCAACGCTTATTTTTTAGTTAATTATATATTTTCAATGTATTCTTTGTGTGTCTATTATTTAATGTTCTATTTTGTATTCCTATTGCATATATTTATTTTTATATTAATTTCATATTGATAAGGGGGCATTTAAAAATGAAAAAGATAGTATTTTATAAAAAATACGATGTAAAAGAAAATCTAATTAAATACGAATGTAAAACTATAAATGAATTAGAAGATGCATTAGCTAAAGAATTAAGAAAAAAATATAAGACAGAAACTATAAATATATACAAAAACAATAATACGATGATTATTGAGATTATAGAATAATATTTTTTCAAAAGAAAAAAAGAGATAGTCTTATGACTATAATCCAATTAAAAGCTTCATCTATTTTTTAGAGTCTATTGGTTATTCTCCATTTCTTCAATTTGAAAGACTAAAATTCTGCTACCATTCCCAGTATACTTACTCCTAGACCCTATCTTTTTATATAGGTCAACCTTCCCGTTAAAAATAACACCTTTGTATGGTGTTATTTTTTATTTCCCAAGAAATACATTTCTTAATTTTCTGATTCTTTCCAGTTGTTAATATAGTTAAATTTTCTCTTATATTTGTTAACTTTCCTTGTCTTTTTACTTGCCATGGCATACTAATCTTTTGCATTAATACTATCTAGTAAAATGACACCACCCTATTGATAATTCTTTTTATTAATGGTATTATTTGGTTATAACTTTTGTATAAAGGAGAATCCATATGAATAATAAATTTTTAAGATTCAAACCAGATAATGCTTTTAACCTAATAGAAAATTTATTTGATATAGGAATTTTTTTCTTAATCCCTCCTAGTTTTTTTATAGGAAAGTTTATTGCAATAACTTTTCCTGCTACAGTTAAAGTTCCATCTCAAAATCCAGGATACTTTACTTTCACATCCAAACCTAATATTTTCTTAGGATTCATTGGTTCTTTAGTAAGTTTCTATTTATTTTTGATATTATGGAAAATCACTTGTCAACTTGTGTACATAATTTTTAGAGCTTTAGAAAAATATATAGAATCAAAAGATTAATTTTGACTAATCTATAATTTCTATTCATTTTTAATTACTCAATTTACCGATATATTATTAATCATTTAACTCAAGTATTTGTTCTTCTCCCTCTGCAATTTTATCAGTTATGCTGAATTTTTCTCCATCTTCCACACCTTGCTTATAGACTTGGTTAAATCCCTTAAAATTTGTACCAGTATTTATACTTCCCTTAAATTTCATATCGTTATATCTATCAATTACAGCTTGATCTTTAACTAGTACTAGACGCCATTCTTGATTAGATATTTTTTGTTTTTCAAATGCAGTTTCTAACCCATCTATGAATCCTAGAGCATAATCATTTTCTAATCCTTTAGTTGTATTATATTTCTTATAATATTGTGGTCTTAGCTTTTTTACAGTATTATTTATACAATCAATAGCATACTCTAAAACAATAGTGCATACTGTTACATCTTCATCTTTTCCCATAAAAGCAACTGTATTTTTTCTTCTTGTTTTAAAATAACTATAACATCCAAAATTTTCTGCTATAACGTAAGCTAATCTACCTTTCCATTTTGCTTTAGTAAAACTTACATTTGTCTTATTCTCTATTACATTTATTTTTGTATTTTTATATTCCTTAATTTCTTTAATCGAAAGTTTATGTTTTATTAAAAGCTCTTGAGCTTTAATTAATGCTGACTTGGCTTCATGTTCATTTGAGCTTTCACTTAAAGCAAATAGTTTCTTAATTTTACTAATTATCTTATTCTTCATTTTCTCACCTCTCTCTTATTTTATCATTTTATTTTTGTGAATATATGAAAATTTATCGTTACTAAGATTACTACTTATAAGAGAATGGCCTTTGATATTTTCTTCTTTTGTAAACAACTTAACTTCTTAGTTCTTAATTACTTTTTTCATACTATGTATATAAATATTAAAATTATTATTGTTTTAAAAAAATAGTTAGAGATAAAAAATAGCATCTGGTTGGAGCTTAAACATGTCACCTTCGTCTATATAACTTACTGTCTTAATATAATTACGTTTTTATTGGTTTATTTTTTATTTCGATCAGAATCCATATAACAATAGGTATAATTACCTCAAAAGGAAAAGAATAATATCTCCATATTGCAGCAGTCCATTCCCCTAAATCTTTAATATTTTCATGCATTAAACAGGATAAATTCAGCATTAATAATGTAATAGGAGTTATTATAAATCTATAATCATCCAGTTCAAATACTTTTGCAACTCCTTTACATGCACCTAATAAACATATACTTATTTTGATAAATCCACCCATAAAAAAAACTATAGATATAAGAACTTCCATCCTTTGCAAAAAATACCCAATATCTATTCTACTAACAGCCTTATATGCAGGAAAATAAAATGATGCATATGAATCTACTCCTATAGCTAATATTGATGATAATGTAGTTATAAGTACTAAGACCCCTCCATTGATTAATCCTATTGCATAAACTCTATACGATGATTTTTTATGTTTTAATGATGAAAAAATAAAACAAAACACAACTGTCTCAGCAAACGGAAACGAAAATACTCCAAACGCTCCTTGTATAACAGGTTTGACACCATTGTATAGTATTGGTTCCATATTATTAATACTATAATTCGGAATTAATAATGATACAAAAACAATTGATGATACTATAACTACCCAGACACTAACTTCTCCCCATCTACCTAGTACCTCTATACCTTCCTTAGTTATCCAAGAGCATAAAAAGATAATACATATCATAAGCACAATTTTTGGAGTTGCAGTTATTGAAGTAATAGTAGGAAAGTCACCAAAATCTGTTAAAACCAATGTTCCTAAATGAATAGTAAACCAGACATATAACAAACTAATAATTTTCCCGAAGAACTTACCAAATGCCAGTTCTAAAATGTCAAATAAATCTCTTCCTCTATGAATCGAAAGTATCCTAGAATACAGCATCAATAAAGGAAATACACTTAGAATTGATAATAAAATAGCTAGCCATGCATCTTGTTGTGCTTCTACTCCTATTCCAAATAAAAAAGTGCTTCCTCCTATGAACAAGATGATAAGAGATATTGCTTGCTTATCAGAAATAACTTCTTTATTCATCACATATTCCTCCAAGAAAGTTTTTAATTATTATTTGCTATATTTACTTAAATATTCGATACTATCCATTATATAAATCGTTGCTTATTTTCATCTTCAAGCGCTTCTTTAGTGATTTTATTAATTATTCAACTGCTTTAAATAAAAAAACACCGTAAAATCCATTTCTGAATAATACGGTGTTTCAATTAATTTTTAGTTAGCTACAATTTTACTTAAACTTGCCTTCTACGATACAGCCTTAAGTTCTTTTCTTTTTTCCATTTCCATCAGAAACTTTAAATCGTCATCCTCCTCATACTTTTTATATCGTGCTTTTATGGGTTCATACAAAAAAGTATCTTTTTTGTGAGCATCTATCAATTCTTCTCTTGATACATATTTATACTTTTTCGCTTTATCCTCTTTATACAAAATAAAGTTTTCAATTTGATGCATTGTATAATTTTTATTTTGATATGTATACATAGTAGATACAACATCATTCTCCACACTAAAATACTCTTCATAAATATAAAATTCTGGCTCTAAAGATGATTCACCAGATTTTATTAATGTTTTCTTCCTATTTTTCATTTCATATATAGAATATTTATATCCGCTTGGATCTGGAAAAGTCATCTCTATACTTCCGTCAAAATAAAAATGTTCCCCTGTAGTTGTTTTTATGTGTATATGATCACTTTCTCCCCAAGGAACTAGAAGAATTAAGATTTCAGGAAAACACATGATAGTTAGTATAGCCAATGCTACACTCGCCCCTAAAAATACAGCCAATTTTTTCATATCCAATTTCCTCCATTGTCCTATCTTCATATATCTATAAACTTAATTGACCCATGATATTTTATCATTCATCCAATTCTTTTTCAATATAGTTGTTTTTTATAACTTCTACTCCAAGTTGATTATTATCATTTTTCCCCCAAGACCACAATGTACCATCTTTTTTTATTCCTAATATTCCATTATCAAATGTAAATTTTTAATATACTAAACCTAAATTTTTTTATGTGTACAATCATATTTGTTTTACTATAATATAGAATATCTTAATACTGATTGTATATCTGTGCAATATAAAACAGTAGCTTTGGTTGGCTACTGTTTTAGTTGTTTATATGTTTATGTAGTTTTCTATGATTGATATATTCTATTCTTACACTTACTAATTTATAAATTTTATTATTAATATTTTGAGACTCCTACCAATCTAAGTGGTTTTTTATTTCATTAAAAGTACTTAAAAGTTTAGTTCTATTAAAATTCCACCTTCTTGTATGACCCATATATATAATCAATTCAAATTTGTATTGTAATCTAAGCTCAATTTGATCTTTATCATTTTCAATAATTTCCTGAAATTCTAACTGAGCTGGGTTTTGAAGCACATTACCTGTACAAGCTAAGTATGCAAATTCTCCACAAATCAATAAAATTCTAGGTTGAACTAATTGTATTTCATTTCGTATTCTCTCTAAATTATCATTGGAAATTACATCCCTTTTATTTGGATCTACAAAGTCAGTTGAATCAGGTGAAGATTTAGGCCATCTGGGATAAGAATTAGTACAAGCTATATATTTTTTTCTTAGATTTAAAAAATCATCTTTAAGGATTAAATTAGTCTCATTTTTTAAAGTTAATTTTTTATATTCATCTCTTAATTTAATAGGCCAAGTAAAACTTTGATTATTATTAAAATTTGCTACCCAATTTATATTAAAATTTAATAATGTTCTGTACAAATTGCTTCCCTGATGACCAAAAAGAGGAATACCACTTTCTGCTTCTCTAGGTCCTGGAGCTTCATTCATTAATAAAATAGGTATGCTATTAACCATAGTATCATAATGAATATCTACTATCCTCGAGTCATATATCATAAAAAACTCCTTTCCTCAACATTATTTATAGTATATTTTACCATATTTCATCCTAATATAGTATATTTTGTATAAATACGTAATATCTTAAACAACAAAAAGACATAAACCATAAAGATATAAATTAAATACACATTTATAGGTTTATGCCTGAAATTTAGTACTTTATTATATTTATTGTTTTGTATACTATAAAACTGTAATCTTATAGTGATATTTACTCAACGTAAATTTGAATCATAGAAATTTATAATCTAACTTTTTTACTTCATAATTTCAAAAGAATAAATAGTTTGAGATCTATAGTATCTATTTTTATATAATATACTGGATGGAAAACTATCTACATTAATGCTATTTGGAAAATTTTGAGTTTCCAAACATAATCCAGAGTATTTATTATAAACACAATGCCCTTTACCTCTATGCTCTTTAATTGAATTTCCTGTATATAATTGTACACATGGTTCTGTAGTATATAATTTCATGGTTATTCCTGTTATATCCGAATATAAAGTAGCGACATCATGAGAGTTATCATTTAATATAAAATTATTATCATAGCCGCCAAAGTACCTAATCTGGCTGTAATCACTATTAATATCACAACCAATTTTTTTAGATATCCTAAAATCCATTGGTGTATCTATATTTGTTAATCTTTTGTAAAATTTCAAAATAATTTAAAGGTTTTTGAGTTTTTTTGTCTAATTATACTCTTTGTGATATAAATCTTTTCTGTGCAAAGAATCTTTATATCAACATCAAAAAATACACTACCTATAATATAGGTAGTGTATTTTCATTTATATATGTATTTTTAAATTCTATCTATTATTTATACAAGCTATTTTACTAACTGTGTCCTCAAATTCCTTCATCAGAGAAAACCCATTTTCTCTTAGAAACTTTTCAGCAATAAGCATTACTTTTAAATCTTTCTCTGTAATTTCTTCAGACTCCTTATTTATTTCATTAATTTTTATCCCCATATATCCTCACCTCTATTTTTAATTATACCAGAACATTAGTTCTTTAAACATATAAATTACTTTTTTCTAATAATATTTATATTGCTATTTATAGATATTTTTTTAATTTATACTATTATTGAAAGTAATAAATTAAGATTTCACATAATTTAATAAACGAAAAAACTCTTCAAAAAAGATATTATAAAGCATGGAATTAGAAATTATATTTTCTATGAAAATAATGGTCCTAAAAATACAGCAAATGATATTTAATTTGTCCTTTTGCATAAAAAAAGAGCCTGTGGCTCTTATGCTATTTTCTTCTTATTTGATGTAGTATACTATATATCATCTATTCCTTCCAATCACTCTTCAGCTTTTCCTAAGTTTTTAGCAGTGTTCTCTAATTTCTTAATAATAGAATCTAGCTCATTATCATCATAAGATAATTTTCTAAGTTTATTAGCTACATCCTCTAATACATCAGTAATTGTATCGATTGTACACTTTTCCATTTTCCCCCACTCCCTTCTTTATACATAATTCTACATGAAGGTATATTATTCCTTTTATTCCACGATTTAATTTTCAGCAATTACGCCCATTAATTTTTTAGTAATATGCTTCACTATAAATAACGAATTTTTAAAGTCACCATTAAAATTATTATTTTAGTTCTGATGCTTTTTTGTAAGTTCATCCATTGTTTAACTCTTGTATAAAATTTATAAAACTCGTCCATAATTTAAATACGTTTCTTTCTTAAAACTTTAATTTTTGGGGAGGTTATGCTCCCCATCAAGTACATGCTTTTTTTCTCTCTATTCCCACCAATTAAAGAGGGCATCTTTGGTGGGAGTTTTAATTTAACTTAGATTTTATTTCTTAACATATTTTGTTATAGTTCATTTTCTTATCCATCTTAGTATTGTGTTATCAAGGATAAATGGATCTAGCAAGAGATGTCATCCTCTACAATAATAAAGGATTCAAATATCATTCGCCAAATTCTAAAACCATATCTAATCCAACCACACCTATGAATTTTCCATTTTTATAAATACCTTTTGTTATAGTAATAATTTTATTACCACTAATAATATCTGTATATGTATCTGAAATATAATTTCCGTCTTTTTTAGTATTTATATACCAAGTTCTTTCTCTAGCATCATAATCATCTGGTAATTCATTATATGGTTCTAGATATATTCCTCCTGTTTCTTTTGCAAAATATATCGCATCTATTGATTTATCTTCAATACTTTTTCTAAAGTTAGTTAATACTTGTTCAATATTTTCTGAATTTGACTCACTACTTATTTGTTGACATAATAAATTTAATTTTTCTTTTGTATCTTCTATTTTTAAGCTATATTCTTCGTTTATACTTTTTTCAATTGGTTTTACATATTTTTGTGGATCCACATACTTCCCATGTACTCTAACTTCAAAATGTAGACAAGATCCTGTTTTTGCTATTTTATCTCCTTCTTTTACTTGGCTACCTTCTTCTACAAGCAGTTCACTACAGTGTGCATATATTGTAACAATTCCTTCTCCATGATCAATAAAGACTACATTACCATATCCTCCAACTTCTTCAGATATCATTACCTTACCGTCTGATGAAGCAACAATTTCACTTCCTTCTTTAGCTGGTATAGCTATACCTGAATATATTTTTTTACCCTTTATTCTTGGTTCATAATATAATCTTCCAAAATAGGCACTTATCCTATTACAACTCGGTACAGGCCAGGTCATTTTTTTAATTTCAGATGTTGTTATGATAATTCTTTTATTTTCAGCATCCCACTCTACATTTCCACCAAATGTTTCAGTAACAAACCTTATAGGAACTAAAGTCGTTCCATTTACAACTCTAGGGGCAACTGCTAAAGTGATTTCTTCATCGTTAATCTTTGCTATAGAGCTATCTAGCTGCAACCACACATTAATATTACCTTTTATAGCAGATACAGATTTATCTTCGCTATTCCATACTACCGTTGCTCCTAATGCTTCAAAAATGCTCCTTATAGGAACAAGCGTTGTTCCTTTTTCGTTAATTGGCTCAACAGGAAATGTCATAACTTCACCATTTAAGCTTATTTCGCTAATATCCTTTGCATATATTACACCTGTAAAAAGTAGCATAACACATATTGATATTAATAATATTTTCTTCATTATCTACACTCCTTAAAATTTTTACTATTGCTGTACTTATCCAAATTGTTAAAGATAGATTTTTCATAAATTATATTATGAACAGTTCTTCTTTTCTCAGTACTAAATATTAGATCTTATATAATATTAAGGTATATTTTACCATAACATAGCACATTTTCATACTTATTGTATATTTGTGATCGATTATATTTTCACTGAAATTTTTAGTATATTAGTTTAAGAAAGTAAAAGTAAATACATACTTTCTAAATATGATTTATCAGATAAACAAAAGAAAAAGATTATAGTTAAGTGTAAAAAAGAGATTAGTCTTTTGATTTAAGAATTTTCAATAGAAATATTTTGTTAGAACTGAGAACAACCTTCTAATATAATAATAAATTCTCTGAACATACTAATATAATAAAATTTAAAATACATAAAAAGGAGAGATTAGAATGAAAATGACTAAACTTGAAAGAGAAATCATGAATGACGAGATTACACCAGTTGAACTGTTAGATTATTTCCGATTCAAAGATGCTGTAGAAGATTTGACAATTCAAGAAGTAGAAGAATATATAGAAAATATAAAGAATAAATTTGCAGGGGTTAAAAGAACTAGAACAGGTGAGAAATTAAGTGCTGAACAAATAAATGCCAGAAAAAAAATTCAGACACAACATAAAAAAGTAACACAAAGTAAAAAAACAACTATAAACAAAAATATTGAAGAAAATAAACAAAAAACAGAATTGCAATCTATATACAAAAATATGGAGGAAGAAGGGGTAAAATATGCTGAGAAACATTTACAAAGCAACACCTATGAAAAGTTAATTGACTTGGAGCAAGTTCATGAAGACCTTGTTGGTAAGTTAGACTTTAATTTACTTTTATTAGAAGAAAAATATGGAGAATTAACTAAAGAAGCAAAGGAAAAATATATAACTACGTTTTTAGAATGTTTGAGAAGTAGTATTATGAAAAAACATATTCATTAATTTAGAAGGTGGTTCAACAACCAAAACAGTAGCTTTGATTGGCTACTGTTTTAGTTGTTTGTGTTTATGTAGTTTGACTACTATTAGTTTTTTACGTATATATAAAACCCCTCCTGATTATGATTCAGAAGTTTTTAAACTTGTAATGTTGTCGATAATTTTCAATTTATACTTTATGTTTAATTAGACAGTGACTTGCACTGCTCAAACTTACAATAATTAATAAATAAAAATTTGTATAAAATAAAGCACTAGTAAGTGTACTGGGTAAAATGCATAAAACACATACTTATTAACTCTAGGATTAAGATTAGTGTTTATGTAGATAAAAGGCAAACTTAAAATTGCAAATCCTTGTTTACCTATAGATACACCTAAAATCATCAAGTCATTACCCAAGAAAAATGGTATAGAGAGTAATACCCCTATAATAGTTGCAGATATAATAGGATTATTTCTACATAGAAAAAACACTATCATTAAAATAACACCATCTATACCATAATCGAAATTAAATAATCCAACAACCAGCAAACCCAAAACAGATATCCACCATTTCCTATCTTTTAATCCATAAACTACTGATAGTCCAATTATAAGTGTAAAAAATATATTCCAAATAAATATATTTTCTACAAAACCATTCCAGGTAGGATGATTTGCTAAAGCATAAATAGGCTGAGAAATTAATGCAAATATAAATAATCTCAAAATATATTTTTTGATATCATGTGTATACAAGCATCCAACCACAATACAATATGCAAAAATAGGAAAAGCAATCCTTCCTATAATTTGAAAATATAAAACATCAGGGAAAAGGATTTTACCAGTATGATCAAATGTCATTGCAATGATTGCAATGATCTTTAAAAAATTAGTATCTAAATTTGAAGCTATTCTACGTTCTTCTACTTTGAACATTATATTTCCTCCTTTATACTGTTTTAATATATATATCAAAATTTTTTATAATTTTAACATACAAATGACTTTGCATAATGTAAGCCATTATTTTTTTCTATTTTTTTCCATATATATTCTACCATAATATATCCTAATTTTATATTTTATTTATACAAGAAAAACTAGTAGCTTTAGTTGACTACTAGTTTTAGCTGTTTATGTTTATGAACATTCAAACTTTTTAGAATATATACAGAAGGTTTAGTAGCAGCAGAATAGAAATTGCAGTTGATTTTATGGTATAATTTACTAAAACAAACTTAATTAAAACAGAAAGGAGAAATATGACTTTAATCAATAAAATTTTTAATTTTTTAATTATCAATTTTTTCAATTCAAAATTACAAAAAGTCCTCTTAATTACTTCTGTTATACCATTAATTATTTTAAAATTAATTAACGAAATACAAAAACACAATCATGCTATAATCGTTATTGGAAAATTTGAAACTATGCATAATATTTACTCTATATTATTTTTATCTTCTATAACATTATTATTAATATCTTTATTTGTGAATTCTAATAAATCAGTTATTAAAGTAATTATGATTTTAATATTAATAATATTAATATTTTTTTATAGCTTTATTATTTATATGGATGAGAGAAAATATTTTTATTTCAATTCACCAAATAATGAATATATGTTAATTGTTGAAGAAGATTCTTTTCTATTAGGTGGTTGGTCTAATTTTTACAGCAAAGAAAAATCATCTATATTTGTAAAAAATTTAAATTCTAGAATAAATACAGATGATGGATATAGACCTTTTTCAGACAAAAATTATCATTTAAAATGGTTAGATGAAAATACAGTTGAAGTTTATTATTATTTTGGCCAAGGTGATTGTGATATTAATTGCTACCCTAAAAATACAAATAGGAGCACTATAATTCATCTTAAAACTACATATTGACAATAGATAAGTATTTAGCTTGCTTGTGGTTATAGCTTCCGTTTAACTACTCCTAAATAAAATAAATTATTAAATATTTATTATACAAGTTCTACTTTTTTAACAATTAGATCAAATCCATCTATGCGAACTATGATAAGAGGATCCCCATTTTTTATCAATCCATCTTCACAGTAAACTGTCTTTATATCATCGTTAAATAGCCCTTTACCCTTATAATCGAAATTTTCAGTAGCTATTCCATGTTGCCAAAGAAACTTTTGCTCTTTTTTTATTCTTCTGAATTCAATAATAGATAGTTCAATGATTATTATTGGAGCAAAAACACATATAAGAATTATAGTCTGTATAAAAGAGTGAGACATCATTACAATTCCTAATGAACAAATAAATACCCCATTGGCATTTGACCCTCCACTTTGACTTCTTCCATAAAAGAATGGAAGGTCTGAATATTTTTCAACACCCATCCATATTATAGCATAGACTGTTAAAAATACACCTAGGATTCTTAAAATATCAATTGGTGCTATAGCTAAAAAATCTGATCCATTTAGCTCTAATAGCTTTTTTGCTAGTTGCAAGGTTAGAGTTATTGTGATTAATGCAATAACTTGAATCCAATCAATATTTGGAGGATGTACATAATCTAGCATTTCACCTGCAACCTTTGGATCTCCCATATCTTTAATAGCAGCTTCTTCAGCATCATCCTTAGAATATCCCATTTTAATATAGGCTTCTTTTTGGTCAATAATATGATCTTTTATTTCCATACAAATTTCATTTCTCTTTTTTCTATTAGAAATAGTTTTGCTTAAAAGATGTAAATACTCATCTGTTTTCATATTAATACACCTCTATTTCTAGAACAGATGCCATAGTTTTAACATATTTTTGCCATATATAAGTTTTATCCTGTAATAATTTTTCCCCTTGTGATGTTAAAGAATAATATTTACGAACTTTTCCATTAACTTTTCTCTCATAACAATTTAAATGCTTTTGTTTTACTAAACTGTGTAGCAAAGGGTATAATGTACCTGCCTTAAATTGAAACATATTGTTTGAATTAATCTGTAAAGTTGATATCATTTCGTAACCATACATATCCTTACTTTGAAGTAATTTTAAGATAAGTATAGTCATATCTCCAGAATATAAGCTGTTATAATCTGACATTCTTATCATCCTTTCAATACTTTGGATTATTTTACATTTATTGTTAATATTAGTGTATATCGATAATCTATATATGTCAATATCCTAATTTTCTAAGCGTACGCCCAAAGATATCTAAACGATAACTTCGAATATAATAGACTCTCTTTCTAAGTGTATATTACACTGCACAATTTTATACTTTCTGTATATTTACGCAAGAAAAAACAGTAGCTTTAGTTGACTAATGTCTTCTTCAAACGCCTTATGTATTTCATTAATTTTTATTCCTACATATTCCTCTCTCTATTTTAAATCATATAAGAACATTAGTTCTTTAAACATATAAATTTTTATTATATTCTTTTCTGTTAATGGATATAATCCAAATATAAACTAAACCATGGAGGTATTTTTATGTTTGAGAATGAGCAATTTCAAATACTATTAAAATCATTCGGAAGCTCAATTAATCAGTTAGAAAGCAATCTTGAAAATCACTTGGAATATTTATCTTTAGATGAGAAAAAAGAAATGCTTAAAGAACTTCAGGATTATAAAAATATGCAGATAAAAACTGAATGTATGATGGCTAATAAGGAAATGGAAAAGTTTTTAGAGTAGAATATTTTATCTACAAAGCAAAAATATTATAATTTCATATAGAGTAAAAAAAGAAGTCTATAAGACTTCTTTAATAAATATCTGTTTGACCGGGAATTACTATTGCACAAATAATGTAGCCAATAACGCCACATCCTCCAAGAAGAATAAACAGCATCCATAATAGTCTAACTATTGTAGGGTCCATCTCAAAATATTCAGCTATACCACCACATACACCTGATATACGTCTATCTTTTATTGATTTGTAAAGTTTCTTTTTATACATAAGATTCCCTCTTTTTAGTATTTTGATAAAAATACATATCATTAAAACTTAAGATAAGTAGATTTTTATCTACTATAATATATTTTCAATTATTTTATTTGCTACATCTATATACTTTTTAGTATCTATTGCCTTTCTTACTACCTTCATCAATCCACCATCTATAATTATATAAATAATTTTTATACCATAATATCTTACAATTGGAAACTTATTATATTTTTAGATGATAACACAACTAAATTTCCCTCATTTGACAAATAACTCATCAATTTTAGAAATTACTATATCAGTAGATATAGTTCCATCAATTACAATTTGCTTACACAAAATTGATTTTATCCACTCATCATGTAATTTTTTACTTCTCATAGAGGTATCTCCTGTATCATATTTTCTAGCCCATTGTATAAATTCCATATGTTTATTAAACATATCACCATTAGGTAAAATACGATTCCCAAACCTCTGAAGTTCTCTTTGTCTCAGTCGCTTTATACGAATTTTAGTAGGTGTAACTACACGAATTATTAAATCAAATTTTGAAATAAAACAATCTCCCCATCCACATAACGAACCTGTTATTACACATTTCTTATATTTTTTTATATCTTCTTCTAGTAACTTCACTCGTTGATTTAGCTTTCTAGGAGTTATAAATGGAGGATCGGTTGGAAGCCAATAGTAATCATCAACATCCAAATGAGTATAGCCATACCTATGTTCAATTGCCTTGCCAAGTGTTGTTGTGCCAGAACCAGATGCACCTACTATATGTATGATATTAGTTAGCATAGAAAACCTCCTACTAAGTTTATTTAAAATAATATTGATAATTTAATTTATATACTCTTAAAAATACAAGGTTAAAAATCATATTTAAAATGTTCCTTAACAAGAGTAGTTAAAGGATACGAAACATCTATATCTAAATCGCAAAAATATAAATAAGCTATACTTTTCTTCTTTTCAGATGTTCCAATCATGCCAAAAGTTCTTCCAAACATTGTATTTCCTTTTCCATTTTCACCTACGACCTTGAAATTGTAACTATTTATTGAAAACTCAGGTTCAGGTATCATTCTATCTGTATTCTTTTGCAAAAAAAGATATTTTTCCGACAATTTATTTTTTTCACTTTCATATGTTCTGTCGTCATACTCTACAACAAGAACAACTGAATAAGATTCACGTATATACCATGAATTGTCAGTATATTTGTATGAAATATTCTTATATTCAGGTAAATCATCAAGATTAGGCATAAAATCTTTGGCATATTCATCTATTATTGTTCCAGTATTAAGGTAATTCTTAATGTTTGAGTTATTATAGTTAGTAATATAACTATTAATGCTAATAATACAAAAAATAAAAGCAATTAATTTAATGATTAAATATTTTTTCTTCATCTTACATCACTTCTTTCAAAATAAATTATCTTTATTTCGCAATTTCTTACTATTGCTTATCTTATATCTTTTCATATAGTTTTTATTTATTTCCATGTATATATTACCATAATATAACAACAGTTCATACTTATTGTATTTTTGTGCACTATAAAACAGTAGCTTTGGTTGGCTACTGTTTTGATAATAGAAAATATTTACAATACCTTAGTTTATATCTAAAATTAGCTGATCCAGAATTCAATACCTATAGGTATAAATCTATTGTCATTCACATATTTAACTGTATAATTTGAATATACATCCTTAATAATATCACCTGTATTTTGACAGATTCCTGTTGCATAAAAACAACCATCAGTTTTCTTAGTTCCACAATAGCAACTACATATAGTTTCATCTATATCATACTCTGCCTCTATCTTTATATGTTCTTTAAAAAACTTCATTAAATCCTCTTGAAGTTTTTTATTGTTACATTCTATATTTATATCATCTTCAACATCTTCATTAAAATCTATAAAATAATGACTTTTTTCTAATTCATCATAACGCTTTATAGACCAAACCTCTATTCCAATTGGCCAACCATTATCCTTAAATTTAACAGTATAATTCCACTCTGAATCTATATCTCTCACTCTTGAAAAAGTTAAACTAAAGCAATTTTCCCAAACTCTTATATCACTATAATATATTTGTCCAAACTCCATACTAATGCACTCTTGTAAATCATCGTATCCTAACCAGATCTTACATCTATCTATTGCTAATTTCTTATATTTATCTAAATCTTTTAATATTTTATCTGCCATGTCTATATATTCACAGTTTGGTAAATTTTCATCTCCAAACACAATAATATTTATATTTTCAATAGAAACTCCCCATTTAGAATATTTTATATCCCTATTTTCAAATATATCTTTATGCCTTATGTTTTCTAATAACTTTAATTGATTAGTAAAATTTTTTTTAAATTCTATCATTTTTAGTTCCGCCCTTACCTCAATAAACTTTTAAAATATTAAATATGTATACTACTAACTTAATAATGAAAGAAGTTATATATTAAAATATAAACTTAAAACCATCTTCAGGTTCACCGACTTCAAAACCTAATAAATCAGTAGCTTTTTCTTTGAATAAATTAAACCAAGATTCCCACTCTTCATTAAGCATTTTTGCATAAAATTGTAATCCACTAGGCTCAACAGATGCACAAATGAATTTTTCTGTTTCCTCTGTTCCAAACCAATATGGAATGCCATCAATGTAATTTATCCAACCTGGCATTTGAGAATATAAATTTGAAATTTCATTCCAAATTTCATCTGGTAAACTATAATGAATATTTAAATTATGGTTATGTATCTCCATTTGTTCTACTCCTTCTATGTTTATATTTTGTCTAAGAAAAGTTTACTTTTCATTATCATTTGCTTTACGTACATATTGTACTAGACGTTCTATGCAAGCACCAAAAGTTTTATAGTTTTCTTTTGCCTGTTTCAGAGATAGACCATGGTTTGAATCACTAGGTTCCTCATCATCTGAAACAAATGGATCAATTTCCCAATAACAAACAGGGCAAATAGATCCACAGAGATAAACATTTTTTTCAGTTCCTATTGAGAATGTATAGTTGCCACAGCAAGGACACATTGTTCTATCTTTTCTCATTAATAGCCTCCTATATAGTCGTTGGGGTTAATATTAATTATACTTTACCATAATGTAGCACATCTTCATAGTTATTGTATATTTGTGCAATTAAAAACAGTAGCTTTGGTTTTCTAATTTTTTTAATTTATATCAAACTCAATAACATACGGTGTATTTTTATAGCATTTAAATATTTCCTGTAAATAATTTATGTATTTTTATAATTATAAACTTTTATTAAATTATTTTTTAAGTATGTCTTCTAATACAAAAGCATATAAAAAACCCCCTCTTGGATGCTTCAAATATTTTTTATTATTCAAGTTCTTGTATAGCTGCAGTACATAAAAAATGAAAAATACTTCCTTTTTCTGCTCCTTTTTATTAGTAACGTTACTTTTAATAACAATCCTTTTATTTGACCATCCCATTTATCTTGTCTTTTCCATTTTATAATCTAAGAATCTTTAACTCCTAATTCTTCTGCTATATATTTTAACTTTACTGATCCTTTAGAATTAAGATATACTTCTTTAGCTTTATCCCTGTTTAGACTTTTTGCCCTTACCATATCACTACCTCATTCTAGTTGCTTTATGTATTTTGTGTTTGTTTTGTTTCTTTGTATTAAAAAAGAGTCATTGTTCCTGTTTTATAAATATCAAAACAACCAATTATTATATAAAAGCACCACGAACCCCATAGTGCAAACTGGCTACTTGTCTACACTATATGGTTCGTGACTTTTCATAAACTTCAATAATATTTAATTATTTTCAACAGCTTCTTGAATCTCTTTATCAAATTTTTCTAAAACTTGTTGTCTTAATTCTTGCATATGATTCTGAGGCTCTTGGGAATCTAAAGAACGTTTTTTACGTTTTGATGTACTAATATTAAATGTTTTTAGTTCTTCTGTATCTTTACCATCTATATTATATTTAGCTTGACTTACACCATTTGTTGCATATGCTTTGCCCTCATCGTACCAACCTAAAGTTAATATGTACAGACAATCTTCTTTCAATTCTGTATAATCCTCATATATAAGCTTATTTTCACCTTCAAAAATACCTCCTTGTTCTATATAGTAAGGCTCAATAATATTAATATTTTCATTATTATTGATTGGGTGATTGTCATTGTTTTTCAAAACTTTTACTATTTCAACTTCACTTAAAGTATATCCCGTTTGGTCCCAATCCTCTCCATTAACAACATTTTCCTTATTACCTTTTGCTTTTACAAGTATTACCGCATCAGAATCTTTGTAAAGCTCATCAAAACTGTTTATACTTGCCATAAGTGCATCTTGTTTTATAACATTAATATGATTATGTTTATATATTAAAAATGACGATAAAGATAAACATAAGCTTAACGATATAGCTATTATTTTTTTTTTACTTAGCATATTTTTATTCCCTCCTTCTTAATCCTATTTATACTCAAAATGATATTCATCTATTTCTGTTACCCAGGCATTATCTCCATTATAATGAATTTCCATAATTGCATTATTCCTTGAATTTGTATCTTCGTCACAATTTGCTAAAGACAATGCATGACCAAATTCATATATAATTACTGCATATTTATCTAAAGTATGATCTATCTATGTATACAGCTATAACCCCCTCATTGGAATCAGTTGAAGTCTTAGTAATATCAATATTTCTTGATAGTTTCCTCCAACTTTTTGTTAATTTCAAATTAGGATCCTAATTAATTTATTAATATTATCTGTGTTTGTAAGTTATTATTTTTTTGTATTATATTTTAAACTTCACTTACATTTTTTCAGCTACTATAAATAATATATTACAAAAGTAACAACAATACCATAAAACTGCCTCTCAATAATTTCAAAAAATCACCCCTTATAACAATTTCTATAATGCACAATATATACTACGTTCCCATAATTTTCTTGTTTTTTCTTCATATTTTTCTGCCTTATTATGTAGAAATTTAATATATCCTGCAAGATTTTTTATAAAATAGTGATATAATTAGGATATTAATATAAGAAGGAGGTATCATATTGAAAAAACTCAACAAAATATCGTCTATAATACTCTGTTTTCTACTAATGCTATTATTTACAGCTTGTAAATCTACAGAATCTGAAGTATCTTCAAATGAGTTTGAAAAAGCTAAGGCAGAAATACAACAAGCAAAAGCTTCATCTAATGAAAACGAAGAAACTACAAGTGATAATCAAACCACTCAACCAAATATAAAAGAGAATAAATTAATTGAGGTTGATGGTGGAAATCAATCTGGTCATAGAGAACCTAACGTTGTTGTAGATATAGGATATGGCGATAGAGAATATTATGCTTATACGAATGAGCATAATCAATTGGTTAAAGTAATAGCTAGGAAAATCACTTTACAGGATGAATCTACTGAGCCTGTTCTATCAACTGGAAGATATTATCGTGATGAAGCAAAAGTACCTGGAGTAGAAAGTCCAACTTTGGATGAAGGCCACGTTATAGCTGATTCTCTTGGTGGTGTTTCAAATGCATATAATATAACACCGCAAGAAAGCACACTTAACAGACATGGTGATCAGGCTTATATGGAAAAAGCTATCAGAGATGCTGGTGGTTGTACAGATTTTGTTGCTGTTATAACTTACCCAAATACAAATACTCAGATTCCAAGTCATTATAGTTACACATACACAATTAATGGACATGTTGTAAATGATGAATTTGACAATGTAAATCCAGATAAAGTCAATGCAAAGTTAGAAACAAATGTATCAACTAAGGAACAAACAAATAATATTAGTAAAGATCTAATGATTACTGCTCTAGATAAAAAAGCTGAATATATTGTAATTACAAATTTAGCAAGTAAGTCAGTGGATCTTACGGGGTGGAAGATTATATCTGTAACAGGTAATCAGTCTTTTACATTTCCCAAATTCACTTTAGATTCAAATTCATCTGTAAAGGTTGGGGACTCTGCTAAAAACTCAGATGTAGAATTTCATTGGCTTGATAGTAAAGGGACTTGGAACAATAGCAAAAGCGATCCTGCAGAGTTATATAACACTAAAGGTGAACTTGTTTATAGATTCGATGATTAATAGATTAAGTGATCTGATGCTAAAGCACATGATTATGGTGCTTGTAAGAGATATCATCCACTACAATAATAAAAGAGCAGAAAATCTGCTCTTTTTATTATTGCTACTAAATTTATTTGTCTAATATTTAGAAAGTAAATCCTTCGCCATTTTAGATATGAAATAATAATTTCCAAATTCAGCTGATTTTTTAAGCTTCTGCCTCCCTTCTTCTAATTTTTTTTCTTTTAAATCCATAAGTCCTAAGAAATAAAATGTAGAAACTTCGTTTATTTCCGAATGATCTTTTTCAAGTAATCTTTCAAACATTTCTCTACTTTTTTTTAAATTCCCAATATAGAATTCATATGCTGCCAAAGTATGATTTGTAGATATATCTAACATCTTATATTTTGTTTCTACTTCAATATCATCAATGTGATTAGCAAACATTTCTTTAGCTTCATCTATTCTATCAAGCATTAACAAATTATAAAGAAAGTTATTATAATATGATTTCTTAAAAACTTTATTAATGCCTTTTATATCAATAGATTTCAATATTTCAACACTCTGTTCAAAATCTCCTTTATAGTTTAACCCACACGATTTATTTATTAAAAGCATTTTTTTATTTTTGTCATTCAATGTTTTATTTATATCTTTTTCAATTTCTTCAAGAAATAAATTTACATTGTATTGATCATTAAGCAAAGATACAACATACTTAGATCTCTTAATACTTCTAAAGATTGTGAACATTGAACCTATTATAACTAAAAATATAAATATATTATTTAATATTGCTTTATCAATCCCAAATCCCTCATCTAAAATTAGAAATATAATTCCCCCTATAGCACCTACAATTATATAACTACTATTACGTTTTAATCTTTTTATCATTCCACTTCCTCCTTACATGTTTAGATAGTTACCGATACAGTTTATCATATCATGGTATATTTTTGTGTTTTTTATATGATTATGTAACACATGCAATAAACTTGGTAGTTTTGTATAAAGAAGGCGATGTTTTAGATATTAGAGTTGATATTGAAGAAACTGAAAAAAGAAAAAATGAGATAGATAATCTTATATAACTTTCCCTTTATTGGCCATCTTATAATTCTTTTTATAGCTTGTATCTCTCAAAATCCCACCCCATTTTAACTTTATTTTAAACTTGTCATACTTAACTTCTAGTTGTAATGCTACGACTTTAATCTTTGGAAATTTTTCTATTAATATCATTTAATTCCTTAGTTATATACACTATAAGTTGGTTAAATTAATACTAAAGTCTAAAGGAGGTATTTGACATGAATGATAAAATTCAAAAATCTAATAAACTAACACAAGATCAAGCAAATACAGCTGTAACTTATTATCAATCAGATCTAAAATCTAGTGTTGACAGTAAAACTATAAATAACGCCACTTCAACTAATAAAAAATCTTTTAATAATCCAAATGAAAAATAATATTCATCTTAATACTCTAAGATAAGAGATCTCTCATATTGTATCTCTTATCTTCTTTTAATAAGTATAGTTAACTTATATTTGATGCATTGTTATAAATCAAATAGTTCAACTAATAAAAACACCGAAAAATCCATTTCTGAATAATACGGTGTTTTAATTAATCATTTGATACACAACATAGATAATTGAAATTTACATACAAACAACATGTACACACCCAAATTCATCGACCCATAGACCAACTACTATAACTGGAAGTCCCCATGATTTTACTGTATATGTTGATGCTACTATATGCTGAAAATGTTTACAGTCACTAACAGGATTTGCAGCACAATCATAATGTCCTACTACAGCAACTACATTAGATTTATGAGCTGTTATCGAAACCATAACTTTCTCTCTTAACCTTTGCATTTCACGCCAGTGTCCTTGAGATAGTACCTTATCCATTCCAGGTTCTGTAATTAAATCTACATAATCCACATCAAAGTTTTCTTTCAACCACTTAATTACAGGAATTTGAAACCTACCATCAATACAGTTTAGAGCTGTTGCAAATTTTTTTTTCATTTCACACCTTCAATCTCATTTCTTTTCTAATAAAATATGAAGATATTATAGCATCTGTGACTCATTAAGCCTTTTATATAAGCCTTATTACTGTATATCTATTTTTATTTCTAAACACCGTATTATTCAGTTTTCAATGTACTAGTTTTGCTAAAATCTTATTTAAACTCGTTTATCTTCTAACTAGCTTTCCTTGAGTATTGTTTTCTACCATGGCAATCTCTTTAGCAGCATCAAGCTTAAATATGTAATCTAACCTACTTCCACCACTTTCTAAGAAATTAGAAACCGATATAGTCCTCATTTTCAATAAAATCATATCTTTCAATCCTATTTTTTATCCAATCAGCAAACTTTGATTTGGCTTTTAAAAACACATACAAAAAAGCACCTAATTCAAAATTAGATGCACTTAAGATATTTAGATTATCATTATTCCATAATTTAAAATATATAATTTTTGAATATAAAAAGGCAACCTCTATACAGAAATCGCCTTTGTGTTTTACTCAAAGCACTATAAAAAAATCTTATTATAGTTTTAAATAAAACTTCAACTATCCATTTTATTCTACTGTATTCATTTTTATGTAAATCAGTTCTATTGTTATATATATTGACTTTCACATCAATATCAATATTACCTAATTAACCGCTTCTATATTTTTTATTCATGATTAAATAAAATTTTTATCTATTTATTGTTTTTATCCTTCTATTTTTCTACATCTATACGCTCTATTAAGAGCACTGTTAGCATCATTACGTACATTCCTATTTTTGTTTTGTAAAAGTAGTTCAAGTGCATTGACTGCCTTTTCAAGTAACTCTTTATCCATATCATGAAAACTTCTCCAAAGAGCTGAAGAAGCTTGCTGAAGAATTTTAGGATTCTTTGAACTTAAAAGTTCAATTAATAATGGCGTTGCTGACAATATATCTTGATGCTTCTTATAAGCCGCTTCACGCAGCGCCTCAACTGCAATACATCTAACATCTTGAACTCTATCTTTTAACAGAAGAATTAGTCTTTCTCTAATTGGCGAAAAGTCAAATTTCTCCACCCAATACTTTGCTGTTATTACATCATTGCATGTACTAATTTTTGCGTCATCAGTACATTTTAAATTCTGCTCAATAGCCGATAAATCAATATCAACTTTTATATCATATATTACATACTTCAATCCTTCTGCTACTCCCATTCGTATATATTTTGACTTACAAGAAATAAGTTCATCAACACTTTTAAAATCTTTTATATCTACAAGATAATTCACATAAGCTGCAGTACATACTCTAGAAGTTTTTTTATCTTCATCTCTTACATGCTCCTTCAAAATATCTATAGCTCTTTTTCCTGTTTTATCATTTAATGCTGATAAATAAAGTGCACTCGCAACTAATTTAGATACAGTTGCTCCCCATCTTGGTTTTTCATGATCATAAAGATGCTTCTCCAATAACTCTATATAAGGAGATAAATCATAGTTTTTTTCTCCAATTCGATTTAATACAAATGCACTTTTTTGCCTAACATCTAATGACTCATCTTCTAAACACTGAAGAAGTATTTTTTCCATCTCATCAGAAAAATATATTGGACTCCAAACATATTCTAACGCAACTAAAACCGTTCTACGAAATTTACAACCCATATTAATCATATTATTGATAGCATCAAAATCACCATTTTTAAAACAATGAAATGCCCACGCTATAGAAAGATTACTTCTAACACTATCACACTCATGATTAAAAGCCCAATTATATACATGTTGTGAATATTCTCCGAGATTACTTCCTTTTACTACATCTTGAAATAGATTATGGGAACTTCCATATTTTCCTTCCTCAATTTCTTTAATATACTTTCCAATAACTAGTGTATCATCTATATATTCATTCATTATTTTCCCCTTCTTCATTAATAAACACCTATTTAGATTAATTTGTGAAAATTATATAACGAAAACAAAAAATAATCTATAGTAGGTGTGAACTAAATAACATTTTATCAAGTACAAAATACTATCCCCCTTACTTTATATACTCTAATACCTTCTTTAATACATTTTTCTAATTCATTAACACTTTTTTATATTTGTGCAATTAAAAATAGTAGCTTTGGTTGGCTTAAGAGTATTTTTTATTTAGTTTACCATATTTCATCTAGTCTATCAGAATAAAATTCTATTGCTCTTTTATAAGTTTTTATGTTTTTATCTGAAGATGTTTGAGCTAAATTAGTCAGAAGAATTTCCATTGCTTTTGAATGTTCATTTAGATTATATAGTGTCATAGCATAGAAAACTTTCATAGCTCTATCCTCTGTAAATTTATTTAATCCTTTTTCAAATACTTCTTTTGATTTTTGATACTGTCCCAATGTTCTATATGTGCTTCCCAACCCTAAAAAAGCACCTTGCAAATCCTTTTCTGATAAACCAATTGAAATAGCTTTTTCATAATAAGGAACTGCTTCTTTTTCCAATCCCAGAACATCAAAACTCCAAGCACATTGATAGTTAACTACTGAATTGTCGGGATAGTCTTTTGCAAGATTTATTAAAATTTCATTTGATTCTTTTAATTTTCCTTCTTTCCTTAATTCGATTGCTTCTTCTAATTTTTTCAAAATCCATCTCTCCTTAATATTACAAATGTATCTTTATTTTATATTTCTAATTTTATCTAATTGATCCTTTAATTATTTTATTTGTTCCCAGATTCATTTTATCCCAATATAGAATATTTTCATACTTATCGTATATTTATGCTAGAAAAAACAGTAGCTTTGATTGGCTACTGTTTTCCTGGTTTGTATTATACCTAGAAACATGTAATTAATGTAGTATGTAATTTCATTATTATAATTTAGCATATATTCCAAGTAAATTTTCACTGTTAGATTTTGAAATTATAATTTTAAAGCCATTTCATATTGTCTAATATTATTCTTAAATCCTAAATTCAGTAAGAAATCCTTCATAGAAATACATTGGCTATCTGCATTTTTAACACTAATATTATATGATTCTGTACTATTTATTAAGTCCGTAAGGATGCTTCTTCCAATCCCTCTACCTCTATAATTTTTATCTACTGCTATTTGTGGAATATCTCCTGTTTTTTTACCAATAATTCCATAACCGACAATACTATCATTAATCTTTATAATAGAATATATGAATGTATCTGATACACTGTTGATTGAATCAATAGAATTTTGCCAAGATGGTTTAAAATCCCAAAACTTCATTAATTCCATCCAGTCACTTTTATTAATACTATTAATATGTTCAACTTTATATGTTGTTACCTTATTATACTTATTTTTATCTAAATTAAAGCATTCAAACTCTCTTAAAATTTGAAATTCTTGTTTTTTATAGAGCTGAAGTGCAGAGATATTTGATTGAATTACTTCAAGTAACCATTGTTCTACTTCCATTTTTTCAAGTAATTGTTTAGTATTTAGAAACATATTACTTGTTACTCCTTGCTTCCTATAGGTTTGTATAACAGCTGTTCCTGTATCATATGCAGTTAATTTTCCATTCCATTTTCTAATTCCAGTTAAAAAAAATCCAATTAATTCATCATCTTTAAATGCCCCTATTGAAGCTCTTGGAACATAACCTCTTCTTTGAAGCATTTGTTGAAGCTTTAAAAGAGAAATATCTACTTTTACTTGATAATCTGAAAATGCTTCCAAAAAGGTTTTATGTAATTTTTCCATACTTGTACTTTCTAATGTTTTGTAAATAAACACTATTTATTCCCCCTAACTAAAATTATTATATCTATAATGTCAGACGTCAAAGTTTACAACTTCAGATTTTACGTTTTTTATACTTTTACATTTATTACCATATATATATATTATCATAATATAATATTTATTTAATACTTATTGTATGGTTTTACAAGAAAAAACAGTAGCTTTGGTTAGCTACTGTTTTAATGTTTATATTGAAATTAATATTAATATTTAATCTTTTCTAAAACTATTATATCTCAAAAACATATTTTACTTCTTCTTTAATTTACAATACATACTTTATAAATACTGCCAAACAAACTATTCCAATTAAACAGTCGAAGTAACCTCTCTTATTTTTTCGAAGAATCACTCTTTTTATCCCCATCAATATCTTATATAATCCAAAAATTATTAATACTATATCAGATAGTTTAAGTTCAATTAAAGTATAAGCATTAGTAAAATAATATATAATATACATAATTATTCCACACATTGCTAATAAATTTGTAAATAAATATATTTTTGATTGTTTATTTTTTAAATACATATGATTTTCTCCCATATAATTACTGTATTCTATAATTTTTTGTATCCATATTTGTATTATTCATAATAGAAAACATATTTTTTTGTTCAACTAAAGACAGTACTTTTTTCTTGAACTTTTTTAGTTTAAACTCTATTTCCTTATCAGTCATTTTATCTAATCACCACCTGAAATAAACGTTCTTCTCTTTATATTTCAATTATGTACTTTAAATCTTTTTATACATTTTACCATAATATAGCATAGTTTTGTACTTATTGTATGTTTGTGCAACAAAAAGCAGTAGCTTTGATTGGCTACTGCTTTGCTTATTTGGGTTTACATAGCATTCTTATGATTAATACCCTTATAACAATTTTAAACTTAATACATTGATATTTCTATATATATTCAGTAACTAAATCAGTAAAAAGGATACCTTCTAAATGATCTATTTCATGACAAAAACATTTCGCTAAATCACCTGTTCCTGTCAATGTAATTTCCTCACCATTTTCATTTAATGCTTGCACCGTTACTTTTTCAGGCCTTTTTAACTTGCCAAATGTATTGGGAATACTTAAACATCCTTCTATGACTTTCTGATTTCCTTCCTGCCTAATTATACTTGGATTAACTAACTTTATAAGTCCCTGTCCCATATCTATTACAACCAATCTCTTTAATATACCTATTTGCGGAGCTGCTAATCCTCCACCATTTTCTGTATTATACATAGTATCAGCCATATCATCTAGTATTTGTCTTATTCTATCATCTACTACTTTAACTACTTTGCTCTTTTTTCTTAATATTTCATCATCAAAAAGTCTAATTTGTCTTATTGCCATTTAAATTACACCTCTACTTCTCTGTGCTCTTGATTTTCTTTTACTTTCTTCAAAAATAAAAACCTCCTCTATAGAACAATGGAATATTTGAGAAATGTCATAAGCCAACCATATTGAAGGTTCGAACTTCTCTTTTTCAATAGCATTAATTGCTTGCCTTGATACCCCTACAAGCTCTCCTAATTGTTCTTGGGGTATGGCCACGATTCGTGTAAAAAGTGCAATAGGGAGTAAAAATATGGAAATAAAGCTTTTTTACTCCGTACTTTTGAATATATCTATATCGTAATTTAACGAAGGAGTGTTTCTGTTTTTATTTATCTTATATTCACCAAATCTATTTATATGGCTTGTAATGTAGGGCGACAATGAAGAAAGTATATTTCCATCTATTTTATATCCTTTTATAATAAGTTCTTGTAAAATTTTTGACATATGATAAACATTGTAAAAAATAACACAATTGGCAACAAGGTGATTATACTTTATAATTTTTCTTTGTTCATCTCTATTGTTTTCAGCAATAATACCTTCACCACCAAAAAATAACCACTTTATAAATCCGTTGAAAGATTCATTTTTGTTTGTAGCTTCTTGTATAGTGGTTCTTAAATCTATATCAGAAATATATTTTAATAAAAATATGGTTCTGATGGCTCTTCCTAATTCTTTAAATGCTTGGTATAGTTTATTTTGTCTACTATAACTTCCGAGTTTCTTTAAAATTGTTGAGGGAGCTATCCTTCCCATTTTTATGGATAAAACAATTCTCAACATATCTGGTAAGTAAGTTTTTATAATATCGAAATCTATATAATCAGAAAAAATTTCATCTATATGTTTACATTTGATGCTTTTATCGGGTTTGCATAAGTCTAACTTTTTCCAGTTTCTAATTCGAGGCATTAAATCTATTCCTAGTAAAAATGATAGTCCAAATATTGTTGTATTTTGACCTTGTGTATCTGCATGAACAATATTTGGTTGTATATTTGAATCATTCTTTATAAATTCATCGAGTATATAAACACCTTCCCATACGCCACATGGTATAAAACGACTAAAAAGAGCTATGTATAAATCAGATACATGGTAATAACCAATCCCACCATATCCACCATATCTAATATGATATTCAGATAAAAGATTCTGTTCATACATGTCCCATTTTGTACCATCAGCAGCAGACCTTTTTCCTGTACCCCAGTATTTAGGTAGAGGGAAAAGATTATATGCATTTATTAAATTTTTAATAGTTTTTTCTAATTTTTCTTCTGTTACATGTCTTTTGTTTATCCAAGAAAGCTGTTTTCTACTTATTTCTTGTAGTGATTTTGATGTTTGACTAGGACCAAGATTACAACCATAACAAAATGTTGTCATAAGGTATTTTTCAATTTTATCTTTAATCTTTGAATCGAATCCAGATATCGATCCAAACTGATTTGTCCATTGAATCCACTTTTCTGTATCTGATAAAATATCTAAAATATTTACTGTTTCTAAATCTTCTGCAATTAAATTTTGTATAACCTTTAAATTTTTAGGTTCATCTTTTTTTCTTATTTTTGAAAGTATAGGAACACCATTTTTGATTTTAAGATATTGGTTTTCAGGAAAAGAATTATCAGCATCAAATATAGCTTTTTCCATATTATCTTTTAAGTGTTGGATAAATTCATTTTCTAAAACAGGTAGACCTACTTGGTTGCCAAAAGTATCAATATTATTATTGTATTCTTCCCAGCTTATAAGCTGATCTCTGTAATCAGAATAAATATCACTATTTTTAATACATAAATCCCCAGATTTTAAATCATGCATGATTTGATACATTACACAAGCTTCAAAATGCCTACGATTTATTTTAACAGGATATTTATTTCTATTCGTATATCCTGTTAAAATTCTCCACCAAGGTTCTTTTACCCATGATAAATCAAGTCTTCCTATTTCTTTGTCTGTTGTTGAAATTGTATCTAATCTATTGGCGTTTTTATATTTTTTTATAAATTTTATAGCCTTTTCTATGGAATTGTTTTGGGTTGTTGAACACAACTGTATTTCATTAAGTATATGAAATAATACAGATCTTTTTCCCTTTAATGAATTCCATAAGAAAGGCCAATAATTATTATCTGAATATTTTTCATGTGTTTCACATTTTTCTAAAAGATCATCTAAATTTTTATTTTCCATTAACTGCATAAGAGCATTTATTTTTTTATCATCAGTTTCCTCTATCTTGTAAGTAATAATAAAGCTTTTTAAAGTAGATATAAGATTATCAGTAGTTTTAGATTGCTCAAGCTTATATTTAGCTAATTTATCTCTTGATTTATTTTGAGCATTTTTTATTAGTTTAATGAATATTTCTCCTATATCATCTAGTGTACTTGCAAGTCTTTGTTTTAAGAAACAAATTGCAAGTGTATATCTTTTTGATGCCTTTAATTCTTTCATTTTAGAGGAATCTAGACTTTTAGCTTCATTGACAAAATGTTTAATTTTTATATCTGGGACTTTAGTTAATATATTGGTATCTATTTTAATGGTTTTGAGTAAATTTAAGTAGGATATTACAACTTTTATATTCTTAACAGACGGTTTCCCAACATCTTGCTTGATGTTATTCCAAGATGTATATGTATCATTTTTTTCTGAAAGTAAAGAATCGATAGATTCGATTGTATTTGAATTAAGACTTTTGTATATATTTCTGTAGTATGAATTATATGTAGTATATCGTATTCTTCTAGATACTCTTACGAGTGTACTAAATGCTGGTAATTCATACTTTTGCTTTATGAGTTCTTCAATCACTATATTTATTATGTCTGCATCATTATCTTTTATTTTTGCAGCTTCAGTAGCAGCTTGTATAATAACTTTTCTTGATTCTTTTTCATATGGTTTTATATCTAAAAATTTTCTTATGGAATCCATATGATTAAATTTCATTCTTGATTTACTATACTTTTCAATTTGATCTTCTTCATATTGAATTCCCATTACATTTGATATATAGCTTTTAATTTCATTAGGAATATGATTCATTGAAGTAAAATACCCTAATCGTTGATAAGCTTTTAATAGGATTAATAAAAATAATTTATATTTTGGCTTTCGCGTAATCTCACTTGCAAATATAATTTCTTTATTTGATGGTAAATATGTATTTTCTAAATCATTTTCACTTAATGAACTTTTAAATCTTGGATATGCGGTTTCATTTATACTTGGCAATAATAATTCACCTCACAAAATTTTATAAAAGTAAATGAAGTTTATTTAAGAATCTATTTTATCGCTATTTATATATCTATAATAAGTTGTTTTCCCTATATTAAAGTAACTAAGAATATCTTTAATAGACATTCCAACATCTTTCATTTGCTTCATTTTCTTTATATCTTTATCTGTTAATTTAAATTTAGGTCCAAATTTAACTCCTCTTCTTCTAGCAGCTTCAAGCCCTGCTAATGTTCTTTCGCGATTAATATCTCTTTCATATTCAGCAAAAGCAGCAGTTATACTGTACATTAACTTTCCTTGTGCTGTAGATGTATCTATCATTAAACTTCCAGTTAAAGTTTTTAAGTTAGCTTTCTTTTGATTAATTTCTTCTATGATATTTACAAGTTCTACAAGAGATCTCCCTATTCTATCTAATTTCCAAATAACAAGAGTGTCTCCTTCTTGTAATAAATTAGAAACCTTTTTAAATATAGGTCGTTCTTTTTTTCGAGATGATATTTTTTCTACATAAATATCTGATGGATGACAACCAGCTTCTTTAAGTGTATTTATTTGTAAATCTAAATTTTGATCTTTTGTTGATACTCTAGCATATCCAAAAAGCTTTCCCATTGTATCCTCCCTTATGTCCTATAATCCTATTTTCATGAAATATGGTACTTTTGTAATTATGGTACTATTTATGGAACCTATTTTATCATATTTTTTGTCGAAATAACAGTAAAGTTTTCAAGCTCCATAAACCATCGTATATGGGACTCTGATGTTTTTTCTAAATTAACACAATACGAAAATCATTCCTTAAAGCATTTTATTGTAGGGAATGATTTTTTGTTTTATGTCAATTTTCTTTATGACTTACTAAAAAATCAGTAAATACATTACGCATTTCTATGTTTTTACAAAAATAGTCAAAAAATACCCGTTTACAAATTTAATGCGTAATTCGTTTGTTTCTTTTAAGAATTTTTGTTTTTTTATACAAAAGATAGGGGGAAGGGTATGGAATTATATTTATTCATATGTAAAGCACAAAAGGGAGATAAAAAATCTATTTCTGATTTATACTTAGATTTTTATCCTACAATCAAAAAGCTAAGTAATAATATGGGTTATGAAGAAGCAGAAACAGATTTAACTATATCTTTTTTAGAACTAATCAAAAATATAGAGATAGAGTGCTTTTTTAACAAAGACAATAAACAAATTGCTAAATTTATAAATACCTTCTTAAAAAATAAATCAGTAGATTTTTTTAGAAAATATGTATTAAAGAAAAAGGAAATGGTGGAGATAAATTATGATCTATTGAGTGATAATTCAAACATTGATTTTTATAGTAATGTTTTTATTTTAGAACTACTTGAAAAGTTATCATACCTTCAAAAAGAGATTATTACCAAAAAAATTATATATGATTTTTCTGATACAGAAATAGCAAACCAATTGGGAATATCAAGACAAGCTGTTAATAGTACTAAAAACAGAGCTTTAAATAGACTTAGAAAGATTTTAATTCAAAATGGAGGTGAAGAAGTTGGAAGAAAAGATAATAGAATTAGCATCCAGCCAAGGTATATGGACAGTTCTAACGGTAGCATTAATATTTTATATTCTCAAAAATCAAGAAAAGAGAGATCTTCGTCAGGAAGAGAGAGAAATCAAGTATCAAAATATTATATCTAAACTAACAGAAAAGTTAAATCTTGTTGAAGATATAAAAGAAGATGTTCAAGAAATAAAAAATCATGTATTTAAAAAAGAAGCTTAAATTAAGTAATTTACTGTGTTTCATTTGTTTATAAAAACTTTTTTAAAAATTTTTAATTTGAAGGTTTACATTTTTGATATGAATTTCGTTTGTATATAGTGAGAAGGAAATAACCGGTTAAAAATTCTCAAGATATAGATTTAAGGTGTGTGAGCAAGATGAAAATTATAGAAACAAACTTAGCATTTAGAAAGAGTCTCAAAAAAATGAATAAGCCTTCTACGATAGTAAGTCATCATGCTGCACATAGTAGTGCAACTGTAGATGAGATACATAGATGGCATAAAGAAAATGGATGGAGTGGATTTGGATATCACTTTTACATAACAAAAGATGGACAAATCTACAGGGGCAGGCCTGAAAATACTATAGGAGCACATTGTAAAGGATACAATAAAGTTTCTTTAGGTATATGTCTACAAGGTAACTTCGAACTAGAAAGAACAAATAAAATCCAATTAAATGCTCTTATAGAATTGTGCAAGTACCTATGCAACAAATACAGTATAAGCACTATAAAAGGTCATAGAGAGTTAAAAAGTACAAGCTGTCCTGGTCTAAACTTTCCTTTAATGGAAGTAAGACAGCAGGTATTAGGTCTAAAAAATAAAATTTAAACTAAAGGAGATTAACAATTATGGGATATAATTATGGAGAACCATTATCAGATAAATACGGTTTATTAGAGTTTTATGGAAGAGATAGCATTGATTTGCTTGCAAGAATGATATTTAGTGAAGCTCGTGGTGAAAGTTGGAAAGGCAAACAAGCAGTTGCTCATGTAGCTAAAAATAGGAAAAAACATCCTAGTGATTTTGGTGATACTTATGAAAAAGTTCTATTAGATCCAGGACAATTTAAAGGTATGGACAAATTAGATGCAAGAAAACCAGATACAAGTTTGCAAAGTTGGCATGATTCTCTTTATATAGCTCAAAACATAGATTCACAATATAATCCTATTGGTAATAGATTGTATTTTGGAACATCGTACCCATCAAGAGCAACAGATGTAATACAAATAGGTAATCACTACTTCTATAATATGAAGTGGATTTAGTTTTTAAATAAAAATTAGAGTATTAAAAAAACTTCAAATCAAAATCACCTTTTTGTAGTATTTTAACTACAAAAAGGTGATTTTGTATTTTAATTTAATAAGAAGTTTTTTTATTTAACTTGTAAAGTAGTTACAGTTACCTTTGGATTTCCTTCAAATGCTATTTTATCTATTTTAAATTCATCATCTTTAAATTCATAATCAATAATAATATTTCCTATATACGATAAAAACTGAACTTCTATCCCGACCTTAGCTTTTAATTTATTATCTTCAATGTAATATTCTATAAAATTATGAAAAAAAGTTTTTTCTATTTCACTAGGACGAGTTGATTTAAGTATTTTGGCATTATAAATAGTATCATTTATCATTATTTCCATTTCTTTTTTAGATAATATTCTAATATCAATATTGTCATAAACTATATCTAAAGCATCTTTAACTTTATATTCACTAAAATTTTCAGGATTTATAATATGAACTGTGTTACGAAACATACCTGTTCCCTTATTTTGAGTTAGCATTACAACTAATTCCTTTTTATTATCGTTATTTAAATCTAAATAGTGTAATGTATTCCATCCTGGGAATGTTACAGCTTTCCAATCAAAAAATTTGTTAACTCCATTTATACTCAATACAATGCCTTTGTACCAACCATCTTGTTCATTTAAAGCATATAAGTAAATTTTTTCTTCAGGAATAGAAGCAATTATTTTAGGCGTAGTATCAGCATTAGTATTATCTTCTTGATTTTTTCTATCCAATTTGGCTGATTTTGAATAGCAGGCATTATTATTTTTTAGAGTAATTATTTTTCTGTTTTGAGGTATTGCACTTGAAAATAAGGTATTTAATATAAAAACTATCATAACTGATATAAATATGCTTTTTTTCATTATTACCTCCAATTAAAATCAAATTATGAAACCTTAATATAGTTTTATTGTGCTATTATTATACTGTTTATATTCTCATATTTTATATAAAAATAGTATAATTTTATTTGTAATATATCAAGCAAATGGATTTTTATAAATTATTTTACAATTTTTTACTCCCTATTGCACTTTTTACACGAATCGTGGCCATACCCCTTCTTGAGTTAATTCAAGAGATTCACGCAATTCCTTTAATCGATTTTTCATAAACTCCCCTCCTGTAATGTTAACCTTACATCCAAAATATAACATCATTAAATTCAAATGTCAAGTTAACCTTACCTAACATCTATAATTTTTAAGCCTACAATTAAGTACGTTTTATTTTGCAACTATGCATTAATATAAACTTTTATATACTCCTTGTATATTTAAGCAAGAAAAAACAGTAGCTTTGGTTCCCTACTGTTTTTAGCTATTTTTTATCTATATGTTAAGTTTTACTTCTTTTCATTAATTTCTTCATATGCTTCGATTATTAATTTTATTTTTTTAATTCATAAGTTACTAAGTTAAAACCTTTTAATTTGACATTCAGTATATAATTGTTTTGAAAATCTTCCTTCTCTATATGAAAGCCATAATAATAAGTTGATCCTCCGCCACCATAACTTGCATGTATTTTATCCCCCTTTGAATCAGTAACCTTTAATTCTGAAGAATCAAAACCACAGATTTTTTCACCATTTTTATAATAAATATTCTTAAACGTTAATCCCTTGCCTTGTTTATAATTCCAATCATTTTCAAAAGTTATATGAATCCATAATTTTTCCTCTTGATTCAATATCTTATCTAGATATACTTTACAATCATACTTTTCATAAATAAGTTTTCTTATATCTATATCTTTACCATTATCGATACTATAATCTTTTGTATTTATGCTAAAATTTATTACATCATCAACCTTAGTAAAAACAGTTTTATAAGAATCACTTGTCATAATAGTATCTTCAATTTTTTCATCATTAAAATACTGTAAATAAGCTACTAATATTACTAACGTTAATATAGTAACAAGCAAAATCAACTTTTTTGTCATAGCTATTCCCCTTTTTATATTAGATAGAGACTTTCAAAATATAAATAACACCTCAAAACTAGTTTATGATTAAATTTCAATTGTAACCTGCCTCTAAGAATCTTTAATTATTAGTTTAGCCTTTTATTTTCTTCCTTGAGTTCTTCCATTTCAACTAGCTGAGCAATATAATTTTTCTTCTATGCTTTTAACTTCCGAATTTTTTTACGTATATAACTTCTATATTATTTCCAGATGTATTTTACCATAATATAAGATGTTTTTATACTTATTTTATATTCTTGTAATATAAAACAGTAGGTTTGGTTGGCTACTGTTTTGATAGTATTTGCTAGTTATAAAAAATTATAAAAAATCAATCAAATAATAATACTTATATTCTTCATTAAGTATCATTCCTCAGATTCTAAAATCAAATCTAATCCAACTACACCTATGAATTTTCCATTTTCATAAATACCTTGTGTTATAGTAATGACTAAATCTCCATTCCTTATATCTATATACATGTCTGAAGTATACTCTCCTTCTCCCTTAGTGCCTCTGTAGCAAGCTCTTACTCTAGCATCATTGCTGCTAAGTTAGGTTTACAAACTCAATGGAATGATCAAACTGGATTCTCTATAAACAAAATAGTAAAATAATAGTTAATTTGTAAGCATCTATTAATTTAGGTGCTTTTATTTATGAAAAAATTCTTAATATCTTCATTTTTTTGACGATATATCTATAAATACTAACTTATTTAACATTATATTCTACTCTGATTTTTGATTTGTAAAATAATATATCATACAAATTTATGATATAATTTTGTAACTCTGCAACTGATTATTTATTCTAAAGCATATAGGTTCTCTAACTAGTAACAAAATATAGTGATTTATAGAAAGTTTTATAAGTATATAAATAAACTTATTTATATATATGAGGTTTTATTTTTGAAAGGAATGAAAGTTAATGATAGAAATACAAGGAAAATATAATACCGCAAAAGTTTTTACACACAATATTGGACAAGAAGCCGTTGGTCAAATATTGAATGTTTTAAATAGAAAAGAATGGCAAGACAGCACTATCAGAATAATGCCTGATACTCATGCAGGCAAAGGCTGTACTATAGGTACTACTATGACATTAAATAATATTGTTGTACCTAACCTAGTTGGTGTAGATATAGGATGTGGTATGACGGTTGCTCCGTTAAACCAAAAGACATTAGATTTTAATAAACTTGATAACGTAATAAGAAATCATGTTCCAGCAGGTACTCATATAAGAAAATATAACCATGAGTACGTTAAATTATCAAAACTTAAGAAGTTAAAGTGTATAGCTCATGTAGATTTAGAAAGAGCTAAGAAAAGCATAGGAACATTAGGTGGAGGAAACCACTTTATTGAAGTTAACCAAGACAATGGCGATAATTTATATTTGGTTGTACATAGTGGTAGTAGGCATATAGGTAATCAAGTCGCAAAATATTATCAAGATATTGCTATAAAAAATCTTTCAAACAATGAAAATTATGCAAATAGAAATATTACTAAAACTGATAAAGATTTAGCATTTTTGACAGGAGAAGATTTTGATAACTATCTTCATGATATGAACATAATTCAAGAGTATGCATCTTTAAATAGAAAAGCTATAATATCAGTTATCCTAAAGCACCTAGAAATAAATGATACTAAAGATATTTTTGAGACAATTCATAACTATATAGATGTAAATGATATGCTTCTTAGAAAAGGCGCTATATCAGCTAAAAAAGATGAAAAAGTAATTATACCTATTAACATGAGAGATGGATCTATTATTGCTGTAGGAAAAGGAAATGAAGATTGGAATCAATCTGCACCTCATGGAGCTGGTAGGTTAATGAGTCGAGGTAAAGCTAAAGAATCTATAGACATGAATTCATATAAAGACTCTATGAAGAATGTATGGACTACATCAGTTAGAGAATCTACTATAGATGAAGCTCCTATGGCATACAAACCTATAGAAGAAATAATAGAAAATACAAAAGATACTATAGATATTATAGATATAATTAGACCTTTATATAATTTTAAAGCTTAATCCTGGAAGTCTAAAGATCAATTATTATGCATATCCAAGCGATATAACCCTGAGCACCTAGCAATAGGTGCTTTTTTTATTTACCCTTCCCCTGAAATGGAAATTCTTTCAATTCTAGTATATAATTTAATTATGATTCTACGAAATGAGGTGCAAATATGGGATTCAGATTTAGAAAAAGCATTAATCTAGGCGGTGAAGTTAGACTTAATTTAGGTAAAAAAAGTACTAAGTCTAATACTAAGAGATCCACTTATAATAATGTTCAATCTAGTTCATCTGATATAAATAAAAGTCCTTTTATAAGTTCTACTTTACCTAAGGAACTTATAAGAATACTTCTGATTTTATGGATGCTATTGAGTATGAGAGTGAATTGAATATTAATCTATTATAGATATATAAAGGAGAATAAGTATGAAAAGTTTAAACCAATCACAAATAGGAGGATTTATAGGATTATTAAATTTATTAATAATATTTATTATATATGTTCAGATGGGTTCAGAATTATCTTCTGAAATACCTCAAACCCTCGAAAATTTTTATGATTTATACATGAAGTTTTCCATTATGCCTGCTATGCTTAGTATTTTAATGATATTCTCATATGATGATTCTAATTCCCTAATTACAATTATTAATATTGTATATATTATTATTTACATACTAGTTTCTAAGCTTGCAACATATGCATAATATAACATTAATATTAGTTTTAAAGTTCATATAAAGGAGATAATGTATGCTAATTAGAAAAGCTCGTATTGAAGATTTAAAAATCATTATGAATATTATTTCAAATGCCATTAATGATATGGAGTCAAAAGGAATATATCAGTGGGATAATACCTATCCTAATAAAGAAGTATTTTCTATTGATATTTTGAAAAATAATCTTTACGTATATGTTGACAAAAATATTATCCATGGCTTTATAGCCTTAAATGAGCATCAAGAAGATGAATATGAATCATTAAAATGGAAGTATATTTCAGGTAAGCATTTGATTGTTCATAGGCTATGTGTTGATCCAAAATATCAAGGTAAAGGCATAGCTAAGAATTTAATACAATTTACAGAAAAGTATGCAAAAGAAAATAATTATGAATCAATACGACTAGATGCCTTTTCTCAAAATGAACAAGCTTGCAAATTGTATGCGAACTTTGGCTATAATAAAGTTGGAATGATAACTTTTAGAAAAGGCGGTTTCTACTGTTTTGAAAAAGGGTTCATAAAATAGATGCTTTATCTATATAATTAATGTGATAAAACTATCCTTTATAGATTCTATTGAGCCTGATGGTGAATTGAATATTAGTTTATTATAGTAAAAACCTCTGCTATTTAAAAGTAGAGGTTTTGTTTCTATGTATTTAATGAACATTTAAAATATAATTACTCTGTTACCCTTTTACTGTCATCCCTTCAATAATATCTGATATTTCTTTAGTTACACAATTTACTCCATTTAAATTGTTATTAGTACTCTCTAAGTTTTCTTGTAATAAATCTTTTTTAGAGTTTGTTAAGATATTTTCATTTGCAATATACATAATATTATTGTCTATTAACTCTATTATCTCAGAAAACTCATTTGATAAAATAAGTATTTTTCCAAAAACTATTTCTACGTTTTCTTCAAGCCCTGTTGCTATTCTATGTGATTTATCTCCTGATTTTTTTAATTATTAGCAAACAATGTCAAATCCTTTTGCATCTTCATCATGCATGTTAGTAACAGCTATATTATAGCCACCTGTAAACTCTACTCTTTCTAATTCTTCTCCAGTATCTTTATCAATTATTATCAATTTTCTTTTCATATAGCAAAATATAAAACCTACCTCTCCCATGGATAAAGTATTTCTTATATATTCAATTTGGTGTGGCTCTATATTTTTAAGAGGTAAACCTCTTTCATCTTCCGATTCTTTACAATCAAAACTTATTGAAAGTCATGGTTTAACAGTTCCTCTAAAGTCTAAAGTTGACTTTTCCACTGGAAATGCTGATCCAATTTTCTTTCCTTATTTTTTTACTTGCCACGGCGTACCAATCTTTTGTATTAAAGCTATTTCTCTATTTTTATAACCTTCATTTGATTTTATTATTTCCTCCTCAAAAACCTTCCCTTTGTTGGCCATCTTGTAATTCTTTTTATAACTTGTATCTCTCAAAATATCTCCTCCTAATGTAGTTTTGGGTTCTGTTATGTGAATTACCTTAATAGTTAAGTTAATTCACCTTTTTTATAGTTAATTAATATATTATGTGTATATTAAAAATCTAAAATATATAAAAAGGTGGTCATTGCATGTCAAATTTGTTTTCTTTTGAAGGTCGCATAAATCGTGGTAGATATTTTGGATATTCATTGTTAATAAACTTTATCATTATGTTTTTATGGTATGCTATGGATTATACACAGAGTACGTTTCTACTGTATGTATATATAGCATCAGCTATTATTGTATCTATAATCAATATTTGTCTTATAGTCAAAAGACTACATGATATCGAAAGAGCTGGAACCCATTATTTTTTACTACTAATACCTTTGTATAATATATATCTACATCTGGTTTTATTATTAAAAAAAGGGACCAATGGACCTAATCAATATGGCGAAAATCCGCTACACAAAATGTATTAATTAGAAATTGCTTAGTAGCAATTTCTTTTTATTTACTTGTATTATTTACATATCGTATTTCTAAATTTACTTTACTTCCTCAACACATAAATCTTCATTTAGGGTAAATCCATATTTATTATTATCTTACTATTTGCATTTAGATATATTAGTTGTTATAATATGGTAAATTAATTCTAAAATACTTTTTATATAAAGGAGTTTTTTTATGAATAATACTAAAAGTTCAAATTCTTTTATTCAAGGTTTATTAGGCATTCCTATTTCTTTTACATGGGGGCTTTTTTATGTAAGTTTTATAGCTCATAGCACCAGTTTATCTGAATCTAGTGCTATAATTGTTTATTTTTTTATTAGTAGTGTATTTGCATTTTGTATAGGAAAATATCTAAATTATAAAGCATTTGCTTTAAGTTTTTTCATTACAAGTATATCTATAAGTTTTCTTGTACATGCTCTTATAGGGTCTATTCGATGGTTTTAATAGATTCTATATTTTCTTTAACTCTCTCTATAACCTCAAACCATCGCCTATAATTCCCCGTTTTAACTCTGTAAACTATTCACATTTAACCCTTATTTTGTTATAATTGTACAGTATTTGAATACTTTTCAACAAAGGTGGTTAGGTAATGAAAAATCTGTTTACTTCTGAAGGTCGTATAAATCGAGCTAAATATTTTTATTATCATTTTTTAGCTTTCGTTGTTGGTCCATTAATGAATTTATGTATTAATTCGCTTGGTCTTGATGACGAAAATGTTTTTGTTTTTATTTTTGTTAGTTTTTATGTTATAGCTTATTTAATATTTATTACCTGTCTTATGATACAAAGATTGCATGATTTAAATAGATCTGGAATTCATATATTTCTATTCATGGTTCCTATTTATAACATCTATTTAAAACTTCTAATATTATTTAAAAAAGGTACTGATGGACCTAATGAATATGGTGAAGATCCTCTAGCTTACCAAGAAATTGCTTAATAGCAATTTCTTTTTTATTTGAATACTTATATTGTTACTCCAACATTTTTCATATATTTTTTTCTTAGTTCTTAGGGACTATTGCTATAATATGTATGTAAATGTTAAAATTGGTATTGTTTTTGAAAAATAAGGAGGTATTTTAAAATGTCTATTTTATTTATATTAATTGGTTTATATACAATTATAGCTGCTGTTAAAAAACCTGATTTTTTCTGGGAAAACAGAAAAGCTAAAGTTATGAGAAAAATAGTTGGAGATAAAGTAGCATCAGCATTCTATATGGCTATAGGCTGCTTTATTTCGGGTGTTGGTGTATATCTAACTTTTGCAGGGTAATTACCCCTGCATTTTTTATAAATTTCTAACCTTACCATTCAGTTCTTCTCTCACTTCTTCTATAACCTCAAGCCATGGTCTATGATTTTCCTCTTCAATCCTCTTTTGAATAATCTCAACTGCTTCAAACTAATGTAGTATGTAATTTAATTATTATAAGTTATTATGAATTCTAAGACTAATATGCATTAACTTATAGCACTTAATATTTATTTTATTGACTATAATCCTGCACTAAAGCGATAAACAGTTGGAATTAATTCAGTGTATCTCAAGGTTCCTTCATCAAACCCTGTGCCTTCATATGTATCTTTTAATTCTGCATTATTTCTTGTTATTACAATTCCTTCAACACTTTGAAATAGTGAACCAAATGATAGCAATATAACATTTTTGTCAACAAAATCTACAACTAATATTTTACTTTTATATTTTAGAAGTGCCTTTTCCAACTTAGGTTTATCTTCATAATCGTAACTGCCTATTGATTCACCTACAGTTATGTATCCTTTATCATTAAGAGTAAACAATTGCTTCCCTATATTGGCAAAGTCTTGGTAATCACGCTGATTTAACCTATCTAACAGGGATGTAAAAATAAAAAATGTAAAAATTATAAACAAGGTAATTGTAATTATTGATAAGCAGATTAATAAATTTTTTTTCCAATTCTTCATTTTATGACTCCTTTGCTAAATCAAATAAAACTATTTTTAGTACACAAAATATTACAATTGCGTACTTTACATCTTTTTTTATAACTTCTATTTGTTTCCTTTAATATATTGCCATAATATACCTTGATTTCATACTTATTGTATATTTGTGCAAGAAAAAACAGTAACTTTGGTTGGCTACTGTTTTGGTTACTTGTATTCGTATAGTTTGATTATTATTAATGTTTTTGAACTAGTATAAAATATAATGTTAACCAAATTTTTTATGTAATTCTTGAAAATTCAATTTTTTATAGTTTTCACAAACACGAATAAGTTCATCTCTTACTTCCATTAAAGCAAATCCTAGTAAATTTTGCCCTTTCCAACATAAAGGACTATTAATGTGTTCATTATCAATACTCATACCAATCCCCCATATATTATCGTAAGGACTTGCTTCAACTAAAATCTTATCTCCTGTACTAATTAAAAACTCCCTTAAATCATCATTTTGTATAAACTTATTGTAATTACCATTTAAGACAATTGAGTATTTTCGCTCATTCCATACTTCTTCATCAAAATTACGAACTTTTCTTCCAAGTCTTTTAATTTCCTTTGGATCCTTGCACCTCATTATTTCTTCTTTTATTTCTTTATCTTCAAACAACCTTGCCTTTTCTGCCATCATATACTGTTCCATGCAACAATATTTATCTAAACCAATACTAAATTCTGACATCCACCACTGGCTAAAGCATGATTTTGTTATTTTTCCATTCTTATCTGATTGATGTCCCCAAAAGAATATATAATCTAAACTTTTTCCTTTATTATAATCATGTATTAAACTTTTTAAATCATATTTAGGTAGTCCTTCCTCCTCCCAAAAATATATCCAGCACTCTTTATATTTATCATAAAAACCTCTCCATGCTTTAGGCTCTGGAAACATTTTTTTGTACATTTTATTTTCTTCTTCAGATAATGTATTTAGCCATCTACATAATTCCATTGAATAACTTTCTCCACGTCCCATTCTCCAACCGATGCTTCCGTTTGGTATATAAGGATACATTAGCCAACATGGTGCCATTGGACTTTCTATATTGAACTTTTTCTCCATAATTTTCCTCCTTTTGTTTCTAGGTGTATTTTACCATAATATAGCAATCATTTGTTCTTATTTTATATTTGTGCTAGAAAAAACAGTAGCTTTGGTTGGCTACTGTTTTGGTTGTTTTATATTTATGTAGTTTGGCTATGATTAGTGTTTTTGAATCAACGTAAAAACACCTCACCTGATGTGATTTAAGAGAGGTTTTAAGCTTCATATGCTATGTATAAAGTTTAAATTGTATCAAGTCGCTATACTAATAAAATTCTTACAATTATATACTAAATACTGAGCACTAATCTTTTAGAGGAATATTATACATGTCAATAAACATATTTATGGATTTGTTTAAATTATTAATTACTTTAAATGCTGGTTCTAAAGTTTCATCAATACCATCTATGAATAAATCTATATGAAATCTCAGTGTAGTTCCAAGTTGTCTTCCAAATGGTGTTACCGGAGGAAGTGCAAAAGGTCTTAATTGAATCTTTGTACCACCTCTTGCACAATCTCGAACAAACCAAGCAATAAATTCCAATGAATGAAAGCTTTCTAATGAGTAATCTGTCGAAAACTCAAATTGAATAAGTACTTCATCTTTTAAGCCTCCTTTTGTACGTAAAAGTGAAGCATGAGGTAGATGTGAAAAGTCGGATAACTTTAACAATTCAGAATCTATAGGCTCTAAATTTTCTACACCACTTTCTATTGTAGAAATACCTCTTAGTTTTAGTATTGTATTGTGAAAATTTTCTATCTCAATCGGATAACCAGACATACTTACCTCCTAATTATTTATAGTGTGACTTGCCATAATAAACATAATTTTTTATTTGGATAATTCTGTTCTCAATAATTTTATGTTTAATTCAATTAATTTTCTGAACTCTTCTTCTAATAAATCGTATGTACTTATACACCCTTTTGAGTATTTTTGTTCATTCTTATCAGAAGAATGACTAACTTTATTCATCAATTCATCATGTTTCTCTTGTATCATAAGATTGTTTTCTAAAAGATTTCTTATTCTTATATAACCACCTTTTAAAATCTTATATTTGTTTTTATCTGTCTTTATAGGCTATTCCGCCCCTATTATTCTATTAGTTCCTTTGAAATACAAGTTTACAGTTCTACTTTTCTCCTCCATTTCAATTTCATCATAATCATTATAAATATTATATTGTTCTCCCAACGTCAAAGGCATGACCAATTCTTCTCTAGTTATAATTCATTTTCTAGTTACGTGTATATTTTACCATAATATAGCATACATTTATACTTCTTGTATATTTGTGCAATAGAAAACAGTAGCTTTGGTTGGCTACTGTTTTGGTGATTTATTTATATAGTTTGCTCGAGACTAGTATTTTTGAGACGATATAAAAACAAACTCTTTTCATATAATTTACATATAAGAACTTATATTAGTTTCGAGACTACATTCTCCAATCAGGGCCTGATAGTCCGCCAAATCTTACCCATCCTTCCTTTTTTATGCCTTCAACTTCGTATTCTATTCTATAAACCATTTTCCTCTTACCAACAAGTATGAAGGGTCCAATCCCTGTGAAAAAATTACGTCGCTCATAATTAATTAAACAACCCCCAAGCGAATCAATCTTATTTTTTATATTATCCTCATGGCTTTCAATTCTTGAAAAATGCATTATCATAGCAATTATTACAAAAAGTACTATAATTAAGCCCTCCATATCATTTTCCCCCTTAATCTTGTTTGCTTTATTTTTAAAAATATTTCTACCTTGATTAAATTAATCATTAGTTTAACGTATATCAATATCCAAATTATAACATTTACAGTCATATTATAATATATTATTTAAAGAAAAATATAAATTGCCTCAACTACATATTATGCTCCCTTTGTTCAATAAGACAACTTGGAATTTGTAGCCTAAAGAGTTATGCTCTATAGATTCACTTTTTTATCTTTATAAATTATATTCAAACATAAACATCTCAATAGCTTTTCTAATCTCCCCGTTATCTTTTTCTGCCTTTGTAATAAGGTATCCATTTTTACAATCTTTTTTATTATATTCAACTTTTTTATTAGGAAACCAATCCATATAATTTATAAACTCACAAAGCCCAAATGCTAAAAACATATCTTCTCCATTTTTATATACCTGTACAAATATTTTCTCACTATCAAAAGTATCAATTAATACATCAATCTTATTTTTACTCACATACTCAGCCAATGTCATAAAACTCTATCCCACCTTAATTGTTTATAATACAGTAGCTTTGATTGACTACTGTTTTAAATATAATTCTTATCTAAGAATAACTAACCTGGAAAATCTATTGCATATCCCTCATATTGTTTTAAAAAATCAATATATCTAGATTTAACCTCTTCAACATCACCATATGTTCCATTATTAGCTAAATGAAATTCATCGTCTAAGTACATCATCCATAAATAGCATTCTTCTTTATTATCTATTTCAACAGATAGATATAGATGGTATAACTCAGTTGAAATAACCTGTATCTTATTTGGATTTTTTATAATTTCTTTGTAGAATAATCCTAGTAATATTTTAAGTGTTACCTCTTCATCAATATTTCCTGTAACCTCTTTTAGTTTAGAAATGACCTCTTCTACATTTTTACTTCCTAAAAGTGAAAGTTCTATTATTGAAATATCTGGATTTTCTGATATCATTATCTCATTATCAGCCCAATCTATTACATCTTTCTTAGTTAAAAAACCACATGATAGCGCTAATCTATATAATTCGGCTTTTAGCTTTAAATCTTCCATATTTCTAAACCGTCCTTATCTTAAAATTAATATCTTCCATTTCAATTACAGTTTTAATCTATATGCTAAAATATTCATCTCCTTGAAAAATCAATCTAACTATATTAATTATGTTAATGTAGTTAGATTAATTGTAATTTTGCATCTAATAAACTAAATCTTTACTTGATAGTTAGGTTTATCTCCTGGTTTCGCCCAATACTTAATATTTTCCATAGTTCTTTCAATATCATCCATATCATCTTCGCCTAATGTGTTATCGAACCTTTCAGATAAAATACTTCTAATATTAGCTAATCGCTTTGGGACATCCCAATTACAAGTAAAATCAGTAATTTCTTTTCGAAATTCGTTTTCATCAAATTTTTCAACATCCTCATTAATATCTATAGCATAATAAGATATTATTCTATGATATGATTGTAACATTACTTCAATCTCTTTCATAACTTCTGCAAGTTCATTGAATGTATATGTTATGTATTCATTTGCCTTCTGCACAATGTAACCTCCTTTAGTTGCATAATATTTTACAATTACGTACTTTACATTTTTTCATATAACTTTTATTTCCATGTATATATTACCATAATATAGGATTTTACATACTTATTGTATATTTGTGCAAGAAAAAACAGTAGCTTTGGTTGGCCACTATTTTAGTTGTTTATTTATGTAGTTTGGTGGAGACTAATGGTTTTGAGAAGATATAAAACAAATTTTTTTTATATAATTTACACATTTTTTATAACAATTCTAAATAAATAAGGTTTATACATGTCTACACTATTTAAATCGACTATAGTGTAAAACAATATTTTATTGTTTAATCATCATGGTGAATAAAATCATTCACAATACTTAACACTTGATTTATAAATAATTTAACTTCTATTTTACAATTAAGATTCAAATGTATCTATATTTATTTTTTAAAATGAGGTATCATATTGAAAAAACTTAATAAAATATCATCTATACTACTATGTTTTCTACTAATGCTATTTACTGCTTGCGGGTCTACAGAAGCTAAAGTCGCTGATGATAAGTTAGAAAAAACTAAAACAGAAATGCAAAAAACAGAACAGGCTAAAATAGATAAGGCTGAAGAAAAAATAGCGAATTCAATTAAAGAAGGATCTAATAATACAACTGTAAATGGTAATCTAAAAGTTCATTTTATACATGTTGGCCAAGCAGATAGTATTTTAATCCATGAACCTAGTGGAAAGTCTATGTTTATCGATGCAGCTAATAATGATGATTCAGATTTAGTTGTTACTTACCTAAGAGCTCAAGGAATAAGCAAACTTGATTATGTTGTAGGAACTCACCCACATGAAGATTATATAGGTGGAGTTGATGTAGCTATCAATACTTTTGATATAGAAAATGTTATTCTTTCAAAGGCTACATCTTCAACTAAAACTTATAAAGATGTATTGCTATCAATTAAAAACAAAGGTCTTAAGGTTATAACAGCTACCGGAGAAAAAACTTTTGATTTAGGAAATTCTAAATGTGAAATAGTTGCTCCTAATGGAAGTGACTATGAGGACTTAAACAACTATTCTGTAGTTATCAAGGTTACATATGGAAACAACTCTTTCTTATTTACTGGGTATGTAGAGGATATTTCAGAGAACGAAATGTTATCTAAAGGTTATAACTTAAAAGCTGATTTACTTAAGGTTGAACACCATGGCAGCCATAGCTCCACTACTCCACAGTTTTTAAAAGCAGTATCACCAAAGTATGCCATTATATCAGTAGGAAAAGATAATAAATATGGACACCCTGCTCAAGAGATTTTGAGTAAGTTAAGTAGTGTAAGAGTTCACGTATATAGAACTGATAAAATGGGAACTATTATAGCAACTTCTGATGCTAAACCACAGGGTTATGGTGCTTGTAAGAAATGTCATCCACCAAAATAATTTAATATCATAATTTATGCTCTTTTTTATTTTCCACTGATTATAATGAATTTTAATATACGTAACTGAATATAATGAAACTTGTTGGGTATATTTTAAAATAAGAAAATTCTTATACATAATACTTTTTAAAAGGGGTGTTTATTTATATGAACAATATAAAGGAAAAAGTTATAGAAGCTAATTATTTCAGACATGCTTGTAAAGAATTTGATAGTAATAAAAAGATATCTAATGAAGATTTTGATTTTATACTTGAAACAGCTAGATTGTCTCCTAGCTCTTTTGGATTTGAACCTTGGAAGTTCCTAGTTTTACAGAACTCAGATATGAGAGAAAAAATCAAACCTGTTTGTTGGGGGGCTCAAAAGCAATTACCTACTAGTAGTCATTTTGTTATTATTCTTGCTAGGAAGAACAAAGATATGATTTATAGCTCTGAATATATAGTTAATTTTATGAAAGAAGTTCAACAGCTTCCAGAAGACGTTATTAAATTAAAAAGTCAGTTCTATAAAGACTTTCAAGAAAATGATTTTAAACTTACTCAAAGCAATAGAGCTATGTTTGATTGGGCTTGTAAACAAACATATATTCCACTTACTAATATGATGGTCTCAGCAGCACAGATAGGAATTGATTCTTGCCCAATAGAAGGTTTTGATAGAGAAAAGGTTGATCAGATTTTAAGTGATGAAGGAATAATAAATAAAGATGAATTTAGTGTATCTTGCATGGTTTCCTTTGGATATAGGAAGGAAGAACCAAGGCCTAAAACTAGACAGTGTATGGATAAAATAGTAAAGTGGATATAAGAAATTACTATATTTATTGATATTTTATTCCTATTTAGGTGGTGTTCAATTTAAAATTTGTTATTGATAGATTTGAAGGAGATTATACTGTAGTTGAACTTGATAATAAAACTATAGCTGAAATACCTAAAATTCTAATTCCTAAAGATGCTAAAGAAGGTGATGTTTTAGAAATTAGAGTTGATGTTGAAGAAACTGAGAAAAGAAAAAATGAAATAAATAATTTAATGGATGATTTATTTGAAGATTAATTTTTTTAATTATATAATAATAAAAGAGCAGAAAATCTGCTCTTTTATTATTTAGATTTAATTTTAAGCTATAATTAGTTTTATTAATGTTTGGTTTTATCTTCTGTTTTAGTATTGTTGATTAACTTTTTTAATCTTATATCTCCATCCTCATCCCAAATAATATATAATTCATTGTTATATATTATTGCGTATTTACTGAATGTAGAACTTTTATTGCTATCGTAGTTTAAAGAACCATTACCTATTTGTACCAACTTATTTCCATTAAGTATCTTCATTCTTATTTGACGATTTCCGTTCTTATCATATTCTACCCAGCTAACATATAAATCACCTTTATATATTATTGGTTCTGGAAAAAAAGCATCCTTACTAGAATCATAATTTAAAAAACCTTTATCCACATCAATCCATTTGATTCCATCATATTTCTTTACTTTTATTTTCCTACCTTCATTTTTATTACGTTCTGCCCACATAAGATACAACTCATTATTATACATTATTGCCTTTTTATCAGCACCATTCTTTGAAAAACTAGTATCTACTTCAATCCATTTACCTTCATTATATTTCTTTATTTTTTTATCTTTCCATCCCTTTATTTCATATTCATCCCATATAATATATAATTCATTATTGAAAACTTCTATTTTATCAAATTCAGCATTTTTACTAGTATCATAGTTTAAAGAACCATTATCTATTTCTACAAATTCTGAAGAAGCATTATCTACTTCTAATAAGTTAGTTCCATTATTCTTAGCTACTCTTAATTGAATAACATTATTCTCATCATATTCTTCCCAAATATAATACAATTCATTATTCCATGATATAATATTATTATAATCATTCAAACTAGCAGGGTCTACCTCAATCCATCTATCATTACAATATTTCTTCATTCTTAATTTACTATCTTCAATTCCATCATATTCATCCCAAACAACATATAATTCATTGTTATATACTTCTAAATATATACCCATCATACCTACTGTAATACTATTATTTAAAAGGTTAGTGTCTACTTCATTCCATTTAGTTCCGTCATATTTCTTTATTTTTATTTCATAGTGTTGATCTTTACCACTTTCTGTCCACATAACATATAATTGATTATTATATATCTCTGTTTGCAGAACACCATTATTAATATTCTCATAGTTTAAAATTGGAAATTCCTCAAATTTTATATGAGATTCTTTTTCTATTTCAGCAAAAATATTACTGAAATTAATAAAAACTAATAAAAAAGTTAAAATTATTGCTTTAAATCTAAATATTTTTTTCATATGTTTCCTCCTTAATCCTTCTGGCAAGTTTTAGATATCAAAGAATATCGTACATGGCATTATGCAATTGTTTCTATCCTATTAATATTTGATTTTACCTTCTCCTTTAGTATTATTAATTAGTTTTTTCAATCTTATAGATTTATTTTCACTCCAAAGAAAATATAATTCATCATTGTATATAACCGAATTTATGTCATAAGCATGCGTATATATATCATAGTTTAAAGACTTATCACTTAAATCAATCCATTTACTTCCATCATATTTTTTTGCTCTTATTTGACTAATATCATTTTCATCGTATTCTTCCCAAAATAAATATAATTCTTTATTGTATACTATTGCATATGGCTCATACGCAGTCTTAGAATCATTATAATTTAAAGAATAAGTATCTCCTAAGTATATTAACTTTTTTTCATCATTATATTTTAACACTTGCATTTGTCCAGTGCTATTTTCATCACATGTTGGTGATGCAATATAAGATTCATTATTATGTACTTTAAAATTAAAATCTTGACCCTTAGTAGCATCATAATTTAAAGAAGTATTATTTATTTCAGTCCACTCTTCTCCATTATATTTCATGATTCTTATTTGGTTAATTTTCTTTGTATTGCTATACTCTTCTAAAATCACATGTAATTCATGGTTATATACTATTGGATTTGTATGTGTTCGTGTAACATCATTATAAATTAAAGAATCGTTGTCTACATTTGTCCAATTACTTCCATCATATTTTTTAATTCTCATTCCATGAACTGGCATATCAATATCTTCATTCCAAGTTACGTATTCATCCCAAGTAACATATAACTCATTATTACATACAAACATTTTTGGAAAATAAGTTGCTTCATTTCTACCATAATTTAAATTTGGAAATTCCTCAAATTGTATATCCTGTTCTTTTTTCATATCAGCAAAGATACTACTACAATTGATAAAAACTAATAAAAAAGTTAAGATTATTGCTTTAAGTCTAACTATTTTCTTCATCTGTTATCTCCTTGATTATTTTACATTTTTACAAACTTAGGAATATTTTACCATAACATATTCCAAAATTGTTTAAGTTATTATATTTTAGTAAAATATACCCAATTTCTTGTTATATGTAAAAGTCCAAACATAATATAAGAATATACTTTTAAGTAAAAATATAGTTCTCTTGTTATGCTATAATTTATATATAATAAATTAGAAAGGAGCTCATTATGAAAGCTGCAATTTATTCTCGTAAATCTAAATTTACTGGCAAAGGTTAATCTATTGAAAATCAAGTCCAAATGTGTATAAATCATGCTCAAAATATAGAAATAAAAGATTTTCTATTATATGAAGATGAAGGTTTCTCTGGTAAGAATACAGATAGACCTAAGTTTCAAGAAATGCTTAAAGATGCTAAAGAAAAGAAGTATAGATTTGGAAAAACAAAGGGCAGTTATAAGTAGAAGAATGTACTACAAGCTCATTCACTTTTTCAATGAAATAGATACGTAAATAAAAACTATAAACATTAACATATACTATATTAATGTAGTAAAATAATTATTTTAATTTTGAATCTTACATATTTTGTTAACTTTTTTGTAAAATTTCGTGATTTCTTAGAGGATTTTGAGTTTTTGTGTCCAATTGTATATATAAACCAACATTTATTGCTTTGATAGAAATAAAATCATTCATAGCAATATCAATTTCTATTACATACACTACTCCCCTTACAAAGTAGTGTATTTTTTTTATATTAATTTAAATTCTTAATTTATTTGTTAATTGTAGACAAATGTAAAAATTTATAATATTATTTTCATTAGAAAATCAATGTAATATATATTGAATAAATAGGTATAGCAGTAATAACTCTATATAAGTTATACCCTCTTATAAGTAAATTATTAAGTATATCACCTAAGGGTAATGATCTACCTTCCAAAGACATCTTTGGAATTATCGGATTTGCATTAGCCGTATCAACTGCTATTGAGCTTTTATATATGCTTATTACAGATGGACCCTATTCTTCCATACAGGCCCTTTAAATTCTCCAAAGTCCTCTTGGATAAGCTTATTATCTTCAAATTCATCTCTAATATTTCCTAAGAATCCATCTGCTTGATCCGATGAATCTGAAATAATTAAAATATAATGTTTATATCCATATACTACTGAATGAATAGTATCTTTAAAAGTTAGATTAGTTGACTTTGCATGACCCCTTGGAGCTGCAACTGCTCTTTTAACTCCATCCTTTACTTTTATAACTCCCTTTTTCCATATAGCATCTAGTTCTCTATGAAATTGTGGAGTTTTTCTATTAAAGTAATGAGGGACGTATGCTTTCCCAAAGTATTCAAGATCCATATATCCTAGTTTTCTTCTTATTCCATGGCGACCAGTTAAAGGTTTATCTTTTAGATATTTTCTTAACTCTTCATCCCATGTGTTAGGATATTTTCTCTTGAAATGCTTTTTTAAGTATTTGATAAGTAGCTTCTTTTCTTCTTTAGTCATCTATATCATCTTCCAACAAATCATCTAATTCACTATCATTTAATACTTCCGGTTTAGTTTCTACATGCTCTTTAGTTTTTATTGATTTTTCTATTTCTAATTTTTCTTTACTCAACTTAAGCTTTTGTTCTTCAATCTCACGTCTAAACTTATCTGGGAATAAATCAAAGTATTTTTCAAGTTTCTCAAGTGCTTTCATTTGATCTAATAGTTTGATTGATACTCCTTCTTTTCCTTGTCTTACCTCTGATATTATTGTTCCATCTACCATAGAACTATCTTTAAGGTGAAAGAAGTTTTTAATATATCGATTTTCTTTATTTGTCTCTTTATCAACCTTTGTTACTTCTTCATTCCCAAAATCAGCATAGTCTGTTATGTCTGCAAATGCTATTTTTACATATTTATTAACTACATCCATAGCATCAATAAACAACTCTTGTGCCATGGCTCCTTTGAGTTTTCTTATTTCTGCTTTAATCTTAACATTGCTTAGCAATCTAGATCCTTGGACATGAGCACTTTCTTTTGAATACCCTGCCTTTATAGCTGACATAGTTGCATTAAAGCTTTTTATATAGTAAAGACAAAATAATCGTTGTTTTTCAGTAAGATTATTATTTTCTATATCTATATCATCCATAATTATTTCTTGTGTAAGCAAACTTTTATTTTCTACTTCCTCAACCTTATTTTTGGTTGCAACCTTTTTTATCTTGGTTGCAACTTTATTAGAGTTGCCTTTAACCCATGGCTCTCCATTGTCTTTATCTCTTTTGGCCCAACTTTTAATAGTTCCTTGACTTACCTTAAACTCTTCACTAAGTTTTTTAAAAGTGTATTTACCAGTTTGATAAGCTTGCCTAATAGTTTCTTTATTAGCTGGAGCTCTTATATCTTCCATATCACCACCTCAACCCTAATTCGTTTTCAAGTTGTTTTTTTATATTAAAAAAGAGCCATTGTTTCGGCTCTATCTTTCTTTTATTGCTTTATTAAGTTCCTCTACATTTCCATTCAAAAGATAATCATTAATTTTATCACCTAATTTTGCAGATAATTCATTAACTTTATTGTTATACTCTTCTTTAGTGATTATCTTTTTTTCTATTAATATATCTACCAAAGCCAAATCGCTAATAAGTCTACCTTTCATCTCATTACCAACCCTACCTAAAGGTTCTATTATTACTTTCATATAATCTTCCATTTCTACCCTCTCCCTTCTGTATCCATAATTCTACGCAAAGGGATGGTTTTCCTTTTATACCATAATTTAATTTCCAGTAACTATTCCCATTATTTTTTTAGTAATCTCCTTTGCTTGATTATCTATAAATGTCATTATAAAATTACCTATTTAACTTTAAAATAAAGATAATTGATTAACCGTTCTATCTGACTTTATTATCTTTATAGATTCATCAATTGTATTCAGTGAATCTTCTAATGTTTTGACAGGTATATCTTCCCACTTTGTTCCACCTAATTTAATTAACACTCTTTGCTTTACAAGCTCATATTCTTCATCTGCCTTTTCAGTTCCTAATCTCTTTTTAATATATTGACATACATTTAGCTTTTTCTTACTTAGAGGTCTAATATATTCAGAACATTTATTTTCTATTTCATCAACTTTTTTAGATACTAGATCATCTACTAAACCAGTCATTTCTATTCTCATAGCATTAAACATCTTTTCTTGAATTTTGGTTTGTGCTATATACATTCCATTTTTCCTTATACTTTTAAGTATTTTCCTTACTTTCTTTTTGAACTGCTTTGCTACTGGCTTTCTACTCTGCATTAATACTTCATATAGACCATCTTCTGTTAAAAACAAGGCACTATAACTATTAGTTAGAGTGGTCAAAGTATTCTTTTCAACCTCATTGTCATCTAATTCAGCATCAGATATCATTTTACTTGTATTTCTATGTCCTATCCATTCAGCAACATCCTTTGCTAAAAATAATGGATTTTCAAAGTCGCCATAAATTTTAAACTCTTTTCCTAAAATTTCTCTTTCATCAATAATTTGCAGTTGATTGTTCATATTTAACTCCTCCTATAATATTGATAACTAGGAGGATAGAGGGGGCATTATCACAACGCGCCATATCCTATTTTTAATTAAATTGTTATACTAAAAATATGTATAAAAAAAGACACTTCATCAGAAAGTGTCTTTTTAAACATACTTATTTTCATTTCTAAAATGTGACCCTATTTACAATACATAAAATAAAGCCTACGTTTTTACGTAGACTCCCTTTATAATCCATACCTTTAATTCCTATATTACCTAAACTAATTTATATAGCATTATCGCACGCTTTAAAAATTAATTTTCTATAATACTATTATACTATCTTTTTTTCATTAAATGTGGAACTAAAAGGGAAGTAAAAAGGAACTGTATATAATATAATTATTTAAATTAATCCTATTTTTTTATTAAAATAAATAAAAGGCAGGAAACTTAATTCCTACCCTTTAGCCATATTAATATTTACTTGTTATATTCCATTACCTCAAAAGATACAATCTTATCTCTAACTATATAATCTTTTCTACTTTCAAATGGTCCTACATTGTAATCTTTCTCTATTGTATAACATGGAGTTGATATTTTATTGTACCAATCAATAAAGTCATTAACTTCTTTCATAGTCATGTCATATTCTTTTTCTGTTCCTTCTTCCATGGTAATTCTTAGTAAGGCTCTTTCTCCTTTATTGCTTGGCTTTTCTGATCCTGTACCCTTATTGTTAACAAGTTTTTTCATTCTTATTTGTCTTATATTACTTTCACTCTCTTCATGCCAAGTAACATATAACTCATTATTATATACTACTCCCATTGGATTATTAAGATCTTCTTTAGAAGAATCATAGCTTAGTGTTCCATTATCTACACCTACCCATTTACTCCCATTATACTTTTTTGCTCTTATTTGCCATATACTACTTCCATTGTTTTCATGCCAAATGACATATAATTCATTATTATATACTACTCCCATTGGATAATAGGCAGTTTGAGACTTATCATAGTTTAGTGTTCCATTATCTACTCCCACCCATTTACTTCCATCATATTTTTTCACTCTTATTTGAAATATATTCTTTCCATTATATTCACAATGTTCCATCCAAGTAACATATAGCTCATTATTATATACTACTCCCATTGGATAAGAAGCACCTTTAGAAGAATTATAATTCAAAGAACCATTATCTGCCTCTACCCATTTACTTCCATCGTATTTTTTCACTCTTATTTGATTACTATCTTCACCATGTTCATACCAAATAACATATAATTCATTATTATATACTACTCCTATTGGATTACGAGCAGATCCTGAAGAATCATAATTCAAAAAACCATTATCTGCCTCTACCCATTTACTTCCATCGTATTTTTTCACTCTTATTTGATCACTATTTTGACTATGTGATTCATGCCAAGTAACATATAGATCATCATTATATACAACTCCCATTGGATCATAACCATTTTTAGAAAAATCATAGTTTAGTGTTCCATTATCTACTCCTACCCATTTACTTCCATCATATTTTTTCACTCTTATTTGCCATACATGAGTTCCAGTATTTTCATACCAAGTAACATATAGCTCATTATTATATACTACTCCCATTGGGTGATAAGCAGTTTTAGACTTATCATAATTCAAAGAACCATTATCTACTTCTACCCATTTACTTCCATTATACTTCTTTGCTCTTATTTGAATTGGTCCTGAACTATGTGATTCATTCCAAATAACATATAATTCATTATTATATACTACGCCCATTGGATTATAAGCACCTTTAGAAGAATCATAATTTAGTGTTCCATTATCTACTCCTACCCATTCAAATTCTGGTTTCTTTTCCTCGTCTTCTACAGTATCTGCAAAAACACTAAAACTATAAAACATCATACATGAAACTATCATTGCTAAAGTGAATATAAACTTAAAATTCCTTTTCATTTTCTCTCTCCTTCTGTATTTATCATTTTTCTATATATTAACAGTAATATTTTGTAATTTTAAGTCTTATTTTGTAAAACCCCATATGATAGAGTTAAAGTTTAATCTAATTCAGGAAAAATATAGAAATATCTTCTTCACTTATCTATAGATTTTATTAATATCTTATAACTAGCAAAAGTAAAAGAGCCTACAATTTTAATGCAGACTCTTTATAGCAAATATACGAAACCTCAAAGTTTCTTTTTGTTAAAACACTATATTTACTTTTTAAATAATTGTATACTTTTCGATAGCTGAAACAAAATTGATGTGAGATTGTTTCATTTCTCTATACTAACATAATACCATGGCCCCCCTAAGAAATGTGGCTGTTAAAAGGCTCAAAAACGGAAGTATCACCAAATAGCCCAAGAGAAAGCTTGCCTATAGCTACTTTTCTTTTTTCTCTGCACCACCTCTCATTATACTTAACTATACTTGCAACTTGCCACCACTGTAACCCTGTTATATATCTTGATTCAATTATAGTCCTTTCCTTTTCATTAAGAGCTGATAACCCTCTATCTACCTTATTAATCTTGTTCTGAATTTTCATGATCTGATTTTCTAACCTGTTAATCCTTTCAATATTAGATATAGCTTCTTCTTCTGTAGTACAAACTATATTATATGTTGGAGAAGACTTTTCCTTGTCGTACCTAATAGCTCCAGTTCCTACAGTATCCATTTTTAACTCCTGAATTTCTGATTTTAAATTTTCAACACTAACTTTAAGCATCTTATAGTTGTAAAGCATCCACTCTGTTTTTTTGTATGTATCTTTATTTTTTCTTTTCATAATCTCTTCCCCTCTCATTCTCTATGTCTAAAATAAAAAAGGACACTCCTAGCCTATATTAGACTTAAGAGTGTCCGCTGCTTATACAGTAGGACTAATATGCTTTTTTCCTATTTCTTAAAGTGTAATCCATTTGAAGATTACCATTGTGATTGTTTATCTCTATATTAATATAATCTAATTTATGCTCATTATCTGCTGAATCCAGTACACAGCTTATAAATGATACCATCTGATACTTCAACATTTCTTTTTTACTCTGCTCTTTTTGATTCATTGTGTTCCTCCTCTTTTAATTGTATATTATTTCCAGAGAAATAGTTATTTCACTCTCACGGATTTTATAAAATTTTATAGTTTAATCTTCTTTTCATATAGCAACACCCTCCAAATAATCAAGAACTATTCCATTCCTTGACTTAACTTCTCTCATTCTCTCTGTTGGTATGTAATTGAATCCTCTCTTGCCTTTGTTAGCTTTCCATCTATCCCAATAATCAATTACTATGCCTCCTGGTATTAAATATCTCTTATCGTACTTCTTCATATAGCAAAGTATGAAACTTATTTCACCCATTGTCAGGGCATTTTTTATGTATTCTATTTGATGTTCCTGAATATGCGCTAGTGGCAATCCTCTTTCATCTTCTGATTCCTTACAATCAAAACTTATTGAAAGTCCTGGCTTAACAGTTCCCCTAAAATCTAGAGTTGATTTTTGCACTGGAAATGCTGATACGATTTTCTTTCCTTGTCTTTTTACTTGCCATGGCGTACTAATTTTCTGTATTAAAGCTATTCCTCTATTTTTATATCCTTCATTAGATTTTATTATTTCTTCTTCAAAGACCTTCCCTTTGTTAGCCATCTTGTAATTCTTTTTATAACTTGTATCTCTCAAAATCTCTCCTCCCTCAAGTTTTAAATATTTCAACCTTCTTTCCGACATTAAATCTTACTATTCGACAACTTTATATTATGATAAAATATTTTTATTATGATAATCGGAGGTGTTAGTATGAGTAAATGTAATGAAGAAAATTGTACCTGTCCAAATACAGAGTGTGAAAGACACGGTAAATGTTGTCAATGTATTAATTTCCACCGTGAATTAAAATCACCAGTTCACTGTATGAAAGAACTTGTTAAGAGTGAATAGTTAGTTCTAATAATGCTAAAATTTCAATACTTTTAGCATTATTATATTTTCATGTATATAAGATGCTATTAAAACTTAATTTCAAACTTCCCTGCTTTAACTTCTACTTCTAGCCCCTCAACTTCAAGTACCTCTCCAGTGATTTTATTGATTATGTTTCCATTATCTATAACTAGGTTTTTCTTTAAATCTCCCCAAGCTAGATCTTCTTTAACTTTTATGTAATCTTCATATCCTTCTAAAGCTTTTATATTTTCAAGAACTGAATCTTTATTAATTTTAAAATCAGACTTATCCTTTTTAATTACTATCTTTCCTGAAGGTAAAGCATACGTTTTTTGAGTTTTAGTCTCCTTCATTTTCAAAGTCTCAACATATTCTCTTAGTTTACTTTCAAAGAAGCTCGTTTCATTATCTGATTTCTTTCTTTCCTGATCTAGAACTGATTTAATCTGCTCAATCTTAGCCATGGCCACCTTTTCAAATCTTTCATATTCTTCTCTAGATTCTTTTATCTTATCTAATGCCCAATCCGCTGTATTATCGTTATCTATCTTCCAAGTTTCTCTTTCTTCTTCACTTACATTTAAAAACATATCTGCTAATCTATAATTTTCATTCATTTTTTAAGACCTCCATTAAACTATATTTCTAAACTCAAATTACAATTTTGAAACTTCGTGCCTTCCTGCTCGTTGTCTCCTCCAAACTCTTCATTTAGCTTTTTGGTTAAATTTATTCTAAAATTATTTAGATAATTTTCTTCACCCATCATTAGTATTGTTTCTTTAATAAATTCCTGTGCTTCTTTATCTTTTATATCTATTTCAACTTCTATAGTTCCTTTTATTTTCATACGTTTCCCTCCCTTATTACTAGATAACATACTATTTTAGTTCAATATGCCCCTTGTATCCCCGTCAAAATTTGTTATAATTATACAATATTTGTATTGTTTTTAAATTAGGAGGTGATATTATCGAAAATCTATTTGATTCTGAAGGTCGTATAAATCGATCTAAATATATTTATTATCATTTTATAGCTTTCATTGTTGGCTCATTAATAAATTTATTTCTAAATTTACTTCCTTGTAATGATGACAATGTCTTTCTTTTAATCTTTGTTGGTTTGTTATTTATAGCGTATTTAGTATTTGCTATCTGCCTTATGATACAAAGATTACATGATTTAAATCGATCTGGAATTCATATATTTCTATTCATGGTTCCTATTTATAACATCTATTTAAAATTCCTAATATTATTTGGAAAAGGTACTAATGGACCTAACAAATATGGAGAAGATCCATTAGCTTTCAAAGAAATTGTTTAATAGCAATTTCTTTTTTTATTTACCTAATTTTAAAACTATAATGCTATTTAAACTTATTCTTGGTAATCATATAATTAAATTTCCACTCATTCTTAACTTCCTCTATTACTTCAAGCCATGGCCTATAATTTTCCTCTTCAATCCTCTTTTGAATAACCTCAACTGCTTCAAGTAAAATTCCCATATCCACCACCTCTTTATGCTGCATGTTTTATGTAAAGCTGACTTACTATGTTTATGTATATTTCTCTTAGCTTCGTATCTAACTGAATAACATCTAAATAATTAGATTTGTCTATTGCAGTTCTAGTGGACCCATTAAGGGCCATTCTGCTTTTTAGATTTTCAAGTCTTTGCTTTAAGTTGCATCTAGCTCTTTCTTGAAGTAGCCTGTAGCTTTCATCAACAAATGTCTTATAATCTCCATGCTTAAGACCAATTTTTCTAAGCTTTCTACCTACTTCTTTTCTCCAGTCCTCTTCTCTATTTACTATGGTGTCTTTTATATCCGTTATTTGATTTTGAGTACTCTCTAACTTTTGCTCTAGCTCCTTTTGCTTCTTGTCCTGTATCACAAGTTGATTTATTGTTTGTTGAAGTATCTCTAGCTGTGATTGAGGTTTGTGTGGCTGATTAAATCTTTTCTCAACTTCTATGAAATAGTTTCTTATTTTATGAGCTTTTTCTGTTCTTGCAAGCATAACTAAATGTTTTGCTATGTCCAATTTTAGAATATAATCCTCTATATCATTCCCCTCGACATTAAGTCGAACCTTTACAAAATCTATATTTTCTACAAACATATCATCTTTAATCAAATTAGTTTTAATCCATCTTGAAAATTGTCCTTTCGCTAATTCCAATCCTTTGTACAACTCTCTAGCACTAACTACCTTTTCTTTGTTATCTGTTGTTTCCATTACTGGTATTAATCCATTCTCAAGCAAAGTTAAGTTATTCAACTGTATCCCCCTCCTCTATTTACTTAATTTTGTAATGCAATCACTACATATATTCTTACCTTCAAAATGCTTAATCTCTCTTGCATTTCCACAGAATACACATGCAGGCTCATACTTTTTAAGAACTACCATATCTCCATCAACATATATTTCAACTGAATCCTTGATATCTATATTTAAATTCCTTCTCAACTCTATCGGTAATACTATTCTTCCTAATTGATCTACTGCTCTAACTACTCCTGTTGCTTTCATTCTCAATCTCCTCCAATTTGTTTTTTATATTTTTTTATGCTTTTGATTAAGCTAGTTTAATTTTCAATTCTTCTTTTGGTGTGTATTTACTAAAGCATTCTCTTAGTCCTGATAAATGCTCAAACACATATAAATTCTCAGTTTCACATATGAACTTTAGTTTTTTGTTGTTTGATTTTCTTCCTCTTTTGCCTGTTAAGTCATAACAATTAGATACTGTTATTTCTACTAGGTATACTTCTCCAGGGTTTAAATTAACTTTTCTATTATTCACTATTGGTTTGGCTTTGCAAAACTTTCTTGCCATTGTTCTTCCCCCTTGTTAAATAGCTCGTTTATTTAGTCTGTGATTGAAGTTTCCACCTACAAATTCAATCATTCTACCATCGCACTTTTCTATGATTCTACTTCCTATAGCTTCATCAATATTTAACAGCTTGTCTGATGTATATTCGCTAGATACTATCATTGGACAACCCTTTAAGTATCTGTAATTTATAATCTCAAACATGATATTTATATCTGTTTCAGTGATCTTGCCTTTAAACAGATCATCTATGAGCAATACCGTTGCATTCTTGTATTTTGATATCTCCTTTTGGTAGTAATATTCATCAAGCATATTTTGTTTAAGCTGAGTTATCACGTCTCTGTACTGCATATATAAAACCCCTATGTTCTCACTCATTAGGTTATTAGCTATCGCAATAGACAAATGTGTTTTCCCCGCTCCTACTTGACCTAAGAATGCTATAGAGTTTGATACATTGTCTTGTATCTGTTTGAACTCTTTGCAATACATAATAGCTGCTATCTTTGTTTTTTGAAGTTCTCTGTTCCCTTTATCTTGGAATGTATCAAATGTCTTTTTCCTAAAGGCTTCAGATATGCCTGAGTTTCTTAAAATCGTCTCGTACAGAGTTCTTTCCCTGCATTCACAATCATCCATGGCATCAGTCTCTGGGTTATAAACCAATCCCCTATCCTTACACTTTGGGCATCTAAAAGATTCCGTTTTCTCGCATCCACTCTTTAAGTTCTTCTTCGGATAACTGTTCAAGTCCGTATGTTTCTGGTGGCTTTGGTTTGTATTCTCGGTGCTTTTTATCAGTGCTTGTACTCGTTTTTGTAGTACCTGTATATCTATTTCGCTCACTTGACTTCACCTCTTGATTTTTAGATTTAACCGTATCAAATTGTTTATCTCGACCTTGTGATTGTTTATTTTGATAATCCCTCATATAAGCTTCAACTGCTTCTAGAGTTAACAAGTTATTCTCTCTCCATCTTTTCAAAATACCTTCGATATAGGCTAGATATCTCTTTGAGTTACAAACTGCTATTTCAATTGCTCTTATGATTAATCTATAATCCATTCCATCATCATCTAGGTAAGCTATTAACTTTTGAGCTTCGATTGGAGTTATTGGATGAATGTTTTGATCAAATACTTTTTTTATTTCTGAAAATTCCTTATTACTACTACTACAAAAACTCTTTGTAGTAATCTTTGGTATTGCTCCGTCACTGTGTCGGTGTGAATCGTCACCATGACTCTTTAAATCGTCATTTTGACTTTGCGAAATGTCACTAGGAGTATTGCTATCGTCATTTTGTCCTTTGCTAACTTTCAATGCTTCGTAATAAAAATTAATGTCTATTTTATAATTTTGTAGTGTATATCCTTTTTCAAATAAATCCTTTACCAAATTTATAAAATTCACTCTATATTGATATGTTCTGTCATACTTATATTTAGGATTTCTTCTTCTATCTAAGTAGCCTTTTTCAACTAAGTTATCTAGTTTACGACTTATTGTTTTTTCTGAAGCTATATCCATTAATTCTTCTTTTAGTTCCGATGCTTTTTTATAGATCCATCCATTGTTTAACTCTTGTATTGATTCTCTTTTTTCTTTATATTTTTGAACTCTTTCATTTTCTTCGCTTATGAATTTATCAAAATCTTGAACTTTTTCACTCCAATAAATCATTTGATTTAATAAAATAGCTTCTAACATCTCACCTGTTATCGCTATATACTCTTCTTTTATTACAACTTTTCTAAGTTTATCCATATTCTCACCTGCTTTTGTATAAAATTTGTAAAACTTGTCTATGATTTAGATAAGATAATTTCTAAACCCTTAATCTTAGGGGAGTTCATATTCGCTCCCCATTAAAATTGAATATTTTTCTCCCCTACTCCCACCAATTAAAGAGGGCATCTTTGGTGGGAGTTTTAATTTCTATAAGACTACATAAAGTAAAGTTCTGTATTGTCTTAGTAGGGCTTTTATTTCATTCTTAATATATTTACTCCGTTTTAATTAAAAGTTCTCTCTATGGCTATTTTAGGATCATATCCTTTTTTATTAATCAAAGATTTTATTCTTGGAATGTAGTACTGTGTAAAGTTATCTATCTGAGTTGAATTAGGATATCTTAAACATCTGCTTTTATGCCATTCTTTATATGCTTCGATTATCTGTATCTCCATCTAATTCAGCTCCTTATTTATATTTCTTTTGGCAATCAAGACATAATTCCTTACCAAATCTACTCTTTGAATAAGTTGATACAACTTCCTTTATCTTTTTACTACATTCACTACAGATCATTTTGCTTTCTCCAGATTCTTGAACATCTGGTCCCACTGCTTCATCGTCTGTTCTATGTGTATGAGCTTTGGACAATTCTTCATCTCCTCCGCCTGTTCTTTCTTGCGTTGATTCTTCTTGATTACCCAATACTTGATCCTCATTGTTTCCTCCGTTAGTGATTGGAAAGGGTAACTCTCCATCTGCATCTATTTGAAAATCATCTTCCATGTAATTGAAGTTTTCTTCGTCTATCATATTTGCATCCATAAATCCATCTGCTGTAATCTTCTTAACACATCTGTTGTATGCTCTAGTAGCTGCCATAACATCTAAGAACTCATGTATAGTTTTCATTTTGATGTTTTGAGGATTTGCTGTGGCTGTTTCACTTACTTTCAAACCATCTCCAAATACTATTATGCATTTGTTCAATGCTGTTCCCTTTGGAGTTGTTAGTGCTGCCATATCGTAATCTCTATCCTTAAGCATCTTGTCCAATAACTGAGGTGGTAAGTTTAAAAACTTTTGCATATCTTCTGGTCCTTCATGAGAATATGATACTGGTATACTTAAAATAGTTTTTATTCCTCCACGTTTGTTTGCTACAGATTGAAGCTTAAGACTTAATCCACCTTTACTTATATAAGGTTTACCTCCCATATTAACTAGATATGGTTTCATCCCTTTCATATCTAATACTCCATCATAGTTATTTATAGTTTCTAATGCACCCATGGCATTCTTATCATTGTTAAATTCTGCAGGTACAGTTTTATTTTTTGACATGTTTAACCCTCCGTTATTTTATTTCTTCAGTTAATTATTTTTTAAATTTATCTAAGCCGAAATATCTATGTTATTAATCTGTTCTTTTTCTAATCTATTCTCTAGCTCTCTTATAGCTTGTAGGCTAAGATGTAATGCTCTGTAATGTTTTGTATCATCAACATTCATTTTAGCTTCTTCAAGCTCTGTCTTTAGTTCATTAAGAGTCATATTTACCTCCTATGCTGCATGTACTTTACTTTCAAGTTCATTCAATCTATTTACAAACCAATCTCTTGTATCAGCTAAGTAATTCTTTAACTCTAGTTTTGTAACTTCATTTATAGCTTTATCAAGTTCTTTGATCTCGTGTTTACACTCATTTATTTCTTCTAATACTTCTAGTGGTATATATATCATCTTCATATCTCCTTCTTAGTTTTTTTATAAACTTTCTAACTTTTTTATAAAAATTATTGTTCGAGACATTTTTTTCGTGTTATAATTCAAATACGTTAATTTAATATTCAACATTTCTTAAGACTTTTAAGTGGCTGCTTAAAGGTCTCTTTTTATTTCTGCTAACTTTTCATCTGTTGTTGAATCTATTGTATTTAGAATCTCTTCAAAGTTATCAAAGTTTCCTTTTTCTTTAGATATTTTAAATAACACCTTTATAGATTTTATAGTTTGTGATTGATCTGCTAGATGTGAGTACTTCTCGTAATTAATAAGAAACTGTATATGTTTAACCATATTAATGTCTTCCTCCTATTCGGGTGTATGACTTAGAAATTACCTTTTTCTGAATTCGTTTGTTTATACTTTTAATAGGAATTCCTATTTCTTCTTCAACTCCTACCAAGAGCATTCTCTTCCATCCAACTGGATCTGCTATTTGTTCCATCAAATCACTTATCTTTTCGATTTGTTCTTTGGTGTATTCCTTACCTGTCATGTTTTCCAGTACTATGTTAAATAGTTCCTTTTGTGCTTTAATAGATTCTTCTTCCTCTTCAATATTCTTTGCTATAAGTCTTATTAGGTCACTTTTAATTCCTGAATAATATGGTGTAACAATTAAATCTGCATCAAGTTCATTTACAATTTCAAGTCTTAATCTACTGCTATCCAATATGTCAGGTATCTTCTTTTTTATATCTATTGGGATTTCTCTTTTACCTGCTTCCCACTCTGACATATCTGATTGAGACACATTCAATGAAATTGCTAATTGTTCTTGTGTTAAGTTCTTTCTTTTTCTTTCTCTTTTCATTAGAATCCTATAGCACATTTCACACACCCTTTCTATTTAGTTTTCAAATATCGGTTGACTAGAATATTTGTAATGTCTATATTCCTCTGTAGATTTATTCCAAGTCATTTTGCTACAATTAAATTATCGATAAACGTTTAATGCTTTTAGCATCCTTCCTTGTAAGATTGCTTCTTCTAGTTTAGAAGTTAAATCTCTAACCTTACATGTAAATACATATCTTCTTACTATCCCCTCCTTCTGTCCTTCCTTGATTGTCATATCCTCACCTCCTTTCAGAGCTTGTACTACTTTTTTGAACTAGTCAGTTTTTATACTGACTGTAGTTTTCTCTCTTTGTACAATTCAATAATTTCATCAATCGTATCTGAAGGAAGTGAAGTATATAATATTTTGGCTACAGCTCTAGCAGCTCTGTTATCAAATTCTTCTTGATTTTCTTTTGTTGGATAATTTACTGTAACTGTAAACTCTTTTTTTGATTTTGCAGCCATAACTAATCCTCCTTTCTGATAGATGCTTATTGATAAAGCTTATGAAAATCAAATTATGTCCTATTACTCCAGATAGAACATATCTCCTAAGCTAACTTCAAAGAATTCACATATCTTTTTCATTAGCTTAGTTCCAGGAGTAAAATGTTGTCTTTCAAGTTTTGATATGTAAGCTCTTGTTACTCCTAGTTCTTTTGCTAGTTCGTCTTGATTTAGTCTTTTATAGGTTCTGTACTTCTGCATGTTATTTCTTATTGGTGCTAAAGTTTCTATTGTTCTCACCTCTTTATGAAGCTTTATTTGCTTTTCTATTGGACGATTCGTCCATTTCATTATTAAAAAAAAGTTCCTCTACTGGTTCATTGAACAAATCCGAAATCTTTTTTGCTAAATTTATATTAGGATTTCGTATACCTCTTTCTATTTTATAATAAAAAGAACTAGATATATTTAATTGGCAAGATATTTGGGCTACTTTTAATCCTGATTTTTTTCTTAGTTCCTTTAATTTTATTCTCATTCCTTCCCTCCCTTTGGACGATTCGTCCATCTCTTTAATATCATTATAATGGACACGTTGTCCAATGTCAATATATTTTTATACATTTCGTCCAAAAGAATAAATTAATTGGACACTTTGTGCTAAAATCATATCGTGAGGTGAATTAAAATGGATTTTGGAGATAGACTTAAGAATTTAAGAGAAAATAATAATTTATCTAGAGAAGATTTATCTAAAAGCTTAAATATTTCTTACTCTGCTGTGGCTAAGTATGAAACTAATGTAAGATTTCCAGATAAAGATACATTAAATAAAATCGCAGATTATTTTGATTGTTCTTTAGATTATCTTTTAGGAAGAACTAATAATCCTAAAGGATCTATTAAACCTGAAGGTAATTTACATAAAGATAATACAGAGTATAAAGCTTATGATGAAATCTTTCAAAGGCTACGCGAAAGACTTGAAGAAGAAGGCATAGTTGAAAAAGATCAACCTGTAAGTAAAGAGATTATAGAAATGTTACTTAAATTTGGATCTGGAGCTGCTATAGAAATATTAAAGGCGAGAAATAAAGAAGATATGTAATTCACTACATACCCTTCTTTATTTTTTTTATGATTTTTTCTATATATATTTGGATTTCTTTATCTTTTAAATTATCTATATTTGATATTTGGGATTTTAGAGTTTTGATTTCTTGTTTCATGTTGAAATTTTCCCCCTCAATTTGTTTTTAAATGAAAGAACAGTTTCGTTTTAATCGAACATATGTTCGACGTTTATTTGCATTATATTCCTTTTTTCTCGTTTGGTCAAGGGATTTTATGTGTCAAAAGAAATCACGTTTATTATATATTAAAAATAATAGCTACCTACAATTGCAGATAGCTATTATTTCTCTTAATATATTCTATTATTCATTTGTAGGAATTAGTAATTTATCATCAATATTATATATTGGGTTTATATCCTCTAGATGATTAACAAAATCACTTTTAATTGTAAGAATTATTTGGAAATCTTCTTTATAATATTCAATACAAAATTTTTCAATTTCAGTAAATATTATTTTCAATGCCTCAGCATCTATTCCAAAATTTTGTGGTGTATCAACAAGCATAAATTTAGGATGAGGAATATCTCCTGATATAGATAGCTTTAATAACGACATATAGTAAAATAATCTTCTATGAACTTTTGATGCAGTATTTTTATAGTAACCTTCATTAATGATAGGTAAATAATCACTGTCTATCTTTGCATTTATGATTTCTTTGTCTGTATTAATTAAAAACGATTGATATACTTCACTAAATAATCTGATTATTTTTTGCATTTTAGCTTGATGCTTAGTTTCATGAGTTTTATTACTTAAAAATAAGTCATTATATTTCTCTTCTAATTCTTTTAAAGCTTTATATTCTAATTCATACTTTCTAAGCATATCTAAAATCACTCGCTTAGATTCAATCTTTTTTTCCAGCTCCAGAATAGATTTATTTAATGATCTTATTTTGCTAAATAATTGCTCTTCAGGAGTATTTGAAACTAATTTTAATAATTCCTTTCTTTTAATTGACATTATTTTATTTAAAGAATTCAAGCGTTCTTCAATATTAAGTATCTCATTTTTATTAAATCGTATCGCATCTTCAGTAGTACGTATTGCAACCTTTTTTGTACTTAAAATATTGTTATGATCTTTTTGAGTATAAAAAAAATTTTGATAAACACGCTCATCTAAATTAGTTCCACATATACATTTTCCTATTTTTCTATCAATTTCTTTACTACATATTGGACATTTATCCGGAGTGAATATACCTAAATATTCACTAGATAATATAATTCTTTCAATATTTTTAATTTCAGTTTGTTGAACCTTATGTAAGGTATAAAATTCATCTAACTCTTTAGTTAGTATATTTAGAGAGTCTTGATTTTTATTTATTTTTTCTTGAGTTTTTAAAATACCTATTTTTATATTTTCAATATCTTCATCATAATTTTTTCTAATTCTAATCTCATAACTTTCTAGCATTTCCTCATAAGCATTTTTCTGAGCTGTTAATTCATCTAACTCTTGTTGAACAAATTTAGAGTTTGATTTTCCAAATTCTTTATTTATTTCTCTGTTTGTTGTAATTATTGCATCAACGAGATTTTTCTTTGAAAGAATTTTATACTCCAAAACTTTCAATTTATTTATTGAATCATAGTATTCAATAGAAGCATTACTTGTTAAAACCTCAAAAATCGTCTTTCTAATATCAAGCGAATCGTTAATATAATTACTTTTTCCATCAGGTTGTTTATGAATGTAATAACTATCCGATAACTGATGATGATATAGTAATCGCATAAGATGGTTAAATCCCAAAATAAAAGATTTACTTCCCTGATAGAGTTTTAGTTTTGGAATCTCTAACTTATCTAATAACCAATCAGAAAAAATGAATTTTTCTGAATTTCTATTAAGATAATACGAATCTGATTGTTGTGTCTTAATATTTTCAACAATAATAATATTACTTTCGTCTGAATTAAACTTCCTTACAAATTTATAAGATACATTATTGATATCAACATAACATTCTACGAAATTATTTTTATCATCTATAATTTGTTTGTGTACTTCTGATTCTTTTGGATTAAACTGTTTAACAGTTCCACCTAGAGAGTAATATATCAAATCTGATAGTGTAGATTTTCCTGACCCATTATCTCCAGTAATCAAATTTAGTCCATTTGTAAATTGAGGACTTTCAAAATAGTAATTTTGACCATAATAATTTATCTTTCTTAACATAAATTTATTCATTATACTCAATCCCTTTAAATAACTTAGAATAGTATGTTTCATATTGAACAGATGAAATTTTAATGTATATTTTCTGTATTTCAATTGTGTTTTTGATTAGATCACTAAAAATCTCTTCACATATGAATTTACATTTTTTCTTGTTTAAATATATACTTAATTCATTATTATTATAACAGGTACATATATACCCTTTATCATTCAAAGTATTTAAAACTCGATTAATCTGAGGTTCAATAATTTTAGATTTAAGAAAAATATTGTTTAATCTCTCATAATCTAAAAGTTTAAGTTTATACTCTTTATCTAACTTTAATTTAAACAAACTTACATTATCTTCAGCGTTTATAAAATAGATTAATGACGATAATTTCTGAGGAAATTTAAATTTTCTTTTTTCATCAAATCTTTTTAAAGCATATAGTAATGCAATTATATTTACTGCAATAAAATGCGGATCCATATCTACGCTATAAAACATTTTTTTCTTTGAATCCATAATTATTTCTCCTTTTATACAAAATCAAGATAACATTCATTAAATAGTAATAGAATTGAATTTTTTATAACATCATCAGAATCAAAAGAATATGAAAAATCTTGCTTTCTATCATTTATATAGATTTTAGATTTTTCATAAAGCAAATTAATAACTTCATTTATTTTTTCTCTTGAATATTCTATTTCATTAGCATCTAATTCATACATTACTTCATCACATATTTCAAAAATACGATACAAAAAAGTAGAGGATCTCTTTGGTATAACTCTACTGTGATCAGATTTAGCACGTGTAATATTTCTTTTTAAAATATTAAAATATCTTTTATCATCTATATTACAAACATTCAATATTTTAGATTCTAAGTTTTTAGAATTTATTTTTTCTAAATTTGAGAATTCAGCAGATGCATCATCAAAAACTTTATAATTATTTTCCTTTAAGTCCCTAAAAGCATATTTTAAATCCCTATAATCAATATAATTTTTTAAAGAATTTTTACCTAAAGCTTTCATTTCAATTTTTTGTACTAGATAATCAAAGATAAATTTTTCTTTTCCACTAAATTCACAATTATAGCATGAAAGTTCTTTCATAAGTGCAATAGTATCTTGCTCAATTCGATCCAACGAACTCACTCCAAAATTCCAATCAATTCTTTCTAAAAAGTTTATGATATACTTTTCATTTTTATCAGGATTTTTTGGGTCAATTATTCTTCCTATTACTTTTAATATTATATCTTTATAATCCTGAAAATTCTTATTAGATAATATTTCTAAAAAGCAAGTTTTATTATCTCTAATAGATTTTGCTTCTTCTTTAGTTATAATATCGCTTTTGTTTTCATTTTTAAAGCTCGCACATGTGTAAAATTCAAAAAAAGCGGTTTTATCATCAATGAATCTTAGATATTGATTGAAAAAATGCCTTATTGCCTTTTTAACTTCATCGGAATTTATTGAGAAATCACTAGTATAATATTTAGCCTGACCAGTATAATTTGTATCATTGTCAAAGTCAATTATTGAATCATCATCAAATCGCTCAATTGCATAGTACACAGAAGATTCTTCATCTATAACACATCTTTTAACTAAGCTTCTAATAACTTTATAACTTTGAAATTTGATTCCTTTAATATTTACAGTAGTACTTGAATCCATCTTATGTAACTCTCCTTAAACTCTATGTAAATAAATCATATCACATCCACTAATTTACAAAAGCATTTTAAATTTTTTAATTCTAAATTCTATAAATAAAAAATTATCGTTATTTCTAAACTTATTTACCTTAAATATATTAACCATTTTTGTACTTTATGAGTATATTTTACCATATTTTACTCTAATATTAAATATTTTGTATAAATATGTAATAAAACTCGGTAATAAATTTTAAATTGAAAATAATTCGATGGTAGTGTAAAATTTTGTTAATACAAGTTAGTTAATTGAGTAAGATAAGATTATAGACTGGAGGATACTTATGTTATATAATAACAAGAATTTTAAAAAATTATCATTGCTACTTCTTCCTATACTACTTTCCATAATACAAACTTTTTTTATGATTGACGCAAAAATTCAAGATAAAAGGAATTTAGAAGCTAAACTAATATCAAATACTTTAATGATAAATCCAGAAATTCAAAACAAAGAAGAAAACTTAAAGTTATTAATAAATAACGAAGAAGTTGATAATCTTTCGATAATGCAATTACAAATTATTAACTCAGGCAAACAACCTCTCATGACAAAAGATTTTGAAGAGCCAATACGAATTGAATTGGATAATATAAAAAAAATATTGTCTGCAAAAGTAATTACTTCACACCCCTCAAATATTGATTTTAACCTAGTAATCAAATCTAATTATATAGAAATTGAAAAAGGATTGATAAATGAAGGTGATAACTTTACTATAGAAATTAGAAGCATACCTAAATTAAATTTAAAACCAGATATTCAAAATATCTCAGCTAGAATAGCAAGAATCGAAAAGATTAACTATACAAAATCTTTAACTGAAGATTCTTCTGAACTTGTTTCAAGTATTAATAAAAATCTTAATATAGCTATTACTACAAATATGATTATTATAATTAGTTTTTTATTAGCATTTTTTAAATATGAAAGATCATTTAAAGAAACAAAAACTCTAATGGATAAAAAGCTTTATGAACTACAATGTATAAGTCAAGATGAAAGCCGAAAAATATTTAGAGATTTAATAATAAAAAATTACAAAGATGATTACCAAGAACTAATTGATAAAATTGATAAATTACCACAATTACCTTCTAATAAAATAGAATTAGATGAATTGGCTGTCTATATCAAAGAAAATGAATAAAAATCTAACTCATAAACTTTTTTTATAATAAGATATACCCATGTTTATATAGTTTTCCTTCTATTAGTATTTTTGAGAGTATGTAAAAATAAACCCTTCTGATTTTATTCAGAAGGGTTTTGAACTTTGTATGGTATAGATTATGGAAGTCTATATGAGAAAACCTTGGTAAAATCATACCGTTAGCTTGAAGATTCTTTTTGTCCATATCACTATAATATTTTTGATAAACTTTTTTTTGGTCTATTGCTAGACAAAGCTTTTATTTTACTATCTATTTCTTGAATTGAATGATATTTATTCAACTTTATTAAAAGCAAAATATTTGACCTTATAATATTCTCAGCTTTATTTATCAATCTAATATTTTCATCATTTATTATGATTTCTTCTTTACCGTGAACAACTTTGCCTCTCATATCATAAAACCTAAAAATCACATCCTTTGTATTTCTAAATTCAGTTAGATTATTGTAATGATACAAAACCGCAGATTTTTCTCTTAATGCTTTTGATATTCCCCCACGCTCTGTTATAATAGAATATTCAAGGGCAAGTGCTAACTCTACTACCCTATCATTTATATTATTTTCTACTTTAGCCTTCATAAGTCTTTTTTTAGCAGTATTTATGCAATTCTCATTTTTGATATTACTATGTTTTCCATAAAAATACTCATAATTTTCTTCAATATTTTTCTTAACATTTCCATCTAGCTTAAACATATAATTATTTCTATTACCTACAGAATTCATATCTCTATAAAAGTGCATAATTCTTGAAGTCCTAATTATAGACCAATCATTACTTACTCTAAGTATTTTACCTTTTTCTATATTCCCATCTCCGGACATTGCTATTAATTCAAAAGCCTTATTAATCGATTTTTTTTCTTCTTGATTGAATTCATTCATCCAGTTGTTTTTATCAATAGTTCTTTTTATTTCTATATAGTATTCTCCTTCGTACATCTCATCGCAAAGATCCATTTCAGAATTATAATGATAACAAAACATATCAGCTATTTTTTTTGTAGCCTTTTTTATATAAATATCCCCAACATTAAATTCTTCTAGTGTTCCTTCTACTCCATATAAATTTACAAAAATACTATATTCTATGTTTTGATTTTCTAGTATTATTTTAAGTTCATTAAATACTATTTCAAAATACTTATCATCCATTTTGTAAGTAAATTGTTCTATTTCAAGTGCTCTTAAAAAAAAACTTGCTATTAAATTATATATAATTGATGGTTGTTTACGGTTATTAAAGCTATATTCAAAATCTTTATCACTAAAACAATAAACCTCACTTTCAATTAGCTTTTCAAACAAATTTTCTAATAAACTTTTATTCTGAAAATTATATATTTCAAAAACTATTAGGTTCTGTAGCAATTTTAAATCTATGTAGCAATTACCTTTTGATTTTATGTTATGACTTGAATATCTACCTCCACTAATTTCTATTGGTATTGAAATTTCTTTATATACCCTATTACTATTTTGATAAATTCTATTTTTCAGAGATTCTAAATGATACTTTTTAAAATCATAGAACATTTTTTTGTATAAACTTTTAATAATATCCATATCCTTTTCCCTTCTTTTATATTTAGTATAATACCTACTCTATTCACAGTATAATATTTTTCCCGTATTATCACATAAATTCAAACCTTACATTATATAACTCTAAGACTAAGTTCTTTTTGATATACAATCACCTTCTATTCACATGTATATTTTACCATAGTTTCATATTTATTGTATATTTGTGCAATATAAAACAGTAGCTTTGGTTGGCTACTGTTTTTGGTTATACTAGATATTTTATTTACATAATTTCACCATTATTTTTCTTCATTCTAGCATTAATATTTACCCTAAATATTATAATCCTAATCTTGACACTTCCTAGCCATATCTAATTGCTCAGAACGTTTATACTGATTTTCTAATAATTCAAACATAGATATAACTTCTTTATGAGAAATATGATGAAAATCACATTCTTCATTATAATAACAAGATACTACTTTATGTATAGCTATTTGGCATTTTGAATATGTTTTTTTTATATCATCTGTCTGATATCTACATAAATCAAAATCTCTATTTTCATAGTGTTTTAAAATATTTTCAAGAGCTCCAATACTGCGTTGAACATCCTCAATAGTTTTAATTGTTGCATAATAGGAGTTTCCTAAATTATTTTGATACTTCTTCGTTGGATAATTGAACTTTTCAGTAACCTCAATTATAAGTTTGTTATTGTACATTATTACACCTCCATATATTTTTATAGTCTATACAATTACTCTAAACTGTTGAATGATTATCTTTGGTATTTAACCGATCATTTGTTTAGGAGTACATTATACCATAATATGGAATCCGAAACTTAATGCACTTACTAAGTTTAATTTAAACTTCAAATTATATTCTTTGATATAAATTACTCACTTAATACCTTTTTCATATTTTCATAGTCTGAAAAAAAATCATGTGTTCCTGTAAAAAATTTTTCTAACATAAATAATCGTTTAAACAAATCATCTTTATCGTTAGATTCTTCCAAAATATACATAAATTGTTGAAGATTAAAAAAATGAACATTTTCATATATACTCCATATATTATCATATGAAGAGTTTAATTTTATTAATTCTTGATATTGATGATTTAATTTTTGAATATTTTTATTTAACATTTCTATAGTTGTTTTGTATTCTTCCACTTCACTATTTACTATTGTATTTGTTAAACCTACCAATATTTGCCTAGATATAGTGTAAGAATTAATACAATTATAATCTTGTAGTACTAAACTAACTCTTTTTATTTTCCTATTATTTAATTTTATTTTTTTTATAATCTTACGATTCTTTTTTCCTCGTTTATCATATAAACAAATCTCTTTATCTTTCAACAGATTTAATTGATGTTTTCCTGATTGAATTTGAGAATCTATTAAACTTTTATTTATATCATTCATGAAATTAATATCTATTCCTTGCAAAGCTTTATTTGTTAAAAATTTCTTTTTGATTTCTATAAATACTATGTAATTATTATTTTCTAATATGAGATCACATTCTTCTTGTGTTTTATAATATCCACTATAAAAATCTATGTCTTTTTTCGCTAATAATTTTTTTATAAAATCTTCAAATTTAGTTCCTAATTCATAATCAAAATTAGATATTCTCTCTCTCATTAAATTACATATTATTTCAAAAAAAGAAAATGAAGCCATATGTTTATCTATTAATAGATAGCCTTTCTTAGTTTTTATAATAGGTGTTTGATGAAAATTCTTAATTCCATTTGGAATAAAAAAATCTTTATTAACTTTATTTTCTTTAATCGATAATATATCTATTATAGATAAAACTTCCTTTCTGTTTACCTTTAATCTATTACTAATTTTATCTATATTTAAATACTTTAAATGATTATCTACTTCCAACACTAATTTTATAAATGATATTATAGTATCAAATTTATAATTTAGTATATTTTCATTCCATAAATCTCTTAATATTCCATCAACAATTTCTAAAATATATTTACAATTATATTGTCTAAATTTAATTATATTATCAAACAAAATATTTTTTTGTATAAATTCTCCTAATTCTTCTTTTTTTACGAACATATCTTTAAAATAATTAACATTTTGAATCCTTAGGGTAAATACATATTCTGAAGATAACTCTAATATATCCAAAAAATCTTTTTCAATTATTTCATGTGAAAAATTTTTTGCATTTAAATGTTTTACTGCTACATTTATTAAATATCCTATTGGTTCTTGTATTTTTATATTTTTTTCTGATAAATCTGGCCTCCTTCTATTAATCATATACATATCTAATCCTTTGTTAAAACACCTATCTTTTAGAAATTTTATTATATACCTTAAAACATGTAATCCCCCTAAAGCTTTTATTTTATTATCAATTTCTATTCCTACTTTCAAATAATATTCTTCTGTCAACATTGGATATTCTTTTTTAAATTCGTACTCATATCCTCTTGATTTCAAGTATTTTATAGATTTAACAAGTCTTAAATCCAATCTATCTTCATGTGAATTTATTGTTTGCTCTTCAAGATCGATTTCATCTAATACTTTAAATATAATCATTTTCCAAGTATATTCCTTCGATATATCTACTATAAATTGTTCAATTTCTACATTTAATAATATACAATTTAAGATTTCATAATATTTATGTGTGTTAGTTTTTTTTAAATTAAATTCATAATAAAATCTTTTTTTCAACTTTTCTAATTTATTTTTTCCCATATCTTCACTACTTAATAGTAATTCTTTAATATTCTTATTTATAGTCATATTTTTATATGTTTCAAAATTATATTCTACTTCTTTTAAATAAGTTATAAATATTTTTTTTATATACTCTATTGTCATAAAATAATCATCTCCAAACTTAAATAATATTACTTGTAAAGTAATATTTATTGAATTTCATGTTTATATATTTAGATTTTCTAAACCCTACATTATCAGTTGTATTTTATCACAACATATCTTGTTATTGAACATTTTTCATAAATATGTAATAAAAGAAGGAATATGTATATTTCTTTAGAACTATATTATTTATTAGTACCTAATTAAAATTTTAGATTTGAGGGATTAAATATGTTAGATAGTATGTGTGTAAGAAAAGATTATAAGTTGCCTAATCATTTAAGAGGAAGAAGTATACATAGTAAAGTTATACCTACAGTATGTAACTTGAAAAATATGTTAAATAAATTAGTAAAAGTTAATGGAGACTTTTCTCAATTGAAACAATGGGAAAAAAGAAGTTATAAAGCATATAACATAGATGAAATTAAAAGTGAAATACTTAGTTCTTGTGATTCTGAATGGGTAGAAATAATCAGAAAGCATATCTTAAGCAAGAGACCATCTGACTTTGGAGCAAGCTGTATAGATATTTATTTAGTAGCCTATGTAGTTCATACCCATGGCGTTGGTAAGGATACATTTTTTAAGTATATACTAGATAATAATATATCTGATAAAGAAGGGTCCGCTCAGGCAATTTGGCAGGTAGGAAAAGGTGACGGTGTTTATTTAGGAATATTAAATAATGATGGATCTGTTAAAGATCGGAGCTTTATTGAAAAGTGGATAGGTTAAAAATTTATAAGAGTATGTAAATAACCCCTTTTGATCTAATTCAAAAGGGGCTGAGCTTTGTATATTGTTGATAATATTCAATTAATTATTCTATTTATCTAGAATCTAGATTTCATAAAATAAATGTTTTTAAATAAGAAAAACAATTCTAAATAAACAAGTTTTTCATATGTATATTATGTTTGTTTAGGGTACAGTCTATACGCATACTTTATATAACCAAATCTAATCAAACATTTATACCTATCTCATCCGCTATTCTCTCATTAGTTAAGTCCTTTTCTAATAACAATTTTATGGCTCTAATTTTATGTTTATATAACATTATTTTCACCTTTTTCCATTGTTACTACTATATTTTTACTATTACATTCTTCATAGCATATTACACTAAAAAAGACACCCATTTAAGATGTCTATATTTTAATATATTTTTTATATTTTAAAATTTTTATAATAACCTCCTATGCAATTTATTAACTCTTCTATAGAAAAATATTTATTATTATTTGCTTGACCTAAACAATAATATTCCTCATAGTAATATGTATACTTCTCTATATCAATATTATTTTCAATATATTGAATGTTTCTTTTTAAATTATTGATAATTTGTTCATATTCAATAATTATTTTTTCTATCACTTCATTTTCTGTTGTAAAAATACCATTTTCATTTAAACTTATAACTCTATTACCTACTTTGAAGTGATTATTAAATGTAGAAAATTCATCAAGGCAAATATTAAAACTCTCAGAAACTTCTAAATTTCTAAATGAAAACAGCATACTCCAATCATCTATACGTATTCTTTTATTATGTGCTTTATCAAGATAAAAAAAGTGGTTATCATATTTGTAATATATATCATTATCATCTAAATATTTTTTAATATCTCTGTGCATAATTTCAACATTTATTTGTTCTATTAAATAATTATTTCTTTCACTTAATAATTCAAATTCATTGTTCATTTTTTTTATTTTATCAATTAAGCATCCCGAAGCCATACTATAACCTCCCAATGTTATATATAATCTAATAGTATTTGTCATTACCAATATATAACATTTTATGCAAAATTACAATACCGCCTAATCCACAGTACTTACTTTATTTCTTTATTTGCATTTATACTTAACCTTCTTCATATATGCTAATCTTCCCCTCTTGTATCTAATTGATTGACAATTACACCTCCGATATTTATCAATTCAATCTTATTAATAGTGCTTCTATGACTATCTAAAAAACATTTATAAATAACCTTACTATTATTTATTTTATATTCTAAAATACTCATAACGTCAAATTTACATCGTTTTAATATAGTTCTATTATATTTTTCAAAACTATCTAATCCTACAAAACTATATTCAGTTGTACATTTATATTTCTTCAAAATTATCACTATTCCATATTCCAGCATTATTAGTAGGGGTATGTGTACGCTATAATCTATTTATTATAAGTTAATACACGTTTTTCTGATATTAACTAGAATATTTCTTTTAATCTACATTCTAAATTATATATTGTATTCAATTTCTTTTACATAATAAGGTCAATTATTATTCAATAATTGAGTTTCAACATCATCTGCAATATTAATCTCTTTAATCTCCCATTTAGAATCATTGTTAGTTTTCCATATTACACATTTTTTCGCTATTAAAGTTACAACCCATACCGTTAAATCTTTAAAATCTGTCTTTAAAAAAGATTTAGGTTGAGTTATCCTAGTTATCGCATACCAAGCTGGATAATTATTAGGATCAATATATACAAAAAAATGTTTTTCTTTAATTCCTGCATTTAGTTTATTTCTATTATCTTCTTTTTCAAGTTCTTTTTTTACTGCTTCTGTTACATTATTTTCATCTAGCCAAGTTCCATCACCTGGCAAAGTAATATATATACAGCCTTTATCTCTAAAACCTATACATGTTGCTGATTCAATATTTAATTCATAACATATTTTCTTTATTGTATTATTAATATCTGGAGTGTATTTGTATATATCTAAACCATTAAATCTTTGTATTCCTTCTTTTTCAAGTAAATATAAATAGTTATCAATTTCTTCTTTAATTCTTTTAATGTTTGCAGATTTACCAGGATCTATTATCCAACAGTATTTTCTTTCTCTTTTTCTTTCAATTACTGGATTTTTCTTTATAACCTCAATAGTTTCTTTTAAATCTTGATTCACTGAAGTCGTAACTTCAACAGGAATTTTATACTCATTATTTGACAATATTAACTCAAAATCAGCTTCTCCATTAGATTGTAGTTCATTAAATTTGATTTCATAATTATTCATTTGAGTTTTCATAATATAATAAGCCAATCTTTCAGAAAAGTTCATATTTTTACTAAACTCCATTTTCGTATCCCCCTAAAACATATATAGTAATATAAATTTAGTATATATTAAGACACAATCCAAAGAAATTGTTTACTTTACATCTTTTTATACAACTTACCTCTAGATATTTCTAACTATTCCTTTAATTTTTATTCTTCTCTTCCACACTCAAATCAAACCGAGCTTTTGAATTCCAACAATGATTTTTATGTATATAACTTGGATTTGTTTCCAGATATATTTTACCATAATATAACATAATTTCATACTTCCTGTATATTTACGTAAGAAAAGACAGTAGTTTTGGTTGGCTACTGTTTTGGTTGTTTGTGTTTATATAATTTTCTATATTTAGTCTTTTCTAAAACCATTTCAAATCAATCCTCTTTGATTGTAATTTCGAAATTTTTTAACAAATTTGGAAATTGATTTTTAGGTTTCTCTTTAGACTTTGCAATTGTGCTATAGTTATACTGCGGAAAATAAGTAAATAAAGTGACTAATAACTCGAAAACTATCACTCTAGCTGTAAATGATGCTATACTATTTGCATTAAATACATTATTCCCATTAAAATGTCCAAAAAGTTCCATTGAATTTTCTCTAGTTAATTTAAAATAATCTTCTTTTAATTTCTGATCTACATGAGCTCCACCATCTTTATTTGATAATGCTAAAATAATATCTTTTCGTGAAAATTTATCTCCCTTAAAAAAATCACTAGTTGTTGAAATTACAATTTCATTCCACCAATCATCAAAACATTTCTTAGGAGTGGTTGGTCCTATGTACATTCTAGGAACAAATCCAATATGAGAAGGATTCATCGATATATCTAGTAAACAATATTGACCTGCTATATTTTTAGGGTTGTAAATTTCAGATGAGTCAAAAAAAAGCATGTTCTCCTTTTTATCTAATAGTTGAAGTAATGACGTACTATTTTTAGTATCATGCAATAAAACTCTTATCGTAGTAGCAATTCTTTTTGATTCTGCGATTTTCCCTTCATCAAATAATTTCGCTGATGATTCTAAAAATTCAATTTGCTCTTCTAAATGTTCTAGTAATTCATTCCGTGACAATTTTATATTACTCATTTTTATCCTCCATCCATTATAATAACTTTTAATAAACTTGATATTTATTTGTTAGTAGTTTAATATTTTGTACCACCTGGAACAGATTCATCTTTACACCATCTAATAAAATTACGTGAATATAATAAATAAGTTTTTGAAATATTTGGTGCAATAATACTTTTTTGTTCTAAATTAGAGATTTCTTTTTCGTATTCATCGAATATCCTTTCTATTTCAGCTATTGTATCTTTATTAGTTTTCATTAGCTGTACCCCCTTCTAGATAATTTATATAGGTATATTTTACCATATTGTATGATTTTTGTTTATATATGCAACAAAAAACAGTAGCTTTGGTTGGCTACTGTTTTGGTGGTTTGAATATATAATATATAGGTTTAAATTTATTTTTAAACTTATTGAGTAACTATAATGTCTACTCCCACGGGTCCTCTTCAGTCTTTTTATAAAATTTGTATAATTTCGATATTTCCTCCTTAATTTTTTCATTTGCATATTCGTAATTCTTATTTTCTATAATAATAATATATATTTTTCTTAATATCTTATTGTAGTCCTCTGAATGTTTATCAAATTTACTTAACTCTTCTTCATAATATTCAATTATCATATATAATTTAATAAATAGGGGATAACAGCCACGAATATGGCTGAAAGCCCAATAAGTATATGTATAAAAACTGTTAAGAATGCAAAAATCATACAATATATATTCATTTCACCCTTATCTAATTTTTTAGATGTATCTTTATTACTTTTATTTAAGAAATTAAAAATCACTCTATATAATATAGTTACCATTATAATTATAGGAAGTATCCATTTGAAACCCTTATATAGGTATATACCTGTAGATATTAATGTAAATATAGAAGATATTGCAAATATAAAATCATATTCATACCCTTTGATTTTGTTTATTACCTTTAATAATCTTATATTAGTACTCATCTCGTTGACAAAATAACGTTCTTTGTCATAAGTAAATTTTGTATTTTTAGTACATACTACTATTTTATTACTTAGAAATTCAATAAATACTATATCTTCTCTATCCATAGTATCTATATCCATGATTGAAAAATATTTATGATATAATTTTTTAGTTCTTAAATCTATAATAATCAAATTAAAATTCTTTTTATTATTTTTAACACTAATAAATAAATAGTTATTCACAAAAATAGGATTATATAAATAGCATCCTTTATATTTAGATGATTTGAAAAAAATATCACCTTTTTTCTCTAAAATAAATCTTCTATTTTTAATGTAATCATTTATAGTCAGCCTATAATCCTTCCTATCATAAACTCTTTTTTTATTTTTCCTATTATTTCTATTCAAAATAACTTGTTCTGCTTTACGTATGGATCTTATATTTGTACATTTTATAAGTATATTATTATCATTATTGTATTTTTTATAGTTATCATCTTTTTTTAATAGCTGTTCTCCTATCTTCCTCAAAGCAAAATACGATATAACTATGTCTGAATTTGTAATCCCTTTATTTACATCTAAGTTTATATATGTGAATTTAGACTTCTCGTATAACTTAATAAAATTTTGTATAGTTTTCAAAATATCATCATATTCTCTTTTTTTACTTAGAATATTTAGTGCTTTTTTTAAGTTAATATTTTTGTGTTTTACTTGTATACCAAAATCACATTCAAATAAAAATAATTTTATTATTTCTAATAAATAGTTTACTAACAGCTCAAATACTTTTCCTAAATGTTCCGTACAATTATTACATTCAACATAATCTCGAATTTTTTTCAAATAAATAATTAATTGATTAAATTTAGGATAATGTAAATCGCTATAACTACTATATTCTAAGCAATATCCTCCTGGACCTTTTATTTTTCTATCAAATTTCCATATATTATTAATAGTTTGTATGTTATAATTATTGTCTATATTTTTTATTAACTTTTCTAAATCCAAAGACTTTTTTTCAGTCCATATTTTCATAAGTTCTTTTGTCTCTGATAATATAGTCCTCTCCCCCTCAATTTTATAGGATACAAAATCATCAACATTATTATACCTATAAAATACATTTTGATTTGACCAACTATACCTAATCTTTATTCTAGAATATACCCATTTTCACATTTTACCATAATATGAACTTTTTTGTATAAATATGTAATCAATACATATTAAAAAGCACCTAATCTCTAAATTAGATGCCCTTGTAATATTTAAATCCTTATTCTTTTACTACTTTGAAATTTATATTTTTTTGTACTTTCTCATATATATATTACTCACAGTTAAATATCATCTACTAAATTGATTTAATACTAGTTTCAATTAATTTTTTAGCAAGTTCTATGTTGTCGGATAAATAACATGCTTTAACTCCACCAGCATGAAGATTTTTTCTATCATCATCTGATAAAATCAACATATGTTCCTGGTTTTCTATAATATCACTATAGTTAAAATCGATATTAAGTTCTAAGAAAAATCTATCCTTATTACTTGTATATCCAATTTTAAAAATTCTATTTCCCTTCTCTGGAACATCTTTAGGATAATAAGAAAATCCTGTCTTTAGCATTCGTTCTTCGATATCAAACTTTTTAGCAAATTCTCTAACATCTTCTTGAACATTAATCGAAAATCCTATTCCTCTATTTTTACATTCATTAATTAATGCTGACATAATTAAACCTCCTAATATCTTTAAAGTTTATAAAAACATCTATGTGATAATATATGATTTTTTTAATCTACATAATTAACATAATAAAGATTATCCTCTATTTCAATTTAAAACTTGCTTTAAAACAACATATCTATCATCAATCCATTGTAGCTTAAATTTAGAATTACTGCTATATACAGGATATGATTTTGCTTCAATGCTAAAAGTTCCTGTAGAAATATCAGTATCACACACTACTTTAGATTTGTTTACGAATACAACTTTATAATATCCTTCTGTCATAATTTCAAAAGTCACCCATTTAAAACCTACTTCGTTATACATCTCTTCTTTAGATTTATATGGTCCAAAAATATAGAATTTTTCCCACTCAAATGGAAGATCTTCTTTTAAATCTATAATTGATTCGTTTTTGTTGTTTATATGTGTAATGATATATTTTTCAAATTCTTGTGAATCACTATCGGTATAATATGAGTCTATACATATTCCTATAAGCAAAAGAAATATGATTCCAAATATAATTTTTTTCATAACAAGTTCTCCTATTATTGTAAGTTATTATATAAATCCCATTCATTCCCAACTGTTTTGGTGGTTTGTGTTTATGTAGTTTAACTGTAATTAGTTCTTTTTATATTATGAATAAATGTTGTGTAATCACTTATACCCTTTAGTACTAATTGTTAACTTGCAAAGTCATAACACTTACTATATGTGTTTTCTTTGAAAAATCCATAGTGACTTCTTTTATTTTTGTATAACCTAAATTTGACCAAAATTTAATTCCCTTATAATTATCTTCAATTACACCTATTCTTAGAGATTTTGATCCTAAATTAATTGTCCATTGTACTAATGCTTTATGTATCATTCTACCTAATCCCTTACCTCTTTCTTCAGGATTAATAATCATTAATCCAAGCATCCATTGTTCAATAACAGGAAAATCTTTTACTATATCAATGATTCCAATTAGTTCATTGCTGTAATTAAATATGCCTAAAACAAACTTATCATCATAACTTTTATTAGGTGGTATAGCCGTAAATATTTCTTTTGCTTTTTCTGTAGATGGTAATATTCCATCATGTAATATGTAATAATCTGAACATTTTTTGCACAGTGATTCAACAAGTTTAATATTTTCTACAGTAAGAGATTTAATCTTATAATCATTTTGTAAATTAAATTCTTCCATATTCACTTTCACCTATCCCCCCAAATTCCTTGATTAATTATTTAACTTTTTCTACAGAACGAATATAGTTACGGCTTCTCTATCCAGTCACGTTTCCAACTATTCCTACCCATCATAAAATAACTCCTATATATAACAACATAAACAATTCTATCTTTACTATCTAAATTATATTTCACCTTAAATACCGTATCTGTGTAAAGTCTTTTCTTTTTCTCTATTTTATCAGCTTCCTTAATATATGATTTATCTTGTTCTATTGATAAAATTTTTCCGCCCATTTTTTCAATTCTGTATCTAATTCCATCTTCCTCAGTTTCTGAAATTAATTTTAAGAAAGTAAAAAAGACTATTATAGCAATAAAAACAATAAAATGTTCATTCAAGTTAGTCACTCTCCTTTTTAGGTATCTATAATCATTTCCTTATAGCACCAAAACTTGCCTTTTCTTTAAAAATAACTAAATTACTCTTAATATTTAATTTTTTAAATCACTTCTCGTAATGTATATCATCTTACTTAATTCTATTCATTTCTAAATATATTTTACCATAATATAACACATTTTTATGCTTATTGTATATTTGTGCAAGAAAAAACAATAGCTTTGGTTGGCTAGTGTTTTGGTTGTTTTGGTTTGTATCTATTGATTTAAACTATTTTATAGTTTTTAACATATACTTTACTATGATTATACAGTTGCTAGTTCTACCTCTGAAAAGAAAACTATAACTCATACTATATAATTTACATAAAATTAAATTTATGGTATTATACAACCTAATCAATATATGGAGGAATAATTATGTCTAACGCAACTAAAAAAGAAAAGAAGTCTAAAGAAAAATGGAAATTTATATTAGTGGGATGTGCTATTGCTTATTTTGCAATGTTATTTAACCCACAAGCTACAAGTTGGTATTTCAAACAACCTATTAGACCTTTTGTAATTGGATCTGGGTATGTAATAGGAAGTGCATTTTATGAGGGTAAATATAATAGAGATCGATTAAGCGCAAAATGGAATAGTTTAAAATCTATGTTATTTTTTTTTAAGATAATTTTAATTTTTTTAATAATACAACAAATAATATTAATTTTTACAGGATATAATACTTTTCCAATTTTTTTCCCAGAAACTACATTGTAGGAATATTATAATTTTTTTGCATATATATTTGTGCAATATAAAACAGTAGCTTTGGGTGACTACTGTTTTGATTGTTTGTATTTATGTAGCTTGAATAAGATTACTATTTTTCAGAAGATATAAAATAAACCCTTGGTATGTAATTCAGAGGGAGGTTTAAGCTTTGCTTGTTATGGAAAATATAAATTTAATTATAATAATTAAATTTTAAAAGTACTTCTTATGATTTTTCCATTTCTAAATTTAGTTAACTCTATACTTAAATTTATGATTGTATTTTTAATATGATATTTTCGTCTTTATCCTTTCCTGACAGTCCACAAAGCCTTGTCCATACCAATTCAAATATTTTTTTTTCTCCTCTTCTGAATGATATAAATCAATAAAATCATCTAATAAGTAAGTACCTCCATCTTGTCCATACTTCTCTATAGAACCAGGGTAGACCTTACCATTAAATAATTCTGAAAATTGCTTATCCGATACTTTATATACACCAGAAGGCATCTTACCCATACTGTTTAATTTTTTTAAAAATACATATACAGAAAATAGTTCTGATTCTCCTGTTCCGCCTACATCTGCACGAAAAATAAATGCATGAGGATAATAATCATATTTAAATTTATCAAACCTGCGTATAACACCTAACTTTCTTATACACGGTTCATCATCTATAACAAAAATAAATTCTTGTACATCCATAAAATCTTCTTGTTGTAAAATTTGATCAGCTATATATATACTCGGTAACATAGATTTAAAAGGATCTCCTAATCCAAACTGCATCCATTCAACATTAACTCCTAATTTTATTGCTAAATTTTCTATAAATTCATACGAAGGTTCTTCTGAAAATAAATAGTATTTCTTTAAATCGTTAACTGACGAAAACCCAAGTATTTTCCCTAGTTTTTCAACATTAATCTTTTCTCTAAAATTACTACGATCATTCATAAGCGTTATGATGTAATCAAGTCTTTTTGCAAAGCTTGTTTTATGCATATCTTGTTCAAACATTACTGTATATCTGTTTTCTTCATTTAATAAATTACTACTATATGCAACCTTGCTCTCTACACCTTCAATACTATTAATTTCCTCAATAAATTCGTTGCAAATATTTCCATCTAAATTTATACTATAAAATTCTCCAAAAACATTTTTAATGCTTAATTTTACTCCTTCTTTGATTAGATCGTATACAACTCCTCCTATAATAGAACTAGTAAAAAAATCCATTTTAATTCTCCTTCCATATTTTTTTATTTATTCTTTTCAAAATTGCAAGTTAAACTATCTATTTATTATAACAATAATTGATATATTCAATATAACATCATATATTAATTATACTAAATTATACCATATCTTCAATCATACGACATATCCCTTCATTATCAAATCATAGCAACTAATAAATATATCTAAATTTGATGTTACGAAGTATTTGTTTTTACATAACTTGTCTCAGATTAGTATTTTTGAAAGCATGTAAAATAACCCCTCCTTATATAATTCAGGAGAGGTTGTAGTTTGTATGTTATGTATGATGTGAATTTTAATATTCGCTTATGACAATCAAAACGTTATAAAACAAATGTTTTAAAATGAGAAAAATAATTCTAAATAAGCAAGATTCATGCATGTCTACACTGTTTATTTAGGCTATAGCCATATAAACTTCCAAAACAAAAAAAGAACAGCTCTAAACTGTTCTCTGAGTTCATCATATATTATGTATAATGGAAAGTTGATTATTTCATCTAAACACAGGTCTTGATAAAAAGATAATAGATACTATTAATTTATACGTTACCTATTTTTCAAAAATTCACGATAAAGTTTCTCGTACTCTCTCATTAAATCTGCTATTTTAGTGATTTCATCCATAGTTGATTGGTGTAATTCACTTGAATAATCACTTTCGAGAAAAAGTTTATGATACTCTATTGCATTCTTAGCTGAAGAAGTCATTCTACCTGCAACTTCTCGTGCTTCTTCAGAAAAAAAATGTACACTTTCATCATCCAACTTCTCTATAACCTCATTTATTTCTTTTATAGTTTTATCCAACTCTTCTCCTTCTGTCGTAAGTATAGGCGAAGTAACAATATATAGGTTTAACACATCTTTAAATGTACTATCAAACATATCTGAATATTCTTTAATTGTAGAAACCTCTTTTTCATCTTGACAACCTATTAAGCTGAAGGTTCCTACTATTGCAACCAATATTAGTAAAATTAATCTTTTCATATGGTCTCCCCTTTTTATAAATATAGTAATTCTAATAAATATTTAATTTCACATAATCAACTTCTAATTATTGGATATTTTTAGATATTTATAACTTTAATTCCCAAGTTGGATTATACCATAATATACCTCATTTCTATACTTATTGTATATTTGTGCAAGAAAAAACAGTAGCTTTAGTTGACTACTGTTTTGATGATAAGAGATTATTTACAATGCCTTAGTTCTTCTCTAAAATTAACTAATCCAAAACTCAACACTTATAGGAATAAATCTATTCTCATTGATATATTTAACTGTGTAATTTGAATATATATCATCAACAATATTACCTGTATCTTGAACAATTGTTACTGCATCAAAATAGCCATTGGTTCTCTTAGTCCCACAATAGCAACTGTATATAGCATCATCTATATCTATATAGTACTCTGCATCTATTTTTACACGTTCTTCGAAAAACTGCATTAAGACCTCTTGAAGTTTTTTATTTTTACATTCTATATTTATATCCTCTTCAACATCTTCATTTAAATCTATAAAGCAATGATTTTTTTCTAATTCATCATAATTTCTTATAGACCAAACTTCTATTCCAATTGGCCAACCATTATCCCTAAATTTAACAGTATAATTCCACTCTGAATTTATATCTCTCACTCTTGAAAAAGTTAAGCTAAAGCAATTTTCCCAAACTCTTATATCACTATAATATATTTGTCCAAACTCCATACTAATACACTCGTGTAAATCATCGTATCCTAACCAGCTCTTACATCTATGTATTGCTAATTTCTTATATTTGTCTAAATCTTTTAATATTCTATCTGCCATATCTATATATTCACAGTTTGGTGAATTTTCATCTCCAAACACAATAATATTTATATTTTCAATAGAAACTCCCCATTTGGAATATTTCATTTCATTCTTTTCTACTATATCTTTATCTACTATATTTTCTAATAACTTTAATTGATTAGTAAAATTATTTTTGAATTCTATCATTTTTATTTTCCTCCCTTACCATACACCTACTTATTTCACTACATTTATAAATAGACTAAATGCAATTAATATAGTATGTGATTTAATTATTATAAGTTAGTAAGCATATTAAGAATAATATGAATTAATATAATGACTATAAACCCAAAACAATCCTAATAATATGAGAAATGCATGGCTAAAAATTGTAGTCAAAATAGTTATTAACAAAATCAGCCATAGAATGTTCCTCATCTTCTCGTCCAATACAATCTAAATCAAAATCATAAAAATACAAATATGCTATACTTTTTTTCTCTTCAGATGTTCCAATCATACCAAAAGATTTTGGATAGTGTGTATTAGATTTTTCATTTCTAGCCACGACTTTAAAAGTATAACTATTTATTAAAAATTCATGTTCAGGAATAATACCTTTATCTTTTTCTTCTAAAAAAGTATATTTTTCTTCTAATTTATCTTTTTCACTCTTATATATTTTATCATCATAGTTAACAATTAGAGCAACCGAATCCGATTGAAATATATACATTGATTTATGAGTATATTTGTATTCTATATCCTTATATTCAGGCAAATCATCAAGATTGGGCATAATGTCTTTTGCCTCTGAATCAATTGTGGTTCCGGTATTAAGATAATTTTTAATATTTGAACTTGACTTGCTACAGCTATTAAATAAAAAAAACAAAGCAATAAATATAACAATTAAATATTTTTTCCTCATTTTAAATCACTTCTCCCAAAACAAATTATCTTTTCTTCGTACTTTCTTACAGTTTCGAACCTTATATTTTTTCATATACTTTTCATTTATTTCCATTTATATATTACCATAATATAACAACAATTTCATGCTTACTGCCTATTTGTGCAATTAAAAACAGTAGCTTTGGTTGGCTACTGTTTTTATGTTAGAACATATTTATATTTTAATAATTAAATACTTTAAATGATTTTAAAAACATAAATTCTATTTAATTAATTTTTTCATCTCTAAATCACCTTTTCCATAAGATCTCGCTTCTGCCCATATAAAGTATAATTCATTTTTATATATTGTTCCTACTGCCCAACTTGATTCATCATATTTTATAGGCTTATAATTTAAAGGTCCATTATCTGCTTGAATCCAACTAGTTCCATCATATTTTTTTAATCTTACTTGTTTATCTTCTTCAAAAACAACATATAACTCATTATTATATTCTACAAAACTCGCACAAGATAGCATTTTAGATGATGTATAATTTAAAGAACCCTTATCTGCTTGTTCCCAATTAGTTCCATCATATTTTTTTACTCTTAATTGACCATCTTCTCTAAAGACAACATATAACTTATTATTATATACTGATAAATTAGGATATGTTGCTGACTTTTTTGCATCATAATTGATTGTACCATTATCTACTGATGTCCAGTTTTTTCCATCATATTTTTTTACTTTTATCTTGTCATCTTGGCTCCAAGTAATATATAAGTTATTATTATATACTATAGCCTTTGCAAGATGAGAAAACCCTTCCTTATCTTCATTTAGAGAACCGTTATCTACTGATACCCAATTAGTTCCATTATACTTCTTCATTCTAACATGATATCCAAAGCCTTCAGAAGTTCCCCATTCACCCCACATAACATACAAATTGCTATCATAAACTATTAATCTTGGTTTATTTGCATTTTCACGGCTATCATAATTTAAACAACCGTTATCTACTGATACCCAATTAGTTCCATTATATTTTTTCATCCTTATTTGAAAATTGTTTCTTGCTTTACTTTCTTCCCAAGCAACATAAATTTCATTTTTATAAACTACTATACTTGGTGATCTAGTTTCTTGAGACTTATCATAATTTAAAGAGCCATTATCTATTTGTACCCAGTTGCTTCCATCATATTTTTTTACTCTTACTTGTCTATCTTCCCTAAACGCAACATACAGTTCATCATTATAGACTGTTGTAGTTGCATCATAAGCACTTGCCGATTCACTGAAATTTAAAGGTTCAAATTCTTGAAATTCAGTATTAGCAAAACTACTCCCAAAGCTTAAAATTACTAATATAAAACTTAAAATTATAACATTAAATGATTTTATTTTTTTCATTTATTTTTACCCCCTTTATTTTTATACTTTACTAGCTTTTTAATTTAATTATAAGGATTCATTTTTAGAAATATATAAATTTCATTTTCCAATTTAAATATACCATTATAATCTCATATTAGCCTCCTTTTAATTGTCTTAATTACATATTTCTCAATACCCTTTACCATATTATAGCACATCCTAGTATTTTTTGTATATTTTTGAAATAAAAAACAGAAACTTTACTTGGCTACTGTTTTAAATATAATTCTTATCTAAGCATAACTAACCTGGAAAATCTATTGCATATTTCTCATATTGTTTTAAAAAATCAATATATCTAGATTTAACCTCTTCAACATCACCATATATTCCATTATTAGCTAAATGAAATTCATCGTCTAAGTACATCATCCATAAATAGCATTCTTCTTTATTATCTATTTGAAGAGATAGATATAGATGGTATAACTCAGTTGAAATAACCTGTATCTTATTTGGATCTTTTATAATTTCTTTGTAGAATAATCCTAGTAAAATTTTAAGTGAAATTTCTTGATCAACTCCTACACTAACTTCTTTAAGTTTAGAAATAATGTCTTCTGCTTTTTTGCTTCCCGAAAGCGAAAGTTCTATTATTGAAATATCTGGATTTTCTGATATCATTATCTCATTATCAGCCCAATTTATTACATCTTTCTTAGTTATAAAACCACATGATAGTGCTAATCTATATAATTCAGCTTTTAGTTTTATATCTTCCATTTTTCTAAACCGTCCTTATCTTAAAATTAATTTTCTCTATTCACATTAATATTTGTAATGTAGAAACTAAGATATTTATCTCCTTTAAAAGTTAACTCACCTATATTCCCCTCTAAAATAACTGCATACTGTTCAGGTAAAACTTCAAATTCTTTTTCTTCTCCATTTTCTAACTTAAATTTCATGTAGTGATGTATATGTACTACCGTGCCACTCTTAAGACCTCCTGTTGATGTAGGAATCATTTCTTTTGAAATTAACGTAGCAGCAATAGTTTGAGTAGGTTGTTTTTTATGCTTTCTAATCTTTCTTATTTCAAGAAATATCATAACTCCAATAAAAAGAATAGCTGGCCACATAAACATTATTAAAATCAAAGTTATTTTCCATGATGACATAAAATTCCCCCTAACAATATATACCTTATGTGAACTAAATTATTTATCGTGAATTTTTTAGATATAAATTTTATCCATACAGGTATATTTTACCATAATATTTCTCTTTTTTATATTTGTGCAAGGAAAAACAGTAGCTTTGGTTGGCTACTGTTTTTGTTGTTTATGTAGTTTGGCTAGGATTAGTTTTTTTGAAATTTAAGGTCTCCCACCTTGGCAATTAGGGCACTTTCGTTGCCAAATATCTGATCCATTTGATTTATACTTATAATTACAGTTTCTACATTCCATCCAATAAAACCATTGCATATGATCTGTTCCAGGCTCATCTGTACGTTCTAAATTCATTTGATTATTTCTATTTATAAATCCTGATTCAGTAGTTTTTTTCAAGTTTATTTTCCCCCTTATCTTATGCTTTTTCTTACTAATAAGTGATTATTAATTATTTTGCCACATAACTAAATTTTCTTCTAATATAAAGATTATGATCTTTATCTATTTTCCAAAAGAACTCTTTAGATTTTCCTAGTGTCTCTGATATGATCCAAGTATCATCCATAAAAATAATCCTCCTTTTATTATCTTTAGTGAGAGAGTGTATAACAAGTACCAAACGCTCACTAAAACTCACCTATTTTCTTTTTATACTATTTTCCGTGTATAACATGTTAATAACTTTGTAAACATATCGTTGTTTAATAAAAATATGAAACATTTACCTTGTTTAATTTTTAACATATTTCTTAAAATAAGGCATAAATAAATTATAATGACTATATATTTCATCAATTTCAGACCTAAATTCGTTTTTTATATCTACTTGTTGTTTCTTCTCAATATCAACTGAATAATTCGAATCTTCATATTCATTTAATCTATAATAAAAATATTCACAGTCTAATTTTCCCCAATATCCTGCTCCATCTTTATAATTTCCTGCACTGAATAAAAAACTTGCCCAAGAAATTTGGCGTGTTTCATACTTTATAAATAAACAAGCAATATACAATCCACTGCTATTATTAAATTCCTCAAATGGCTCTGAAAACACATATTTATTGACAATTGCAACTGCTGATGGTAGAAATTTTGTTGTAGCAAGTTCTATTATCCAATATGGTGGATTATCTAATTTTTCTATTATTTCATCACACCATAAATAATAATGTTTGTAATTAATTAAACCAGTATCTAACATGATACCTAATTTTCGTGCAAAATCTTTACTAATATTAAATTCCAATACTATTTCCTCCCTTCATTTTTATGTATATAATATTTTATAATTGCATACTTTACATTTTTTCATATAACTTACCTATAAGGATCTCTAATTGTTCCTTTAGCTTTTTATTTTCTTCTTCAACACTCAAATCTAGCTAAGTTTTTAAACATCACGAATTCTTTTCATGTATATAACTTTCACTTATTTCTAGGTGTATTTTACCATAATATAGCACAATTTTATACTTATTGTATATTTGTGCAATATAAAACAGTAGCTTTGGTTGGCTACTGTTTTGGTGGTTTGTGTTTATGTAGTTTGCTATGATTAGTATTTTTGAGAAGTTACAAAAAGAACTCTCATAATTTACTCTATATATTTTATAATACACATGTTTTAAAATAATTCTAAATAAATAAGATTTATACATGTCTACACTATTTAAATAGACTATAGTCTAAAACAGTATTTTATTGTTTAATCATCACGATGAATAAAATCATTCACAATACAGTCCCCAGGTTCTAATCTATCTTCATCAAGGTATAAGTTACGTTCTATCTCCCTATACACTCTATCTTCTTCTGTAAGTGTAGCCTTATGTGTCCTTTCTGTATATGATGGTGATAATTTATACTTCATTAATGATTTTCTATTATTATCTTGAATTGACTGTTTGTTATCTTCGTCTCTTTCTCTCTTAAGCGTTTCTATTGCCAGTCTAGTAAACTCAACTATATCATCATATATACAAAAACAAACATCACATATTTCTACCGTCTTACAATTTATAGCATACAACTTTTCATCCATATGACTTAATTTTACTGAGTTTCGAATTAGCCTATCCAAAACAGGACGTATTCCATCTATCCAGGTGATACCTACTTCTTCAAGTTCTTCAATCATCTCACCATATATGCAATCCATTCCTTGTGGCATATGTTTATAGTATTTATCTTTATTCTTCTTCATTAACTCACATAGAACTTCATTGTACGTTATACCAATACCACATTCCATTCCTGCATATTTTTCTATTCTTTCATCTGTACCATGCATCTTTAACATCACTACCTTTCATACATATTATTTAAAACAAATACATTTAGACGAATTAGAACATTAATTCTAATTATATACAAAATATACTCATTTAGTATGATCACACTAAAGTGTTAAACAACACTGATATGTAAAAAGCTATCTGTTTCCATTTGTATTTTACCATAATATAGAATAATTTCATACTGCTTGTATATTTGTGCAGGAAAAAACAGTAGATTTGATTGGCTACTGTTTTGATTGTTTGTGTTTGACTATTAAATCAAAGTAACACTATTTACTAAATTGAATTATTGTTCTTTTTCAATAGGTTTATCTTCTTTATAAATATTTCTTTTTTTAATTAAAATAATTAATTGTGAAAGAGAATAATAAATTGTAATTTATGTTAATATTATGTACACTAATATTGTATTGGTAAATTTCGGATGAAATAGGAGGAATTATATGAAAAAAATACTTACAACATTTTTAACAACAAGTATATTCTTTATGTGTTTTAGCTTTTCACATGGAGTTATAAGTAATTGGGCAAAAGATGATATAAGTAATATGAAGCAAAACAATTTAGTCCCAGAGAGTATCATAAGCCAAGACCATTTCCAAGATATGATAACTCGTGAAGAGTTCGCAGAATTAGCAGTATTATTATACTCTAAAGCAAAGGAAATAGAAGTTGAAGAATTAATAGAAAAAGATTCAGAAGAACCTTTCCTTGATACAGATAATCCATACGTAGCAATTGCTTATAATGAGGGGATTGTAAACGGAACTTCTAAAGTAACTTTCAACCCAAGAGATAAGATAACTAGAGAAGCTATTGCTACAATGTTAAAAAGAGAGTTACAAGAATTAGGAAAAGATACAACTCCTAAAAAACAAGCTAATTACGACGATATGAACCAAGTAAGTGATTGGGCGAAGGACGGTTTAAATTACGCTACTCAAGAAGGAATAATAAACGGAGTAGGAAATAACCTTGTAGCACCTAAGCAAAACACTACAAGAGAACAAGCTATCGTAATGATGAGCAGAATAGCTAAAAACAACGGATGGATAGACGAAACAACTGAACTAGTTGAAAAACCTAACGTACCATCTAACGAGTATACTATCCAAGATGGATTTGCTATACCAAAGGATACTAAATTGGTTTATGTGGAAGTAGCAGGCAAAGGAAGTAGTTACTACTTATATGCATCAGTTGAAAGTAACATGCCTGATGTTGATAAGCAAAAAGAATTACTAACTGGTTTATTGAATAGTAACCCAAATGTAATAAATAAGTCAGGAAAAGATTATGTATTAAAACAGTTTGATAGTTTATATGACCAACATCCTAAACACAAAGAGATACACGGTTGGTATTCACCTAATACAGACCCCAATAACGGTTCAGCAATGACTTATTCGCATGATATGGGAAATGGATACAGCATAGAATTATCCGGAAGAAGTAGTCTATGTTTTAAAGTAATAGAAAATTAAAAGATAATTAATGTAAATATATATGTTGTTTATAGCAATTTTACTATTAACTCCAAGATAGCACTACTACTTAGAGTTTAATGAAGGTGCAGATTTTTTATACTGCACCTCTTTTTTATGCTTAGGATAGACACAAAAATGGTAGACACTTATTTTGGCTACCACATTTATTCTATCTTATTTTTAAGCATACTTAACTTTCTTAATAAACAATAAGTCTGTTGTCCATGATTTTTAACATAATAGTCTACTAATCCCTCTAAATTAGCTATATCTTCTCCATTTACATCGATACTCCTATTTAATATATTAGATATTCCATTAAATAATAAAAAATCAACTGTAGTATCTATTTCCATCATTATTTCTTCCTCCTACATTTGTTGTTTATAGGAGTATTATTAACACTTTTGATATTATTGTATACTTCTTATATATTTGTACAAAAACAGTAGCTTTGGTTGGCTTGTGTTTATGTAGTTTTTGTGTGGTTAGTTTTTCAGAAAGTATATAAAGAAGTTATTATAATGATTATCTTTGTTTATTTTTTTATCTTTAGATTTATTATTTTCTTGTTTTAGACATTTAAGACACTTAAAAAAGATAGTTAAAGTTTACATGCATTATATACAATTTATACAATAAACTGTAAAATAGTGATATACATTATTTAGGAGGTATACATTATGAAAAAATATATAATATCTTTAACCCTTATTTTATCCTTATGCTTTTTGTTTCCTTCGTTCGCAGATGAAAATATTAAATTAATCCTAAAAGAGCAGGAAATCCAGTTCCAAGATGCACAACCATTTATAGATAGAAATAACAGAACTTTAGTTCCTGTTAGATTTATTTCTGAAACACTTGGTTGCAAAGTTGAGTGGGATGCTAAAAACCACACTGTACTAATTACAGGTAATAGCAAAGAAATAAAGTTGCCTGTAGGCTATAATTACGCAATAGTAGATGGAAAGAAAGTTGAGTTTGATACAAAAGCAGTAATAGTTCAAAACAGAACTTTTGTACCACTAAGATTCATATCAGAAGCTTTTGATGCAAATGTTGTATATAACTACGAAAATAGACAACATGTTATAACTATCAAACTTGATAATTTTAATCTTAATGATGATAGTTTTGTTGAAGGTGTTGTATCTATTGATAAGGCTATAAACAACTATGATAAAGCTGATATGACTAACATTAAAAAAGCTAAATATGTAAAAGATTTTACATTTAAGACTAATGGAACAAATGTTACAAATGTAAAAAGAATGAGTGGTTTTTTAGTTGTAGTATCTAAAGAAAATCATTGTCCTACAGTTGGCTTAATAGTTGATGGAAAAATATTTGATTCAGCATCAATGGATGCATCTGTTCTTAATGATGATGGAACATATTCTATTCCTTATGTTGGTCTAGAAAAAGAAAACATAGACAGAGCTGAATTCATTTGTTTTTATGGACACAATGATGATACTATGATTATTGTTAAGAATCCATTTAAAATTCAGGAATAAGGAAAAGAGCTTAGATTTTAATCTATGCTCTTTTTTGTTGAATAATAAAGCTATTTATTATAAATATATCCTAAAATTTATGAAATATATCTTCATACCCCTAATCCTTTTTGTTCCCATTTTAGACTTTACAACAACTTTTGCTTGTATAATTTTATACTTTTTGTATATTTGTGCAAAAAAACAGTAGCTTTGGGTGGCTACTGTTTTGATTGTTTGTGTTTATGTGATTTAATTGCGATTGGTGTTTTTGTTGGTGTACATATAAACTATATCTCGATAATAAAATATATACTTTAGATTTTACTATCTTTATAAAACAATTTATATTAGTGATAAACTTAAAAAAATATTTGCTTTTTTCTAACATAATAATTATAAAATATGTAATTACCTTTGAAACCACAAATTATACCATAAATTGATGCAGGAATAGGTCCAAATCCAATTAATGCCAAAATTAATACAGCTAATGGAGGAATCCATATGCCTTTAGTTAATGCCCAAATTGGTCCAAAAAAGAATCCTGCCCAATTAAATTTCCCTCTATAAGATTCATTACTTTCATATATTTTAGTAAATTCTTCTTGATAATAAGGTTTAAGTTTAGAAAAATTAGTATTGCAATTACCATCACCTTCTAAATGCTTTTTAAAGCCACTTAATTTACTTTCATTATTAATTGTAGTTTTAAGCCTAACACCACATTTAATACATATTTCTTGGTTTTCATTAGTTTCTGAACCACATTCTTGGCAGTAATTTTTAGCATTAAGTGGTTTCACTCCACATTTCAAACAAATCTCAGCATTATTCTTAATCTCTGATCCACAATTTCTACAATACTTACATATAGAATTTATATTAAAACTATTAAGTATAGATTTAAGTGTAGTACCACATTTAATACATATTTCTTGGTTTTCATTAGTTTCTGAACCACATTCTTGGCAGTAATTTTTAGCATTAAGTGGTTTCACTCCACATTTTAAACAAATCTCAGCATTATTCTTAATCTCTGATCCACAATTTCTACAATACATTCCAAGCCTCCTGATACTTTTATTTAATGTAAATTCTATTATTCTTGAAGAATAACAGAATTATTTTATTTTCAAATCATTTCAATATATATGTAATATCCGCATAATTTTGCAAGATAAATAATATTAATATACATAAGTATAATTTCTAAAATACAAAGTGAATAATTAACAATTCATCATATTCCTAATGACATCTTTGTTTTAACTGCTAAAACTTCAGATAACTCACAATACATTGTACAATAGATTAAAAATACACATATTATCATATTTACTATGTAGTACTCCCTTAAATAAATTCATTTTTGCACTATGTCGCAAAATTTCATAGGTATATTTTACCACATTATAAGCTAATATTAAACATTTTGTATAAATATGTAATACTAAGAAGGATTTTTAATAAAAATCAAGAATTAACTATACCGAAAGAAAATACAGGAGGTTAGAACTATGAAAAACACAAAAAGAAGAGTCTTAAGTATTGTTTTATCATTATCACCATGACTACTCTGCCCACTTACACCCCAACGAAATGCACACATACTAAAGTATAGCAGCAACAAAAAAAGAAGCATTTAGCTTCTCTTCTACATGAATCTTATTTCACTGATTTTTGTTAATATTTTACATGTAATTTTCATCTTTGTTTTGCCCTATATATTTATTTAATAACGCTTCAATTTTTTCATTATATTCTTCATAAACAATATAACGGTTATCTATTAATTAATTTTGCTCTACCATCTAATTCATCTTTTCCTATAGTGACTTCAAAAATTAACCAATCATCATCTTCCTCAACAATTTCTTTTTTATATTCAAATTCCTTATCATTTATCATTTCAAAATAATTCGTTTCCTCATTTAGTTCAAACACATTACACTCATTAAATCTTACATCTCCAATATAGATTGCTCTCATTTTTATCACTTTTGTTTCCTCCCTTATTCTAATTGGATTAACTAATTCTTTTTATTTATATAATTTTTATTCCCAGATTATATTTTACCATAATATAGTATATTTTTATACTTATTGTATACAAGCTTAATTTATTCATTAAAGACTAATTCTAAAGATCTATTTTCTAATAGTATTTTTTTGTATTTATAGTAAAAAACAGCATAGTCATAATTAGAACAAAAAAACATATATTATTTAGGATAAATAAAAGAAAGTGGTATTTAAGAGATGAAGAAAATTTTAAAATGGGGGATTATTGTAATTGTAGCTCTATGTGTAATTGGAATAATAGCTGGAGGAGGTAGTGACGATTCTACAAATAATACTGTTTCTACTGAAACACCGGCTCCACAAGAAGTTGCTGAAAAGGTTGAACCAGATTATATTGTAGATTCAGGTATGTATAAAGTGGGTTCAGACGTTCCAGCATGAGAATATATGATTGTAGCTGACGGTATGGCTTATTTTGAATTAGACAAAGATTCAAGTGGGAATTTTGAAAGTGTTATAACAAATGATAATTTTCAAGTAAATAGATATATTCAAATGAACGATGGAGAATATTTGAAATTAAAAAACTGTAAACTATATGCAGTTGATAAAGCTCCTGAATTAGGATCAAAAGAAATGTATAAAGTTGGATATGATTTACAATCAGGAGAATATAAAGTTACAACAGAAGGCATGGGTTACTATGAAGTTTCAAAAAATTCTAGAGGAAACTTAATGAATATAGTTGCAAATGATAATTTTGAAGGTGAAACTTATATAACAGTACCAGATGGTCAATATTTAAAACTTACTAATGCTTCAATAAAATAATGAAATAAAAGAGCAGATCTTCTGCTCTTTTATTTTTACTGTTTTTTGTGTTTATATAGTTTGCCTTCTATTAGTGTTTTTGAAAATATCTCTATCCTAATAGTAGAAGAAAATTTAAAACTATTCTATCTATATAATTGTATTTTTTTATATTTTATACAAATATTTCTTGTTTCGAGAAATTAAACAAAGTATAATTTATTTATATTAATAAAAATATATGGAGGAATTTAAAAATGAAAACAAAAAAACATATTAGTAAACTATTAAGTTTATTATTAATACTAGGATTGTTAAATACAAATTCTATTTATGCTCAAAACATAAAAATAAAAGATATAGATACTCATTGGGCTAAAGGATATATAGAAAAATTGATTAATTTAGGATATATAAATGGATATTCCGATGGAACGTTTAGACCTGAAAACAATATAACAATAGCAGAATTCACAAAATTAGTTGTAGTAGAAACTTTAGGAAAAGATATATCAACAAATAATACAAATGATTGGTACGATAATTATATAAAAGAAGCAAAAAAATTAAATATAATAAAAAATGGAGAGTTTAAGAATTATGATAGAAATATTACAAGACAAGAAATAGCAAGAATGATTGTAAGGGCTGCAAATTTAAATGTATCAACAGGAAATACAAGTTTTATAGATGATAAACAAATATCAAATGAATTCAAAGGATTTGTTAAAAAAGCAGTAGAAGAAGGATTTGTAAGTGGTTATCCAAATAAAACATTTAAACCAAATAATAATGCTACAAGAGCAGAATCTACTAAAATATTAAATATTTTAGTAAATAAAAATGGTAATAATATTAAAGATATATCTTCATTAAAAAATAGTAAAATTAATACAATAATACAAAAAGGAAGTAAATTAAAGTTATTTGATGACAATGGAAGATATAACAATGAAGTTCTTGAAACTATTTGTATAATAAATAAAAAAGATTTACCAATGAAGATTTCTGATAAATTTATAATTGAAGATATTTCTTTAATTTATGAAAATACAGGTATTGATAAACTTTATGGAAATCCAGAAGATTATGTTTTATATGTAAAAGTCAGAGCTTTAAAAGATGATTTAAATCCTCTATATTGGTTAACATCAGGTGAAATAAAAAATAAAGAATATATAAGAAGTAATTTTATACATTTAGATGATAAAACATATTTTGAAAAGAAAAAAAAATATCCTGATTTTCTAGGTAGAGATGAATCCCCAGATAGAAAAGATGGTTTAATTATAAATAAGAATGAAACAGGAACAATAATGAATTTAGGAGAAGCTACTGGAACAACAAATTTTAATAATTCTGATTATATTTTTATATGTGATATTTCTAGTAAAGAAAAAATTGGTTTAGCAATTAAAAATCCATTAAAAAAATAGAAAAACGCAAAGTTATTTACACACTCTAAAAATTAGCCATATTTTTTATTAATATGGCTAATTTTATTTTCATTGATTATTCATACCGTATTTTACTACAACACCATATATGTACACTATTTTACATTATTGTCTAAAAAATCTGTTCTTGTCATACACTTCTTTTGTGCTACGAAAGAGGATTTAATTCATAAATATCGAATATTAGTTCTGTAACAATTATATAAAATAGTATCTAAAGGAGGTCTCATATTGAAAAAACTTAATAACATATCATCTATAATACTATGCTTTCTACTAATGCTATTATTTACAGCTTGTGGATCTACAGAAGCTAACAACTCTACAAATGAGTTTAAAAAAGCTAATACCAAAATTGAAAACATTCTCCACAATAATAAAATCTGCCATATCAGTTATCCCAACCATGGCAGATTTCAATTAATCCTATCTATTCAGTTCTTTAACTAAAACTTCTTTTCCTTCAAATGCTATTCCGAGCTGTAGTATATTTTTTATTCCTCTATCTACTAATTCCTGTCTATAATTTCTATCTTTTATTTAAGCTATAGCTTTATCAGCTGCTATCTCACGAGTTTTTACTCTTTTTATATTAATCTTAAATACAAATCTAAAGTTCTATTTACTTCTTCGACTACTAATTCTATAAAATCATCATTCTGATTTGTTGTATGTGCTTTATCAAGAGCATTATAGTATTTTATTCTATTTTCATTTCTTATTACTATAGGAGGATATCCATTTTTCATAAGTTCTAGATTTAATAAAAGTCTTGATGTTCTTCCATTGCCATCTATAAAAGGATGTATTCCTACGAATATAATATGAAGAAGTGCTGCTCTTTGTATTGGATGCAATGTTTGAGATTCATTATTATACCAATCTATTAATCTTTCCATCTCTTCTTTAATAAGCATTGGTTCTGGTGGTTCATGCTTTGCTCCTGCAATAATTACCTTTTGATCTCTATATACTCCTGCATATTCATCGTCTATTGCTTTTAAAACAAGTCTATGAATATTCTTTATCTGCCACTCACAAAATGGTTCATTCTTTCTTACTATATCTTCTACATAAAGTATTGCTTCCTTATGATTCACTACTTCAAGATGCTCTCTTAGACTTTTACCTCCAACTGTTATACCTTCTAAAACAACTTTAGTTTCTTGTAAGGTTAGTGTATTTCCTTCTATCGCATTTGAGTTATATGTCCACTCTAAAAGCAGATTTTCTCTTATACTTTTTAATGTATATTTAGGTAATGGTCTCTTGCTATCTAATATATTCTTTTTTTCATCTATACTTTTAAACATATATTTCACCTCATTTTTTTACTTGTAACTAAATAAATTTTTATACTTTCAATTTTATCATATAGCTTAATATGTAGATATATACAATTTATATTAAAGCTATATCAATATAAATTAAGTTTCACTTTATGATATAATAAATTTCAATATAGTATATATAGATTAGAAAGGAGCTTATTATGAAAGCTGCAATTTATTCTCGTAAATCTGTTTTTACTGGTAAAGGCGAATCCGTTGAAAACCAGGTACAAATGTGTAAAGAACATGCTGCAAAGCATCTAGATATTACTGAATTTACAATATATGAAGATGAAGGCTTTTCTGGAGGTAATACAAATAGACCTAAGTTTCAAGAACTTGTTCAAGATATTAAAAAGAAAAAATTCGATGTACTTATTTGTTATAGATTGGACCGTATTAGTAGAAATGTAGCTGACTTTTCTTCTACTCTAGAATTATTACAAGATTACAATATAAGTTTTGTATCTATAAAAGAACAATTTGATACTTCTACTCCTATTGGTAAGGCTATGGTTTATATAGCTTCTGTTTTTGCTCAGCTTGAGAGAGAAACTATAGCAGAAAGAATTCGTGATAATATGATGGAACTTGCTAAAACAGGTCGTTGGCTTGGAGGACAAACTTCCTTAGGATTTAAAAGTCAACAAATTACTTATTTGGATTCTGAATTTAAAGAACGATCTATGTCAAAGCTTATTCCAATTAAAGATGAACTAGATAGAGTAAAACTCATATTTGATAAATACATCCAAGGTGGATCTATCCATATGGTACTCAAATACCTTCTTGCAAATAACATAAAAGGAAAAAATGGTGGAGATTTCGCTTCTATGTCTGTAAATGATATACTTCGCAACCCTGTTTATGTAGAATCTAATGACGATGTATTCGAATATTTAAAAGAAAAAGGAATGTTGGTCTGTGGTAACCCTAATGGCAATGGAATCCTTACATATAATAAATGTAATTCTAAATCTAAACAAAGAGATATGAGCAAATGGATAGCAGCTGTTTCTAAGCATAAAGGTGTAATATCTGCTAATGATTGGCTTGAGGTACAAAGAAAACTAGATAAGAATTCAAAAAAAGAAAATCCAAGACAAGGTACATCTAGAAAATCCCTACTCAGCGGTATTTTAAAATGCGCTAAATGTGGTGCTCCTATGAGAATTAGTTATGGCAGACCTAGAAAAGATACTGGTGAAAGAATCTACTACTATATGTGTACTATGAAAGCCCATAGCGCTAAAAGTAGATGTGATAATCCAAACGTTAGAGGAGATAGATTAGAAAAACTTGTAATTGACCATATTAAAAACTTAAATACAGATATAATTATGAAAGAATTAGAAAAATATCAAAAAGAAACAGAATCTACTCAAACACCTTCTATAATTGGTAATATCAAAAAAGACATTGAAGAGAAACAAAAACATATGGATTCTTTATTAAATCAATTGGCAAAAATAGATTCTAACTCTGTAGCTTCTGAATTTATTATTTCTAAAATAGATAATCTTGGAAAAGAAATCAAAGAATTAGAAATGAAATTGACTAATAATAAAAATGAAAAAAAGAAAGCTTCCACTAATATAATAAATACCACTCTTATCCTAGATACTATTAAAGAGTTTAATTCATTCTTTGATAATGTAGACTCTTTAAATAATGATGAAAATATAATAATGAAGAAAAGATATTTGTTAGAAACTCTAGTAGATAGAATTACATGGGATGGGGAAACAAATAATATTCAGGTTGATTTATGGGGGGCTAAAAAAAAATAGTTCCCTCAGTTCCATATCATGCCAAAAAGTCGCAATACTATCAGTCGTGCATGCTTATGACCTGGAAAATCAATATCTTTATGTCTTGAGTATTCATCAGTGAGTTCAAATAGTTCTCTACCACCTAATAGTATATTTTCTTCTGTAGCTGTATATCTTCCATTGTTCCTCATAATTCCCCCGACATTTCCAAGTCCAAGTAACATATCTGTTCTTTCTATTAACGTAACATCAGCTCCTGCTTTTTTAGCACTAATAGCAGCAGCGCATCCTGCCCAACCCCCACCTATGACTACAACTTTTCTCATTTCAAAGCCTCCTTTAGATATACTCTTGGCTCTATTTGAGTCTTGCAAGTTTTTATTTTTTCACCTTTAACCTTTACAATACAAGCACCACATATGCCCTCTCCACAGCAAATCAAATTATTATTAGTTATAGCTAAATTTATTGTATCGTCTACACTATCAACTATATTCATAGTATTTTTATTAAAATGGTTAGACCCTGCACTAAAAACCATATCTACACCTTTTTTTAATTCTTTCTTTATTAAGTTCTCATTGTCTCTAAAGTCAAAACACTCTAAATCTACATTTAATTCTTTTAGTTTTCTTTCTACCTCTTCAATTTTTTTGCCACAGCTATCAAAAAATACTTTTACTTCATTATTATTCTTCAAAAGATTATTAACTGCATTTATCAATGTAACACTTGATAGTCCTTTTGTTACAATCAATACTTTTTTACTTTTTAATTGTTTGAAATATTTAATTCCAAATATACCATTAGTATATGGTCCTTTTATGAATACCGTATCACTATTTAATAAATCTTTTGTCTTAGGTCCTATACTTTCCACAACTATATCCAGTATATTATTTTCTAAGTCTACATTCATCACAGAAATAGGACTATTAAACATATCATCTTTTCTTTTTTTATCTTTCAAAAGTATATATGATCCAGGATGTATCAGTTCACCTGCCAGGCATTTTGGTATGCTTATACTGATTAAATATATATTAGTCTTTATTTCTTTGTGTTTTAATACCTTGCACAATATACCTTCTCTAGGCTCACTTATTTTTTCATTATTTCTTTTGAAATTTTGGTATATACATATTCCTTTTAAGTCACACTCACATAGTTCCTTACCCGATAGCAAAGAACAACTTATACAATCTCCACTTTTAGCTAGGTGACAAGGGCAATACATACTACCTGCATCAACACATATTTTGTTACCCATAACAATCCCCCTTTCAAACAATATAAATGGCACGTTGCAAATCTTATCCTAAAGCTTAGAATAGAAAATTCGTCTAGTCGTTATGCGCTGACTCATGTAGCCAACGATATCTAACGAGCTTTGTTGCTCAAAAAAGTTACAAGTGTAGTTTTTCAATCAATGTTATCCATAGATTCAGAATCATATAATCTACCATAGTATAAAAACTTTATTTCAAACTATACTCATTACTATAATTTATTTACATTTGCTTGTTTTGGTTACAAATAGGAAAAGCTGAAGGCAAGTTTTTGCCTTCAGCTTTAATTTTCTTCTTTATTATTTTTAGAATCTTCATTTTCTTGCTTATTTTCATCTTGTTTCTTAGATTGATTATTAGATTGACCGCTGCTTTTTCCTTTGCCTGAAAACATACCTTGTATATTTTCCATAAGCTTCGGTGTTTTGTTAAGTATATTATCTAGCATATTTGCATTTTGATCTACATACATAAGCTTAGTCTCTTCTTTTTCTACTACCATAAAAGCTACAGGTTGAACAGTTATACCTGCTCCAGTACCTCCTGCAAATGGATATGCATCTTTTGAATCTTCCTCTGATCTACAGTTCTTGTTGTACTCGCCTCCTCCAGACGCAAATCCAAACGAAACCTTTGATATAGGTATTAAAACTGACCCATTTGATGTTTCAACTGGATTTCCAACTATAGTATCCACATCAATCATATCTTTCATATTTTCCATAGTAGTTTTCATTAAACTCTCTATTGGATGCTTTTGTTGTTCTGGCATTATTTATGCACCACCTTTATTTATTTTAAAAGTTCTGTATTCTTTAAAAAGTCTTATAGAATTTATGACTTTTAAGTTAAAGTCTGTTATTATATATATTTTAAATACATTTTCATTGAATCCAGGTTTTATATTTAATTTCAAATCATCAATATTTGCTTTATCATAGATATATTTGAATATTATATTTGTAAAATTGAACAAAAATATACTTAAAAATACATTTTCATTAGATATATATGTATCTATTTTTATTTTTCTGATATCAGCTTTTCCTAAAAGATATTCAAGTGTTTTTTTGAAACTTTCAAAACCCTTTAATATCTCTTTATTATTAAGCCTTTCCTTAAAACTATTTATTAAATCTCCTTTCGTAGAAGTATCTTGTGCAGCTTCTAAATTTATTCCTTCTTCATCAACAGACAAATCCAAGAAAGAATATTTTTTTTCATACTTTATAATTCCAAATAAACCTTTTATTTTAAATGCTATTTCATCATTTTGTCCATTTTTAATCAATTTTATTCTTATTTTCACATTAGAAGTTAATATAATTATTCCTAAAAATATCAAAAATAAGAATATATAAACAATAATTTTCATACATATATTATTTCCCAAAAAATGAAATGCATACTTTTTTTTATAAAATCTATTGACTTTTTTTTATTTTCTTATTATCTAATATAGATATATTATTGATTATATATTATACTTATAAAGTAGTATTTCTTTATACTTAATTTATAAAACATTTTTCCCTTAATTATAGGAGTGATTATTTTGAAAATCGGAGCAAAAATTAATAGATTGAGAATATTAAATCAATTGACACAAGAAGAGTTAGCTCAAAGATGTGACCTTACAAAAGGTTTTATATCTAAAATCGAAAGAGACTTAACTTCTCCATCTATTGCGACATTAATGGATATTCTAGAAGCATTAGGAACTGATTTAAAGGCATTTTTTAATGAAGTTGTAGAAGAAAAAATTGTTTACAAAAAAGATGATATATACGAATCCGTTAATGAAGAATTAAAACATACAATTCATTGGCTTATTCCAAATTCTCAAAAAAATGATATGGAACCTATTTTAGTAGACATAGAATCCGGAGGTAAGACAGTAGTAGATAGGCCTCATCAGGGACAAGAGTTCGGTTATATAGTAAAAGGTTCTGTAATAATTCATATAGGCAGTAAAAAGTTTAAAATAAAAAAAGGAGAGAGTTTTTACTTTACTCCAGATAAAGATCATTATATTGTAAATAATACAAACAAAGCAGCTTCTATACTGTGGGTTTCTACTCCACCATCATTTTAAAAAAAATCGCATTATGCTATAGCATAATGCGATTTTTTATATATTATAAAGCTAATTTTTTATTCTTGTGTTTTTTCTTCTTCAACAGGTGGTAAATCTTCTATCTTATCAAGACCAAACAGTTTTAAGAACTCTTCAGTTGTTTTGTATATTATAGGTTTTCCTATTTTATTAAGTCTTCCTGCTTCTTTTACAAATCCATGCTCAACCAATGTAGATATAGCCTTATCACACTTAACACCACGTATTTCTTCTATTTCCACCTTGGTTATAGGTTGTTTATAAGCTATTATAGTTAATGTCTCTAAAGTAGCTTGAGTTAAACTTTTTTTCTTTTTAGGTTCAAATAACTTTACTACATACTCTTGATACTCTTTGTTAGTTCCCATTTGATATTTGTTTTGAACATTATATATTTGTATTCCTCTATTTTGTTCTTCATATTCTTTCTTTAATTCTATTAATATATTTTCTATATCCCGAGATTTCATGTCTTCATTTATTATTTCTTTTATTTCCTTTACTGTTATAGGATCTGAATATGAAAATAGTATAGATTCTATAATATTTTTTATTCTTTTGTTATTCATACAAATCACTCTACCTTTTTAACTATTATATCTGCTAAATATTCTTCTTGTTTTACTACTATATTCTTTGTTTTTATAAGTTCAAGAACAGATAAAAAAGTAACTATAATTTCTTCTTTATCTGAAGTTTTTATTAAATCTTTAAATAGCAACCTTCCCTTTTTATCCAATTGGTTTTTGACATAATAAATTTTTTCTTCTATTGAAATAGTAGGCTTTTTATATATTGTATCTAATTTATTCTCCGTTTTTTCTTTTCTTATTTCCTTAACAACACTTGGTAAGAATTTCATAAGCATATCTATATTTAAATTTGACAAATCCATTTTTTCTTCTATATAGATTTCTTCTTTTTTTCTGTAAAATACACCTTCTCCTAAATACATTCTATCTTTTAAGTAATTTGATGCATTTTTAAAGTTTTTATATTCTATAAGCTGATGCATAAGCTCAGTTCTAGGATCTTCTTCTTCTTCATTTTTTTTATACAGCAAATATTTAGATTTAATTTCAAGAAGTCTACACGCCATTATTATAAAATCACTAGTTATTTCAAGGTCCATGCCTCCCATTTCATCTAAATAATCTAGATACTGCTTTGTTATTTCAAAAATAGATATATCATATATATCTATTTTGTGTTTTACTATTAGATCATATAACAGATCCATTGGGCCTTCGTAAAAATTTAAAGCTACATTATATCCCATATCAATCACCTTAAAGTATAATATTTATTAAATTGTTTATAACATTATATATAGGACTTGTGACTATCCTTATATTATCCGTAAACATCAATACTATTAATATAATACTGCCTATATACTCATATTTAAAATAATAATAATGCAATCTATTTGGAAGAATAGATAGTATTATCTTAGATCCATCTAAAGGAGGTATAGGTAATAAATTGAATACAGCAAATCCAATATTTATACTTACCGCACTTAAAATTATACTATTTAGTGCATACATATTTACATATCTAAGTTCATACTTGTATAAATATATACATATTATAGCAAGTATTATGTTGCATATAACTCCTGCTATTGAAACTAAAAAAAGTCCTATTCTTTTATGCTTAAACCTATTTGAATTAATAGGAACAGGTTTTGCCCATCCAAAATGTACAATAATTAGCATTAAAAATCCTATAGGATCTATATGCTTTAAAGGATTTAAAGAAAGCCTTCCACTTTTTTTAGCTGTGTCATCTCCTAATATATATGCTGCATATCCATGTCCAAATTCATGTATAGATATTGCCATTAATATACCGGGAAGAATTATTAAAAAATCAATCATATTTTCATTCTCCATTCTTATTCTACGATACTACTTATTATAACAAACTCACATATTTTTTGAAAGAAATTTAATTGTATAGATATGTTTTATGCTACTTTATATCTAAAGTAGCATAAAACATATATAGTTCATAATATAAAAAGAAGAATATTTTTATTTTACATATAATATAGAAAGGAGATTTTTTATGAAGGGTTTTTGTAGTGAATTAGCATGCCTACTCGAAAGTGAAGCATTCCAATGTTTTTTGAATTCAGATAAAATTAAATTAGCACAAGTCAACGCACTAACTTCGCTACTCATAAAAAATAATATCGATTTTGACTCTATATTCACCTCAAAAACTCGTAGAACACCAGCAACACTTACAATAACAGTAGTTGTAAATGAATGTACGAGAATCTCTAGAACATTTACATTTAGTTGTTGTGATTAATTTTGAATTTTTTTCATATCTTGCTAATTATCTAACATTATAAAATTCCTCCGAAAAGAAAAACTATTTATAGGAGGTGTATTTATGAAAAAAAATTCAAAGCCATTAGTTTATACTGTTGTAACAGTACTTGGTCTATCTACTTTTATGATGGGATGTACTAATGATCAAGCAGCTAGAAATGTAAATGATCGAAATGTAGGAATGGGATCACCTAATTATCAAACCACATATCCTAATACAGGATATGTAGGAAATCCAGATTCTCCAAATTATAATCCTAATCAGTATAGAGGATATGTAGGAGATACTAGAACTCCAAATTATAATCTTAATCAATATACAGGCTATGTAGGAAGTAACAGAAATCCAAAATATAACCCTAATCAATATACTGGATATGTAGGAAACACTAATAACCTAAATGATAATTATCAAAACAACATTAGTAAAAAGAGTGCTGGTTTAAATAATACAATTAGAAGCAAGTGTAATCAATTAAAAGGAGTTAAAGATTGTTCAGTAGCAGTTCAAGGAGATACTTGTGTTGTTGCTGTAGATCCAAATACAACTTTAAATGAATCATTAAAGAATCAAATAGAATCTGCTTGTAAGAATACAGATGCTAATATAGATAAAGTAGTTATCTCTCAAGACAATAATGTCTACGATCAATTGAGACGATTAGGCCAGAATGTTGGAGCAGGACAACCTATAAAAGATATTAACACTGAAATTCAGAATATATTCAATAGATTAGCTCCTAGAAGATAAATAAAAAACAGTCTAAGTTTTACTTAGACTGTTTTTTTATTTTAATATAGAATCTAAAACTTTATTTAACATTTTTAAGTAACCGGCCTTTTTAACTTCTTTATTTGATACTAAATTGGATTTCATAATAATCTTTTTATCTTTATATATTTGAACCTCTCCTATTTTTTGTCCTTTCTTAATAGGAAATTTAAAATTCTCGTCTATAACTATTTTTTGTTTGAAATCTTTTTTATCTCCCTTTTTATTCAAATAATAAAGAGGTTGTTCACATGTAAGTTCTATATTCTCAGGATCTGCTTTTTCTAACTTAACTTTTTTCACTACTTGACCTTGATCGTATATTTTTACAGTTTCATAATTAGCAAATCCATAATTTAATAAAGATGATGCTTCACTAAATCTTTCCTTAGATGAAGGTGCTCCTAAAACCACAGCTATTAAAGTCAAATCGTCTCTAGTTGCTGATGCTGATAGACAAAATCTAGCTTCATTTGTAAATCCAGTTTTTATTCCATTAGCTCCTTTATAAAATCTTACAAGCTTATTAGTGTTTACAAGACCTATTTTCTTTTGTTTTTTACCAACTACAATTTCATCCATCCATATTTTTAAATATTTATGAATATCCTTATACTTTATTAGCTCCTTTGACATCAATGATATATCATAAGCGCTTGTATAATGATCTTCTACAGGTAATCCGTTAGTATTTACAAAATGTGTATCCTTCATTCCTAATTCTTGTGCTTTTTCATTCATCTTCTTTACAAATGCTTCTTCACTTCCATAAATGTATTCTGCCATGGCTACACATCCATCATTAGCAGATGCAACAGCTATACCTTTAAGTAATTGATCAACCGTTTTGACTTCTCCAGGTTCTAGAAATAATTGGCTACCTCCCATACTAGATGCATTTTCACTTATAGTGACTTGATCATCTAATTTTATTCTTCCTTCACTTAAAGCTTCCATGGTAAGTAGCATACTCATTATCTTTGTAACACTGGCTGGAGGTAATTTTTCATGCGAATTTTTTTCATATAGAATGGTTCCGCTATTTGCATCTATTAATATAGCAGATTTTGAACTTAATTTCATATCTTCATTTGCAAATGAAGTAAATGAAGATATAATCATTATCATAGTTAAAACTAAACTTAATTTTCTTTTCATTCTTTCACCTCATCTCATTTTAGTTATATTTTGACACTTTAAAAGGTTTATTATACGGTTTACAATTTGGTAAAAAAAAACATAAAAATTCGTCTACTCGCTAACGCGGTGACTCATATCGCCAACGATCCTTACAGGCTCCGTTGCTCAAAATTCACATAGTTCATGGCGCCAACAAGTCTCACGACTCTGTTGCTTAAAAATAGTTGCAAGTATAGCTTTTTCAATAAGTTATCTACAAAACAAAAAATGAAATAATTTATAAATAAAAAAAGATGCAACCGATATAAAATGGTACCTATAGATTGGACACATAAAAAAGAGTGTCTAGTTTATAGGTACTTTTTTGTGTATAATTATCATTGAATATGGAGGCCTTTAGTATGAGTAAAATTACATTTTCAAAAGACAATATTGAAAGATTAAATAAGAACCCTTATGTAAAGCGCGTTAGCGAGAAGTCAATAACATACTCTGACGAGTTTAAAATAATGTTTATTGAGGAGTATTTAAGAGGAAGCACACCACGAACTATTTTCATTGATGCTGGATTTGACGTTGAAATACTTGGTGTCAAGCGCTATGAACAGGCGGCAGCCAGATGGATAAAAGCGTACAAGAAAGATGGAATTATAGGATTAAGTGATACTAGAAGAGTGAATTCAGGCAGACCAAGTAATGCTCCAGTTTCAAAGGACGATATTATTAGCAAACAAGAAGCTAAAATAAAACTGCTTGAGGAACAATTAGAATTGCTAAAAAAGCTCGACGTGACAGAAAGGAGGCTGGTAAACAACTGCGTAAATCTAACAAATAATGAAGTATATGAGTTAATTTTAAAGACTGTGTCTAAAAAAGATTATTCAGGCACAGTTTCTTATTGCTGCTCAATTTTAGGGGTTTCACGTTCAGGTTATTATCATTATTTAAAGACAGCACCTTCTAGAACTATAAGGGAGAATGAAGATTTAAAAGCTAGAGATATTATATTAAAGGCTTATAATTATAGAGGTTATAAGAAAGGTTCTAGATCAATTAAAATGACACTAGAAAATGAGTTTGGTATTATATACAGTAGAAAAAAAATCCAAAGGATTATGCGAAAATACAGTATAGTATGTCCTATAAGAAAAGCCAATCCGTATAGAAGAATAGCCAAAGCGACAAAAGAACATAGAGTAGTACCTAATCTGCTACAGAGAAATTTCAAACAGGGTATTCCTGGCAAGGTGCTACTTACTGATATCACATACATCCCTTACGGGATAAATAAAATGGCATATTTATCAGCTATCAAAGATAGCTCTAGTAACGATATTCTAGCATATCATGTATCTGATCGAATTACTTTAGATATAGCTACAATTACAATTAAAAAATTAGTTAATACACATAAAGCTGATTTACATGATGAAGCTTTTATCCATTCTGACCAAGGGGTCCACTATACAAGCCCTAAATTCCAAAAATTACTAAAAAGCCATAATCTAGGACAATCCATGTCTAGACGTGGTAACTGCTGGGATAATGCACCTCAAGAATCCTTCTTTGGTCATATGAAGGATGAAGTAGATTTCAAAACATGTTCTACACTTGAAGAAGTAATTAATAAAGTTGATAATTACATGGATTACTATAATAATTATAGATGTCAATGGGGATTAAAAAAGATGACTCCTAAACAATTTAGAAATCATCTTTTGAATGCAGCTTAACCCTTTTTTTATAATGTCCTTGACAAAGGGTCCATTTTAATATCGATTGCATCTTTTTTTATTTATAAATTATATATTAAATTTCCATTATTATAGGTAATATCATAGGATTTCTTTTAGTTTTTTCATATAAATAATTCTTAAGTTCATCTTTTATAGCATTTTTTAAATATGCCCATTCTCTTATTTGTTTGTTTTCACATTCAATTAAAGCTTCTCTTACTACAACCTTTGCTTTTTCTATTAAATCTTCTGATTCTCTAACATATACAAATCCTCTTGAAATTATATCCGGACCTGCTATAACTTTTCCATTTTCTTTTGCTATAGTTACAACAACTACCATAAGTCCATCTTCTGATAAGTGTTTTCTATCTCTTAAAACTATATTTCCAACATCTCCAACACCAAGTCCATCTACAAGTATGTTTCCAGAAGGAACATATCCAGCAAGTCTTGCATGACTTTTTCCAAATTCAACAACAGATCCTGTATTAATTGTAAATATATTTTCACTTGGCATTCCCATTGATTTTGCAAGTTCAGCATGTTGCTTTAAATGTCTATATTCTCCATGAACAGGTATAAAGTATTTAGGATTAACTAATCTATGCATAAGCTTTAATTCTTCTTTACACGCATGACCAGAAACATGTATATGCTCTAAATCATCGTATATAACTTGTGCACCCTTTTCAAACAACTGGTTTATCACTCTTGAAACTGTCTTTTCATTTCCTGGTATAGCATGAGCAGAGATTACTACTAAATCTCCTCTTTCAATTTCCATCTTTTTATGCTCTGATGCCGCCATTCTAGAAAGGGCAGACATAGGCTCTCCTTGAGATCCTGTAGTTATTATAACTAATTCATCATGAGCATAATTGTTTATATCATTAAGGTCTATTAATATACCTTCTGGAAGAGTTAAATATCCTAATTCCTTAGCTACATTAACTACATTGACCATAGATCTTCCAGATACAGCTACTTTTTTATTGTACTTATACGCAGAGTTTACTATTTGCTGTACTCTATGTATATTAGAAGCAAAACTTGCAACTATTATTCTTTTTTTAGCTCCTTTGAATATATCATCAAAAGATAAACCAACTGTTTTCTCAGACATTGTAGAACCTGATCTTTCAGCATTAGTTGAGTCAGCTAGCATAACTAGGACTCCTTTTTTGCCAAGCTCTGCTATTCTATGAAAATCCATTACATCTCCATCAATAGGAGTGTAATCTATTTTAAAATCTCCCGTATGGAATATAACCCCTAATTCTGTATGAATAGCTATCGAGCATGCATCCGGTATACTATGAGTAGCTTTTATAAATTCAACTTCCATTAAATTAGTTTTTATTATATCTTTAGGTTTAACTATGTTAAGGTTTACATTATTAAGTCTATGCTCCTTTAATTTCACATCTACAAGCCCTATAGTCAACTTTGTTCCATATACAGGTACATTTAATTTTTTTAACACATAAGGAAGAGCTCCTATATGATCCTCATGTCCGTGAGTTAAAAATATCCCCTTAACTCTGTCTTTATTCTTTAAAAGATAACTAATGTCAGGTATAACTATATCTATACCTAGCATTTCATCTTCAGGAAAACTAAGACCGCAATCTATAACTATTATTTCATCCTTATAGTCAATAGCAGTCATATTTTTTCCTATCTCACTTAATCCCCCAAGAGGAATTATTTTTAACTTGTTCGATTTTCTCATCAATAAAATCATCTCCTTTTATATTTAAATTGTCCGTTTTACCCGTTCATTTTTTAAAATAGGTAATAATAAAAAACGTCCAACTATTACCATAGTACGTATACATTTTATCATACATATATATATATTTAATAGAATAATTTTTTGACAAATTTATTCTATTTTGATATCCTCAAATTAAATCTTATCCAAACTAAGGAGGTTGCCCATGAGAGGCGTAAGTCACTTTGCAATAGGAGTATTAACAGTTGTTGAAACTTCGATATTAATCGACAAACCACTTTCTCCATTAACATTCATGATTTCGTCATTTTGTTCCTTACTTCCAGACATAGATGAATCTCATTCTACAGTTTCTAATTTATTAATAAAAAGTTCATTTTCCAAAGCTATTTATAGATACACCCTTTATTTAATAAATATGATTACTTTTTTTATATTAATATATATAAATAAAAATCTAACTTTTAATTTTATACTCAGCTTTGTTCTTATAGTACTCATAGAAAATAAATTAAAGCATACTACACTTAGAAAATCACTATTTTCTGCTTTATCATTTATACTATGCTTATCTTTATATTATATAAAAGCTCCATTCGCTTTTATTTCATTAACTATATTTATAGGAGTTGCTCCATGGCTAAGACATAGAGGCTTTACTCATAGCTTAATAGGTATTATACTTTTTTATTTTTTATTAAAAGAAATCGAGACAATAATAAACTGCCCACAACTTGCATTATACACCTCAATTAGTTATGCTTCACACATCTTTTTAGGTGATATATTCACTAAAATGGGTATACCTATATTTTATCCAATATCCAATAAAAAAATTTCTCTAGCCCCATTTAAAGTTGGTAGCTTATCTGGTAATATATTTGAATTAGTTTATACATTCGTGTATTTTTTGATAGTCATATGTACATTTAAATATAAGCTTTGATTTTTAAAAACCCCATGGCAAATGCCACGGGGTTTATTTACAGCTATTACACATCCCAAAAAACTTAACATCGTGATCAAATATCTTAAATCCATAATTTTTTTCTATTTGTTCTTCTAACGTTTCAAGTAAATCTTCTTCAACTTCTATTATTTTATTACACTTTTTACATATAAGATGATGATGATTATGTGTTTCGTCATTTAAATTGATTTCGTATCTACAGCAACCGTCATCTAAGTTAAGCTTTGATACAGCGCCTATATCATCTAATAACTGAAGTGTTCTATATACTGTTGCAAGACCAATCTCTGGACACTCAACCTTAACTAAATCATATATTTCTTCACTGTTTAAATGTTTTCCTTCATTTTTTATCATTATATCGACTATAGATCTTCTCTGAGGAGTTAGTTTATAGCCTTCTTCTTTTAATTTAAGTTTTACTATGTCTATATAACTTTCCATATAATCACCTACATTTTCAAATAATAATTCTTTTCATTTAATATTTTATCTGAATATTATGCTTATGTCAAGTTTTATCAATTGATATTTTTTCAATTGATAATTAAAAATTGGCTTCATGCTACCGCATGGCTCATGTCGCCAACGAGTCCTCCGGTCTCTGTTGCTCAAAATAGTTGCAAATTTGATTTTTAATCAATGTTATCCTCAGTTTGAAAAACTTATAATTTTTTCATATATAAAATAAATTTATTTTTTACATTCCTTCTTTAAATTACACTTCTTACAAGCCCCGCTGCACTTAAAAAAATCAACCAAGCTAGCATTACATCTTGGGCACTTTAGATCTTTATTATCCTTTATAGTATACCCACAAGTTGGACATTTAATCTCCATAATAACCCCACCCTTCATTATATACAAAAATTCTTGAGTTGTTATGCTCAAGAATTTTTTGTCTATACTTATTATTATATTATAAACTGCGCCAATATTCCTCCAACTAAGAAAGATATAACAAAACTTCCTATCCATATAGCTGCAGATTCTTGCCAGCTTCTTTCTTTAAATATAACCATAATAGCCGCTATACAAGGAACAAATAAAGTTATAACTACTAAAGACACTAAAAGCTGAGGTGCATTTAAAACACCTTGAGATGCTAAATCTGTAAGTCCAGCAGCTCCAAAATCTCTTCTTATAATCCCCATTATAAAAGTTTGAGTAACTCTTGGATCAAGCTTTAAAAATCCTTGTGTTATAGGAGCACATAAATTTATTGTAGCATCTAGTGCACCTGTATCTTGAAGAACAGTTATTATAACAGCACCTAATACAAATAAAGGTCCCGCCTCTATTATAAACATTTTAGATTTTAAATATGTCTTCTTCATAATGTTTGACATTTTTGGCATTCTAAGAGGTGGTAAATCTATCAATAAGTCAGTAGATTCACCCTTCATAAATTTGTTTAATAAAACTCCTACAATACCAAATACAAGTACTATTGTAATTATATAAATAAACGTATATTTAGCTCCTAACGACGCAATAAGACCAGCTATAACCCCTAATTGTGCTGAACATGGTATTGCAAGACCTAAAAGCATAGTAGCAATGAATCTTTCTCTTTTTGATCCTAATATTCTAGTAGTTACAGTTGCCATTGTTACACAACCAAATCCTAGTATTATAGGTATTATAGCTCTACCATTAAGTCCTATAAAATTTAACATTCTATCAACTAATGTTGCTATTCTTGGAAGGTATCCTGTATCTTCTAATAAAGATAAGAAGAAGTAAAAACCCACAACAAGTGGTAATAATAAACCAAACAAGTATATAGGAGCCATAGTTAAAACTCCAAACTCTCCTATTAATAAGTGCCCTATGAATGAAGTATCAGATACAAATTTTCCAACAGTATTCATTATTATATTATAATAATATTGTCCCATTATAACTTCTTCAGTTACTCCAACAACAGTTTGTGCAACGAATACACCAACAGCTTGATATATTATGTATAGTGTTAAAAGTAATATAGGTATTCCTGTTAAAGGCTCAACCATCCATCTACCTAGTTTAGTTCTAAACGATGCACCTTCATTAGTTTCTTTTATTATGCTATTAATAATATAATCTATTCTAGTTCTTCTTTGCTTATATATTTCTTCTCTCAATTTAGGAGAATTACTTACATCGTGTCTTTTTAATAAATTCTCATCTTCTTCAAGTATTAATAGTCTTTCTGAATCAAAATCTGCAATTTCTTGTATTTCAATAGTTTTATCTTTTACTATATCTATTCTATTACCTACTCTTGCTTCATTTAAGCTATTTTTAACATCTTCAAGACCTTGTCCCTTTATAGCACTAGTAGGTATTACTTTTACACCTAATTCTTTTGACAACTTATCTATATCTATTTCTATTCCGTTTCTCTTTATATCATCCATCATATTAAGAGCTACAATTACAGGTTTTCCTGTATCTATTAATTGTTGTGTTAAAAACAAGTCTCTTTCTAAGTGAAGAGCATCTACAACATTTAATATTATATCTGCATAAAGAATTACATCTCTTGCTACTCTTTCTTCATCATTAAAAGAAGATATTCCGTAAACTCCTGGAGTATCCATTACAACATAATTTTCAAATCTTCCAGAGCTTATATCTACCGTAGTACCTGGGAAATTCGATACATCAACATAAATACCTGTTAAATAATTGAAAAACACAGATTTACCTACATTTGGATTTCCTGCTAAGACTAATTTTATATCGCCATCTTTCGTAGTTACGCTTGGATTATAAGTGTGACATGTAGACATTTTACTTCCCCCTATACTGCTTTTACTTTTATTGTTTGAGCTAATTTTCTCCCTATAGCTATTTCTTGAAATCTATTTTGTAGTACTATAGGACCTGCAAATACTTTCTGAGAGCACACTAAATTAGCACCTTCATAAAGACCTAGTCTTATAGCTTGTACTCTGATCTTTTCATTTGGTATTTCCATTATTTCTATTTTTTGTCCTCTATTTATTTTATCTAAAGTCATTGAAGTTCCTCCCACTTTTAATTTAAAATAGTTCTCATTTCACAAATACATTATATTTCATATGATAATGAATGTCAATATTGTGTTTTGCTGTATTTTGACAAAAAAAATTCATACTATTTCTAGTATGAATTTTAAAAACTATATTATTCTAATCCTTCTTCTTGCATTAAAGTATGATATACAGCTACTACATTTTCATACTCTTCATCATCTTCTATAGGAACTATAGCATATTCTCCATCTAATTCTTCTTCCATTCTGAATATGTATGCTTCTTCATCATCATTTTCATCTAAAGGCATAAGGATTGCATATTCTTTTTCTTGAGCTTCTAAAGTCATTATAACTTCAAATTGAATCTCTAATCCATCTTCATCTACTAATGTTACTATGTTTTCTTCCATTAAAGTCACCTCATCGAAATTTATTATTTACTATTATTATATACCAAAGTCTTAAAATTTAATATATAAATATTATATATTTCTTTGCATATCTAGGTATCCTTGTAAAATAAGTACTGCCGCTAGCATATCTATTACTTTTTTTCTTTTTTGTCTACTCACATCAGCTTCAATTAAAGATCTTTCAGCTGCAACAGTTGTAAGTCTTTCATCCCAAAATTTTATTTCAAGGTCAGTTATAGTCTTTAATTTTTCAGTAAATTTAACTACTTTTTCACTTTGAGGTCCAAGTGTTCCATTCATATTTTTAGGAAGACCTACGACTATTTGTGAAACTTCTTTTTCTTTTATTATTTTATCTAGTTCTTCTAAATCTTTTTTTATTCCTTTTCTTCTTACTGTTGTAACTCCTTGAGCTGTAAGTTGCATCAGATCACTAACCGCTACACCTATTGTTTTGTTACCTACATCAAGTCCCATTATTCTTTTCATACTTTCCTCCTAGATTATCTTTATACAAAAGTCTTTACAATATTTCGAACAATATCCGCATAGTACGCACTTACTTTTATCTATAACTACTTTATCATCTATTATAGATAATGCATTATGTTGGCACTTAGCTACACAAGCACCACATCTTTCACACCAATTAGCTATTTTAAGTTCTCTTTTTTTATTATTTAATTTTTGTTTTATATTTTGAGGTATCTCTCTTCCCTCAAATTTGCAGATATTAGCTATTACTTCTTCCTTTGATTGCATCCCTATAGCTATTGAATCTAATATATCTAGATTTAGAGAAAAGTCTAATGCTTCATCATAGGAGTGTATCAAATTTCCTCCACCAAGAGGCTTCATAGCGTATATTCCTATATTATTTTTTTTAGCTTCTTTTATAGCTCCTATCATATCTTCTATACTTCCATCGTGTATACCAATACCTGCTTTATTAACTATTGGATGAATAATATCTATTTCTTCAAGCTTGGAAGCCGCTTTTACCGCAGCTACTGTATGTGTAGATATTCCAACTGATCTTATATACCCTTTTTCCTTCATTTTGATAAAATACTCTATAGCTTCCCAATGACCCCTTAATGTATGTTCACTTTCTTGTTCGTGAAGCAAGAATCCATCTATATAATCAGTATTCATCTCCTCCATTGCTTTTTTCAAACTCTTCTCAGCCGTTTCTTTAGAATAAGAATATGATTTAGTTATAAGAGTTATTTTATCTCTTTGATAACTTTTAAATGCTTCATTTATATGCTTATATGTTCCATAAAGTTCAGCTGTATCTATAAAATTGACACCTCTTTCAAAGGCCTCGATTATAATTTTTGCTCCATCTTCTGCACTAAAGTTTCGTTGAAGTGGTCCTATTGTTAATCCCCCAAAACACATTTTAGAAACTTTAAATCCACTTTTACCTAATATATTATACTCCATAACTTTCCCCATCCTTCAAAATTTTTTTCCCCTAAAATAAGTCCCTGTTATACAGGGACTTAAAATCATTTTGATACATCTAATTCTTTTGCAAGTAATACAAGTACAGGTATTATAACGTATGCTATACTAGTTGCAGCTGCAACTACACCTGAATCATTTACTAAGAACCCTACTATACTTGCAACTATAATACTAGTCCATCCTTTAGCAAGGTATGGATATCTATCACATACTTTTTTAAGTATTCCAACAGGCTTTTGAAATAGTACTACTACTATTAAAAGTCCTAGTATTAAAACCTTACTCCATATAGATACTCCAATCAACTTCATATTCATCTCAATTTTTCTAGTTATTATCTGAAGTATTATAAGAGGTCCTCCAGATGCTATTTTCTTTATAGCCCCTGCTAGATGAGATTGACTTCCTATAAAATAGATGTCTATTATCGCCATAGTAGATACTACTCCCACTACAGCAAGTCCTATAAAAATTATTTTCTTCAAATCTATTTTTATATTATAAAGTCTCATTATTAAATATAAAAATGAAAATACTGATGTTATAGTTCCACCTACATTAGCCCCCATCTTAGGATGTCCAAGTAGTACTATTGACACTATAAGTATTACAGATGCTATTTTCTTATTTATTATATTCTTTTCTAAAAGACCTGCAACCGAGAATATTAAAGAGCCTATTAAAACTCCCATATATTCATTTCCTATACCATAATATCTAGCTCCAATTATAGGATCATATCCTAACAATGAACTTTTTATCATATTTTGTCCTGTAGCAGCATCTATTAATACTCCCAATGCAACTAATCCACTTAGAAGTATCAATTTACTCAAGTCATCTTTTACTATTTTGTATACTAAGAAGTAAACAATTATTAACAATCCTACTATACATGTTATTATAGATGCTTTTGTTGAATAGTTAAGTAGTGGTGCTATCAACAATACAAACGGTATAGTTATTGTAAATTTCAATATAGCACACAATACTCTAAATGTATTTTTAGGTGTCTTATGTCTAAAGAATATTGCAACAAGCATTATCATCCACATTATCATCTCAAATGCAGCATAAGTATAAAGTACAGGTATTCTTATTTGCATATTAGACACTATTTTATCGTAATCTTTTAATAAAAACTCCATATTATTATCGGATTCAATCTTTTGTATAGTTTTTCCTGCTATAACATCTGACTCTATTCCAAAATAGTCAAATATATCAGCTGATATATCCTGATTTGATAAAACACCTTTTCTTCTAGTCGTACCCGATGTTAGTAATCCTTTTTCTTTTCCATCAAATACAACTATAGGAGATAGTCTATATCCATCTATATAATCTTGCTTTTCAGGATAAGCACTTGTAATATATATTCTATCGTTTTCATTTGCTATTTTAAATACTTCTTTTAAATAATCACTTATATTAGAATATATTTCTGTTTTCATTTTTTCATAAGAATCTTCATTTAGATTTTCTTTATAAAGATCTAGTCTATATGTATCTCCAAGTTCTACTATAAGTAGATTGTTTTCATCATAATACTTTTTTGTTTCTTTTTTTAATTTATCATAGTCTGTTCTTATTCCAAATGGCATAGTTTGATCTTTAATATTAATATTATCTATATTCCCATTTTGTACTTGTCCATTTATATCCATTCCTATTAGAGCTATCTCTCTATGTTTTTCTTCATCTGTATCTGAATTTCCTAAAACAGCCAGATTAAGATTGTTATTATTAAATTCATATCCAATAGCACCTAAAAAAGCTCCATATTCTCCTCTTTCATTAGATGCATTAGTTTTATTAATATCTAAATTATTTATATATCCAGGATTTATTCCGGTTCTTCTTAAATATATCTCTTTACTATTTTCATTTATAGTCTCAAAGTCTATATCTGATGGATTTATATAAGCTCTGGTTCCAGCGCCTATACTTGCATAAGACCTTATATCTGAAGTTCCATTTGCACCCTTTATGTTCATAAGTCCTACATATCCATTTTCATTCATTTGATTATTTAGATATTTTATATCTTTCAAATCCTGTATACTAGTTCTGTTTATATTTATTAATATGACTTTTCCTTTTTCATTTGCAAAGCTCATATCAGGTACAGAATTAATTAGTACGACTATTAGTAAGAATAATACTAAAAACTTCTTTTTCAAATTCGTCTACCTACTTTCCTTCTAAATATTTTTTGAGAATTTCTTCTAATATCTCATCTCTTTCATATTTTTTAATTAAACTTCTAGCATTATTATGACTAGTTATATAGGTAGGATCCCCAGACAAAAAATAACCTATTAATTGATTTATAGGATTATATCCTTTTTCAACTAAAGCTGCATATACGGTCTCTATTATTTGATCAACACTTAAGTTTTCTTCCTTTGGTGCTTCAAATTTCATAGTATAATCCATATTTTCCATAATTAACACCTCTTTTGTATATTTTTGTTTATTTAATTTCCTGATAATAAAAAAGTCTTCTTTTTAAAAATTTTAATGTAACCTTTTTTGAAATTCGTAACGGAAATTATACTGATTAACAATTTAAATAGGAATATAATTTCCTACTCATTATAAACTATTATAACATAAAACAGGAGCACTAGTTCGCTCCTGTTTTATCTTATTACTTAATTTGATTTTCCAATACTTCTTTTGCTTTCATTAAAGCCTCTGCTATCTTAGAAGAATCCTTACCGCCTGCTTGTGCCATGTCAGGTCTTCCTCCTCCATTTCCACCAGCAACCTTAGCAACTTCTCTTATTATATTACCAGAGTGCACTCCTCTTTGAACTACATCTTTAGTAGCTGTAACTATAAAGTTAACCTTATCACCAGATTTATTTCCTATTACTACAACACCTGATTTAAATTTATCTTTTAGATTATCTCCCATATTTCTTAGAGCATTCATATCCATATTTTCAAATTTTGCTGTTATTAAATTAACACCGTTTATTTCTTTTCTAATTACAGCATCATCAACTGAAGCCATTGCTAACTTACTCTTTATAGCTTCTAATTCCTTATTAGAATCCTTAAGTTCTTCTACAATAGACTTAGCTTTATTTATCATATTATCTTCTTTAGCTTTTAAAGTAGCACATACTTCATTTATAACATTTTCTTTTTTATTTAAATATTCATAAACACTCATTCCAGTTATAGCTTCAATTCTTCTAACGCCTGATGCTACTCCTGATTCTGAAAGTATTTTAAACATTCCTATTTGAGAAGTATTAGTTAAATGAGTTCCTCCACAAAGTTCAACAGAGTACTCACCCATAGAAACAACTCTTACAACATCTCCATATTTTTCTCCAAATAAAGCTGTAGCTCCCATATTCTTAGCATCATTTATAGACATTTCAGTTGCATTTATATCTAATGAGTTCATAATTTGGCTATTTACTATTAATTCTATCTTTGAAAGTTCTTCACTTGAAATACCCTCAAAATGAGTAAAGTCAAATCTAAGTCTTTCATCAGTTACAAGTGATCCTGCTTGTTGTATATGATCTCCTAAAACTTCCTTTAATGCCTTGTGAAGAATATGAGTTGCCGAGTGATTTCTCGCGCTATTCATTCTTATATTCTTTTCTACTAAACCACGAACCTTATCATCAACTTTTAAGCTTCCTGATTTGATTAATATCTCATGGTGTATTCTATTGTTTATACCTTTTTTAGTATCTAATACATCACACTCGAAGTCGCTATTTGATAATATACCTCTATCTCCAGCTTGTCCTCCACTTTCTGCATAAAAAGGAGTTTTATCAAGTATTACAGTTACCTTCTCACCATTATGAGCCTCAGTTACTATTTCATTTCCTTTTACAATAGCCTTAACCATACACTCATTTTCTAAAGATGTATAACCTACAAACTCACTAACTATATCCTTATCTAGCTTTGAGAATACGTCTTCTTTCCATCCTTCTGATTCTCCATTTTGTCTTGCATTTCTAGCTCTCTCTCTTTGCTTTTGCATTTCTTCAGTAAAAGATTCTTCATCAACTTCAAGATTTTCCTCTTCAAGTATTTCCTTAGTTAAATCTATTGGGAATCCATAAGTATCATATAATTTAAATGCATTCTCTCCAGATAAAACTTTTTTATTATTTTCTTTTAATTCACCTATATATGATTTTAATATATCTATACCTTGGTCTATAGTTTCTTCAAATCTTTCTTCTTCTATTTTAAGAACCTTTTTAACGTATTCTTTTTTCTCAACAAGTTCTGGATAAGCCTCTCCACTGATATCTACAACCTTATCCATTAATTCATATAAGAATGCTCCCTTTATACCAAGTAACTTACCATGTCTTGCAGCTCTTCTTAAAAGTCTTCTAAGAACATATCCTCTTCCTTCATTAGAAGGCAATACTCCATCTGCAATTAAGAACGATGTAGCTCTTATATGATCAGTTATTATTCTTATAGATGTATCTGTTTTATTGTCTTTTCCATACTCAGTATTAGATAATTTAACTACTGAATCTAGTACATATTTTATAGTATCAACTTCAAATATATTATCTACATTCTGCATTATACAAGCCATTCTTTCAAGACCCATACCTGTATCTATATTTTTATTTGCAAGTTCATTGTAATTTCCTTGATCATCTTTATCAAATTGTGTAAATACGTGATTCCAAAACTCTATGTATCTATCACAATCACATCCCGGTTTACAATCTGGATTATCACATCCATATTTTTCTCCTCTGTCATAGTATAACTCTGAACAAGGTCCACAAGGTCCAGTTCCTATTTCCCAGAAGTTATCGTCTTTTCCTAGTCTAACCATTCTTTCTTCTGGGAATCCCATTTCCTTACTCCATATATCATATGAATCATCATCATTCTCATACACAGAAACCCATACCTTATCTTGAGGAATTCCTAAGTTCTCTGTTATAAACTCCCAACCCCATTTTATAGATTCTCTCTTAAAGTAATCTCCAAAAGAAAAGTTCCCTAACATTTCAAAGAAAGTACCATGTCTTGCTGTTTTACCTACATTTTCTATATCTCCAGTTCTTATACACTTTTGACAAGTAGCCATTCTCTTATTAGGTGGAACTTCTTTTCCCATAAAGTATGGCTTAAGTGGAGCCATTCCAGCATTTATAAGAAGTAAACTCTTATCATTTTGTGGAACTAGCGGAAAACTCCCTTGCGCTAAATGACCTTTTGATTCAAAAAAATCTAAAAATCTTTTTCTTATTTCATTTAATCCTAATTTTTGCATTTATATTCCTCCTAAGTTTTTAATTATAGTTATGTACAAAATTCCTATCTTACTACTTGTATTGCTCAAAAAAAATAAAATCCTCGCCTCTATGAAAGAAACATAGGGGCGAGGATTGATTTCGCGGTACCACCCTACTTCAACTGCAAAGCAGTCTCAGGATAAAGCCTTAGTTTTAACGGAGTCACATCCGACGTTTTCTACTTAATTATTTCAAAAGCGCTACTCCGAGACAGCTTCGATAAATCTATCTAGAAACCTTCCAGCCTAGGGTTCCCTCTCTATAAGAATCAATCAATCTACTAATTCTCTTCACAGTATTTAAGTATGAAATTTTATATAATTAAATTTTATATTCAAAATCCAATTATGTCAATAATTAAAAGAAATTTCTATCCATTCTATTCATCATACTATTTGCAACTCTAGCCACATTTCTTCCTGTTCTATACATTCTTCTTCTTTGTCCCATGTTCATTCTAGATACCGCATATATAGAAGCTGCTGCTCCTATTACTCCACCTACAATCATAGGATTTGTCATAACGTTATTATTATTTTTCAATGTCATTCACCCCTTTCTAAAATTATTTTTTACAAAGGGGCAAAATATATACTGAGTAAAATTTACATTTTTATATTCTTTTTTCTATTATACCTCCACCTACGACAATATCGTTATCATACATAACTACAGATTGTCCTGGAGTTATAGCTCTTTGTTTTTCATCAAATACTATTCTTATCTTACCTTTTTCCTCTTTATAAACTGTAGCAGGTGCTACTTTGCCAGAATATCTAACTTTTGCTTGAACTCTAATAGGTTCATCTATATCATCAAACGGAATGAAGTTTACATCACTAGCTATTAATCCTTCACTAAATACATCCTCTGGATCTCCTAAAACTACTGCATTTTTCTTAGGCAATATATCAACTACAAACATAGGCTTTCCAAGAGCTATTCCAAGTCCTTTTCTTTGTCCTATAGTATAGTGTATTATTCCCTTATGTTTTCCTAGGATATTTCCTTCTTTATCTATAAAATATCCTTCTTTTATTTTTTTATTCGTATGACTCTTTACATATCCTGCATAATCGTTATCTTCTACAAAACATATTTCTTGACTATCAGGCTTATTAGCAACTATAAGTCCAACTTCAGCTGCTATTTCTCTTATCTTATCTTTTGTATAATATCCAAGTGGAAATAGAGTATGCTCAAGTTCATGCTGACTCATATTATACAAAGCATATGTTTGATCTTTTGCTTCAGTTATAGATTTTTTTAGCAAGTATCTATCAGATGCTTCGTCATGTTCTATCTTAGCATAATGTCCAGTAGCTATATAATCACATTCTAATTGCTTAGCTTTTTCAAAAAATTCGCCCGATTTAATATGCTTGTTACAAGCTATGCAAGGATTAGGAGTTCTTCCTTTTATATACTCATCTACAAAATAATCTATTACCTTGTTTTTAAAAGCTTCTTTAAAGTTCATTACATAAAAAGGGATTCCTATTTTATTTGCAACTCTTCTAGCATCTTCAACTGCTGATAGAGAACAGCAACCCCCTTCTCTTTCCATTATTTCTTCGTCTTCATCTTGCCAAAGTTTCATTGTTACTCCGATAACATCATATCCTTGTTCCTTTAATAAATATGCTGCAACAGAACTATCCACTCCACCACTCATACCTATCATTACTCTTTTTTTCAAAAAAATCACCTCTATCTATTCTTATGATTAAACTTTGTCATCAAATTATTCGTATTTTAAATATATAATTATATAAATATATTATATATTATTTTAAAAAAAATTAAACCCGAGAATTTTCCCGGGCAATTTTTTTATTCTTCTTCCTCTATATCATGGTGATGATCATGGTCATCATCTATTTCTACATCTTCAAGCCCATCTACATGAACATTATGCTTCTCAGCATAATCTATTATAGCTGACTTTATAGCTTGTTCTGCTAAAACTGAACAGTGCATCTTAACTGGAGGAAGTCCATCTAAAGCTTCAGCAACTGCTTTATTTGTAAGAGTTAAAGCTTCTTGAAGACTCTTTCCTATTACCATTTCTGTAGCCATACTTGATGTTGCTATTGCAGAACCACATCCAAATGTTTTAAACTTAACATCCTTTATAATGTCGTCCTCTACTTTTAAGTATATTTTCATTATATCTCCACACTTAGCGTTTCCAACTTCTCCTATACCATCTGCATTTTCTATTTCTCCAACATTTCTTGGATTCATAAAGTGGTCCATTACTTTTTCTGAATACATTATTCGTTTCCTCCCTTAGCTACCTTTTCATATAATGGTGACATCTGTCTTAATCTATCTACTATTTTTGGAAGAGCTTCTAAAACATAATCTACATCTTCCTCTGTATTTTTGTATCCTAATGATAATCTTAAAGATCCATGTGCTATTTCATGCTTAAGGCCTATAGCCATTAATACATGAGATGGATCAAGTGATCCTGATGTACAAGCTGATCCACTAGATCCTGCTATTCCCATCATGTCAAGACTTAATAGAAGTGATTCACCTTCTATAAATTCAAAACAAAAACTTGTGTTTCCAGGTAATCTATGGTCTAAACTTCCATTAACTCTTGTATAAGGTATTTTTTCTAAAACACCATTTATAAGTCTTTCTTTAAGTTCAGTTAATCTTTTAATATTTTCATTTAAATTAACTCTTGCAATTTCAGCCGCTTTACCAAAACCTACTATTCCAGCCATATTTTCAGTTCCAGCTCTTCTTCTTTTTTCTTGTGCTCCACCATGAACTATAGAATGTAGTTTTACACCTTTTCTTATATATAAGGCTCCTACTCCTTTTGGTCCATATATCTTGTGAGCTGACATAGCCATTAAATCCACACCTAAATCTTTAACATCTATGTGAACATTTCCTATAGCTTGAACTCCATCAGTATGGAATAATACTCCTCTTTCCTTAGCTATTTGTCCTATTTCTTTTATAGGCTCAACTGTTCCTATTTCATTATTAGCAAACATAACTGATATAAGTATAGTTTTGTCTGTAATACTATTTTTAAGTTCTTCTAAATCTATTCTTCCTTCAGAATCAACATCAAGATAAGTTATTTCAAATCCGTGATGTTTTTCTAAGTATTCGCAAGTATGAAGTACAGCATGATGCTCTATCTTAGTAGTTATAATATGATTTCCTTTTTCTTTATTAGCAAAAGCAACCCCTTTGATTGCCCAGTTATCAGCTTCTGATCCACCACCAGTAAAGTATATTTCTGAAGACTGTGCGTTTATAAGCTTAGCTACTTGATCTCTAGCTTCATCTAGACATCCCTTAACTTCTCTTCCGAAAGCATGTACACTAGATGCATTTCCAAATAAATCATTATAGTACGGCAGCATAGCATCAAGAACTTCTTTCTTCATAGGTGTTGTAGCTGCATAATCCATATAAACTCTTCTTTTTTCCATTTTGGCATCCTCCTACTTCATTTCATCTTTATTTTTGTTTTCTGTGATCATTTACCATGTCTTGTAATGTAATAGAATCTATAACACTGTCTACACTTTCTTTAATCTTTTCCCATACAACTTGAGTTACACAATGTCCCGATCTTTTACATTCTGTCTCTTTTTCAAGAACACAATCAGATGGAGCTATAGGACCATCTAATATTCTTATTATATTTCCTACAGTTATCTCACTAGCTTCTCTAGCTAACAAATAACCTCCCTGTGCCCCTCTTATACTTTTTATAAGTCCCGCTTTTCTAAGCTTTGAAAATATTTGTTCTAAATATTGTTCTGATAAATTTTGATTTTGTGCTATATGTTTAAGTGGAACTGGTCCATCATCTTGATTTAAAGTGAGTTCAAACATAGCTTTCAAGCCATATCTTCCTTTAGTTGATAATTTCAATATATCACCTCTTTTAATTCCTAGTGTTTAACTATGAATTCTGACTTCAGTATATTATACCCAACCATTTTTGTCAACATTCATTTTTATAATTTTTTTCAGGAAGATTTCGCCAAAATTCGCACATCAACAATCCTAATCAAATTCATGTGCTCAACCCTAAAATAAAGGGTGTCAAAATGTTAGCAAATGATTTAAATGTTTTTGTATAAAACTTGTATTACAGAGTTTGAATATCCGTTAAGAAAAATTCGCTTTATGCTAACGCATAGCTCATGTCGCCAACGAGTCCTAACGGCCTCCGTTGCTCAAAATAGTTGCTACTTCAGTTCTTTTATCAATATATATAAGTTGAAAAGTATATAGTTTCCTTATTGATTAAAAGAGTTCGTCGTCTGACCATTAGGGAGTTTAGAACTTTTAGGATATTCAATAAGATGTAATACTTAGTTTTATTAAAACATTTAACACGTTTGCGGTATTTTAATACCCTTTATTTTGAGATTAAGCAAATGATTTTTATCTTTACTTGTTGCTAAAATCATTTGACAATCTAACACCTAATTTAAATGCTTTTTGACAATCTATCAGAAATTGTGTTTTTTTAATATAAGATTTGTGATTTTCATCAAAATCTGATGCATTATATTTCGAATAATCATCAAATTGATAAGTATCATTACTAATTAAATATTCGGAAGGACCATTTAGCAATTGTAAATACTTATCATTACTTTTAAATACATTTTCATAGCCTTTTTCTATCATAATTGATTCAGGTACATTCATAGTATAAATAAAAGCTGTAGATATTTTCCCATTAAAATTTGAGCTATGCCCTCCATCATAAGAAAGATTCATAAATAATAATCGCTCCATAAAAGATTTCATTTCGCCAGTAACATTTCCTAAATATATAGGTGAACCTAATATTAAAACATCACATTCTATAATTTTATTAAGTACATCGGTCAAACCATCTTTCATTGCACATTTCCCAACACTTTTACTATTTACTCTTTTACACGCAAAGCAACTAATACATCCCTTGAAATTTAAATCATACAGATTTATTAATTCTACTTTAGCACCAACAGCCTTTGCTCCTTCAAGTGCCTTTTTCAATAGTGTACTAGTATTTCCTTTTTTTCTTGGACTTCCATTAATAGCAATTATATTCATAATATTAATTCTCCTCTCAATTATGCTACATTAATTCGTTGTAGTATAATATTAATCATCAAAGCACAAAACAACAAGTACGCACTTTTTTGTGCCTTAGATTTTTTAGGAGGTTTTGAATGTAAGTGAGAAAAATCTATATGATGGGGATTGTCCTGTATTATACGCCTTAAGTATCATTGGTGGGAAATGGAGATTACCGATTATATGGAAGTTATCAAAAGGAAGCTTAAGATATAATGAATTAAAAAGGCAAATACATGGAATTACAAATATAATGCTTACCAGATCATTAAAGGGATTAGAAGAAGAGGATGTTATTAAACGAATTCAATATTCTGAAATTCCTCCACACGTTGAATATTCATTGACTGAACGTGGGGAAAAACTTATTCCAGCTTTAATCCATATACAAAGTTGGGGAAGAGAACAATTTGAAATTAAGTTTTGTAAAGAAAAAAATATATAATATGGCAACATTCTATTTGTAGCTCTCCCTAAAATTGTTGACAAACACTAAAACTAAAAAAATAAAGGGTGTCAAAATGTTAGCAAATGATTTAAATGTTTTTGTATAAAACTTGTATTACATTGTTTGAATATCCGTTAAGAAAGTTCGTTGTCTGACCGTTAGGGAGTTTAGAACTTTTAGGATATTTAATAAGATGTAATTCTTAGTTTTATTAAAAATATTTAACATTTTTGCGTTATTTTGATACCCTTTATTTTGGGGTTAAGCACATGATTCTTTTATTTTCTTCCTCTTTTTCTCTTGATTATTTCTTTAATATCGTTTACCTCTTGCATATTTAAAATATTAGCAACTACAAAGAATACTCCAGCTCCAATTAATGTATCAACTGTTACTTGAATTATCTGTATAGTCTTATCATTAACATCAAAATATTTATTAAATACTCCATTTAATATAACTATAACCACACCCATAACAACTGATGCAATTGTTGATTTGAAAAATGAGGCAACTATTTCTTTTGAGTTTATTCCGTTCATTTTTTTGCCTAAAGCTTTAAATAGCATACTCATATTTATAAAACTTGTTATAGAATATGCAAGCGCTAATCCATTTACCTTTAAAGGTGTGTAATAAGCTAGTACTAAACTTAGTATTATATTTCCAAACATAGCCATAAAGCTTATCTTAACAGGAGTTTTAGTATCATGATTTGCATAAAAACCTCTTGTTAAAAGCTGTACTCCACCTTGAAAAGCTAGTCCCAATGTATAAAAAACAAGTATTGTAGCAGTTACCATTGCATCATCTTCCCCAAAAGCACCTCTTACAAATAATAATCTTATCAATGGTACCCCTAAAGTCATAAGACCTACTGCTGATGGTATTGTGACGAAGAATATATTTCTCATACCCATGGCAAAAGTATCTCTAAAATCACTTATTTCTCCTTTTGCTATTTGAGCAGTTATAGTTGGAAATATAACAGTTGATATACTCATAGCAAAAATACCAAGTGGAAGCTGCATTATTCTATTCGCAAGTCTTAGAGCTGTTATACTTCCCTTATCAAAAGCCGAAGCTATATTTTGATTTACTACAAGGTTTATTTGAGTAACAGATAAACCAATCATTGCTGGAACTATTAGCTTAAATATTTTCTTAACACCAGGATGATTTAAATCAAATGTAAATCTATAGTGTTTAGCCTTTTTAGATACAAATATAAATTGATATAGAGCATTTGATATAGCACCTATAACAACTCCTATGGCCATACCTCTTATCCCAAATCTAGATGTTAAAAATATAGTTCCATATATAATACCAAAATTATACAGTATAGGTCCTATTGATGGAGCATTAAATATCTTATAAGAGTTTAAAACCCCAGTTTCAAGACCCGCAAGTGCAGTAAATGTTACAGCAGGAAACATAAATCTCGTAAGTTCTATAGTAAGATCCAACTGTTCTCCTTTAAAATTATGAGCTACAAGCGGAACTAAATATTGCGCAAATGTAATCCCTAAAATAGATAAAACTATCAAAAGTAGTACAGTTATATTTATAAAAGTAGAAGCAACCTTCCAAGCTTCCTCTTCATCTCCATTTGATAAATAGCTAGTAAATACAGGTATGAATGCAGAACTTAAAGCACCCCCTATTAAAAGATAATACATCATATCAGGAATAGTAAATGCTGCAAAGAACGCATCAGTTTCTACTCCTATACCAAATTTATTGGTCATTATAATTTCTCGTATAAATCCTAGTAGTCTGCTAAGTATCATTATTAACATTACAAATACTACTGTTTTAGTTGTTTTTTTGTTATTTTTCATATAGTACTCCCTCTCGTTATATGTAAGTTACTATGTAATTATAATTTTATCTTATTAGTGTGTCAACTACAGTATTTCTCTAACATAAATTACAAGCCATCAAGCTTTTATACGTCTTAGCTTGATGGCTATGCTACACTTATATTTTAAATTTATTGATTTGATCATTTAATTTTAAAGATAGTTGTGTAAGTTTCTCTGCATTATTTGCTACGTCTTCTACTGCTATGGATTGCTGATCTACAGATGCACTTATCTCCTCAGATGAAGCAGCTGTTTCTTCTGATACCGCTGAGATATTTTCTATAGAGTGCACAATTTCATTTTTATCATAAATCATATTATTAATAAATTCATTTATATCATCTATATTACTTGTAATACTTTCTATTCCATAAGATATTTTTTCAAATGCACCGTTTACATCTCCTACAGATTTTGTCTGCTTTAAAGATATATCTTTTACTTCGCCCATCAGTTCTACCGTATTACAACTCTCTTGTTGAATGGCTTGTACAATTTCTTTTATTTTATCCGTTGATTCTTGTGACCCTTCAGCAAGTTTTCTAATTTCATCAGCAACCACAGCAAATCCTTTTCCTGCGTCTCCTGCCCTCGCTGATTCTATGGATGCATTAAGAGCTAATAAGTTTGTTTGTTCGGCTATAGATCTTATCGTTTTTAATATTTCCCCAATATTATTGGATTTCATACTTAATTGATTTATTGCAATTTCTATATTATTAATAGATGTGTTATTTAAATCCGTGTTTTCTTTTAACTCTTTCACTACTTCTACACCTAATTTATTTATTTGGCTTACTTCATTTGCCCTTTGGTACATATCACCACTGTTGTTTGCCAATTGTGTAAACTTATTATCTAAATTGGAGGAAATTTTTGCTCCTTCTGCTGCATTTTCTGCCTGTTTAGTTGCTCCCATTGCTATTTCTTCAATTGCTCTTGCTATTTCTTCTGCTGAAGCACTTGTTTCCTCAGATGTTGCTGCTAAATTAGTTGCAGCTTCTGATACCTCTTCACTTACTTCTTTTGAATCTAACAATAAAATTTTAATATTTTGTACCATTGTATTAAAATTATTTGATAGTTGTCCAATTTCATCCTTTAATTTAATATCTGATTTTACAGTAAAATCTCCCTGTGCTATAGATTGTGTAGTTTCTTTCAATATAGAAATATTTTTAGTTAAACGATTTGCATACATTACGATACCGCTAATTACAATAAACAGACTTGTTATTATAGTAATAATTATATTTTTTACTAAAGTTTTTAGAGGTGCATATAGTTCTTTTTGTGGAATAGTCAATGCAACAGTCCATTTTGTTTGTGGAATTCTTGCATAATATATCTCATTATCACCATTTTTATCTTTATAAATACCATTTCCTTTTTCACTTTGTATTATTTTTTCCCCAATATTAGCAAGACTTTTATTAGAATCATTTATAACCTTGACTTTCATAACCTTCTGCTTATCTTGGTCTGCAATATAAGTTCCATCTTCATCTATTAAAAATGCTTTTCCTTGTAGTCCTACCTTTGTATCCTGAATCATTTTTTGAATACTACTTAAATCTGTATCTGCTGTGACAGCTCCTATAAACTCACTATTTTTATTATAGATAGGTGCTGAAGTTGTAATCATAGTAATGTCTGTTGTTTCATCGTAATAAGGAGTTGACCAAATCGAAGTGTCCTTTATGTTTTTTACACCTTCATACCATCCACATTGAAAATAATCATATTCTTCATTACTGTAATCCATTGTAATGCTAATTTTATCATTCTCCTTATATGCATATGGTCCAAAATATTTTTCATTTTCATTTAGCATATATGGCTCTAACCATATACCAGAACCAAATGTTTCTTCATTTGTAGAAATAACTTTTTCAACCATAGATAAATAAGTCTCTTCTTTTCCTGTTTCAATAGAAGCTTCTACAGACTTTGCTAGTCCTAATACTAATTGATTGTGATTAGATAATCTCTTTTCAATGTTTTCTATCACATAATCTAACTGATAATTCATCTTTTTACTTATTTCATCATTTATAATAGCTTTCGAATAAAAATATCCTAATATTCCCAATGTAAGCATTGCTACAATAACTAAGGGAAGAATAATACTTAGCATTGTACTTTTTATAGTTTTAAATTGCATCATCGGTCTATCCCCCCTGTATAATATACTTTAACTTAGCATTAAAATTTTTTAATGCTAAGTTGAGTTTTATAACCTACTTTATCAAACTATATATTTTCTAAACTCCAATACTATCTTTTTCTTTTTTTCCCGTTAGATTTATTTTTTCTATTATCCGTTTTTCTATTGTTTTTATTTTCGAATTTTCCATTACTCTTTTTATTAGATCTTCCACTAAATTTATCATCTGATCTATCATTAAACTTGTCTTTAGATTTATCATTGAATTTACCTTTTGACTTATTGTTTGACTTTTTATTATTTCTATTATTAGTTTTTCCACTAGATTTATTATTGAATTTACTATAATCTTCTTTTTTTCTAGCTCCCCTTGGTTTTATTAAACACTTAGGTCCAAAACCTATAAGATCTTCTCTTCCAGATTTCATCAAAGCTTCGTAAACAAGATCATAATTTCTAGGATTTCTATATTGAAGCAAAGCTCTTTGCATAGCTTTCTCACTCTTAGTCTTTGGTATATATACCTCTTTCATAGTCAAAGGATCAAGTCCTGTATAAAACATTGTAGTAGACAACGTTCCAGGAGTTGGATAAAAATCTTGAACCTGCTCTGGTTGATATCTAATATCTCTTAAATACTCAGCAAGTTCTATAGCAGTATCAAGTGTACTCCCTGGATGACTTGACATTAAATAAGGTATTATAAACTGTTTCTTTCCTAATTGATCATTTATCTTATAGAATTTCTCTCTGAATTTATCATAAGTCTTCCCTGCTGGTTTCCCCATGTACTTAAGAACCTTAGGAGATATATGTTCAGGAGCTACTTTTAACTGTCCACTAACATGATGTTCTACAAGTTCTCTGAAAAATTTATCACTTTTATCAGCCATTATATAATCATATCTAAGTCCTGATCTTACAAATACTTTTTTAATATTAGGTAACTTTCTAAGCTTTCTAAGAACTCCTAAATATTCACTATGATCCACATCCATATTCTTACAAGGACTTGGAGATAAACACTGTTTATTCTTACAAGATCCTGATTTCAATTGTTTTGAACAAGCAGGCTTTCTAAAGTTTGCAGTAGGGCCTCCAACATCATGGATATATCCTTTAAAATCTGGATACTTAGTTATTTCCTTAGCTTCTTTTATTATAGATTCTTCACTTCTACTTTGAACTATTCTTCCTTGATGGAATGTTATAGCACAAAAAGAACAACTTCCAAAACATCCTCTAGAACTTACTATACTGAATTTTACCTCTTCAATAGCTGCTATTCCACCTTGTTTTTCATATATAGGATGGTAGTTTTTCTGATACGGTAAATTATATACCTTATCTAGCTCTTCCCTTGATAATGGCATTTGAGGTTTATTTTGGACAAGGTACTTATTAGCATGCTTTTGCACAACCATCGTTCCTCTTACAGGATCTTGAGCATCATACTGAATCTTAAATGCTTTTGCATATTCGACCTTATCTTTAAATACATCCTTAAAAGATGGCGCCTCCACATAATCCTCATATAACTCTTCTTTTTCATCTACTATATAACAAGTTCCTTCTATATGTCTTATATACTTTATATCAAACCCATCATTTAAACTATTTGCAATCTCAACAACAGGTCTCTCTCCCATACCGTATATAAGCATATCTGCTCCACTGTCTACAAGCATTGATTTTCTAACTTTATTTTCCCAGTAATCATAATGAGCAAATCTTCTAAGACTTGCCTCTACTCCACCTATAATTATAGGTATATTTTTATATACCTCTCTTATCTTATTACAATAAACAATAGTGGCTCTATCAGGTCTATGACCCATCTTTCCACCAGGAGAATAAAGATCTTTTTCTCTTGTTCTTTTACTAACTGTATAGTGATTTACCATAGAATCCATATTACCAGAATTAACCAAGAATCCAAGACGTGGTTTCCCTAGTTTTTTAAAATCATCCGTACTTTTCCAATCAGGTTGAGCTATTATTCCAACCTTATATCCTGCATCTTCTAATACCCTAGATATTATAGCTGTACCAAAACTATGGTGATCAACATATGCATCACCAGTTACTATTATAAAGTCTAATTCTTCCCAACCTCTATCTATCATATCCTCTTTACTAATAGGTAAAAATTTATTTTGTGTCATATCAATCACCTGCCTGTTTTTATTCAAACATTACTTTATATGCTTTTAGTTCTCTAATAGGAGCCAATTCTTCATCTTCTTTTGCATATTCAAGAAGTTTTTCACTAAGCTCTACTGCCTTTATTAAATCTTTAAGAGCCAATTCATCCATTCCAAGTTTAACATAAAAGCACGCTCTATTATAATATAAAACTGATGTCTCAGGGCTATTTTTTATTCCCTCACTTATAATTTCCTTGGCTTTCTTATATTTTTTTTGTCCTTTGTATATGATACTTAAGTTCAAATATGAGTAAGGGTTCTCTTTATCCCTTTTTATACACATTTCATAATATTTTATAGATTCATTTTCTCTTCCTAACTTTTTAAGTATAACTCCCATATTGAAAAGCGCCGTGAAATGATTAGAAATAATTCCCAAAGCTTCTTTAGTCATTTCATAAGCTAATTCATTTTCATTCATTTCTTCATATAACGAGCCTAAATTCGTGTATGCCCAAAAATCATCTGGATTAAGTTCTATAGCTTTTTTATAATTTTCCATGGCATATTCGCTCTCTTCTATCTCATCATAAGCACTAGCTAAGAAAAAGTAAGCTCTATCGTATTTGTCATCAATTTCAACAGCTTTTTTATAATAATCAATAGACGTTATATAGTCCTCTTTATTATCATATAAAACACCAAGTCCAAAATAAGCTCTAGCTTCATTTTTATCTATTCTCAACACTTCTTCATATTTTTGTTTTGCAAAATCATAGTTTTCCATATCATCGTATGCAAGAGCCATGTCTAAAAGTAGATCTATATCTTCACTTCCGCCTTCTAAATCATAAGCTTTGTTGTAAAAATTTATAGCCTTAATAAAGTTTCCATCTTCACAGAATTTATTGGCTATATTTTTATAATTATTTATCATATAAGTATTTTTCATATTTTGTACCTCTCTAATGTATTCTATTACCCATTAATTATATCAATAGTTAGATATTTTACAACATTTTTAGAGTTTTAATCTAATTTTTTCTTAAATTTAATGGAAGATATACATAATAATAAAGTTCCAAATATGAATAAAATAACTACATCCTTTATTAAATAGCTAAATCCTACACCCTTTAATATAATACCTCTTAATATATTGAGAAAGTATGTAAGAGGTATAAAGTAGCCTGAAAGCTGAATTATAATTGGCATAGATTCTCTTGGAAACATAAATCCTGATAAGAGTACACTAGGTAGAATAAATAATATAGTAAGTTGCATTGCATGAGCTTGATTATTAGCTATAGTTGATATCAGCATTCCTATAGCAAGGGAACATATAACAAAGCCAAATCCTAATAATATAAGCAATGACATATTCCCTTTAATAGGTACATCAAACCATAAAGTTCCAAAGAACAATGATATTATAAAATCTATACTTCCTATTAGAACATACGGTATCATCTTACCTATTATAAGTTCTGATGATTTTATAGGTGTTACTATTAATAATTCTAAAGTCCCTTTTTCCCTTTCCCTTACAAGAGAAAAAGCCGTAAGCATCACAGTTATATTTTGCATAATAAGTCCAATGAGTCCAGGAATTATAAATTTTGAACTTTCAAGATTTGGATTATACCAAACTCTGGTTCTCATATCTATTCCAGGTGTTCTTACATAGTTTTTCCCTGTTTTTTTAATAAAATCCTCAGAAATATCCATAGAATACATATTAGTAGTAAGCACCCCACTTTGAAGTGCAGTTCTAGCTATGGTTGGATCTGTTCCATCTATAATTAGTTCAACTTGTGCTTTTTCATTTCTTTTCAGATGCTTTGAAAATCCAGAAGGTATTACAATAGCAGATTTAACCGTTCCCTCATCTATTAGTTTTTGAATATTTTGCATATTTTCTTCATATATATTTGGATTAAAATAGTTTGAGTTTTTTAAAGAATTTATATATTCCCTACTCTCTAAAGTCTTATCATTATCAAACACAGCCATACTTATATTATCTACATCAGTATTTACTGCATATCCAAATATAAATATAAATGCTATAGGCATTAATAAAGCTATAACAAGACTTGCCTTATCCCTTTTTATATGGATAAATTCTTTTTTCATTATAGTAAGAAGTCTTTTTAAGTTCATACTATTCACCTTCTCTTTTTTGTATGAATTTCATCTCTTCAAATGACGAACGTATTTTTTCTCCAGTTCGTTCTTCAACATAACTTATGAATACCGATTCTAAATTACTGCAATTTCTCTCTTTTATCAATTCTACTGGTGTACCCTTTGCTATTACTTTCCCAGAGAACATAAACGCTATCTCATCACAGCTTTGTGCCTCATCCATATAATGAGTTGTAACTATAATTGTTATACCTTGATTAGAAAGTTTATGAATAAGTTCCCAAAATATCCTTCTAGATACAGGATCTACTGCAGAAGTCGGTTCATCTAGTATTAAAAGTTCTGGTTTGTGTATTAGAGAACATCCTAGTGCTAACCTTTGCTTCCACCCCCCTGATAAATTCTTTGTGATAACTTTTTCTTTTCCTTTAAGTCCTGCCATTTTTATTAATTCATCAATTCTTTTGTTTTTAACACTACTAGATATTGTATAAATACTTGCATAAAAGTCTAAGTTCTCATACACTGTCAAATCCTCATACAAACTAAATTTTTGTGACATATATCCTATATGTTGCTTTATTTTTTCCGATTCATTCACAACATCAAGCCCCAGTACACTTCCACTTCCATCTGATGGAGTTATTACACCACATAACATCCTTATGGTTGTTGACTTTCCACATCCATTAGGACCTAAGAGACCATATATTTTTCCTTTTTCTATTTGAAGACTTATATCATCTACAGCCTTAAAGTCATTAAATAATTTTGAAAGGTTTTTAACATCAATAACTAAATTATTTTCCATTTAAATCACCTTCTAAATCTATATCTACTAGCATACCTGGTTTTAATAAATTTGACTGATCATCTATTTTAACCTTAACCTCAAATACCATCTCTTCTTTGCTTTCCTTTGACTCAACATTTTTTGGAGTAAATTCTGCTTTAGATGATATATACACGATTTTACCCGTCAGCTTTTTATCCTTCAAATAATCTGCTTTTATATTTACCTCTTGATTCAAACTCACTTTATTTAGTTGTTTTTGAGGAATATATATTTTAACCCATCTATCTGTTAAATTAATTATATTAGCTACATTAGCTCCATTTAACACAAGTTCTCCTTCATCGTAATTAATATTTTGAATAACACCGTCAATAGGAGAGTATATAGTAGCCTTTGACAACTGATAATTTAATAAATCAACATTTGCCTTCATATAGTCTACTTGAGCTTTTGCCTTTTTAATTTTTTCACTCGTAGAACCACTTAACACAAGATCAACGCTTGATTTTGCTGATTCATACTGTTTTTGTACATTTTGAAAATTAGAATAAGCTTTATCCATAGAAGTTTTAGCTCCATCTAATTCTTTTTTACTAACAGCATCTTGCTCATAAAGACTTTTTAAATCATTATAATTATCACGTACATATTCATACTCACTTTTAGCTCCACTTAAAAGAGCATCTATACTTTCTAAATTAGCTTGAGCTTTTTTTATTTCCTCATTTCTTGAACCGTTTGATACATCTTCAAAATCTGCCTTAGAAGCATTAAGTTGGGCATTTGCCTGATTTAATTTAATCAAAAGAGAAGCATCATCAATTTGAAGTATTTTATCTCCTTTTTTTACACTACTCCCCTCATCTACAAAAACATTTTTAACAGTTGATGATACTTCGCTATTAAGATCAACCTCCGTCGCTTCTAATGTTCCCGTATAAACCAAACTTGTATCCTTAGAACACCCAGTTATACTGAATAATATTAATAATATACTCAAAACTTTTAACCTTCTCAATTTAATCCCCCCTAATATTTTATTTGTCCAAAATTCCATTTAAAAATATATCTACAACAATATCTATTTCTTTATCAAAATCCTCAAACTTATTCTCACTAGGTATAAAATATCTCTGCATAATCATCATAAAAGCCATACCTATGAATGATCTCATTAATATAAACGAATCTATGTTTTTAATTTTTTCTCTTTCTTTTATTTCACTGAAAAGTTCACTGAATAATAGGCTTACCTGCTTAGCTATTTTTTCTAAATAAATTGTTCTAACTTCTTCATCAAACTGCATCTCTTGAAAAATAACTTTTATATAGGGAAAATATTCTTGAAGAAATTCTCTTCTATCTAAGATTATAAGCTTTAGTATTTCTTTTATAGGTTTATGTTTATTATGATCTACTATTACCTTTAAACTATTAAACGCAAAATTCCCTGTAAACACATCAACAAAATCCAAAACTGCAAAATGCAAAATATCTTTCTTTTTAGGAAAATGCCTGAATAAAGTCACTTCTGCAACTTGTGCTCTTTGAGCTATTTCTAAAGTCGTCGTAGCTGAAAACCCCTTTTGAGCAAACTCCTCAATAGCAGCTTCCAATATTTTTTTTCTTGTTTTAGATGTTCTACTTTCCATATCAGACCTCCGTTTTGTTAGTAAGTACTTACATTTATTATACATCAAATAATTTATTTATCCAAGTAAGCTAAATTAGTATTTAGTCTTATTAATATTTATATAAAACTGTTTCTTTTTTCCTATTTTTACTTTTCCATTACATTTCTTCCTTTATTTTACTTAATTTATTATGTATAATGTTTTTTGGAAATAAAATACACATTTTAGGAGGTAATCATGCGATTTATACTAGGCTTAATTTCATTAATTGCGAGCATAGCTTTAGCAGTATGTATACAAATATTTGCAAATTTTGATATCTTACATTTTGGTGTTTTAATGATTGTACCAGCTGGTGCTATTGCCATTGGTTATATAAGTACAACAGGATATTTTAAAGGAATGGAGAAAAGCAATGTTTATTTAACACCATTACGTATGGTATTCGCTATTATTATAGCTATCATCAGTATGATATCTATTGAATATATTGTATATTTATTTACATCCGTTGATCCTGAAACTTACAATACAATCTATTCATTAGACAAAGGAGCACATATTAGTGAATTTGAAGTAGAGGGTTATGGACAAATGACATTTCTAAATTTCAAAAGATATATGATAGAGAGCACACCGATGTCATTTAGTCTTAAGCATAAAGAAATATTTTCTGTAACAAGTGTCACTGGACTTTATATATTGAATTCTATAGATTATTTAGGCATTATTATAGGTGCTTGGTTATGTGGGATGAAATTAAAAGATAAATCCTACTGTCACCAATGTAATACATATAGACAAATTTTGCCTATATTTAATTTACCTAAAGAACAAGGAGAAGTATTCATTCATGAATTAGAAAGTGTTTTAAGTACAGAGGATGATATTAAGATAAGTAGCTTCTTAAATCAATATTCTTATAACCAATCAGTCTCAAAGCAAGAGCACTATTTATGTAATGTAGCTTATTGCTTAAATTGCCCAACAGCGATTTTATCTATTGAGTTATATGAATATAATAGCAAGAAAGCCGTTGTTAAAAACGAAAGTTTCGAATACGAAAAAGAAATTTATAAATCCTATATAAATTATGTTTTTAAAAATCTAGAGATGAAAAATAATAAGAAAGCTATAGTTTAGTTAAAATTAGCTTTATTCTAATGGATATCTCAGTAAATAAAAAGAATCTTCAATTGAAGATTCTTTTTATTTAAAGCTATAAATATAATTTTAATCACACATTATTTCTTCTTTAGGTATTAATACTCCACTAAACCCATTATAGTTATCAACAAAATCCTTATATTCCTGAGGCAGTTGTTTTCTATTATTTAAAATTTCAAGAACTTTTTCAACCTGCTCTTTTATATCCTCAATCTTCTTTATACCTTCATATTCATCTTCTAATAAGTATCTAAGTATATAAGCGTATCCATAAGAATATAGCCCCATCTCTTTTAAGTACATCATATCTTTATAACTTAATCTATGCATGTTAATCCCCCTTTTAATCAATCTAATGCTTAGTTATTATAATCTTGTTGCAATCATCATTTGCTAATATTTCTACCTCTCCACCTATAGGAAATGTTATGTGAGGCGTTGTATGTCCAAAGTCAACACCTGCAATCACTGGTATATTATTTAATTCTTTCTTTGTTTTTATTATTTTCATTAGCTTCTCCGTAGTCATTTGAGATCCTAATTGAAATCTTCCTATTACAATTCCTTTTACTTTATCAAAATCCGGTTGATGAATTAATGATTGTAAATCTCTATCAAATTCTTCAGGAAAACTTGAAGATGTATCTTCTATAAACACAATCTTATCTTTTAAATCAGGCATATATTTTGTTCCTTGAAGCAAATTAAGAGTACAAAGATTTCCTCCTACAATCTTGCCTTTAGCACTTCCTTTATTTATAGTTATATACCCTTTGTTTTCATAAAATTTTCTATTGTCCTGATCTAAAAACCACATATCATCACTCCAGTTTTTAGAAGGTATTAATTCAAATTCTTCCTCACTCATCAAGCACTTTTTAAAATAATCCATAGTGTATTCTATCCCTTTTTCCATTCCAAAAGTAGAATAATGTGGTCCTGAGTATGTTACTAAATCTGTCATCTTGTAAATAGTATTAGACAAAATAGTTATATCCGAGTACCCACAAATTATTTTAGGATTGTTTTTTATAATATCATAGTCTATATAATCTAATAATTGATTTGAATTAAATCCTCCTATAACAGTGAGTATCCCTTTTACATTATCATCTAAAAAAGCTTCATGTAAATCATCTACTCGAGATTGTATTGAAGAAGAACTAAATTCATCGATTTCCTCACAATTTTTAGAAAACGTAACCTTAAGCCCCATCTTTTCTAGACATTTATTAGCTATATTTCTAGTACTTTCATCTATTATTCCTAGACTTCTAGCTGGCGCAATGACTCTTATTTCATCTCCTGCTTTCAATTTATTTGTAATCATATTTTTCCTCCTCTTTTGTACATATAATACTTATCCAATAAATATCCAATCAAAATTCCAACACTATAACAAATTAAATCTGACCACAAAAATCCAAATCCTAAAACCAATCCTCCAAGTGTAGTTCCTCTTATACTATCTATAAATTCCCCATGATATAGTTGGCTTATTTCTATACAATAACTAAATATCAAAGAATATATAGTAATCTTTAGTGTACTATATTTATTAAATATAAATCCCATTAGAAAAAACACCATCAGACCCCATAATGTATCTGGAAGATATGTTTTAAGAAAAGGTGGTATACTGTCTAATTTTCTAGACATAAGCCCCATTATTACAACAATAATTATAAGTATAAAATACACATGTCTATTTCTCTTATTCATTCTACCCCACCTTTATTTTTTCTATAATATATTTAACAGGCTTATACAATAAAACTAAAATTATAAATATAGGTATAAAAGAGAATTTGTTAATAATTAATATCCCCGTCATAAGAGAATGTGATACATTGTCTGATCCACATAAATATATAGCTGTTGGTCCATCAGCTCCTCCTATAATTCCTACTGAATAAGCTTCTCTCACACTATACATATGCCTTATTACGTTTATAAATATACAAACACATAAAGAAATCATTGTATGTATTTTTAAATCATACTTTTTTATAATCCTATATTTCATAAAAATTACCCCTTTAACTATTACATTCTTAATAATTTCATTTTATCATTTAATTCAGTAATTTTGCATATTTTTTCATATTCATGCTTTTTATAGCAAAATGCATTAAATAAACAAATTTAGTTTTCTTAAATTCTAATCGAAAATACCTTCTAAAACTAAATATAGCATAATTCATACCTTTATGTTAAATAAAAACTACCACACAAATAAATAACAGAAGGTAAGAACTATGCCATATACTACTCTTTTTTATTATCAATGTTTTTGAAAAATATTCTATTTATTTCATAATTATATTATCAATATCTATTTTCTTTTCAAGCATACCACTTTGTAGTAAAAATTCTTGAGTTTTTTTAAGTCCATCTATATCCGAATCCTTTATTTCAGGATTAAAATCATACCAGTTATACATCTGTTTTACATCTTCTTTTGAAAGTCCAGTTTCCTGTGAAGTTATATTAAAAGACTCTTCTAAATTATTCTCTATATATTCAATGCTATTTTTTTGAACCTTTAAAAATTTCTCCACAATTTCTGGATGCTCTTTTATTATTTTATCACTAGCTGCAACTACAATAGTACCATCAATTAAATTTTCTCCAGTTGTAACTACTTTAGCTCTACCTTTTATAGCTTTTAAAGCTGCTGGTCCTGCTAATAGTGCTGCATCTATTTGATTATTACTAAGTGCTGATAATGCATCTGGTATATTCATTGATATAAACTCAACATCATCACTGTTTAGACCGTTCTTATCTAAAGAAGTCATAAGTAGTTGATGAAGAATTGTTCCCTTAGGTCCTCCAATTTTTTTGCCTTTTAAATCCTTAGGTGATTTAATTTGTTCAGAATTTGTAATTATCATAAAAGCTTTTGCTGCACGAGAATATGTACTTATAACCTTTAAGTCAACTCCATTTGCTGCTGCTAATATAACAGATGTTCCTCCAACTGCATTTAAAAAATCAATTTCTCCTGCTGCTAAAGCTTGTGTCTGCTGAGGACCAGAAGTTATAGTAGAAAATTCAACCTCTATTTTATCCTTTTCAAATTCTTTTTGGAACAAGCCCTTATCCTTTTGAACTATAGAAGGAACATTTAAAGGTGCCTTTACATATGTTAACGCTATTTTATCAATACCGTTAACACTACTGCATCCTGTTATAAATACAGCAATGGATATAGTACATAAAATCATTTTGAATAAAAATTTGTTTTTTTTGATTTTCATCAAAATCCCCCCCCTGTATATTAAATAAAATTTTAGGCTAAAGAATTACATAAAACATTTAAAATATCTTTTTTTATTTCACTCAACTGAGGTAAAAATAAATTTCTTGGATATTCATAGTTTTTTAAAGAATATTCTTTTCTTATAATTCCATTATCTAATATCAATATTTTTTGCCCTAGATATACAGCTTCATCTATATTGTGTGTTATGAATATTATGTTCTTTTTACTAGTCAAAAATACTTTTATAATTTCCTCTTGAAGATTTTTTCTAGTAAAATAATCCAAAGACGCAAAAGGCTCATCCATTAAAATAACATCTGGATCATAAACAAGAGTTCTTGCAATAGCTACTCTTTGGGCCATCCCTCCAGATATCTGGTTTGGATATGCATCTTTAAACTCTTCAAGCCCCATAAGTTTTAAATATTTTTGTACTAGAAAGTTTTCATGATTTTTATTTTTTAATGGAAAGTTTATATTTTCCTTAACAGTTAGCCATGGCATTAATCTACTTTCTTGAAATATAATACCTACTTTTGGTTTTTTTAAGTTATATTCACCTGCTAATATTTTAATTTTTCCATATGTACATTCCTCAAGCCCACCTATAAGTCGTAAAAGAGTAGTTTTTCCACATCCACTTTTCCCTAGAATTACTGTAATACTTTCATCTGGAATATTTAAATTTATGTCCTTTAACACTTGGAAATTTCTTTTATTTAACGAATATTCCTTAGCTACCCCCTCTAATTTAACTCCAGCTATTCTCTTCACCACCCTTTACTTTTACTTTATTTATAAACAAATAATCAGTTAAACATCCCATTATTCCTATAGCCAATATTCCCACTATAACCTTATCGGATCTTGAAAGCTGCTGTGCATCCAATATCATATACCCTAGCCCAGAAGATGCTGCAATTAATTCAGCTCCTATTATAGCCCTCCAGCTGTACCCAAAACCTATTTTCATACCAATAAAAATATCTAAAGTAGCATTTGGTAATATAATTTTAAAAAACTTTTCTCTGCTATTGAATCCAAAACAATCTCCTACCTCTAATAGTTTTTTATCACAACTAGTAATTCCATTTAAAACATTTAAAAATATAGGAAAAAAAGATGCAAGCACAATTATTATTATTTTTGAGATTTCTCCTATTCCAAACCACAGTATTAGCATAGGAATAAGTGACAATGGCGGAACATGCCTTAAAAATTCTAATATTAATTTTAGGTGCTTATGTGCACCTTTTTTTATTCCTAAAAATACTGCTAGAGGAAAAGCTAACATAAACGATATTAAAAACCCTATTAATACTCTTATTATACTTACCGAAACATTTTTAATTAATTCTCCATTCCTAATCATTTCAAACATAACATTTAAAACATCTCTAGGATAAGGAATTATATATTTATTCCATAAATTCAGATAAGACCCTATCTGCCATAAGACTATAAGAATTGTAACAATATAAAATTGTTTAACCTTTTCTTTAAACCATATCATATCTACAAACCATCCCCATTACTACACCAATTTCCATAGAAAATCATATCTATACTATCAATATCTCTAATATAGACTTTCTCCATTTTCTATTCTATTTCCTCTTTAACATTAATTTTTAATTTTAATATATAAAAAACACATTTTGTTCCAAATTTCATAAAATATAAATTAGAGGAAAAAAATTTACTTTTAAAATATTTTTATAAAAAAGGAGGCTATAGATATGACAAAACCATTAGATCCAAAATGTATCCCTAAATATGTCAATCAATTACTTATTCCACCTGTATTTAAACCTATCATTGTAAAAGATCCAATTACAGGGAAAGATATCAGTCATAACTATACAATTAGTATGACTGAATTTATGCAACAAATGCTACCTCCTTCGTTTCCAAAGACAACCGTCTGGGGATATGAAGGTACTGTTGAAGATACGTGGACAGATGAAATTTCTTGTTTCCGTAGTACACCAGGTGCTACCTTTGAAGCAGTTAGAGATATACCAGTCAATGTTCAGTGGGTAAATAATATTACTGAACCAAATTTATTTGCAGTAGATCCTACATTACATTGGGCAAATCCTAATAGTATACCAACACCAACACCACCATTTCTACCATTTCCTCCAGGATACCCTTTAGCACAAAGCCCAGTTCCCCTTGTTACCCATTTGCACGGAGCAGAGGTTAGATCTGATTCTGACGGTCATCCAGATGCCTGGTTTACAGCTGGAGAGGAAAAAAAGGGACCAGAATTTTTTAAGTCTCGTTATACCTATCCCAACACACAGGAGGCAACTACCCTTTGGTATCATGATCATGCCCTAGGAACTACACGACTTGGCATATATGGAGGCCTTGCTGGATTTTATTTAATAAAAGATCCGAATGATAAAATATCTCCACTTCTTCCAAGTGGTCCATATGAGATTCCTATAGTTATTCAAGACCGTTCATTCAATAAAGATGGCTCCTTATTGTATCCTAGTAATGGTGTAAACCCTGATATTCATCCTTATTGGAGACCAGCCTTTGTAGGAAATACTATCGTTGTCAATGGAAAAGTATGGCCTAATTTAAATGTGGAACGTAGACAATACCGATTTAGAATTCTTAACGGATCAAATACCAGAACCTACAACCTAAAGCTTTCAAATAATCAATCCTTTATTCAAATTGGTTCTGACGGAGGTTTTCTACCTTTCCCCGTTACATTGACTGAGCTACTGATTGCACCAGCAGAGCGTGCTGACATCTTGATTGATTTTTCAGTGTTAGAACCCAAAACAACTCTCATTATGACTAATGATGCTAATGCACCTTTCCCAAATGGTATTTCACCCGATCCAGATACCGTTGGACAAATTATGCAGTTCACTGTACTTGATACACCAGTAGTTCCACCAAATAAACTTCCGACAAAATTGAATAAAATCCCTGTATTAACTCCAGATGTGCCGAAAAAGATCTTAACCCTAAATGTGGTACGTGGACCAAACGGTGCCATTGAATTATTGCTAGATGGACAGATATGGGGAGCCCCTATTTCAGAATTACCTATAGTAGGATCAACAGTTGAGTGGGAAATTGTGAATCTAACTAGTGGTGCACATCCCATCCATGTACATTTAATACAGTTTCAAATTGCAAACCGTCAGAACTTTGATAATGTAAAATACAGTGAAGAATGGATCAAACTTAATGGAGAACCTCCTCTTGAGCACCCAACAATACCACTACCTGTTGAACCTTTCCTTGAGGGTAATCCTATTGATCCACCTTTGAATGAACGTGGATGGAAAGATACTGTAATAATGCTTCCGGGACAAGTAACCAGACTTACACTTCGATTTGCACCACAAGATGCCAATCCTAAAAAAGTTAAGCCAGGAGTGAATTTATTTCCATTTGATCCTACCTTTGGTCCTGGATATGTATGGCATTGTCACCTTGTAGAACATGAAGATAATGAAATGATGAGACCACTTAAAGTTACGTCTTGTCCTACTCTTGTCTCTAACCCACAATCTTGTTGCCAAGTTATTGTAGATGGAAGTACCCAGCTAGTTCCACCTGCACTAAGAGATACACCTATTAGTCATAAAAATATAGTCCATGCTAAAATCGAAAATGTATGCCCTGAGAATGTTATTATAACTGGTTTTATCCGCAGAACTATCAACTATACTGCGGTTTTAGATAATGGCCTTGAACAAGATAAAGAAATTATAGATGATATTCCTTTCCAATGTGTAATTGATCGAGAAGATGCTAATGAAGGTGATGAATTTAAAATTACAGGTGTAACCTTATTATGTGAAGTTTTTGCTCATACACAGAATTTTGGAACACACCCTCTTACAGATAAGCCATTAGCTTACAAATTTGTTGAAAAGGATATCGTTAAAGTTTGTATCAGAAAAAGTTGCATAACAATACCACCAAATTAATGAGTCTCTTACAAGAAACCTTGCCATAGTAAGTTTTTAAAAAAAAGAATCCTCATAATTGATATGCTCCCGTTTTACTAGACGTATAAATTCTACATGAAGAAAAAAGAGTGACAGAAAAGCGGTTAATAATTGTCAATATGACGAGTTATTAACCGCTTACAAAATACAAAGACTTTTAGAGGATTATTTATTTTTCATAATTAAAATTATAATGCTTAAAATTAGCATAATGCTTCCTGTTATAGCTAAAATAGCAATCAAAAATGGCGGAACATACCTATCATAAGATTTTATACCAGTAATTGCCGTAACACCAACGAAACAAGCAAATATATTAAACATTACAAGCCTAATCTTCCTTACCTTATACAAACCATTATCTTTTTTCTCCTCCATTCTTCCAACCCCCCTTATATTTTAATCCCTTTATACAGTATATGTTATTTTGATTTATATACTTCTACACCACCCTAAACTAAAAAATGGCGCTCATTAAAATGTTAGATACTTTTTTGTTGATATTTTACTATACAACTTAGATTGTGACGTTTAAATATACGTTAAGAAAGTTCGTTGTCTGACCAACGGGAGTTTAGAACTTTTAGTATATTTAATTAGTCTCAATCTGTAGTTGTATTTAAATATTGACTAAGTATCGGTATTTTAATGAGTGCCATTTTCTGCTTAACCACATATATATTTTATAATTTCAAAATTGACTAAAAAAGAATCCCCAATTATTGAGGATTCTTTTAATCTTTCTACTTTTCTTTCATAGCTATTAATAATTCTCTATCAGAAACCACATCAGCTTCCTTTACATAAACCTTATCTATTACTCCATTACTTCTAGAAACTATTGTAGTTTCCATTTTCATAGCCTCTATTATTATAACTGGTTGATTTTCTTTAACTTCATCCCCCTCGTTAACTAATATCTTTACCACTTTTCCAGGAATACTAGCCCCAACTTCAAGTTTGTTATCAAGGTCAGCTTTAAGAACTGTTTTTACATTCATTGCGAAGTTTTTATCTTCTATTTCAACTTCTCTTCTCATACCATTTAATTCGAATGTAAGTGTTCTCTTTCCATCTTCTTTAGCGTCTGCTATTTCTACTAATTTTATAGTTAAAACCTTACCAGGCTCTATTTCTACTTCACATTCTTCGCCCTTATTTAATCCATGGAAGAATACATCACTCTCAAGTTTTGATACATCATTGTACTCCTTAAGGTGAGATAAATATTCTTCATATACTTTAGGATATAAACAATAACTTATTATATTTCTCATGTTAGTCTTCATATTGAATTTTTCATCTAACATTTTTTCAATTTCATCAAAATCTACATCTTCTAAAAGTTCTCCTGGTCTTACACCAATAGGTTCTTCTCCTTTTAAAACAACCTTTTGTAAATCTTTAGGGAATCCACCTTCTGGCTGACCTATCATTCCTCTGAAGTAATCTACTACTGAATCTGGGAATGAAACTTCTTCTCCTTTTGTAGCTATATTCTCTTTATTAAGACCATTCTTAGTCATGAATATAGATAAATCTCCAACTACTTTTGATGAAGGTGTAACTTTTATTATATCTCCTAATATTTCATTAGCTTCTTTATAATTGTCTTTTACTTCTTTAAACTTGTTTCCAAGTCCTAAGCTTTCAACTTGAGGTTTTAAGTTAGTGTATTGTCCACCAGGTATTTCATATTTGTATATTTCAGCTGATGATGTTTTTAAGTCACTTTCAAATTTAGAATATACTTTTCTAAGATCTCTATAGTATTCTCCTATTTGATAAATTCCTTCAAGATCTATTTTAGTATCTCTACCTGTATTCTTTAAAGCTTCTACTAAACTATTCATAGATGGTTGACTTGTAAGTCCTGCCATAGATTCAACAGCAGTATCTACTATATCAACTCCAGCTTGTGATGCCATAAGAAGTGTTGATAGTCCATTTCCACTAGTATCATGAGTATGAAGGTGAATTGGAACTCCTACTTCTTCTTTTAATGCCTTTACAAGTTCATATGCTGCGTAAGGCTTTAAAAGACCTGCCATATCTTTTATAGCTATCATGTTAACTCCCATTTTTTCAAGTTCTTTAGCCATATTTACATAATATTTAGTAGTATATTTAGTTTTAGTAGGATCTAATATATCTCCACTATAACATATAGTACCTTCTACTAGACTTCCTGTATTTAAAGCTTCGTATATAGGTAGTCTCATATTTTCAATCCAGTTTAAACTATCAAATATTCTAAATATATCTATTCCTTTATTTGATGATTCTTTAATAAATTCTTTTAATACATTATCTGGATAGTTTTTATATCCTACAGCATTAGAAGCTCTAAGAAGCATTTGGAACATTACATTAGGTATATTTTCTCTAAGCTTTTCAAGTCTTAGCCATGGCGACTCCTTAAGAAATCTATATGCCACATCATAAGTTGCTCCTCCCCACATCTCAAGTGAGAATAAATCATTCATATTATGACTTACAGCCTTTGAAACTTTTAAAAGGTCGTTAGTTCTTACTCTAGTAGCAAATAATGATTGATGAGCATCTCTCATTGTAGTATCAGTTATAAATAGTTTCTTCTCATCTTTAACATATTCCATAAACTTTTTAGTTCCAAGCTTTTTAAATAAATCTCTAGAACCTTCCATCATTATCGATTCATCAACCTTAGGTGCTTTTGGCATATCAAAATCTTTTTTAACTTGTTTAGCTTCATTAATTGTTACATTTCCTATGAATTGTAAAAGTTTTGTACCTCTATCTTTACCTTCTCTTATTTCAAATAATTCTTCTGTTTCATCAACAAACTTAGTATCACATTTACCATCTACAAAATCAGGATGGTTTAATACATTTACCAAAAATCCTATATTAGTCTTAACTCCTCTTATTCTAATCTCCTTTATAGATCTTAACATCTTTCTTATAGAGTTTTTAAACGTTCTATCCCAAGATATAGTCTTAACCAATAAACTATCATAGTGAGGTGTTATTTCAGATCCTGTGAATCCATTTCCTCCATCAAGTCTTATACCAAAACCTGATCCAGTTCTATAAACATGTATTTTTCCTGTGTCTGGCATAAAATTATTTTTAGGATCCTCTGTAGTTATTCTACACTGTATTGAATATCCATTTAACTTTATATCATCTTGCGATTTTATATTTATTTCTTCACTGTCTAATGAATATCCTTGAGCTACAAGTATTTGACTTTGAACTATATCAATTCCCGTTACCATTTCAGATACAGTATGTTCAACTTGTATTCTAGGATTCATCTCTATAAAATAATAATTTTCATCAGCATCAACTAGAAACTCTAAAGTTCCAGCACTATGATACCCTACATGATTTGCAAGTTTTAGAGCATCTTCACATATTCTATCTCTAACATCTTCACTAAGTCCAAATGCAGGAGCAAATTCTATAATCTTTTGATGTCTTCTTTGTACAGAACAGTCTCTTTCATAAAGATGAACTATATTTCCATGCTTATCTCCTACTATTTGAACCTCTATATGCTTTGGCTTTCTCAAGTACTTTTCTACAAATATACAAGCTTTACCAAAAGCTTTTTTAGATTCACTAACAGCTCTATCGAACTCTAAAACTAAGTCTTCTTCTTTCTCTATTACTCTCATACCTCTTCCGCCACCACCATTAGAGGCTTTAAGCATAATAGGGTATCCTATTTGTTTTGCTATTACTTTGGCTTCTTCTGCTGTTTCAATAGAATGATCTACTCCAGGTATTGTTGGTACATTTGCTTCTTTAGCAACCTTTTTAGAGTTTATTTTATCCCCCATTCTATCCATAACCTCAGGAGATGGTCCTATAAACTCTATACCATTTTCTCTACACATTCTAGCAAACTCTGCATTCTCTGATAAAAATCCATACCCAGGATGTATAGCATCTACATCTTTCTTTTTCGCTATATGAATTATAGATTCCATATCTAAATAAGCTTCAATAGGTCCCTTATCTTCTCCTACTAAATATGATTCATCTGATTTACTTCTAAAAAGACTATATTTATCTTCTTTTGAATATATCCCTACAGTTCTAATTCCAAGTTCTGAACAAGCTCTAAATATTCTTATTGCTATTTCTCCTCTATTAGCTACCAATACTTTTTTAAATTTTTTCACCATATCTACGCCCTCTCTCCTCGAATTATATCTTTATATTAACATATATTGTTCGTGTTTTTCTATACTTTTAGTATTTTTTTTAATTTAACCTCATATTACTATAATATTAAATTATACTAAAATTGTTTTTTTAATCTTTATCATCATTTATTAAACAGTTATTCTTTATTTAATTAATTTTTTAGTCATTTACACTTTATTTTATTAATTCATTTTATTATATTCTTAATTAAATAAATTGTCAATTGTTTAATATCTTATTATTTTCCAATTTATTTGAAAGCTAAAAGCTAAAAATTCAATCAAAGTAAAAACTCTATCTAAATTAAGTTTCACTTTATTAATATAATTATTCATTCACTTTTAAATTAAACTCAACATAAGTTAATTGTAAATACTCATTCTTTAAAGTAGGTGAATAATTTAATGTTTAATAAATATAAATTTTTAGTTGCAGGAGTTAATACTAAGGTTCCACTTAAAAATAAAAAGATGGTTAATTATATAAACTTTGATAACGCGGCTACAACTCCGCCTTTTATGTCTGTACTTAAAGAAATACTTTCTTTTTCAAATTGGTATTCATCCATCCATCGAGGCAAGGGATACAAATCTCAACTTTCTTCCGATTTATACGATGAATCTAGAGAAATAGTAGCTAATTTTGTAGGAGCAGATATAAATGATAAAGAAATTATATATGTAAAAAATGCAACAGAAGCTATCAATATGCTTTCTAATATACTTCGTAAAGATAATAGTAACTCTGTTGTTTTATCGACTTGTATGGAGCATCATTCTAATGATTTGCCATGGAGAAAAGGAAATATTGATTATGTTAAAATAGATGATTTAGGAAGACTTGATTTAAATGATTTAGAACAAAAACTAATTAAATACGATGGAGATGTTAAGCTTGTAACAGTTACAGGAGTATCAAATGTAACAGGATACAAGAACCCAATACACAAAATAGCTAAAATAGCGCACAAATACAACTCAAAAATACTAGTAGACGGAGCTCAACTAGTTCCTCATACAAAAGTAAATATGAAAAGTGTTAATTCACCTGATCATATAGATTATTTGGTTTTTTCTGCTCATAAAATGTACGCACCTTTTGGAAGCGGAGTATTGATAGGACCTAAGTCTACATTTCAAAAGAACGGTCCTGACTATGTTGGAGGTGGAACAGTAGACATTGTTACTCCCGAAACCGTGATTTGGGCAGATCCTCCAGATAAGGATGAAGCCGGAACTCCTAATTTAATGGGTGTAATAGCTCTTACAAAGGCAATCAAGACCTTATCATTGATAAATATGAAAAACCTAGAGAAATACGAAGATAATCTATTACATTATGCTATGAGAAGTATGAAACATATACCTGATATTAAAATATATGGAGATACAGATAATATAAAAGACAGAACCAGTATTGTACCATTTAATATAGAAGGTATTTCTCACGAGGCAGTAGCCAAAATGCTATCTGCAGAATATGGAATAGGAGTTAGAAACGGATGTTTTTGTGCTCAACCTTATATACAAAACCTTCTTAATGTATCAAAAGAAGAAATAAAAGAAAAAATGTTAATTCCTAATTCTCCAAAACCAGGAATGGTTAGAGTAAGTTTTGGAATATACAATGACTTTAATGAAATAGATGTATTAATAAAAGCTTTATATAAACTAGTTAATAACAAGCAATATTATATAGATAAATACGAAGATAAAAATGCTATTCACAGATGTTAAGATTCATCTAATTTCCTACTCATTAAAAAGGGTTTAGTATATATTTAAATATATACTAAACCCTTTTAATGTTCTCTTATAAACTTTAGATAGCTCTCTATATTTCTTTCCATTTTATTGTCAGCCGGACTATAATATATAGAATCCTTTATATTATCAGGTAAGTATTGTTGCTGCACATAATGGTTCTTATAATCATGAGGATATTTATACTGTACCCCCCTACCTAAATTCTTAGCGCCACTATAATGGGCATCTTTGATGTGATTAGGTATTTGACCAACATCTATTGTATCTAGCTCATAGAGAGCCTTATCTATAGCAATGTAAGCAGAATTTGATTTAGGATAAGTTGCAAGTAATAAAGTCGCTTGAGCAAGTGGTATTCTTGCTTCCGGAAATCCTAGTTGATTAGCACTATCCACACATGACTTTACTATTGTAATAGCATTTGGATAAGCCATACCTATATCTTCGCTAGCAATAACAAGTAGTCTTCTACATATACTTATAAGATCTCCTGCTTTTATAAGTCTTGCTAAATAATGTATACTAGCATCCGGGTCACTTCCTCTAATAGACTTTTGAAATGCACTTAATATATCGTAGTGACTGTCTCCTGATTTATCATAATTCAAAATATTTTTTTGAGTACATTCCTTAGCCTTTTCTATATCTACAACTATTTCGCCATTTTCATTCGGATTAGTTGAATAAACACAAAGTTCAACACTATTAATAGCTCTCCTTAAATCTCCACCGCTTACACTTGCTACATACTCTATTGCATTTTCATCAAACATTATATTTATATCGAATAAATCCTTTTTTATAATTGATATGGACCTTTTAATTCCTTGTATTATATCCCTTTTTTGTATGCTCTTAAATTCAAATATAGTAGATCTACTTAATATAGCCTTATAAATATAATGATAGGGATTTTCTGTAGTACTTGCAATCAATGTTATCTTTCCATTCTCCATAAACTCAAGAAGGGATTGCTGTTGCTTCTTATTAAAGTTTTGTATCTCATCTAAATAAAGTAAAATACCATTTATGCATTCTAAGCTATCTAGATCTTTTATAATTTTCTTTACATCTTCCAAAGATGAATTTGTGGCATTTATCTTGTAAAACTTTTTATTAGTTTTATTGGCAACGATGTTAGCAACAGTAGTTTTTCCTACTCCAGGAGGTCCATAAAATATCATATTAGTTATATATCCCGATTTTAATATTCGACTCAATATTTTATTTTCTCCTATTAAATGTCTTTGTCCTACTATATCTTCTATTTCTTTAGGCCTTATTCTATCAGCTAATGGTTTCATATATCCCACCACTCTTTACCTTAATTTTAAAAATTCGCTTCATGCTAACTCATAGCTCATGTCAATATATAAAAATTAAAAATTATATAATCTCCTTAAAGATTAAAAAGCCCTAATATTATTTATTACATTTCTGTTATAAATAATATAGGACTTTAAATGATACTACTTTTTAATTTTATTTAGCTCGTCTAGTAATTTAGCATTAAGTATTCTTATGTGTGTTCCCTTCATACCTAATGATCTAGATTCTATAACTCCTGCACTCTCAAACTTTCTCAAAGCATTAACTATAACAGATCTAGTTATTCCTACTCTATCTGCTATTTTACTAGCAACAAGTAGTCCTTCCATTCCATCAAGCTCTTTGAATATATGTTCAACAGCTTCAAGCTCAGAATAAGAAAGTGTTCCTATAGCCATTTGAACTACAGCTTTCTTTCTCATTTCTTCTTCCATCTCCTCAGATTTAGCTCTAAGAATTTCTATACATACAACTGTAGCACTATACTCAGCTAATACTAAATCTTCATCCGTAAATACATTCTCATATCTAGAAAGTAATAAGCTTCCTACTCTTTGTCCACTACCTATAATAGGAACTATAGTTGTAAACTTGTCAGAACCTTCAATATCATGCTTAAATATTTCTAAGAATTTATCTCCAGTTATATTCTCAACAGTTTCTGTCACCTTCATTATGTTATCTGTATATTCCTTTGGTAATTTTTCTTCACCAGTTTCTTCATCAGATACAATAGCACTATCTTTAAGATCTGTTAAATGAGCTGCTAATATTTTTCCTTTTCCACTTATTATATAGGTATTAGTATTTAACACTTCACTTAATATTTCACACAATTGTGGGAAAGAAACAGGCTCTGTACCTGATTTTTGTAGTATTTTATTTATTTTTCTAGTTTTGTCAAGTAATTTGCTAGCCATAATATCCTCCTCTTTACACTGTATATCTTAGTCTAGGAAAATAAGAAATTTTTAGAATTTTTGTAATTTTCCACATTATATACATGACACATCTGAAATATTATCACAATTTTTCAAATTAATCAACGTTTTTTAGCTAATTTTCGACTTTTTTTCATAATCGCATTCTTTATTTGAACATATTATTTTTTTCTCTTTTTTTGTTTCTTTATGAACTAAATGTTCGCCACATTTTTCACAAATTTCTCCTGTAGGTTTATTCCATGAAATAAAGTCACATTCAGGGTATTTATCACATCCATAGAATATTCTTCCTTTTTTGCTTTTTCTGATTATTATTTCCCCTTCTTTGCATTTAGGACATTTAACACCGGTTTTATTCAAAAGAGGTTTCGTAGTTTTACATTCAGGATAATTTTTACAAGCTAAAAACTTTCCGAATCTACCATATTTTATAACCATATTATTTCCACATTTTTCGCATATTTCATCTGTTTCTTGTTCTATAGTTATTTTCTCTATTTTTTCTTGTGCTATTTCTATAGCTTCTTCTAGTGGTTTATATACTTCTCTTACTACAGCCTTCCAAGGTATATCTCCTTCTTCAACTGAATCAAGCTTATTCTCCATATCCGCAGTAAAATCTAAATCTATAAATTTTTGAAAATTTTCTTCCATTATTTCATTTACTAAAAGTCCAAGCTCAGTTAAATGCAAGCTAGTTCCTTTTTTCTCTACATATTCTCTAGCAAGTATAGTCCCTATTGTAGGGGCATACGTACTAGGTCTTCCTATACCTAACTCTTCTAAGGTTTTAACAAGACTTGCCTCTGTATATCTCGCTGGTGGCTGAGTAAAGTGTTGTTTTGGAATTATATTATCCATCGTAACTTCCATGCCCTCTTCTATTTTAGGAATCAACTTATCTTCTTTATTAGAAAATGTATATACTTTTAAGAAACCATCAAATTTAAGCTTATGACCTGTTGTTTTAAATATATAATCCCCAACCTTAGCTTTTACATTGTAGCTCTCATATATAGCATCTTTCATCAAACTTGATACAAACCTTGTCCATATAAGATTGTATAGTTTGTATTGTTCATCACTTAAAGATTCTTTAATAAGTTCAGGTGTTCTATCTATACCTGTAGGTCTTATCGCTTCATGAGCATCTTGTACTTTTTTGCCTTTTTTACTCTTATTTTCAAAACCCTTATAGTAATTTTCGCCTAAATTTTCTAGTATATAATCTTTTCCTTTTCCTAGTGCTTCATCTGATATTCTATATGAATCTGTTCTTATATAAGATATAAGACCTGCTGTTCCCTGACCTTTAATATCTATACCTTCATATAGCTGTTGTGCTACTATCATAGTCTTCTTTGTAGAAAATCCTAATTTATTAGCTGCTTCTTGTTGCAGAGCACTTGTTGTAAATGGTCTAGGGCCAGATTTACGCCTTTCCTTAACTTCTATGTTTTCTATAGTTAAATCCTTATTAGCTATCTCATTTAATATAGCATCTACTTGTTCTTTATTTTTTAAATCTATTTTTTTGTTCGACTTGCCATAAAATTTGAACTCAACTTCTTTATCTTCTATTTTAGATATTACATCTATACTCCAGTATTCTTCGGGTTCAAACTTATTTATTTCTCTTTCCCTATCACATATTATTTTAGTAGCAACAGATTGCACTCTTCCCGCACTAAGACCTTTTCTTATTTTTTGCCATAAAAGAGGACTTATCTTATATCCTAATAATCTATCAAGTACTCTTCTAGCTTGTTGAGCATCTACAACCTTTTCATCTATCTCTCTTGGATTTTTTATAGCTTTTTTTATAGCTTCCTTTGTTATTTCATTAAATTCTATTCTACAATTAGAAGTTTCCTCTAATTTTAAAATATGAGCTAAATGCCAAGATATTGCTTCACCTTCTCTATCGGGGTCAGTAGCCAGAAAAACTTTTTCAGCTTTTTTAGCTTCCTTTTTTAACTCATTAATAACAGGTCCTTTTCCCCTTATATTAATGTAGTATGGTTCAAAATCATTTTCTACATCTACCCCTAATTTACTTTTAGGTAAGTCCCTAACATGTCCAACGGATGCTTTAACTGTATAATTTCTTCCTAAAAATTTCCCTATAGTTTTAGCTTTAGCCGGTGATTCAACTATAACTAAGTTCTTTGCCATCAAGTGCACCCCCACAATTCATTTTATACTATATATTTTATTTCCTAACTCCGTTACTATACCCTTTATTTCTAAAATGTTTAAAATTCCTAATATATCTTTTATATTAAGCTTAGTATGCTCACAAATAAAATCCACATGTAATGATCCGTTATTCTTTAATATTGTAACTATTTTGCTCTCATCTTTAGACAAATCTATTTGATATTCACTTTCTTTTTTTACATTATTATAAACAATATCGTATTCTTCAAGTATATCATCTACACTCGAAACAAGTTTAGCGCCTTCTTTTATTATTTTATTACTTCCTTTACTCATAAAAGAATTAATATTTCCAGGAATAGCAAAAACATTTTTCCCATGATCTAAAGCATAATTCATAGTTATTAATGATCCACTTTTCTCACTTGCCTCGACTATTAAAACCCCATCAGATATACCACTAATTATCCTATTTCGCATAGGAAAGTATCCTGGCCTAGCCTCTGTTCCAGGTGGATATTCACTCAATATAATTCCTTCACTTTCAATTATATTGTTCATAAGATGTATATTCTGTTTTGGGTACGGCATATCTATAGAAGATCCAAGTACCGCTATAGTCTTTGATCCTCCATTCAAACAACCTAAATGGCTATAATAATCTATCCCTACTGCCATGCCACTTATTATATTAATTCCTAGTGCTGATAATTCTTTGCTAATTTTATTTGCACAAAATACTCCATAATTAGTAGGTTTTCTCGATCCTATCATAGCTATGCAAAATTCATTTAATAAATTTTTGTTTCCCTTAAAATAAAGTATATGCGGTGGATCATATATATGTTTTAACCTCTTAGGATAATTGGAATTATTTATTGTTACGTAATTCATTTCATGTTTTTTTAGATTTTCTTTTATCTCATGTAAATAAGTTGAACTTCTATAGTTTACTATATTTTTCTTTATTTTTAAACTTATATTTGGTATTTTATATATTTCTTCATCAGATACAATATCAAAATTTTGAATATCAGTAAAATAATCATCTATTTTTTGTATAGTTTTATATCCTATACCTTTTATATGAGACAACAAAAGGTACATATCATCCATATTCATAAATAAACTCCTCAACGTTTTATAATTTATTGGATATTATGCACATTTTACATACCATTATACATTAAATAAATTAAAATGCAAAATAAAGAAAATATCTTCGCCTACAAGGCGAAGATATTTTCTTTATTTCTCTCCCATATTAAAAATTTATCTAATTCCGATTTTATATTGCTTAATACAAAATACACTACTATCATATCATCTATATACCCTACATTCTCCATAGAATCTGGTATAAAGTCAACTGGGCTTATAAAATAGTTAATGGCTACTATAGCCCATACTATAGATTCTATATTTATATCCTTATATTCATCTGAATAATACGTTTTAACTAATCTGTATATTTTTTTCATATTGCCAACAAACTCAACTACTTTTTGTTCATTTTTATCAAACTTCATATTATTCAATTTATAATCTACTTGTAAAAGTATTTCTTCTATTTTATTAATATCATTTGAATAAATCTGAGCATCTTTTCTAGCGTTTTTGAAGTACTCAGAACTTAATATATCTTTAGCTACTTGACTTGGATTTATCATTAAATAAACCATCCTTTCTATATTGCTTATAATAGTATTATATCAAAATAGAATACATTTATATATAGATTTAATAAATACTTAATATTTGAATATTATAGTTAAATTTTGGTTTATCATCCATTCAAAAACTAATTATTATTTTAAAAATTGAAAACAATAATAGTAAATATATAAAAAAGGATGTGATTGTATGAACAAAAAATATAACGATAATACTAAACATAATGATTCAATTGATAACAAAGATAAAACAGAATATGCTCCAGAATTAACAGCAGATGATAGATATTATACGAAAGAAGAAAGAAAAGACGGTTACAATGTAAGTATTATGGGATATTTAGCTATTTTCGCTTCTATAGTATCTTTATTTACTTATCCTGTAACATTTGGTGTTATTGGTATAATACTTGGTGTAATATCTATATATTCAGGTTCTAAGACACTTGGCTACTGGGCAATAGGAATAGGAGTTGTTACCTCTGTTTCTAGTTTATTCTTTAGAGTAGCTTTATTCTCTTATATATTTTCTATGTTCTATTAAACAAAAAGGCTGTTCCAAGATCATCTTGGAACAGCCTTTTTTCCATAAATAAAAAATACGTGGCTACGTCCTACTCTTCCAGGGGGCTGCCCCCCAAGTACCATCGGCGCTAAAGAGCTTAACTTCTGTGTTCGGAATGGGAACAGGTGTATCCTCTTTGCTGTAATAACCACATAATCTTCATTTTGTTATAAACTCAGTATTGATTTTTAATATTACAAATTAATACCTTCAAAATTGACCAGATTTAAAATTTGGTTAAGTCCTCGATCTATTAGTATTCATCAGCTGAACCCATTACTGAGCTTACACCTTGAACCTATCAACCAGGTAGTCTTCCTGGGATCTTACTCATAAAGATGGGAAATCTTATCTTGAGGTTGGCTTCGCGCTTAGATGCTTTCAGCGCTTATCCATTCCATACATAGCTACCCAGCTATGCCACTGGCGTGACAACTGGTGCACCAGAGGTATGTCCATCCCGGTCCTCTCGTACTAAGGACAGCTCCTCTCAAATTTCCTACGCCTGCGACGGATAGGGACCGAACTGTCTCACGACGTTCTGAACCCAGCTCGCGTACCACTTTAATGGGCGAACAGCCCAACCCTTGGGACCTACTACAGCCCCAGGATGTGATGAGCCGACATCGAGGTGCCAAACCTCCCCGTCGATGTGGACTCTTGGGGGAGATAAGCCTGTTATCCCCAGGGTAGCTTTTATCCGTTGAGCGATGGCCCTTCCACGCGGAACCACCGGATCACTAAGCCCGACTTTCGTCCTTGCTCGACCTGTATGTCTTGCAATCAAGCTCCCTTTTGCCTTTGCACTCTTCGCACGATTTCCGACCGTGCTGAGGGAACCTTTGGGCGCCTCCGTTACATTTTGGGAGGCGACCGCCCCAGTCAAACTGTCCACCTGACAGTGTCCCAAGACCAGATTCATGGTCTATGGTTAGAATCTCAATATTACAAGGGTGGTATCCCAAGGGTGACTCCACGAAAACTGGCGTTCTCGTATCTCAGTCTCCCACCTATCCTGTACATGTAATATCGAAATCCAATGCCAGGCTACAGTAAAGCTCCATGGGGTCTTTCCGTCCTGTCGCAGGTATCCGGCATCTTCACCGGAATTACAATTTCACCGAGTCTTTTGTTGAGACAGTGCCCAAATCGTTACGCCTTTCGTGCGGGTCGGAACTTACCCGACAAGGAATTTCGCTACCTTAGGACCGTTATAGTTACGGCCGCCGTTTACTGGGGCTTAAGTTCAATGCTTCGACTTACGTCTAACACATCCCCTTAACCTTCCAGCACCGGGCAGGCGTCAGCTCCTATACATCGTCTTTCGACTTAGCAGAAACCTATGTTTTTGGTAAACAGTCGCTTGGGCCTATTCTCTGCGGCCTCTTCGGGCATACACCCTAATGAGGCACCCCTTATCCCTAAGTTACGGGGTCATTTTGCCGAGTTCCTTAACAAAAGTTCTCTCGCTAGCCTTAGAATTCTCTTCTCACCCACCTGTGTCGGTTTGCGGTACGGGTACCTTTAATCTCAGTAGAGGCTTTTCTTGACAGCATGAAATCGACTACTTCGCTACTTAATTTCGCTCCCCATCACACCTCAGAATTGCACCGACGGATTTGCCTATCAGTGCTCCCTTAATGCTTGGACCTACATCCAATAGTAGGATAGCCTATCCTTCTGTGTCACCCCATTCTTCAAACGATTATCGGTAGTACAGGAATCTCAACCTGTTGTCCATCACCTACGCCTTTCGGCCTCGGCTTAGGTCCCGACTAACCCTGAGCGGACGAACCTTCCTCAGGAAACCTTGGGTTTTCGGCCCGTAGGATTCTCACCTACGTCTCGCTACTCATGCCAACATTCTCTCTTCACTGCAGTCCACTAGTCCTTCCGGTCTAGCTTCAACCCGCAGTGAATGCTCCCCTACCCATTGACAAAGTCAATGCCGTAGCTTCGGTAGTAAGTTTTAGCCCCGATAATTTTCGGCGCAGGATCACTCGACCAGTGAGCTATTACGCACTCTTTGAATGAATGGCTGCTTCTAAGCCAACATCCTGGTTGTCTGTGCAATCCCACATCCTTTACCACTTAACTTACATTTAGGGACCTTAGCTGACGGTCTGGGCTGTTTCCCTCTCGACTATGAATCTTATCACCCACAGTCTGACTCCCAAGCAAAAGATAAAGGCATTCGGAGTTTGATAGTCTTCGGTAACCCATAGGGCCCCTAGGACATTCAGTGCTCTACCTCCTCATCTCTAAGCTTGAGGCTAGCCCTAAAGCTATTTCGGGGAGAACCAGCTATCTCCGAGCTCGATTGGAATTTCACCTCTACCCACAGCTCATCCCCGCACTTTTCAACGTGCGTGGGTTCGGACCTCCACGAAATTTTACTTTCGCTTCATCCTGGCCATGGGTAGGTCGCTCGGTTTCGGGTCTACGACAAGTAACTGAATCGCCCAGTTAAGACTCGCTTTCGCTACGGCTCCAGACCCTAAGTCCTTAACCTTGCTACTTATCGTAACTCGTTGGCCCGTTCTACAAAAAGTACGTGGTCACACTAATAATGTGCTCCCACAGCTTGTAGGCATAGGGTTTCAGGTTCTATTTCACTCCCCTTCCGGGGTTCTTTTCACCTTTCCCTCACGGTACTATACGCTATCGGTCACCAAGGAGTATTTAGCCTTGGGGGGTGGTCCCCCCAGCTTCCCACAGGGTTTCACGTGTCCCGTGGTACTCTGGAGTACGCTTGATGGTCTTCTCGTTTAATCTACAGGACTATTACCTTCTACGGTGGGTCTTTCCAAACCTCTTCGACTACAATACCTCCATCTTAATAAGCATATCCGCAACCCCTATGAAGAAAACTTCATAGGTTTGGGCTAATCCCCTTTCGCTCGCCGCTACTCAGGGAATCGATTTTTCTTTCTCCTCCTCGGGGTACTTAGATGTTTCAGTTCCCCCGGTTCCCCTCCTTAGACTATGAATTCATCTAAGGATACCTAGACATTACTCTAGGTGGGTTTCCCCATTCGGAAATCTCCGGATCAAAGATTGCTTGCATCTCCCCGAAGCTTATCGCAGCTTACCACGTCCTTCATCGGCTCTTGGTGCCAAGGCATCCGCCCTACGCCCTTAATAACTTAACCTAAATTTATTTAAATCTGTTCAATTTTCAAAGTACTAATATAGTATATAAAATACTAAATGGTGGAGACGAGGAGAGTCGAACTCCTGACCCCTTGCTTGCAAGGCAAGTGCTCTCCCAACTGAGCTACGCCCCCATATTGTATTTTAAAGAGTTTTAATAAACTCTCAAAATTAAACAGTAGGTTATTTCTCCTTAGAAAGGAGGTGATCCAGCCGCACCTTCCGATACGGCTACCTTGTTACGACTTCACCCCAGTCATTGATTTCACCTTCGGCAGATTCCTCCTTACGGTTGGATATCTGACTTCGGGCGCCCCCAACTTCCGTGGTGTGACGGGCGGTGTGTACAAGACCCGGGAACGCATTCACCGCGACATTCTGATTCGCGATTACTAGTAACTCCAGCTTCATGCAGGCGAGTTTCAGCCTGCAATCCGAACTGAGACTAGCTTTAAGAGATTAGCTTGACCTCGCGGTTTCGCAACTCTCTGTACTAGCCATTGTAGCACGTGTGTAGCCCTAAGCATAAGGGGCATGATGATTTGACGTCATCCCCACCTTCCTCCGAGTTATCCTCGGCAGTCTCTCTAGAGTGCCCATCCGAAATGCTGGCAACTAAAGATAAGGGTTGCGCTCGTTGCGGGACTTAACCCAACATCTCACGACACGAGCTGACGACAACCATGCACCACCTGTCACCTCAGTCCCCGAAGGGAAAGCTTCGATTAAGAAGCGGTCTGAGGGATGTCAAGCTTAGGTAAGGTTCTTCGCGTTGCTTCGAATTAAACCACATGCTCCGCTACTTGTGCGGGTCCCCGTCAATTCCTTTGAGTTTCACTCTTGCGAGCGTACTCCCCAGGCGGAGTGCTTAATGCGTTAGCTGCGGCACCGAGGGGGGTAACCCCCGACACCTAGCACTCATCGTTTACGGCGTGGACTACCAGGGTATCTAATCCTGTTCGCTCCCCACGCTTTCGTGCCTCAGCGTCAGTTACAGTCCAGAGAGCCGCCTTCGCAACTGGTATTCCTCCTAATATCTACGCATTTCACCGCTACACTAGGAATTCTACTCTCCTCTCCTGCACTCAAGCCCTACAGTTTCAAAAGCTTACTACGGTTGAGCCGTAGCCTTTCACTTCTGACTTGCAGGGCCGCCTACGCACCCTTTACGCCCAGTTATTCCGGATAACGCTTGCCCCCTACGTATTACCGCGGCTGCTGGCACGTAGTTAGCCGGGGCTTCCTCCTAAGGTACCGTCATTATCTTCCCTTAGGACAGAGCTTTACGACCCGAAGGCCTTCATCGCTCACGCGGCGTTGCTGCATCAGGGTTTCCCCCATTGTGCAATATTCCCCACTGCTGCCTCCCGTAGGAGTCTGGACCGTGTCTCAGTTCCAGTGTGGCCGATCACCCTCTCAGGTCGGCTACCCATCGTCGCCTTGGTAAGCTTTTACCTCACCAACTAGCTAATGGGACGCGGGTCCATCCTACACCGATAAAATCTTTGACATTTTTAAGATGCCTTAAAAATGTATTATCTCGTATTAGCATATCTTTCGATATGTTATCCGTGTGTATAGGGCAGGTTACCCACGCGTTACTCACCCGTCCGCCGCTAAGATTAAGAAGCAAGCTTCTTAATCTCCGCTCGACTTGCATGTGTTAGGCACGCCGCCAGCGTTCATCCTGAGCCAGGATCAAACTCTTAAAACAAAATTCGTATAATGCTATCGCATTAACTCATGTCGCCAACGAAATCCTTTCGGCATAGCCTCATAATTTCCGTTGCTCAGAGTTTGTCAGTACTCAGTAACTGACTTTATGTGTTGTTTCCGAAAATCACTGTTTGTGATTTATTTATAACCTACTGTTTAATTTTCAAAGTTCATTTGTTATATTCATGTGTTTCTCGTTTGCCTCGTGTTGAGGACAAGTAATAATATATCAGCTATTTAATTATTCGTCAACCCTCTATTTTATATTTTAAAATATTTTTTATACCGAATAGAAAATTATATTTTTCTTTTAAAAAATATCATAAAAAAATTGTAGTTCTTTAAAAAGCACTACAATCTCTACAATTTTAGAATAAACACAAAAATCCTATACGCCTTGTTCTAAATGCAACCCTTAATTAAATTGATATTTTTAAAGGATTTTAGATTTTTTGTCTAATCAAATAAATATAGGATGAAACACCTAATAATTAGTAATTTCATATGTTCAATACCAACATTTTATTTTTATACACTTCCCTCCAAGAAGTGTATATTTTTTTATAACGAATAGGGAATTATAATTATCTTCGAATTGTGGATAAGTATAATTTTCGTTATGAGTTTCAAAAAAGTCTACATTAAAAATATTTTAGGAAGACTTTTTTATATAAATTTAATACATATGTATATACCCAATATAATAAATAAACTTGTTATTAACATCTTCTTTCTTTTTCTACTCAACCTTTTTTTATTTTTTATTTTCTTATATACTCTGCTCATTAAATGTCCTCCTTACTTCTTTAATAATTCCACATATTTTTTTGTTACCCTTAGTTTCCTTTATATCTGTCATTACGATAATTATGTTAATATTTATATTCTATTTTTTCAACTTCAACATTATAATACCATCTTCAGGAAAAAATATCCAACAAAATTCTAAAGTTATATCCTTTAATTATTGGGTATAATCTTTAAATATAATATAAATTTAATTGGAGTGATCAAAAATGTCAAATATAGAATCATTTTTACCCATAGGAGACTCTAACTCTAAAATTTTAATACTTGGGTCTATCCCAGGAAAAGAGTCATTACGACAACATCAATATTATGCCTATCCTCAGAATCAATTTTGGAAAATAATATATTCATTATTCGATACTCCTATTGATGATAATTATGATGACAAAATATCATTTTTGAAAAAAAACAATATTGCTTTATGGGATGTTATAAAATCATGCTATCGCGAAGGAAGTCTTGATTCAAATATTAAAATGGAGCAGGCTAATGATTTTGAATCCTTATTTAATAATTACCCAAATATAGAATATGTATTTTTCAATGGATTAAAAGCATATAACGTGTTTAAAAAGAAAGTAGGATTCAATTTTGAAAATATTAAATTTCAAAGATTAGAGTCTACAAGTCCCGCTAATACTAAAAAATTTGAATACAAACTAGATAATTGGAGTATAATTAAAGCTATTAAGTAAAAATGAGAATCAGGTATTCCTGATTCTCTCTTTTAAGTTATATCAATATCTTTCTTATAACTTTAGACACTTCATATTCACTTTATGCTTTTTCAAAGCATCTTCATCTTTAAATTCTATTTTTTCTTTTTTTATCAACTTATCTATATAAGCTATATTGTCTTTTATTAAATTATTGTCTTTAATATCTCCATGGCTCTGAACCACAATATCAGCATTTATATCCAAATATCTCTCTAAAGTTCTTTTATATACATCTAATTTATTCCAGCACATAAAATATGGTATAGGATCATCTATATTATCTCCTACAAATAGTGTATTATCTTGATAATCGTAACAAGAGGCTGAGTCTTTCGAATGACCTGGACTATAAAAAAATTCAACCCCATCTTCTTCAAACCTAATTTTTTCACTAAACGTAATATTAGGTAAAACAATTTCTATATCATCTTTTGCAAACTGTTCTTTATTAATACTCAAAGCTTTATCCGCATATTTATCAATAAATTCTTTACATAACTCATGAGATATTATTATATCATCCTTAAATTCACTGTTTCCCCATATATGATCCCAATGACCATGAGAATTAAATGCTATATACTTCTTCTTCCCAAAATTATCTTCTAGATACTTTTTAACTTGCTTCACATAATACGGACCTATGTATGTATCACATATAAAAAAATGCTCTTTTGCATTAATTACATATATGTTTGTCACACAATCATAGTGAGACTCTTTAAGCTGTTGAAATGTAAATAAAATTCCTCTATTACCTACTTTTTTAATTTTCATATTTAATATCTCCTTCAATTAAATCTTACCTACATTATATATTAAATTTTATTATTTAAAAAATATCTTTTCTTAACAAAAAAATAACCTAACTATATAATTAGATTACTTTTTTGTATGTTTTTATTTTATTTATTCTCTCTTATTTGCTCTAATATAGTATTCATTTTATCATACGACATCATTCCTTGAACTGCCCCTAATAAAATGCCGTTTTCATCTACAAAATAAGATGTAGGAAAAGCACTAACTAAATAAGTAATAGACGTTTCTCCATTTTCATCAAGTAAAACAGGAAAATCATAATTTCCCTTATCAATATATGATTGAACTTCTTCTTTACTTTCTTTAACATTAACCGTAAGAACTACTAAATCTTCATTTTCATTATTTAATCTTTGTAAATCCGGCATTTCCTTGTCACAATACGTACACCATGTAGCCCAAAAATTTATAAGAACTATTTTACCTTCATAGTCAGATAACGACACTTCATCTCCATTTAAATTCTTAAGTGTAAAACTAGGAGCAATTTTACCGACAGCTAATTCTTGAGACTTTTCATCTATATTTTCTTTATCCGCATTTTCTTTAACTATATTATTACTTACATCTTGTTTAGTATTATTTTGTTTATTAAAAATATAAAATCCTCCAAATAGCAGAGCTATAACTACAATTATAGAAAATATCTTCTTAATCATATTGTTCCTCCTTATATGAATAATCTACTTATATCAACAAGTTTATTTAAAAACATTAATACCCCAAATACAACCATAATAAACCCACATATCTTAGGTATATATATCATAATTTTTTTAGTTTTATTAAAGAATCTACTAAACATATCTATAAACAAAGCAGTCAGTATAAACGGTATAGCCATCCCCATAGAATAAATTAACAATAAATATATTCCAGTTGAAATTGTATCACTATTTCCTGCATATATTAAGATAGAAGCAAGCACAGGGCCAAAACAAGGTGTCCATCCCACAGCAAATGCCATACCCATTAATATAGATGTAAACCAATTAGTTGTTTGTATATTTATTTTTAATTTTTTTTGCATATCTAGATATTGTAGGTTTAAAATCCCCATCATTTTAAATCCAAATAATATTATCAATATCCCGCTTATTTTCGAAAAAATTTCTTTGTTTCTTACGAAAATTTTTCCTAAAAAACTAGCAGATGTCCCCATTATCATAAATATTATTGTAAATCCTATTACAAATCCTATAGTTCTCGTCAAGACAAGTATTTTATTATTACCAAGTTCATTTCTAACACTAACACCCGTTATGTACATAATGTATGCCGGTATTAGCGGTAATATACAAGGTGAAAAAAAAGATATAAGACCTGCTCCAAACGCTATAGATAAAGAAACATTTTCAGCCCCCATAAAATCTCCTCCTAAATAAATATTTAAACTACATTTGCAAACTCAGTTCTTTAATTATATTATACACATATTTTAATTTATATAATTCATTTAAAAAAAGAGAGATTTCTCTCTCTTTATTTATAAAAATATTCACCATCTATTATTTTGTATAAACTTTTCTTCTTGCTTTTAAATGGTCTTGAATTAAAAAACAAGCAATTTTCAACGTTATTTACACCTTCAAGTGCTTTTTTAGCTGCTATATTACTTAGATTATTAGGTTTTAATGTTTTAAATGATTCTTTGTGAGCTGGTGGAAACTGTCCTCGTTGATATACTACACTGTTTATATCATTTGGAAATCTATTGCTCTTAACTCTATTAAGAACTACATTAGCAACTCCCAATCTTCCTTCTAAGTTTGTATTTCCCGATTCTACCTGTATAATTTTTGCAAGTAATTTCATTTCTTCATCTGTATAATATCTTTGTTCAAATTTCTCTTCAGAAATTACTAAGTTCTGTTTTTTTATGTCTACAGTAAAAGTCTCGTGTACCCAGTTAATATCACAATTCAAATTTTCAGAAATAAACCTAACTGGTATGTACATTCTTCCACCTCTTAAAAAAGGCTTTGACTCTAATTTGTATTCCTTAGAATCTATGTAGGCTACATCACTACCCGCTGTTAATTTCATTTTCTTTCCTTCATAATCGATAATCATACTTTTAGTATCTTCATTCCATGTAACCTGTCCATTTAAAGCTTCAGTAACAAATCTTGCAAGTACAAATACAGTATCATCAATCAGTATGTTCTTTTGATCACTCTTTACGTAATTATCATTTATCTTCACACTAACTTCAACTTCAAGCGCAAAGCACGAGCTTACGTACAAAGATATAATAATCATTGTGCAAAGCATTATCCTTAGCTTTTTTTTCATTGAATAACCCACTTTCCTATTTTCATCTAGATGTTAAAATTTAAATTTCATAACAAGAAGTCATATTATAGTCTTTTTTGTCTAACATTATCATATTATAATATTTTTTACTTTCTTGTCAAATCTAAATAACCGCACTTATATAATATGCCTATTTATTCAATATTATTCCTTTTTTTCTATTTAAACTCTTTTCCAGTATAAAAATTCGTCTACTCGCTAACGCGGTGGCTCATGTCGCCAACGATCCTTACAGGCTCCGTTGCTTAAAAATAGTTGCAAGTGTAGTTCTTCAATCAATGTTATCCACAAATTTAAAATTATATAATTTCCTGATAGTATAAAAATAAGCCTGTACTAGACTTTAACATCTAATACAGGCTCATTTACTTTTTCATATTTTTTATCTATTCTTGCATTATATAAAAGACCTATAAGAAATAATATTCCTCCTATTATTTTCCCTTTAGAAAAAATATCTAGGTATATATAATCTATAACAGCACTTGTAAGTATCTGACCTATAAAAGGAAGTATAACTACATATACAGCAGGAATTTGAGGCACTATTGTGTTAAATAAATAAATTATTGCAACACCAACAAAACCTCCTAAAAAATAATGTATAGGAACGTACTTTACACTACTCAACGATGCGATTGAATTTCTTATAAAAAAGCACATTATAATAGAAGCAATTGTACCCATCAAATAATTTATAATAACTCCATTTACCATCCCTTCTCTTTGTGCAAGCTTTCCGTTTATAATCGTATTAATAACGATTGATATACCAGTTAGAAATGCGAATAATATATACATCTAATCACTCCTCTATATCATAATCATAGCTATTATTCCAAGCGAAATAATAGAGAAACCTATCATTTTTTCTTTTCTAAATTTATTTATAGGCATTCCAAACAACCCAAAGTGATCTACTATGTTAGACATCACAAGTTGACCAAATAAACTAATTCCTACAACAAGAGTTATTCCTATTTGAGGAATACAAATATTATTTAACTGTATAGTTAAAACACTAAGTACTCCCGGTAATAAAAATAATACAGGTATTTTTCTTAAATCGGATATTTTATTCTTTGTTATAATTGAAATCATAAGAATAATTATAAGTCCTATAACATGAAATATCAGAGTACTCATATAAGGACCTGTTACACTAGCCAACATTCCATTAAAGAAAAGCATTATAGCTAATATAATACCCACTATAACCCCTAAATTTTTATACATAATAATTCCTCCATACTTTACAATACTTTATAAATAATCTATCATATTTATATAAATACTAATATGACATATGTCATATAAGGAGGTTTTATGAAAAAAATTTCAAACAATATTCTTTTAAATAAATATATTGATAAACACAATATAAAAAGCATATTTGAAGATAATATATTAAAATACGCACAACTTCACTACTATGAAAAAAATGAAACTATACTCCAAGCCGACTGCGAGCTCACCTATTATTATTTATTTGTAGACGGAAAAATAAAAATATCATACCTTTTAGAAAATGGTAAGTCTATATTACTCCAGTTTTATACTAATTTTGATTCATTAGGAGATTTAGAGCTTTTAAATAACATACCTGTTCGTTGCAATGCCGAAGCAATTGAAAACACATACTTAATAGGTCTTCCTGCCAATATATTACGAAGCAGTTACTGTAATAACCCTAAATTTTTAAAACATATAATAAATTCATTAAGCCGAAAATTAGATGCTACTGGTAATAATAGCTCGTATAATCTTGTGTACCCTCTTATAAACAGATTATCTAGTTATATAGTAGAGCATATAACAGATAAAGATTATATACAGCTTAACTCCTCCTTTAAAGAAATTGCTCAGTTTTTAGGTACAACTTATAGGCATCTAAATAGAACATTTAATACTCTTGAATCCAAAGGGATTATAAAATGCGACGATAAAATAATATATATATTACAAAAAGAAGAGTTAAGAAAATTATCTAAGAATTTATATATATAAAGCAAAAAGTTCAGAGTAATTAATCTGAACTTTTGAAATTATTCATAAAAATCTACATATAAACTTTTATCTGAATCAATTTCTGCATAAAATATATCACCAGGGTTTGAATTAAACTGTTTCTCCAGTTCTTTTAGCAGCCATTCCCTAGTAATATTTGCATAAGTGAGTATATTTTCATTTATTCGACCGTCCACAACTACTGCAAAAGAAAGTTTTTTATCAGATACACCTAAATTCATTTCCTCTGTAGTAGGAGGTCTGGCTTTACTCTTTGGCATTACCGATATTTGTCCTCCCGGTTCAAGTATTGCATAATTTATATCTGCAATTTTATCATACCCCTGAACTCTAAGCATAGATAATAATATGTATAAACTTATATTGTTCTTTTTTAACTCATTCTTTATAATTTTACCATCAGATATTACTACACTAGGCATGCCATCTATTCCATAAAATTTGCGGTGTAATGAAAGCTTAGATATTGCAATTATTATAGCAGATAATAAAATCACACACATCGTTGTTTTATATAAATCTTTATTAACAAGAGGCTCAGCTATAACGTTAGATATAATAAATAATATAGCTATATCATATGGAGTAAATTGAGCCAATGATTTTTTACCTATAAAATTACAAATTAACCAAGTTGTCAATATAAGCATAAAACTTTTTATTATATATGCTAATACATTCATCATAATATATTCCTTTCTAAGGTATAGGCATTATAGAAGTTATATTCCTAAATATAACCATGCAAACCCTAATCTTTCTTTGTATAAAATCTGCATCTTTTGTGTAAACAGCTCCCCTTAGATTTGCGAATTCAATATTTAAACGAGAATAATCTTGATCTGAATATTTTAATGTTACAAGCGGCTTAGCCTTGTTCCATTTATATTCAAGAATTTTTAAAGACTTTTCTGTCTTATCCCATTCTTCTAAAGAAGAATACGCCATAATATCTTCCATAAGGTTTAAAAAATTTGGATTAGTATCATAAAAAACTTTATATTGTATAAATATAAGCAAACTCAACAAAACAGACAGAATCAATAAAAGAATTAACGTTATTTTTCTCTCTTTCAAAATAATCACCCTTTACAGGTATTATTTGTATTAAGTTTTATCTATATTCAGAAATTACATTTATGTTATCATTTAGAACTAGTTATCTAGATTTTATACAAACGAAATCTAAGTAGTTAATAATTCAATTTTTTCGTCATTATTATATTTTTCTTATAAACAAAAAAGATGAACAAAATGTTCACCTTCTTTACAATATATCCAGTTTAAATTCCTCATTGATTACATCTACAACGCATCTTCCACCTTCGCTTAAATTTCCAAATAAAATTTCATCTACAAACAAAGGTTTTAGTCTAGAATCTATAAGCCTTATAATCTCTCTAGCTCCAAATTCTTTTGATAATCCTTTTTTAGATATATATTCAACACAAGAACTTTCAAAATCAATCAATATATTCTTTTTATTTAAATTTTGTTTAAACTTTTCAAGTTCTTTTTTAGCTATATTAACTGCCATATCATCATCCACATGATTGAATTTAACTATTTTATTAAGTCTATTTCTAAACTCAGGACTAAATATTTTCTTCACTTCATCATCTATAGCTTGTGAATTCATGCATCTATCCCCAAATCCAGCAAAATTTTTACCTATATTTTTAGCACCTGCATTTGAAGTCATTATTATTATAATATTTTTAAAATCAGACTTTCTTCCTTGATTATCAGTAAGAGTTGCATTATCCATAACTTGAAGCAATACATTCAATATATCTATATGTGCTTTTTCTATCTCATCCAAAAGTAAAACACAATGAGGATTTTTTCTAATAGAATCTGTAAGTAATCCTCCTTCTTCATAACCTACATATCCAGGAGGTGCTCCTATTAGTTTAGAAGCTGAATGCTTTTCTGTATATTCACTCATATCAAACCTTACAAGATCTATTCCTAGAGTTTTGGATATATTTTTAGCCACTTCAGTCTTTCCAACTCCAGTAGGTCCTACAAATAGCATAGCTGCAACAGGTTTATTATCTTCATTAAGTCCAGCTCTTGACATCTTAATACATCTTGTAACCTCTTCAATAGCTTCATCTTGTCCAAATATATTGCTTTTTAAAACTTTTTCTAGATTTTTAAGAGAATTTATTTCATTTGATTCTACAGTCTGTTTAGGTATATTACAAACCTTAGATATTATATTCTCAATAATACCCTCATCTATAATTATTTCTTCTTCATTGCAAGAACTTATTCTAGTATAAGCCCCAGCTTCATCTATTATATCAATAGCTTTATCAGGTAAAAACTTATCATTTATATATTTATCACTTAGAACTACCGCACTTTTTATAGCATCATCTGTGTATTTTACATTGTGAAAACTCTCATAATTCTTTTTTAGACCATTTATTATTTCTAGTGTTTCACTTACAGACGGTTCCTTAATCTCTATCTTTTGAAATCTTCTATTTAACGCCTTATCTTTTTCAAAATACTTTTTATATTCATCAAAAGTACTTGCACCTATAAATCTAATTTTTCCATCTAATAGATACGGTTTTAATAAATTAGATGCATCTAATGAAGATCCACTTAATGCCCCCGCCCCTACTATATTGTGAATTTCATCTATATACACTATAGGGTTTTTATGTTTTTTTATATTATCTAGTACTTTTTTTATTCTTTCTTCAAAATCACCTCTGTACTTTGTTCCAGATAACATTGAACCTATATCGAGTGAAAATATCTCAGCTCCTTTTAGCTTATCAGGAACTGTTCCTTCAGAAATCATTTTTGCAAGTCCAAGTGTAACGGATGTCTTTCCAACACCAGGTTCACCTATATGAATAGGATTATTCTTATTTCTTCTGCAAAGTATCTGAATAGTTCTATTTAATATATCTTCTCTTCCTATAAGCGGATCACCTTTTTCATTCCTTGCAATTTCAGTAAGTTTTAAAGCATACTTATCTATACTAGATTCATTACCAGATTCATTTTTAATTTCCTCTTCCATATCATAATCATCATATTCCTCATCTACTACCTCATACTCTTCTTCAATACTATTGCCCAAATTATATACTAAATCTCTCTTCGTAACACCTTGTTCCAATAAGTAGTATTTAGCATAACTATCTTCTAAATTATATATAGCTGCTAATAAATGTTCTATATCTATAACATGTTTACCGCAGCTTTCAACTTGAGCATTTGCAATTATAATAACTTGCTGAAATCCCACACTCTCTAAAGGTTCAAAATCATCCACCTTCGTTATATATTCGTCTATATATATCTTTAAATTATTTTTCAATTCCTCTATATTTGCTCCACATTCCTTCAAGGAATCTATAACTTTATAGTAATATAAAGACACATAAAGCAAGTGTTCTACTGTAACATATTCACAATTATTTGTTTTAGCCTCTTCATAAGCCTTTAATATCACTTCATTTACTATATTTGTTATATTCATATTTTTACTCCTCTTCAATAGTAAGTTTAAAAGGGAATCCCTCTTCTTTTGCCATATTCATAGCTATAGAAACCTTAGTCACCGCAATATCATAAGGATATACTCCAGCAATCCCAATTCCTTTTTTATGTACATCAATCATTATTTTATTTGCAACTTCAATTTTTTTATTAAATATATTCATAAGTACATACACCACAAATTCCATAGTAGTGTAGTCATCATTATGCATAATCACTTTATAATGTTTTGGTTTTTTTACTTTAATATCATTCTTTTGTTTAGTTATAATGTTAGTTTCCATATTTATGCCTCCAATTTCAATAAGTAAATTATTAATTAAGTTATTTCCATTTTTCTAATTGGTATAGATATCTCTGTTAAATACTGATCTTCATTCTTTACTGCAAAAAAATCCAGCAATGTATTTTCATAAGAACAATCTTCAACTTCATATCCACAATCACTTATATATTTTAATAGTTTTTCATACGATTCATAAGTTTTTTCATAACTTCCTTTATGGACAATACATGCATATAGTCCTTCTTTTTTTATATGAATATCGCAATTTTCTAATTTACACTCATTTTTCAAAAACAACTTAGAAATCTTTGTATACTCCTTATTTTTTATAGATTCCCCACTTATCATAACACCTATAGGATATCCCTGATCCAGATTATTTAAATTACAATAATTTAAAAATTTTATTATATCAATCATAAATGTTTCTTGTGAACTATCACATAAATCAGATACAACCAGATACTCTTTATCAAGTTTTTTAATATACGGTCCTTCATACTTTTTAGCATCAATAGCACGATTTGCTATTTCTATTTTATTTTCAATATTATTACTCATTCTTTTTAATTTATTAATTCTTTCTTTTATTTTATCATTTTCTTGTTTTAGCATATTCAAATAATTTTCAGGACTTTTTTTCTTTAAATAATCTTTTATATCATTTAAAGACATTCCAAGTTCTCTAAGATCTGTAAGTATACTAAAAGTATCAAATTGATTTATGGTATAATACCTGTAATTCTTATCATTCTTATATGCGGGAGAAAAAATGCCTATGTTATCATAAAATATGAGAGTTTTTCGAGAAACTCCACATAATTTACTAAATTCTCCTATGCTAATGTACTCACTTAATAATATATTTTCCAATTTCATCACCTTTTTAATAATTAAAGTATTGACTGTATAGTAGCTATACATATTATTATACTATATATTGGCATTAATTATAGGAGGTTATTATGGATTATTTATTTTCTAAAAAATTTACATTCAAAGAATTCTTAAAATTTGTAGCTCCAGCAGTTATATCTATGGTTTTTATATCTCTTTATACGATTATAGATGGAATATTTGTTTCAAACCTTGCTGGTCCAGATGCTTTGGCTAGCATAAACATAGTTTTACCTATCTTCAATATTGTTTTAGGCTTTAGTATAATGCTGGGAGCAGGTGGCAGTGCCTTAATTTCAAAAATGCTCGGAGAAAAAAATAATGAAAAAGCTAACGAAGCACTGTCTTTAATTGTTTACTCAGGAATTATAATTGGAATAATATTGGCTATCGTAGGAATAATATTTTCTTCTAATATTTTTAATTTTCTAGGTGCAACTGATATTCTTTTACCCTACTGTATTTCTTACGGTAATGTAATTATACTATGTACACCTATATTTATAGTGAAAACGATGTTTGAATTTTTCGTTAGAGCTGATGGAGATTTTAATTTTAGTTTATTTCTATCTATAATAGGTGGAGTTGTAAATATTGTTTTTGATTATGTTTTTATAAAATTATTTAACCTTGGAATTTTAGGAGCTGCTTTAGCTACCGGACTTGGAATATTAGTATCTTGTTTATTTGGATTTTGGTATTTCTTTTCCTCTAAATCAAATTTAAATTTCGTAATTCCAAAATTTAATTTAAAGTTGTTAAAAGATACTATGTATAATGGTTCATCTGAAATGGTATCAGAATTATCAACCGGAATAACTACCTTTTTATTTAATATATTAGCTTTAAAATATGCTGGTGAAAGGGGTGTAGCTGCTTTAAGCATAATATTATACATCCATTTTTTATTGGTCTCAACATATTTAGGATTTTCCTCCGGCATAGCCCCATTAATAAGTTTTAATTACGGTGCTAAAAATACAGATAAATTAAAAGAGACCTTTAAATATTCTAAAACGTTCATTTTGGTTTCTTCTTTACTAATTTTTACTACATCATTACTTTTCGCTCCATTTTTAGTAAGAGTATTCGTAAGCACAGATAGCCAAATCTATAATTTAACTCTATTTGGCCTTAGAATATTTTCATTTAGTTTTTTATTTGTAGGCTTAAATATTTTTACATCAGCTCTTTTTACAGCGTTCTCTAATGGTAAGATTTCTTCTATAACTTCATTTTCAAGAACCTTTGCTTTTGTTTTACTAGGAGCGTACTTATTTCCTCCTTTATTTAAAATAAATGGTCTTTGGTTAATAGTTCCATTCGCAGAAATTGCAACCATGTTCATTTCTGTTATATTTATAAAAAAATATAAAAACTTTTATATGTATTAATTCGATAATTTATAGTTATAGTGCTTAAATAATCCTTCATAAATATATTTTTTTATGAGGGATATTTTTTTATATTTTGTTAAAATCCACACCTTCATATTTCCTTTTTTTGTAATTTACATTTGTATTGTATCATATTTAAATGTACAAATAATACTATACTCCTTATATTTAATGTATAATACTATGTATACGTATTTTTCACTGTATAAAGTGAAAAACTAAAACCAACTCTATACAGTTAGGAGTAATAAAAATGAATTACATAATATACGACTTAGAATTCAATCAAACAAAATCAATTAAAAACACTGTAAAAGACGCGTGTAAATGTCCCTTTGAAATAATTCAAATAGGTGCAATTAAATTAGACGAACATTTTAATGCAGTAGCAACCTTTGATAGACTGGTGCGCCCAACAGTATATCCAACTTTGAACCCTTATATAGAAGAACTCACTAATATAGATATTAATCAATTAAATAAAGCCGATTACTTCCCTAAAGTTTATAAGGATTTTTTAGACTTTATAGATGATTCTAGTATTTTTTGTGTATGGGGGAAGGTAGATCTTAAAGAACTATTTAGAAATATTCGTTACCATGAATTAAATTCTCCAATTAATAAAAAATATATAGATGTTCAACATCACGCTACTAGATATCTTAAATTTACAAAAGGTTTTAGCGTAGGTCTTCAAAGAGCAGTAGATACTTTCAAAATACCACTTCATAAAGAATTCCATAATGCTTTTAACGATGCTTATTATACAAGTGAAGTATTCAAAATTATATACAATAAAAATATACTTCCGGAAACGTACGATACAAGCAGAACAGCAAGATCTAATAGCACAAAGCAAAAAGTTGATATGAGTGCTTTATTTAGACAGTTCGAAAAGATGTACTCTAGGAAAATGACTAGACATGAAAAAAAGATTATAAAACTTGCTTATATGATGGGAAAAACCAATCAATTTAGTATAGATATCGAAAAAAAGACTCATGATTAAATTGGATCGTGAGTTTTTTTAATTATACATTAATATATTAAATATCAATTGACAGTTTCTCAATAAAGTTATAACATCATAATGTTAGGCTTTTATGTAAATATAATATAAAGTAATAGTTAATTCAGTTGTAATTAAATTTCACTTTAACTGATTTAATTTCGGCAGTCCCCTATGGGCAAACTAATCCAGAAGCTGTAGAGTTCTTATCTCCAACGTTAATATTATGGATTATTATAACTCTTAGTTTCGGATAAATTTATAATAGAGGAGTTTTAAAATGTCACAACAAAATTTAAGCTTTATCGATGAGGTTAGAAGAAGAAGAACATTTGCAATCATTTCCCATCCCGATGCTGGAAAGACTACATTAACTGAGAAATTCTTATTATACGGAGGCGCAATCCACCAAGCTGGATCTGTTAAATCTAGAAGATCTCAAAAACATGCTGTATCTGACTGGATGGAAATAGAAAAACAAAGAGGTATATCTGTTACATCAAGTGTGCTTCAATTTGAATACAACAATTTTTGCATCAACATACTAGACACACCTGGTCACCAGGACTTTAGTGAGGACACTTATAGAACTCTTATGGCCGCGGATAGTGCTGTAATGGTTATAGACTCTGCAAAAGGTGTCGAGGCACAAACTAAGAAATTATTCCAGGTTTGTAAAATGAGAGGTATTCCAATATTCACTTTTATAAACAAAATGGATAGACAAGGAAAAGACCCTTTTGAATTAATGGAAGATATCGAAAATGTATTAGGAATTCGTTCTTGCCCTGTTAACTGGCCAATAGGATCAGGTAAAGAATTTAAGGGAGTATTTAACCGTCAAAAAGATCAAATTGAATTGTTCAACGATGGAAATCACGGACAATCTATAGCTAAATCTGTAGTTGGAAAAGTAGATGATGAAAAGTTTGCTGACCTATTAGGTAGTAGCCTTCACGAACAATTATTAAATGACATTGAACTTTTAGATGTTGCCGGAGATGAATTTAACTTAGATCAAATATCAAAGGGTGAATTAACTCCAGTATTTTTCGGAAGTGCTCTTACAAACTTCGGTGTTGAGCCATTCCTTGAATCATTCTTAGATATAACTACTCCACCAACACCTCGTGATAGTAATATGGGAGTTGTAGATCCTGAATCTGATAACTTCTCAGGATTTATATTCAAGATTCAAGCTAATATGGATAAATCTCATAGAGATAGAATAGCTTTTTTAAGAATATGTTCTGGTAAATTTGAAAAGGGTATGACAGTAAATCACGTTCAAAGAGGTAAAAAAGTTAAACTTGCTCAACCTCAACAGTTCGTAGCCCAAGATCGTGTTATTGTAGATTCTGCTTATCCAGGAGATATAATAGGTATCCACGACCCAGGAATATTCAATATAGGAGATACTTTATCTCAAAAACAAGCAAAGCTGCAATACAAAGGTATTCCTCAATTTGCACCTGAGCATTTTTCAAGAATTTCTACTTTAAATTCTTTAAAGAGAAAACAATTCTTAAAAGGAATTACTCAGATATCAGAAGAAGGTGCTATACAAGTTTATAAGCGTCCTAACATAGGTATGGAAGAACTTATAATAGGAGTTGTAGGTGTTCTTCAGTTCGAAGTATTAGAATATAGATTAAAAAATGAATACAATGTAGATATTAGAATTGAAAGACTTCCTTACCGTTTTATTCGCTGGGCAGAAACAGGAAGCTTTGATTCTCATAATATGTCTATGACAATGGATACTATCCTTGTTGAAGACAAGGATAAAAATCCTGCATTCTTATTCCAAAGTGAGTGGTCTCCTACTCAATTAGTAAGTAGAAATGAAGGATTAGTTTTAAGCGAAACTTCTATATATTAGTCTTACTGATAATAAAGTAGATAAAAAAAGTAGCTACCTAGGTAGCTACTTTTTTTATCTAACACTCAATTCCCTCTCTAGCCATTACACCTTCGTTATAGTAATGTTTAACTTCTTTCATTTCTGTAACAAGGTCTGCAATTTCAATAAGCTCTTCTTTTGCAAATCTTCCAGTACATATAACTTCTATATTCTTAGGTCTATTTTTTAAGATTTCTAATACCTCATCAACATCAAATAGTTTGTAGTAAAGAGCAATATTAACTTCATCTAATACTACCACATCATACTCTCCTGAATTTATTATATCCTTTATTCTTTGAAGACCTTTTCTTGCAACCTCTATATCATCTCTATTAGGTTCATTATATATAAAACAATTTAACCCAAACTGTTCCATTTCAAAATTAGGCAAATATTCTAAAGCTTTAACTTCACTATATTTCATACCTTTTACAAATTGTCCAAAAAACACCTTCTTCCCAGCACATACCGCTCTAAGCGAAAGACCTAAAGCAGCAGTTGTCTTTCCTTTACCATTACCAGTATAAACATGTATATAACCTTTTTGTTCCATAAAAATCATCCCCCTTCTATTTTTAATTATACTTGAAAACAACTATCAAAAGTACAAAAAAGTAGCTATCTAGATTTTATAAAATCTAGATAGCTACTTTTTTAATATAGTAATTAAATTTTTTTACATATTTTCTATAACAGCCTGTGCAAATTCTTTTGTTCCAAGTGGTCCACCTAAATCCTTAGTCAATTTATCTTTTTGTTTAAATACCTTTTCAAGTGCAGATTCAACTTTTAAAGCTGCTTCATTCTCACCTATATACTTCAGCATCATAACACCTGTTAGTATACAAGATATCGGATTAGCTAAGTTTTTCCCTGCTATATCTGGTGCCGAACCATGAACTGGTTCAAATACAGCTATATCTTCCCCAATATTTGCACCAGGAGCCATACCAAGACCTCCTATTAGTCCAGAACTCATATCAGATAAAATATCCCCATATAAGTTAGGTGCAACTACTACATCATAATTTTGTGGGTTCATAACAAGTTTCATACTCATAGCATCTACTATAACATCTTCAAATTCTATATCATAGTCTTTTGCTATATCTTTTGCACATTTTAAAAACAATCCATCTGATAGCTTCATTATATTTGCTTTATGAGTTGCAGTTACTTTTTTTCTATTTTCTTTTTTGGCAAGTTCAAATGCAAATTTTACAATCCTATCAGATGCTTTTTTAGTTATTATCTTAATACTTTCACAAGCCTCATCCCCTACCTTATGTTCTATACCTATATAAAGCCCTTCTGTATTTTCTCTTACAATTACAAAATCAACATTCTTGTGAAGTGTGTCTATACCTTCATAAGACTTAATAGGTCTTATATTTGCATATAAATTAAGTTTTTGTCTCAATCCCACATTTACACTTCTAAATCCGCTTCCTACAGGAGTTGTTATAGGTCCCTTTAATGCTACCTTATTCTTTTTTATACTATCTATAACCTCATCTGGCAAAGGTGTCTTATATTCGTCCATTACACACATACCAGCATTTAATATCTCCCAATCAATATCTGCACCACTCTTATCTATAATATCCTTTGTAGCATATATTACCTCAGGTCCTATTCCATCCCCGGGAATTAATGTTATCTTATTTGGCATATTACTTTCCCCCTATATCATTGTTTTGTTTTATCAAGTTTAAAAGTCCACCTGCTAATATCATTTTCTTTTGTCTACTTGTTATATCTAAATTCACTTCATATTCCTTGTTTTTAGTTAGATTTTTTAATACAAACAATCCTGTATCCAAGTTTTTAAAATTATCCTCAAGAGATATTTCATCCATTAAATCTATATCATCATAATCTTTTTCATTCTTAAAAGTTAAGGGAAGTATACCGTTATTTATAAGATTTTGCTTGTGTATTCTAGCAAAAGATTTTGCAATTACAGCTTTAATTCCAAGATACAATGGTGCTAATGCTGCATGTTCACGGCTAGATCCTTGACCATAATTTGCCCCTCCTAATATAAATCCTCCTTTAAATTCTTTTGCTCTACTAGGAAAATCAGGATCACATGGTTTAAAACAATATTCAGATAAATAAGGAATATTCGATCTATATGGTAGTAACTTTGCATTTGATGGCATAATATGATCAGTAGTTATATTATCCTCTACCTTTATTAGTATTTTTCCTTTTAATATATCTTTTAAAGGCTCTGTTTTAGGAAAATCCTTAATGTTAGGACCTTTTATTACATCAATCTCTTCTCCTTCTTTAGCAGGAGGCACGATTAAATTATCATTTATTAAAAACTTATGTGGCATAGAAATTTTCGAATCATCTATATTTTCAGGGCTTGTTAGATATCCCGTTATAGCAGATACAGCTGCAACTTCTGGACTTACTATATATATGTCAGCAGATGTCGTTCCAGATCTTCCCTTAAAATTTCTATTAAAAGTTCTAAGTGACACCCCTCCAGTACTTGGAGCCTGACCCATTCCTATACAAGGTCCACATGCAGATTCAAGTATTCTAGCACCAGCAGATACCATCTTTGCTAATGCTCCATTTGCAGCCAACATATTCAATACTTGCTTTGATCCCGGTGATATAACAAGTGATACATGTTCTGCTATAGTTTTATTTTCTAGAATTTCAGCTACTTTCATCATATCTACTAAGGATGAGTTAGTACAACTTCCTATTGCAACTTGGTTTACCTTTATATCTTTAAGCTCACAAACATTTACTACATTATCAGGACTATGAGGACATGCTGCCAACGGTTTTATCTCAGCTAAATCAATAACTATGGATTCATCATATATAGCTTCTTCATCAGCTAATATCTCAACATAATCATCTTCTCTTCCCTGTGCCTTTAAAAATTCATACGTAACTTTATCTGATGGAAATATAGATGTTGTAGCTCCAAGTTCAGCTCCCATATTTGTAATAGTTGCTCTTTGCGGAACACTTAAATACTTTAAAGCTTCACCGCAATATTCAAATATTTTGTTAACTCCACCTTTTACTGTATATATTCTCAATACTTCTAGTATTATATCTTTTGCAGATACTCCTTTGTTTAGTTTTCCTACAAGTTCAACCTTTACTACATCAGGAGTCTTGATATAATATTCGCCACCAGCCATGGCAACCGCCACATCTAGCCCTCCAGCCCCAATAGCTAGCATACCAATTCCTCCACAAGTAGGCGTATGACTATCTGATCCAAGAAGAGTTTGCCCCGGAACTCCAAATCTTTCAAGGTGAACCTGATGACAGATTCCATTTCCAGGTTTTGAAAAATATATCCCATACTTTTTAGCAACCGTTTGAATGTATAAATGATCATCTGCATTTTCCGGTCCTGCTTGAAGTATATTATGATCTATATAAGCTAATGATTTTTTAGTTTTAACCTTATCTATCCCCATATTTTCAAGTTGAAGATAAGCCATCGTTCCTGTAGAATCCTGTGTTAATGTTTGATCTATTCTTATTCCAATCTCACTTTCCTTTTTAAACTCTCCACTGACAATATGATCTTTTATGATTTTTTGAGCCACTGTTAAATTCATATTACCCCTCCTTAAACCGCCTCTGTTTTTTCTATTTTTTCTATATGTGGTAAATACATATAAGTTATTTTCTTTAACTCTTCATTTCTTATAACTGTAGTTCTTCCACCTGCATACTGATCGTCTACCCATCTTTTAATAGGATATATTCTTTCATCAGACTTAGATATCTTTTGACCTTCACTCAATCTAAAATAAGTATTAATCCAAGCTGCAATACCAGCCACTCCTGAATATTGATTAACAGATACTACTATAGGTCTATTTAATATTTTCTCAGTGTCAAAAGAGTTATATATTTCTACATCCTTTAATATTCCATCAGCATGTATTCCAGCCTTTGTTACATTAAATTCGCTTCCCACAAATGGAGTTTGTGGATGAATATCATAGTCCATCTCTTTTTGAAAATACTCACTGACTTCAGATAAAATCTTAAGATTCATATTCTTAATATCACCCTTTAATTGACCATAAGCCACGAGCATAGCTTCTATAGGACAGTTACCTGTTCTTTCTCCTATACCGAATAAAGTAGTATTTATAGAAGATGCTCCATACATCCAAGCTGCTACAGAATTTGTTACAACAGAGTAAAAATCATTATGTCCATGCCACTCTATAGACTTAGACGAAACATTGCATTCATTTCTAAGTCCATGTATAATTGCAGGTATACTTCTTGGAAGTGACGTTCCTGTATAAGAAATCCCAAGACCTAATGTATCACAGGCTCTAATTTTCACCTCAACTCCAGATTCTTTTGATAAATCCATCAAAGATCTAACTAGAGGAACTACAAATCCGTAAAAATCAGCTCTAGTTATATCTTCAAGATGGCATCTTGGTACTATTCCATTTTCAATAGCCTCTCTTGCAATATCTAGGTACATGTTAAGAGCGTTTTCTCTTGTTGTTTTTAGTTTTTTGAATATATGATAATCAGAACAAGACATAAGCATACCTGTTTCTTTAATTTCCATTTCTTTAACTAATTTCAAATCTTCTTTCTTTGCTCTAATCCAAGAAGTAATCTCAGGAAAGCTGTATCCTCTGTCCATACACTTTGAAACTGCTTTTCTGTCCTTCTTTGAATAAAGAAAAAATTCAGATTGTCTAATAATCCCTGATCCATTATCTATCTTATGAAGATAATCATATAATCTAAGTATTTGATCAACACTAAAAGAAGACATAGACTGCTGACCATCTCTAAAAGTTGTATCAGTCACCCATATATCATTTGGAAGTTCCATAGGAAGTAAAATATTATTAAACTCTACTCTAGGAATTTTTGAATACGGAAATACATTTTTAAAATAATTTGAATTAGACAAATTTACAATAGAACTTTTCATAATAAGCCAACCCCCTCAAATTACATTTATAATTTTGAAATTTAATGACCAATATATTTCATTTGCTTTATTTTTACATCACTTTTCTTTTTATATTGCTACGATTCAAAACACGGTTCAAATCGTTAATTCCCAACATTTTTAATGTTATTTTGTATTTTTTAAAAAATACAGAATAATTTTGTCACGTTTTTAATTTTCTTTTTTATGATTCTTTACCAACTTCATATTTCATATATTAACATGCCCTTTCTGCATTTACAACCCCAAAATGCAATTTTTTTATATATAAATTTCATTTTATACAAGAAAAAGATGCAATAAAGGTTATTTAACACCTTTATTACACCTTCTCTTGCATTAAATTTCATTTATTTCGAATGTAATACTTTTATATGCTAAAAGACTCATCCTATTAAGAATGAGTCTTTAACTAAATTATTCTAATTTCAATTTTTTTATTACAAAAGTCCCTCACTGAAGTATCTCTCTGCTCTATCTGGTAGAATAGTAACTATTTTCTTATGTGGATATTGTTTTGCTATATTCATAGCTGCCCATACATTAGCTCCTGCCGATACTCCAACTAAGCATCCACATACCTTTGCTAATTGTCTAGAAGTTGAAATAGCATCTTCATCACCAACCTCTATAACTCTGTCCATTAAAGATACATCTAATACATCCGGTATAAATCCATCACCTATACCCTGTATCTTATGAATTCCTGCATTATGCCCTTTGAGTGCAGATACTCCTTTGGGCTCAACTGCGATAACCATACAATTAGGATTTTTTTCTTTTAAATATCTTCCTATTCCCTGTAAAGTTCCTCCACTTCCAAGTCCCGAAACAAATACATCTACATTCTCATTCATATCTTTAAATATTTCAACTGCCGTTGTATTGTAATGTATCAATGGGTTGTTAATATTGCTAAACTGATTAAGAACGAAGATATCATCATTAGCCTTTATTTGTCTTTTAACCTCATTTAAAGCACCTTCTACACTTTCCTCTTTAGGTGTTAGTATCAGTTCTGCTCCAAGCCCCTTTATAATTCTTTTTCTCTCTTCACTCATATTTTCAGGCATAACAATCTTTACCTTATATCCCATTTGAACTCCAACTAAAGATATACCTATGCCTGTATTTCCAGATGTAGGCTCCATTATAGTCATACCTTTTTTTAATGCTCCATCTCTTTCAGCCTGTTCTATCATAAACTTTCCTATCCTATCCTTTATACTTCCTCCAGGATTTAAAAATTCAGCTTTAGCATATATATTATTTCCAGTTAATTTATTTAAATTTATAAGTGGTGTATTTCCTATTGAATCTATAATGTTATTTAATATCATACAAATCCCCTCCAAAACATACTAATATTATATATTTTTATTTAAATTAAGTTACTCTCATCTCAATAAAACCCATTACATTTTTTACCATTTTGACATTTTCTATTTTACCATTATCATTTTGATAATGCAAGTATATTTTACTCGTAAGTTGAAAATCATATAATTCTCCATATAATAAAAAGCGACTAATAGCTAGATTATAGCTGTTAGTCGCCTTTTTATAACAAATAAGAAATTATATCATTTTTAAATTAGCCAATTTTATTAATCACATAAATCATAAAATGCTTGTGATACTTTATTGAATTCATCATCACTTTCTATTTGTTCTAATTCTGGTACTTCTTCAGTTTCTTTGTATTTATATATATATACATCCTCTGAATTTTCAGGTAGTAAAGATATGTATTCATTACCTTCTACTTCGAATATAGTAAGAACCTTACAAGCTATTTCTTCTTCATCATCTAAAGTCAAATATATCATCTGAGCTTCTTCATGATCATGCTCTTCATGTCCGTGTCCTCCACATCCACACTCATGATTTTCTCCATGCTCGTGTCCGTGTCCTCCACACCCACACTCATGATTTCCTCCGTGCTCGTGTCCTCCACATCCACAGCCTTGCTTTTTCTCATTATTCATATTAATCCACCTTCTATTCTATATATTTTTACTATTACAGTATCTCACATTTGATTATGATTATCAAGTGAAAATTTAGTCTATATATTTTTTCACTTCACTTTTTAAATAATGTTTAGTGTTAAGTTTCGGATGGTCCAGTACTAAATCATTTAAATCATTTAAAATCTTACCTATTTTTTTGCCAGGTTTTATACCTAATTTAATTATATCATTTCCATTAATAGCTAAATCATTTACAGTTAAAGGCTCTTTATTCTCTATAATTTCTTCAACACTGCTTTTCAGTTGTAAAATACAGCCTATATCATCAGGGTTAGCACTAGATTTTCTATCAGCTATTTTTAAGTCTATAAGGTCAAATATATTGTCTATTTTTGATCTATTTATAAGTTTTTTTATAGATTTTTTATTTTCAAGATTTGGCATATTCATATGTTCTTTAACAAGTATACACACATGTTCTATAGTATCATTATCAAATTTAAGTCTTTTCAATATTTTTTTAGCCAGTTTTTCACCTTTTACATTGTGTCCATAAAAATGACCTATACCTTCTTCATCAATACTAAAACTTTCTGGTTTTGCAATATCATGAAATAAAGCAGCAAGTCTAATTTTTATATTACATGGTGTATAATCTACAACAGACATAATATGATCAAATACATCTTTATCATGATAAGAATTTTTTTGATCAAATCCAACACATTTATCAAGCTCAGGAAGAATATATTTCAATAAATCTAACTCTTTAAGTATATTAAACCCTAAGGAAGGTTTATTTGTAAGTAGTATTTTACACATTTCTTCCTTTATTCTCTCATTACTAATATTTAAAAGTAAGTTTCCTTTATCAGACATAGCATACTTTGTAGTTTTATCTAATTCGAAGTTTAGTCTAGTTGCAAATCTTACCCCTCTTAATATTCTAAGTGCATCTTCTTCAAATCTATTCAAAGGATTTCCAACACATTTTATAATGCCTTTTTTTAAATCCTGCTGACCTAAAAATGGATCACACAATCCATATTGACTATCATATGCCATTGCATTAATCGTAAAATCACGCCTTGATAGATCTTCTTCTATTTTATCAGTAAATTCTACATTCTCAGGTCGTCTATTATTTTTGTATTCTCCATCTATTCTATAAGTTGTAATTTCATAATTATTATCATTTATAACAGCAGTTACAGTTCCATGCTTGAGTCCTGTTGGAATAACCTTTATATTATTGTCTTGTAATATATTCATAAGTTTTTCAGGAAGACAGCTTGTAGTCATATCCCAATCTTTAGGTGTATTATTCAAAAGAGTATCTCTAACACAACCACCTACTATAAATCCCTCATAATTATTTTGTTTTAATATGTCAAGTAACTTCTCAACTTCAACCGGTATATCTATATTCATAATCCTCACCTTTCTTTTCTACTTATACCAGTTTAATACAAAATCTATTCTTCTTCAAATGCCATTTTAGGTTGATTGCAAGTTGGACACTTCCAATCATCCGGCAAATCTTCAAAACTAGTATTCTTTTTTATATCATGTGTCCAATCTCCTTTTTCAGGTTTATACACGTATCCACATACACTACATTTATAAATTTTCATAAAACCCCCTCCTTATTTCATTTCTACCCAATTATCATTTCTCAAATCATTCTATATATTACCTACAAACTGGCTATTATATAAATCTGCATAAAATCCATTCTTCTTCATAAGATCATTATGATTTCCCTGTTCTATTATTTTTCCTCTATTCATAACTAATATTATATCCGCATCCTTTATTGTTGATAATCTATGAGCTATAACAAAACTTGTTCTTCCTTTCATCAAGGTTTCCATAGCCTTTTGAATGTAAGATTCAGTTCTAGTATCAACACTACTAGTAGCCTCATCTAGTATCATAATCGGAGGATCTAAAAGTATAGCACGTGCTATTGTTAAAAGCTGTTTTTGACCTTGAGATATATTGTCTGCCTCTTCATTTAATATAGTTTCATATCCACTTGGTAATGTTCTTACAAATCTATCAGCATGTGCAGCATAAGTTGCATCTATTATTTCTTTTTCAGTAGCATTAAGCTTTGAATAAGCTACATTATCTCTTATACTTCCTTTGAAAAGCCAAGTATCTTGAAGTACCATACCAAACATTTTTCTTAAATCAGATCTCTTAAAATCCCTTATATCAACACCATCTACAGTTATTCTACCTCCATCTATCTCATAAAACCTCATAAGAAGATTTACAAGAGTAGTTTTACCAGCACCTGTAGGACCAACTATAGCTACCATCTGACCTTTTTTAACATTTATATTCATATTTTTTATAAGAGATTGATCTTTTTTATATGAAAACTCTACATTTTCAAATACTACATCTCCCTTAGGATTATCTACGATTACACTATTATCAATATCCGCTATTTCTTCATCCTCATCTAATATTTCAAACACACGCTCTGCCGATGCTATAGTAGATTGAATTATATTAGCTACATTTGCTGTTTGGACTATAGGTTGACTAAATTGTCTTGTATATTGAATAAAGGCTTGAACATCACCAATCTGAATGCTACCTCTAGTTACAAGTACTCCTCCAACAACACTTACCAGAACGTATCCTAGATTATTCACAAAGCTCATAAGAGGCATTATTACTCCAGATATAAACTGTGCCCTCCATGCAACATTATAAAGTTTGTTATTTATATCAGAAAATTTCTTAATAGATTCTTTTTCTTGCGAAAACGCCTTTACTACTTTATGCCCAGTGTACGTTTCCTCCACATGCCCATTTAGTTGTCCTAAATAAAATTGTTGTTCTTTAAAGAATTTCTGAGACTTACTAGCAACAGTCTTTGTTATAATTATACTCAACGGAAGAGTTATAAGCGTAATCAAAGTAAGAACCCAACTTATAGTAAACATCATAACTATAACACCCAAAATAGTTATGATAGAAGTTATCAATTGCGTAATACTTTGCTGAAGAGTATTACTCACATTATCAATATCATTAGTAACCCTACTTAATATTTCTCCATTTGATCTTGAATCATAATAACCAAGTGGAAGTTTACCTAATTTATCACTTACATCTTTTCTCATTTCAAATACAGTGTTTTGCGCAACACTTGCCATTATATACTGCATAATATAACTAAATGCAGCGCTTACTACATATAAGCACGATAAAATTACAATTATATTTGATATATACCCAAAGTCTATGCTAGCACCTGGAATACCTTTCATCTTCATCATCAAACCCTCAAATAATTTAGTAGTAGCCTTTCCCATTATCTTAGGACTTAATATACTAAAAATAGTACTAAATATAGCCAAAATAACTACCAATATAAGCTTTGATATGCTTGGTTTTAGATAAACTAATAACCTATTGAGTGTTACTTTAAAATTCTTTGCCTTTTCTACGGGGATACTCATAGCATTTCCTCTATGTCCTGAACTTGTAGATTTTGTGTTTTTATCACTCATTAGATTTCCTCCTTTGAAAGCTGAGAAGATACTATTTCTTGATATACACTACATGATTTTAATAATTCTTTATGCGTTCCCATTCCCGCTATATTTCCATCTTCAAGAACAATTATCCTATTTGCATCCATTACAGTCGTAACTCTTTGAGCAACTATTATCACAGTATCGTTTACAGTCTCTTTCTTTAAAGCCTGTCTAAGCTTTGCATCAGTTTTGAAATCAAGTGCAGAAAAACTGTCATCAAATACATATATCTCTGGCTTTCTAACCAAAGCCCTAGCTATAGATATTCTTTGTTTTTGACCTCCTGATAAATTAGTTCCCCCCTGAGATATATAAGAATCAAACCCCTCTTTCATATTACCTATAAATTCAGTAGCCTGAGCAATATTAGCTGCATGTCTTACTTGTTCATCATTTGCACCTTGATTTCCAAATCTAATATTTTCAGATATTGATCCAGTAAAAAGAACTGCTTTTTGTGGAACCAACCCAATTTTTGACCTTAAATTTTGTTGAGTTATTTTTTTAATATCAACTCCATCTACTAATATACTTCCATTAGTAACATCATAAAAACGAGGTATTAAATTTACAAGAGTAGACTTACCACATCCAGTCCCTCCTATTATAGCTGTTACTTCACCTGGCTTTGCACAAAATGAAACTCCCTTTAACACAGGCTCTTCAGCTCCATGATACGAAAATATTACATTTTTAAACTCAAGATAACCTCGTTTACTAGTTTCATTCTCTAATTTATCACTATCATTAATATCGGGATTTGTGTCTAACACCTCATTTATCCTAACCGCAGAAGCTGATGCACGAGGTACCAATATGAACATCATAGTAAACATAACAAGAGAAAACATTATTTGCATGGCATATTGAATAAATGCCATCAAATCTCCAACTTGCATGACTCCATTGTCTATTCTAATAGATCCAAACCATATTATAGCTACATTAGTAAAGTTCATTATCAACATCATTAAAGGCATTAAAATAGCCATCAATTTATTTACCTTAATAGCAGTATCCACTAAATCTAAATTCGCATCGTTAAATTTAGATTTTTCCTTATCAACTCTATTAAAAGCCCTTATAACTCTGATTCCAGTTAATCTCTCTCTTAATACTAAATTTAACTTATCAAGCTTTACTTGCATTAATTTGTATAAAGGTATACTTTTGGCACCTATTAAAGATATCAAAATAGCCAAAACTACTATTACCACTACAAATATAAGAGATAACTTCGCATCCTTTGATACAGCCATTATAATTCCACCTACAGCCATAATAGGTGCTCTAACAAACATTCTCAATATAGTTATTAATACAGTTTGAACTTGAGTTATATCGTTAGTAGTCCTAGTTATTAAAGATGAAGTTCCAGTCTTATCAAATTCGTGAAGAGAAAAAGATTCTACCTTAGTAAAAACTTCATTTCTTAAATTTGTTCCAAATCCCATACCAATTTTTGATGACAAATAACTTGCATAAACAGCACTTATAGTTCCTAATATAGTAATCAGTACCATACGCTTACCTATATCTAGTATATAATCTATATCTTTATTTACTATACCCGTATCCACTATGTCAGACATTAACGTAGGAAGGTATAAATCCGTAATAGTTTGTATAAATACAAGTATAATTACCAAAATTATGGATATAGAAAAAGGTCTTAACTTTTTAAATAACTTAATCATTTTTCAACCTCCATTGTGAAATCTAAGCTTAATTTAGTTTACCCAAAAAAGGCTTAACGATAAATTTAATTTATCATTAAGCCTTTTTAAAGCTTTTCTATAAAATTCTTTTTAATCCACCCATATTCACCATTTAATGTAGCAAGTGCATAACTTCCATATATATCTACAACATCTATAACTTGCCCTTTATCAACAGTAAGGTAATACTCTTGATAATCTTGGTTGCAGTAATACCCTTCATCTCCTAACTCTATTATCTCATTCTTCACATTTATAAGTTCTCCAGTATCCAGTCTTTTACATACTGAAAATTCTTTTTTGTGTTCTATAATTTCAATTCTATTATTAGGCCATCCGATTTTTCTTGGAATTTCCTTTGTTCCAAACGAGTCCTCTATTACTATATATTTGTGAAATTCATCAGCACTTTCATTATAAATATTATATTCGCCATTTGTTTTTTCAATTATAAGTGCGTTGAGTTGTGCAATTTTTTTTACGTTATATCCTCCATCAATACATATAATTTTCTTTTCATTATCTATTATAGAATCACAGTTAATGCTATAATCTCTATAGTTTGACGCTGGCCAATGTCCTACAACTACAGTTTTGCCACTTTTATTATTTTTTTTATAAAATTGTTCACAGTATAAAAAAGTCTTAAGAGTTGATTCTTTCCAATCTTCCTTCTCATTTATGCCTGCATGAACAAATATAAAATCCTCAATCTCTAAAGCAATAGGAAGCATTCCTAAAAACTCTATATCATCTTTGTAGTTTTGAATTAATATATTTTGCAAATTATCCCCATCAATTTCATCAATATTTATATTTAATTCTTCAATCCACTCATCAAATATACTCTTATGAGGTTTATACTTTATATATCTCATTATTTTTTTACAATTATTTTTCTGTAAAATCAATCTTGATATAAATGCTTCACAGTTTCCAGATAATACTATAATATTATCTTTTTCAGATAATTCTTTTATATATAAAAGAGTTTCTTTATTAAACTTACCCTTTTCAATAAAGTCACCTATTATAACCAAATAATCACTTTGTTTAAAATCTACTTTTTCAATTAACTTCTTAAACAAGTCAAGGCCGCCGTGAATATCACTTACACATATTAACCTATAGTCTTGTTCTTCATTTAAGTTAATTATTCTACTATTTAATGGCATACAATTCTCCTTAATCTGTAAATTTAAGTTCCTTTACCATAAGTTCTTCTCCTATAACAGAGTTTTTGAAAATATTTTTAGCTACATCTAAAAATTCATATGGATCTTGAAGAGCTGGACTAAAATGAGTAAGCCACATTTCTTCAACTTTCCCCTTTTTAGAAAGATCTGCCGCTTCCGAAAACAGCATATGATTTGTATCTTCTACTTTTTGGGCATAAACATCATCACCATACATACCTTCACAAATAAATAAATCTGAATATTTTATAAAATCCACAATTTCAGGAAGAGGCCTTGTATCAGTGCAATAAGAAACTTTAAGTCCCTTTCTTTTATCTGAAAGGACCATATCTGGAGTATATATAATTCCACTATCTTCTATAATCTCTTCATTTTGAAGTCTATTCCAATATTTCATAGGGATATTTTGACTTTCAGCTTTATTTTTGTCAAACTTTCTTCTTCTCATAACTTCAAGACTATACATCATACAATCTACACTATGTTTTACAGGCATTGAATTTAAAACAAAGTCCTTATGTATATATTCAACTAATTTATCAGAAGTTTCAATAAGTTTTATATCATAGGGAAGCTCAGGAGTTATAACCAAAAGACCTTGAACTACATTTTTTAGCCCTGGAGGTCCAATTAATGTAAGCTCTTCTTTTCTACCTGAATTTCCTATTGTGCTTAAAAGCCCAGGAAGACCAGCTATATGATCTGCATGATAGTGAGTAAAGCAGATTACATCTATATTTTTCAAACCCCATTTTAACTTTTTCAAAAGAATTTGAGTTCCTTCTCCACAATCTACAAGCACCATGCTTCCATTACAACTCGCTACCATAGAAGTAAGGAATCTATTATAAAATGGCATAACACCACCAGGCGCTAACAAACAAACATTCAACATTTAATCACATCCTCTATCTTTATCCTATATAGTTTTACCATTTATATTATAACATATAAAAAAGTTCTTCTTTAGAAGCATCTTAAATGTAAACTTTTTTGAAACTCATGACGAAAATTATATTTATCCACAACTTAAAAAGGAATATAATTCCCTATTCGTTATAAAAAATTCCTCTACTCACTAGCTAGGTAACTCATGTCGCCAATTATCCTTAAATTAAAAGTCATATAGTTTCACTATATATAAAAAAGCACTTGTTTTGTAATTACAAAACAAGTGCTTTTTATAAAGAAAACTTTTTTATTAAGCGTTAGCTTTATTCATATTTCCAACTTTACCTATATGTGTTGCTAAATCTATAACTCTATTAGAATATCCCCACTCATTATCATACCACGATACAACCTTTAACATATTGTCTCCAACCATCATAGTAGATAATCCATCAACTATAGACGATCTATAGTCTTTCTTATAATCTATTGAAACTAAAGGTTTATCACTATATCCTAATATTCCTTTAAGCTCACCTTCAGAAGCTTCTTTTAATTTATTATTAACCATTTCAACTGTAACATCCTTTTCAAGCTCCATAACTAAATCCACAACAGAAACTACTGGAATTGGAACTCTCATAGCCATTCCATTTAACTTTCCATTTAACTCTGGTATAACTTTGCTTATTGCTTTAGCTGCTCCTGTAGAAGTAGGTATAATAGATTCAGCCGCTGCTCTAGATCTTCTTAAATCTTTATGTGGAAGATCTAGTATTTTTTGATCATTAGTATAAGCATGTACTGTAGTCATAAGTCCTTTTATTATCTTAAATTCATCATTAATAACCTTAGCAACAGGTCCTAAACAGTTTGTAGTACAAGATGCGTTAGATATAATATGGTGTTTATCTGGATCATAATCATTATGATTAACTCCCATAACTATAGTTATATCTTCATCTACTCCAGGAGCTGAAATTATAACTTTTTTTGCTCCAGCTTTTATATGTTTGTTACATCCTTCTCTATCTCTGAATATTCCAGTTGATTCTACAACAACATCAACACCTAATTCTTTCCACGGAATTTGTTCTGGATCTCTATGTGCTGTAAATTTAATTTCTCTATCCCCTATTATAATTGAATCTTTAGTAGCTGTAACTTCTTCATCTAAAATTCCATATAAAGAATCATATTTAAATATATGTGCATGCTTTTCAGGTCCACTAGTACTATTTATAGCTACTATCTCTATATCCGATTTTCTTTCTAACCATGCCTTTAAAACATTCTTTCCGATTCTTCCAAATCCATTAATTCCCACTTTAATACTCATTGTAAAACCCTCCCATTTATGTAGTAGTTAATAATATATAATTTTTAGAATAACACATTATTCTGACATAAACTTAATTAGTGTGTATTTTTAATTTATATGTGTTATACTTTTTACAGTTTAACATATTCTTCTTATTTTGTACATATATAAATATAATTTTTCTATTGAATTTTTATATTTTCTATAGTATCTATAAGATTAAGTTAAAAAAGTATACAATATACATATATTAACATTTATATCTTATTTTGTATATTAGAATGTGCATTTTATATTAAAAAATTGCATTTTCCGTAACATTTGTTCTCTAATCAGTTAAAAACATAGTGTATAATATACATATAACGACATCATATTAAAAGGGGGATTTAAAAATGAAAAGACAAATAATTGAAATAAATCAAGAAAAATGTATAGGATGCGGATTATGCGCAAATGCATGTCATCAAGGTGCTATAAAAGTTATAGATGGTAAAGCAAAGTTGATGAGTGATTCTTACTGCGACGGACTTGGAATGTGTTTACCTGCTTGTCCAGTGGATGCAATAAAATTAACAGAAAAAGAAACTGTAGAATTTGATCAATCTAGAAAAGGATATGCTACTAATAAGAAAAAAACATCTGGAGGATGCCCTGGATCTGCAAGTAAAGTATTAAAAAGTAATTCAGGATGTGGATGTAGTGGATCATCACCTAAACAAATAAATACTACTGAGTCTCAATTAAATCAATGGCCTGTTCAATTAAAACTCGCGAGTCCTTCAGCCGATTTTTGGGATAATGCAGATATATTAATAGCAGCAGACTGTTGTGCATATTCTTATTCAAATTTTCACAATGATTTTATGAAGAATAAAATTACAGTTATAGGATGTCCAAAGCTTGATGACAACCAATACTATATAGATAAGTTAACTGAGATATTTAAAACAAAAGATATAAACAGCATAACAGTTACAAGAATGTCCGTGCCTTGCTGTGGTGGATTAGTTCGTGCAGTAAAAGAAGCCATCTCAAATTCTAACACAAAAGCTTCATACAATGAGTTTGTAATATCTACAGATGGAAATATAATATAATAAAAAAGGTACTAGCGAAAATCGCTAGTACCTTTTTTATTATATTTCAATTATTTTATTTATATCTATAATTTCTTCATTTTTTTCTTTTTCACTCATAGCCTTCATTTCTTTAATTAAAAATACTAGTGTAATTAGAGAAGATGAAATATCCGATATAGGATATGCTATCCAAACTCCCTTAAGTCCAAATAATTTTGGTAATATTATAAGCATTGGTATTAATATAAGTACCTGTCTAGAAAGACTAAGTACTATAGAAATCTTGGCCTTTCCTATTGCTTGGAAAAAGTTTGATACAACTATTTGAAATCCTATCACAGGAATCATACATAAAAATATCTGAAGTCCACGAGTTCCTATCTTAAGTATATTTTCATCATCACTAAATATAGATATCATAAAACTTGGGAAAAATTCCACAGATATAAATCCTAATATGCAAAGTACAGATGCCGAACCTATTGCAAGTCTCAAACATTTTTTAACTCTATCTATTTTAACAGCCCCATAGTTATATCCTAATATAGGTTGAGCACCTTGAGTTATACCGAATACAGGCATCAAAAATATCATTGTAATACTTATTAGTATGCTCATAGCACCAATAGCATAATCTCCTCCATTTGCTTTTAAGGTATTATTCGCAAGTACATTTACAACACTAGATGCAAGCTGTATTAAAAACGGAGACATACCTATTGCAAATATACCTTTAACTATATTAATATCTAGTTTCATATATTTAACTTTAAGTTTCATAGAAGAACGATTACCAATCATAAAGTATCTAAGTACCCATATAGTATTTAATGTTTGACCTATAACAGTAGCTATTGCAGCCCCTTTTATTCCCATATCCATCTTCATTATGAATACATAATCAAGTATTATATTAGTTATAGCTCCTATTAAATTTGTAATCATAGCAGTCTTCGGACTTCCATCAGAGCGAATAGATGCATTAAGACCAAATCCAACTGCATTAAATACTGCACCTGCAAGTATTATAATTATATAGTCTTTAGCATAACCAAAAGTGACCTCACTTGCTCCAAAAATTTTAAGTAGCGGATCTAAAAAGCCAATACCAACAATAGTAACCAGAATAGAAATAATACTTAAAAGTATAAATGTATTTCCAAGTATTTTTTCAGCCTCATCATGTTTTCCTTCTCCAAGTCTAATAGATATTAAAGCTGCTCCTCCAATACCTGCAAGCATTCCAAATGCCATTATTATTGTACTAAATGGTAGAGTCAATCCCACTGCTGATATCGCAATAGCTCCTACTCCTTTTCCTATAAAAATTCTATCTACAATATTGTATAATATGTTAATTAACATACCTATAATTGCTGGAAATGAAAATTCCATAAGTAATTTACCTATATTTTCTGTTCCAAGTCTTTTCTGTTTTTCCATAAACACACCTCCTATTTAGTCCTACGAACATTTTTTCATAATAGGTATTATATATAAGAGTAGTTGCTTTTGCAACTATTTAAGAAAAAAAAACTATACTCACTATTATATGAGTATAGCCTCAAATATTTCCCCTATATGTTTAACACTGATCTCAATGATAAAGATACGCTAATTACCCCTCCATTTTTATATGGAATATGTAAAAATTTATACATTTCATCATCATTAACTCTTTTTCTAATAGGTGTTACTTCGTATCCTTCTTTTAACTTTGAAGCCCTATATGATACAGGATCTATCTCAAAAGAATTAAGTCCTATTCCATCTTTATCTGAACACTGTTTTATTATCCCTGAAGAATCTACCACATATACATCATCTATATTTAAGTCATTAACAAGCATTTTCAGATCAACATTTTCAGATTTATCAATATATTCTTTGATATCTAAAGCTTTATTGTACATATATACATCCATTGTATTTTGAGCAAGGTTTTGTTGAAGATTATTTGCACAATCTTTTAAATAATTTATATTACTAACTATTCCTCCAAAAGAATTATTCATTTCCTCTACAATAGCATTAAACTGTTGGCTTTCAGATGCATTTTCCTGCGATATACCTTGAATAGTTTCAACAGATTCTATAACTTTTTCGGTATAAAGACTTATCTCTTCCATACTCTTGTCAATTGTATTTATTTGATTCTTTGTTTTAACTGTACTATTAGATATTTGCTCGAAAGACTGCTCAGCTTTTTGAGCTACAATTATGCCTTCATCTATCTTATTTATCCCGTATGACATTTCTTGTGTTAATTTAGACATTTTTTGTTGTATTCCTTCAATAACCTCACTTATTTTCTCCGAAGCATTCTGTGATTGATTTGATAATTTTCCAATTTCAGTGGCTACTACTGCAAAACCCTTTCCATATTCCCCAGCTCTTGCTGCTTCTATAGATGAATTTAGCGCAAGTAGATTTGTATTCTCAGTAATTCCTTTTATTATATCAGAAAATTTTTCTATTTCAGAAAAACTCTCTATAAAATTATTTAAGTTATTGTTATACTCGATCATAATATTCCTTAAAGTATCTATAGATTGTTTTGTTTTAACAATATTTTTATTTCCCTCTTCAGTAAGTTTTACAGATGCATCACTTTGTTCACCTATATTTTTAAGTTCACCTCTTATACCATCTATATTATTCCCAACACCTTCTATATTACTAAAAATGCTATTTATAGATTCCATTTGAGTTAAAGAACCAGATGCTATTTCTTCACTTGTACTGGCGACGCTTTCTGTTGATTCTTGCATGTTTCTAACTTTATCTGCAGCTTTATCAGATTCAAGTGCAAGCTCTACTGCTAATTTAAGTCCCGATTTAGAAATTTCTTTAGTATTGTGAAAAAGAGTTTGAAAAGATGATGTTATCTCTTCATTAGAATTATCCAATTTATAATCATAGCGACCTTCATTAATGATATCTAGCATATTTTTGATTTTTTCTACTTTTTCTTTATAAATTAGTTTAAATATTATATATGAGTACAATAAAGTAATTATAATATTTACACTTACGCCAAACAAAAAGTTATCTTTGTCCAAAATTATCGTATTTATTAATAAAATAAAAATTAAATAAGTTAGCGAAATAATAATTGTCATTAGTCTTTTTTTCATTTTAGGCCCCCTTTATTTCACCTTACATTTTATAAATAATTATATCAATTTCTGTCGTAATTTTCAAACACATTAATGTTAATTTTGTGTCTTAATGTTATCCATAAGTGGAAATCCATATAGTTTCCTTATATGTAAAAAGCGTAGCTATTTAAATAGCTACGCTTTTGATTAACCTTGCATAAACATTTTTACATCATCTTCTACATTAGTAATTCCAGCTATTCCAAAGTTATCTACTAATACTTTAGCAACATTTGGAGATAAAAATGCAGGTAATGTTGGTCCTAAATGAATGTTTTTTACACCTAAATATAATAGTGATAATAAAACTATTACAGCTTTTTGCTCATACCAAGCTATATTGTAAGATATAGGCAATTCATTTACATCATCAAGTCCGAATACTTCTTTAAGTTTTAAAGCAATTACTACTAGTGAATATGAATCATTACATTGTCCTGCATCTAAAACTCTTGGTATTCCTCCTATATCTCCTAAATCAAGCTTATTGTATTTATATTTTGCACATCCTGCAGTTAATATAACCGTATCATTTGGTATAGCCTTAGCAAAATCTGTATAGTAATTTCTTGATTTTGCTCTACCATCACAACCAGCCATTACAAAGAATCTCTTTATAGCACCAGATTTAACAGCATCTACAACCTTATCAGCAAGAGCTAATACTTGATTATGAGCAAATCCTCCTACTATTTCTCCTGTTTCTATTTCTGTTGGACATTTACAATTTTTAGCCATCTCTATTATTTCACTAAAATCCTTATTTCCATTTTCATCAGCATCTATATGCTTACATCCTGGTACACCTGAAGCTCCTGTTGTAAACAACTTGTCCTTATATGAATCCTTTGGAGGAACCACACAGTTTGTAGTCATTAATATAGGTCCATTGAATTTTTCAAATTCTTCTGTTTGCTTCCACCATGCATTTCCATAGTTTCCTGCAAAATGAGAGTACTTTTTAAATTCTGGATAGTATTGTCCTGCAAGCATCTCACTGTGAGTATAAACCTCTACTCCAGTTCCTTCTGTCTGCTTTAATAATAACTCTAAGTCTTTTAAATCATGTCCTGATATTAATATACCTGGTTTATTTCTAACTCCAATATCAACCTTAGTTATTTCTGGGTGTCCATAAGTTCCTGTATTGGCTTGATCCAATAAAGCCATTCCATCAACACCATATTTTCCAGCTTCCATGGCAAGTGCAACTAATTCATCAGCAGTTAAACTATCGTCAAGTGTTGCTGCTAAGGCCTTAGCCATAAAACCATGAACATCTTCATTATTATATCCTAAATTCATAGCATGCTTCATATAAGCTGATAATCCTTTTAATCCATAAATAATAAGTTCTCTTAAACTTCTAACATCTTCATTTTCTGTTGCTAATACTCCAACAGTCTCTGCTTTTATATCAAATTCCGCTTCTGTAACGGCAGACCAATCCGTTGCATCACCAGTTACATTTCCACCAGCTTCTTCAACCTTAACCTTTAATTCTTCTCTTAATCTTAAAGTTTCTTTGACTCTATCTAAAATAGCATTTCTATCAAAGTTAGCATTAGTTATTGTAGTAAATAAGTTTTCAGTTATATATTTATCTACCTTAGAATCTATAACTCCTACCTTTCTTCCCTCATTACTTACTATTGCAAGTCCCTTACTTGCATAAACTAATATATCTTGTGACTTAGCTACTGATTCATTCTTACCGCATACACCTCTTACCGTACACCCTTTACATCCTGCAGCCTCTTGACATTGATAACAAAACATACCCATAGTTAACTCCTCCTCATTTATATTATGTTTAATTAATTTTCTTATGTTGTGTTGCTATGAGTAAAGTTTACTATATCGGTATAGTTTATTCCGTAACACAAGTTACATAAATGAAATTTTTTACCTATTTCTATGGAAATATTCTCATTCTATAAGCTTGAACAGCAGTTTTACTAAGCTTGTCTATAAGCTTAGAGTTAACATATGCTCCTACAAAAGCTCCAATTCCAGGAACCATCTGTAAAAGCTTTGCTAAATCTATATAATCTCTATACTCTTGTTGAAATGATCTCCAATCAAAAGAATCAATATCATCAGGTAAAGAATCAAAATACTCTTCAAAGTTTTCCATTTTATAAAATACATCATTTATTTTACTTTTACTTGCAAAAGTGATGTGGAATATATTTAATATATATATTCTTTCTTTATAATCATTTACATCAAAACCATATATAGCAGCAATGTCATAAAGCAACTTAATTTTAATACTTAAAAGTAAAGGTAAATCCGCAAGGCCTAATATTATCCCACCTGCTCCAGTTCCTGCACCTTCTATTAAAGCAGTAGTTTTATATGCCTTAGTTTTTTGAGCCACTAATTTTTCTCTTTGTCGAAGTGATAAGTTTTCATACGGTTTCTTAGTAATGTATTTTGAACCAAACAAAACTGCTCTAGTCATATTTTTTATAGTCGAAGTTACTATTTCATGATATTTTTCAGGTAACAAGTTATTAAACTTATTTTGAACATGCTTTGACGCTTTTTCAACCAAAGATGGTTTTTTTCTCATTTTTTTCTTCCAATTATTAAGTTCCTTCCTAGCTATTTCATTGTAGAAATCTATTATACTCACCTACCTACATTATCTTTTATATTTATTTTAAATTCTTCTTCATAACAACAGCCTTCAAATCCTTACCTGTCCAATTAAGTATAGTATCTCCAAACTCAACAAATCCATTTTTACTCCAAAACTCAATTACTGAATCGTCATAATCAGTAACTACATCTATTCTTATACAATTACTTTTTAAAGACAATGTATATTTTTCTAGATCATTATATATTAATCTTCCCAAACCATTATTTTTATAATCATTATGTATCATAAGTAAAGATAAATATGTTTCCTTATCTATCTTAAAATCTACTACTCCAACTATTTTTTCCGAGTTCATATCTGTTATCTTGCAACATAAAAATCCAATTTCTTTCATAGTTTTTAATTCTCTACTCATCCACTCTGTTGTTATTTCTTCTTTATCCATATGGTTGATTAAAAAATTTTCATTAGAATTATAAACCTCAATAATTTCATTTAAATCCTTATTTTTAACCACATCTACTCTAAACCAGTTTGACTTAAACAACATTTTATCCATCTCCCTATATCACACATAAATTCATTTACATAATTATACAATATATCTTTTTTAATTTCTATTCATATATCTTTACCGTAGACACATTTTAACTTTAAAGTATTAAACTCAAAAATCAAGCTTACTAAAATGTTATTTTATTCAAGTAAATCCATTTCAGATTTAAGAATCATACTAAAAAACAAATGGCATTAAAATGTTAGCTAATGATTTAAATATTTTTGTATAAAACTTGAATTACATCGTTTGAATATCCGTTAAGAAAGTTCGTTGTTTGACCTCTAGGGAGTTTAGAACTTTTAGGAGATTCAATAAGATGTAATTTTTAGTTTTATTAAAAATATTTATTACATTAGCGCTATTTTAATGCCATTTGTTTTGGATTAAACATATAAACCTTCTTTTACAAAATAAAAAGTAGCCACCAAACTCATTAAGGTATATTCTACCCTCTTAGCTTGGTGGCTATGCCTACTACTTGATATTATTAGATTTCTCTAGTATATTTTTTTAACCATTCTTTTTCATCTTCATTTAAGTATGGTGATATTTTATCATATACTGTCTTATGATATTCATTTAACCATGCTATTTCTTCTATATTTAAGATGTCAGGGTTTACTGCATCTAAATCTATCGGTACATAAGTAATTGGTTCAAAGTACATAAATTGACCGTATTCATTTTTTTCACCTTTGCATACAAGCATTTCATTCTCAATTCTAATTCCGTAAGAATCTGCAATATATATACCTGGTTCATTTGTAAGAATCATACCTTCTTCAATTTGATGAATTTCATGTGCACGGTACTGCCATCTAAATCCTGTTGGCGCTTCATGAATGTTCATTAAGTATCCAACACCGTGACCTGTTCCATGATTAAAGTTTAAGTTATGGTTCCAGAATGGAGCACGTGCAACTATGTCTAAATTCATACCATTACAACCATAAAGGAATCTTGCATGCGCAAGTCTTAGATTACTTTGTAAAGTTATAGTAAAGTGATCTTTCATTATTTGTGGTATTTCTCCTAATGCAATCGTTCTTGTAATGTCAGTAGATCCTTCATAGTATCCACCGCCTGTATCTGTTAAAAATAAAGATCCTTTTTTTAGTTCTATATTAGTTTCTTCAGAAGAAGTGTAGTGCACAATCGCTCCATGTGGACCAAACGCAGATATTGGTTCAAAGCTTGGACGAATAAATCCTTCTTGCTCTGCTCTAAGCTCTTCTAGTTTATTAGATGCACTAATCTCTGTAATTGTTTCTTTGCCTACATTTTGTTTTAACCAATACATATATTTTGTATGTGCTATTCCATCTTTAATATGAGCATTTTTTATATTTTTAATTTCAGTTGGGTTTTTCATAGCTTTAAATACAACTGATGGATTTTCTTTTTCTACTTTTTTAACATCATCATGGATGTTATTATATAATGCGTAATTTGTTCTAACAGGGTCAAGTAATAATACATTAGAACTAGTGAATTTTTTTGCTTCTTCGTATACATCATTATATGGATGAACAGCTGTTACACCATTTTTCATAAGCTCTGATTTTATTTCATCGCTTAATTTAGCTTCATTTATGAATAGATGCACTTCCTCCATTGTAATAATTAAATAACTCAAAATTAGAGGGAAAAATTCAATATCATCTCCACGTATGTTAAGAAGCCATGCTACATCATCTAAAGATGTAATTACATGTGTATTTGTACCTGCATCTTTCATTGATTTTCTAACACGTTCCAATTTAGAAGCTGTAGATTCACCAGTATATTTTATATCAAGAGCAAAAGCTGGTTTTTCAGAAAGTGGTGGGCGATCTTCCCATATATCATCAATTAAGTCACAATCATAACATATAGATCCATTTTTATTTTTTACAATTTTTTCATACGTTTGTCCTTCTCCCATTGAAACAACACGACCATCAAATCCAAGTATTCCTTTTTCAGAAAGCGTACTTTCAATATATTCTTCTATAGTTGGAACATTTGGCTCACCCATTTTAAATAATTCAACAGTTGTTCCTTCAAGTTGTTTTCCAGCTTGAAGAAAATATCTTCCATCTGTCCAAAGTCCTGCCTTATCCATTGTAATAATAGCAGTTCCTGCAGAACCTGTAAAACCTGTTATGTACTTTCTAGCTTTGAAGTGTTCACCAACATATTCGCTTTGATGGAAATCAGCAGTAGGAACAATATACATATCAATATTTTTTTCTTTCATTAACTTTCTTAAATTTGTAAGTTTTTGTGATATTTTCATTATATTAATCTCCTTTCAATATTTATATCTTCTAGTTAAAATTATAGCATAAAACTTATAAAAAATATAACAATTGAGATAATATATGGAAATAAACATGCAAAAAACAACTCCCATTTTAATTAATCCGAGAGTTGTCTTCTTATTTATTCATTAATATCTATTTTATTCTCTTCTAAACTATCAATTTTCTTTTCATCTAGACTATTTTTAAATTCTTCAATTTTATTATTAAACAATTTATTTTCTTCTTCTAAACTTTTAATTTTCTTTGACTGTTCTTTTATTTTAAGCTTTAGTTTGATTTGTTTTATAAACCCTAATAACATAACAATTACTGCTCCTAGAGCTGCAGAAATTAGAATTACAAGTGCTTGAGAAATATTAAATTTAGCAAATAAAAAACTTATGGCTACAATACCAGAATTCTGTATAGCAAATACTGCTACTAAAATTGCAAATATTAAAGAAATAATAAATCCAAATTGCATAATCTGATCCCCTTTCCTTATGATAAATTCTATTTTAACTTTATTATATAAATAAAGGATAACACACATATTCTAAGAAAAAAAGCACAAAAAACTCGATGAGCAATATTAACCCATCGAGTACTTTAAATTTATACTATTTGATTTCAAATACATTATCCAATCTTGTCAATTCAAAAATCTTCATAACCTTTGGATTTATCGAATTAAGTGTTAAGCTTCCATTTAACTCATTGCACTTTTTATATATTCCTACTAATACTCCAAGTCCTGTACTATCAATAAATGTACAACTATTGAAGTTAAGTGCAAAGTTTTTATTTCCTTCATTTATCAAATTATTCATATTCTGTCTAAATTCTGCAGCTTCATCTACTGCAAAATTTTCAGGTATTGATATTCTTACCTCATTCATTTATATTCACCTCAAATTTTAAATTTTTCTACTAGGCTATTTAAGTTAACTGCCATGGCACTAGTTTCTTCTGAGCTAGCAGCTAAATTTTGAATTATAGAAGATTGCTCCTCAGCTGCTGCTGCAACTTGTTGACTGCTTTCAGATGTAGTTTCAGTAGTAGTTGCTACAGAATCAATAAGCTGTATTATCTGATCAGAACTTGCAACTTCATCCTTTGTAACATCTACAACTTGATCAACAGCATCACTTATCTGTTCCACTGCATCTATAATATGTATAAATGATTTATCCGTTTCTTTAGCTACAACTACTCCATTTTCTACTGCTGTTTTAGCAATATTCATTGAACTAACTGCTTTTTCTATTTGAATTACCATTTCGTTTACCAATGAAGATATTTCATTTGATTCAACATTTGTTTGTTCTGCAAGCTTACGAACTTCATCAGCTACTACACTGAATCCCTTTCCATGTTCTCCAGCTCTTGCCGCTTCTATAGAAGCATTTAACGCCAATAAATTTGTTTGACTTGAAATATTATTAATTGTATTAATAATACCACTAACTTTTTTAGAAAGATCATCTAAAACTTGAAGTACATCTTGTGTTTCACTTGATACTTTACTAATATTTTCAATAGCTCCAACTGTTTCTTCAACTTTTATCCTTCCTTGTTTAGCTGCATTCATAGTATTATCAGAATTTTCCTTAGCTGTAACCACCTTATTTTTTGCTATTTGAATTAAGCTTGAAAGTTGAACTAAAACCTCAGATGTTTCAATTATTGATTTATTTTGGTTTTGTGCATTATACGCAACACCTTGTATATTATCAGTTATATGTTCTGTTGATGCACTGATTTCTTCTGACGATGCTGCTAGCTCTTCTGATGATGCTGTTAACTCTTCTGATCCAAGTCTAACATGTTTTATTATATTTGATTGATGTTCAATCATGTCATTAAAATATTCACCTAGTACCTGTATTTCGTCATTTGTAGTTATATTAGCTCTAACCGTTAAATCTCCATCTCCTACCTTAATCATTAAATCCTCTAGATTTTTAATAGGATTTATAATATTTTTAGTTGTTATAAGATAAGCTAAAAATACTGCAATTGCTAAAGATAATATAATTGTTATTATTGTAATTTTTCTAATAGAGAATACTGAAGACATATATTCTTCGTAGTCAGCTGTTACTGCTACAACCCAATTGTTAACAGGAGCAAATCTTACAAACTTATATTTCCCCTCATATGTATAATAACCTTCACCTGATTTGCCAGACTTCATTTGATCTACTAAAGCTTTTAACTCATTATTGTCTGTATCTCCTATATTTTCACTTAATATTTTTTCTTTTTTAGGATGAGATACGAATACTCCATTTTTATCAACCATGTAAGCATATCCATTTTCACCTATTTTTAATTTTGATACCTGTCTTGAAATATTATCAAAATTAATACTTGCACATACTGTACCCACAACTTTGCTATCAATCACTAAAGGATATGCAATAGCTATTATAGGTTCATTATTATCTTTATCTAATATAACTTCACTTTGAGCAAAAGATCCACTTAATGCCTTTTGAATATATTCTCTATCTCTTAAATCAATATCAGAATTTTCATTTCTAGTGCTCATAATTTCCTTACCAAATTCGTCTGTAATATATAAAGACCCTATTTGATCTTTATTTTCTTCTTGTAATTTAACTAAATATGTATACACCTCATGAGTATTTTCATTATATCCAGCTGCAGTAGTAGCTATATCTGCATCATAACTTAAAACTTGAACATACTTATTTACAGACTCTATATTCTGTTTTATAATCTCTGCTGTTTGTTCTGTAATATCTCTTAATTCTTCCTCAGTTGCATGTTGCATCGAACGAGAAGTCATAACACTAGAAGTAACTCCCAAAGCAAGAAGTGGAATTAATATAAATATAAAAAACATAGAAATTAATTTAGTTTTCAAACTTTTTTTCATTGTTACCCTCCATCTAATATTCACTAACATTTATTTTCCAATTGGCAATATAATTCATACGTTTGCATGAATCGTTTTTTTATCCAACATTTAAATATTTTTGTATAACTAATTTATTATCCTTAAACTCAATTTTATCAGCAATACAATTTATAAGAAATAAACCTCTTCCACAATCATTTAATAAATTTTCATCTGATAGTTTATTTGGAATGCTTAAATTTTCAAACCCATTTCCGCAATCCTCTATTTCAAATTCTATATTTGTATCATTACAAACATACCTTAAATAAATAGGTTTATTCTCGTCACCATTATTACCATGTTTAAACGCATTCGTTAAAGATTCTGTTAATAATAGCTTAATATCAAAACAATCATCAGAAATATTCAACTCATTGACAACATCATCAATAACCTGTTTATAATTATTTAATCCATATAAAGTAACTTCATTTTTTTTCATTCTCACACTAAATCTCACCTCATTCTATTTTATTTCTAATGTAAGTAATGTACAATCATCTTTTATTCCATCTACATCAGTTGACATACTTTTTAAAGAACTTTTAATATTATTCTTTAATTCAGTTGTTGTATTACTTTTTAAATACTCTTTTTTTATTTCCTCATTATCAAATATGAAATCTAAACCATCTGTGAAAAAATAAAATTTATCACCTGATTTAAAATTAATTATCTTTTCATCAAATTCACTATCTTCAAACATTCCAAGAAATGAACCTCTGACAATTTTATTTTTAATATCACACTTATCAGTTTGATATATAAATTGATTAATTCCAGCACCTACTATTTTTGCTTGATATTTTTTAAAGTCAAAGCTAAAACAGCATACTGCTATATATCTTTCTCCTAAATACTTAGCAACTTTTTTATTTAAACTATTCACTATTTTAGATGGATCTTTATTCTTTAAAACTTCTTCATTGAACAAAACATTAAATGCCGATATATTAAGAGCAGCTGTAATTCCTTTACCACTTACATCTCCAATTATACCAACAATTAAATCTTCATTGAATTTATGAGTATAAAAGAAATCGCCACTAACTGTTTTTGCTGGTATATAAAGAGACTCCATATTCGCTTTATGCTCAAGAGGAAATGGCTTTTTCAAAAGCTGCCTTTGTATCTTAGCAGCAGAATTTAGTTCTCTTTTTCTTTCTGTAATGTCTCTAAGTATAGAAAGAATTGCTGGTTTTCCTTTATATATTAAATAACTTGAAGATACTTCTATATCTATTTTTGTATCATCACTAAGAACAGCTTTATAATCAAACGTAGTCTTTTTAATTTTATTTTTTAATATTTGATTCATCTTCTTATACATAATTTTTGCAAAATCAGAACTATATTTATATACACTTTTCCCAATAAGATTTTTCTGATATTTCAAAGCCTCTTTATTTGCTAAAACAATTTCTCCACCTACTGTAATAATTATCGCATCTGGAGATATATCAACAATTTGACGATATCTTTCTTCACTTTCTTTAAGTATATTCTCAAGACTCTTTTTCTCAGTAACATCCCTTAATTGTTCAACAATAAATATCACTTTTCCTGAAGAATCTACTACAGGATTATATCTATATTCCATATACTTATTGATTTCAGGAATATATTTTTCTCCCTGCATTATTGTCTTAGTTTCAATTGCTTTTTCACAAAGACAATTAGGACACTTTTCACTTCTATTAAACATCTCATAACATTTTTTACCCTTAACTTCTTTGTCACTTTTTTTAAAAAAATTATACCCCGCTTCATTATAAAATAAAATTGTATTATCAGGTTTATATACACCTATAATATCTGAAATTCCCTTTAACACTTTTTCTAAATTCAAAATTTGTTCATCTCCTACATCAATTAAACAATTCATATATTATTTTTCTAATAATACCATTAATTTGTATTATAGCACAATTCTTCAAAATTATTGTTAATCTGATTAAATAATTAAAATATATACACTATTTATTTTTTTTATGTGAAAGTTACTATTTATATTTTTTACATATAATTCTCATTAAATTATACACCTTTTCGTATTCTGGATACAATTAAATTTATTTAGTTTTAATTTGTCATCAAAAAATAATATAACTGAGCCTTAAATTATTAATAATTTAAGGCTCAGTTATATTATTTTTTTGAATTAAATTTAATCAATTACTTGCTGTGAGGATAATTCCCCCCTTTTTTTACCAGCTCAATATATTCTTTAATACTCCTTATGATTTTATTACTAATTAGTTATATTCTCTTAAAAATACAACTTACCTTCTCAAATTAGAAAAAGTAAGCTTATTTTTGATATCCCGTAACTTTTTTTAACAATTGTAACAGTACTTTCTTTTCTTCAAAGCTCAAACCTGAAAAAAAACGTCTCATTTCCTTAACATGTTCAGGAAAAATATTATCAATCAAATCATAACCTTTTTGAGATATACTCACAATGAAAACTCTACCATCCTCAGAATCCCTTTTTTTAGTAACATACCCGCCTTTCTCTAAATTCCTAATAACGACAGTCATATTTCCACTAGTCGATAAAGTCTTCTCAATTATACTATTTATGTTCATAGGGCCTAAATGATAAAGCGGTTCAAGCACACTAAACTGAGAAAGAGTTATCCCATATTCTGATAATCGAGCTGATAAGTTTCTTTCATCTTCAATTAATGTTCTACGTATTGCTACAATAAGCTTTAAATTGATATTATTTTCTTCTCCATAATTATATCTATTAATTTTCATATTTTCACCCTATCACTAATTAGTTATAATGTCAATAACGTTTTAAATTTTTCTAATTCTCTTTTACTATTTAATATTCTCATTTATTTTATCATAATACATAAAGCTTCTACGATACTCAGACGGAGACTGTCCAAAGCGTTTCTGAAAAACCGTTGACAAATATGATGTACTGCTGAATCCACATTCAAATCCAATTTCGGTTATGGATTTCTCTCCTAACATCAATAAATGCTTTACCTTCTCTAAACGAATATCAGTAAGATAATCAATAACAGTTTGCCCCATCTCTTTTTTAAACACTCTAGTAAAATGTGATGATGACATGTTGGCAAATGAAGAAATATCTTCGATTGTCAGTTTTTGTCCCATATGATCATACATATACTCTACGGTACGGTTAATATCCAATCGTGATGTAATTTGACCAACATTATGCTTTAATCCAATCAAACTGCGAATAATACTATGAATTATGCGTACATTTAAACTACTCATTACTTGTTCCCATCCTTGCAGTCTATTATCAGCTTCAATCATAAATTCCTTAATTAATGATTGAAATCCTTGAGGTATCTGAATAAAATCACCTTTAAATGTCTTAATCTCTTCCAAATTATATTCCTTAAGCTGAGAATCAAAAAACTCTTTATCAATAAATATAGCAATATAGCGTGGTGAATGATCTAAATAGATTTCTTGATGAACAATAAATGGTGAAATCGCAATTAACCTTCCTGGTTGAGTAACAATTTCCTTATCATCAATTTTAAATGAAACCTGATCATTAAATGTCAAAACAAACATATAAGATGGATGAGTATGAATAGATTCTACAGCATGCTTAAATGAGCCCGATATAGGCATAAACATACCAATTTTAGAATTCACAAACGCATCAATAATCTTTAGATTATTTAAATCAACCTTACCTATCAATCTATAAATATGCTGAAGATTTTCTTGTTCCCTTTTCATTTAAACCCCTTTCAATAGAAATTAAATATTCAATACTAACAACAAAAATAATTTAAATTTTATACAGTGTAAGATTCATCATCTTACACTGATAAACCTTAATTTTCATACTTATTCTCAATTCGAATTATTTAATAAACCATTAAATTGTATTGTTCATTATATAGTAATTATATTTCTTTTATTTTTTTTATCTGTACTAAACAAATTGTAAAAAGTATCGCGAAAAATATTGGATCTGACCAACCAAAACCTACAAATATTCCATTAAAGCAGGCATAAAGAGTAATAATTACTCCTAAAAAATTTGTAATAGCTAAACTTTTTAGCACTTGAAGATAAACTATTTTATCTTCTTGAATTTTATTCATTAAAAATCCAAAAGCTGCTATCCCTCCAAGAAATATACTCGTATGTTGGGATAAAAATCTTGCATATTTATCGTTTATTTCCAATCCATACATTGGCCATAATTGATCTGGAATAATAAAAAGTGCCAGTGCAAAAATCAAATAAATTGAGCTATGAATGTTTATAAATTTTTTCATTTCTTTTCCTCCTAAATTAATAAAAATTTGTGCTAATCTACTAAAATAAATCTGGCTTCTCAAAATCAAATAATTGATTTAATTTTGCTATTTATTGCAGTTTCAAACATTTGTAATAAAATCTCTGCATTATCAATTATTTCTTTTTTATTATTACTTATTTCTTTTGTTATTATTAATAATATAACTAATTAGTGATATCGTCAAATACTTTTTGATCATAAATAGTTCACAGTTGTTTGTAATCAATAAACTGTGAACTATTGAAGTATTTTTACATTTGAAGTCCTGCCCTATACCCCTCCTCTACAGCACTTAGAGCATCTCTAACCTTGACTGCATCACCTATAGTTATTATTTCTATCCCCTTACCTTTTAAATCGTGTGCTAATTTGTTTTCAGACTTAGAACCAATTGCCATTACAACTGTATCAATATTATCTAATTTCATTACTTCATTATTTCTTTCTAGCAATACACTATCTTCAAGTATTTCTTTTACTATTGTATTTGTCATTATATTTACATTATTTTCTTTTAAATCCTTCATTAAAAAATAGTTGACTAGTGGTATTCCCATTTTAACAATAGAATCCTGCATTTCTACAATATTTACTTTATGACCATGGTTAGCTAAATGTGCAGCTGTCTCTGCACCTACTTGTCCTCCACCTATTACGACTACATTCTTTCCTATTTTATCGCTACCAGCTAAAACCTCATTAGCTAGTATAACATTGTCTGAATTTTTTCCTGGAATATTAGGAACAAAAGGAGTTGCTCCTGTAGCTATAATAACTGCATCTGGCTTCTCTTTATCAATAATTTCTTTTGTAAGTTCTGTATTTAAGTATATATTTACACCTAACTTATTTAACTGCGTTCTTTGCCACACTGTCAATGTGTTAAGCTCTTCTTTATGAGGAGGTACCGCTGCTAATAACCACTGTCCACCTAATTGAGGTTCCTTTTCAAATAAATGCACTTCATGTCCTCTTTTAGCTAAAATAATTGCTGCTTCCATTCCAGCAACTCCGCCACCAGCTACAAAAACCTTTTTCTTGTTGTTTGTTTTTTTAATATCAAATTCTTTCTCCTTTCCACTTAAAGGATTTACTAAACAACTTGCTGGTTGACCTTTTAGTGGCCTGCCTACACATCCTTGTAAACATCCAATACAGCGAATAATATCTTCAACTCTTCCTTCTTCAGCTTTATTTGGTAATTCCGGATCAGCAAGACCTGCTCTACCCATAGCTACTAAATCAGCTTTATCTGATAATAATACTGTTTCTGCAATAAACGGATCATTAATTCTTCCAACGGTAATAACTGGAATAGATACAACCTTTTTTATTTCAGCTGCTAGATCAACAGCGAAAGCATGCGGAACAGCAGCAGGTGGCACATTATAGTGCAAAGTCTTATAAACTGCAAAAGAAACATTAATAACATCGATTCCAGCATTTTCAAGTATTCTCGCTATTACTTTTGAATCTTCAATAGTAAGTCCGCCATCTACAAATTCATCAGCAGAAATTCTAATTGAAACTAAAAAATCTTCTCCAACTTTTTCTCTCACACTGTCTATTATCTCTAATATAAAACGACACCTATTTAATATTGTTCCTCCATATTCATCACTTCTTTTATTTGAAAAAGGTGATAAGAACTGGTTTATTAAATACCCATGTCCTCCTTGTATTTCTACACCATCAAACCCAGCCTTTTTAACTCTTAATGCAGCATCACTGAATTTTTTGACTATCACTTTTATTTCTTCTACTGTGAGTTCATGAGGCATCTCATCTATAGTTGGATCTTTTATTGGTGATGGTGCAACAGATTGAGCTCCAGTTAAAAAACTTTTAGCTTGTCTTCCCGGATGACTAATTTGCGCTACTATCTTCCCTCCACAGTTATGCACTTTTTCTGTAAGCTTAGAATGTCCTTCTATTTGCTCATCATTCCATAGCCCCGGAAGAAAAGGTGAACCTTTTTGCACTTCATCTATAGCATAATTTTCTGTAATTATTAATCCCCATCCACCTTTAGCTTTTGCCTCATTATATTCTATATATCTTTGAGTAACTGTACCATCTTTATTGCAATAATTTGTAGCTAAGCCTGTACTAACCAATCTATTTTTAATTTCTAAATTATTAATTTTTATTGACTTAAAAATCTTTTTAAACATTATATTGTCTCCTTTCTTTTTTTACAATTAAAAATATATTTCATCATAATCATATCTGTTTGTTTTTATATTAAAACATTATCACTAATTAGTGTTATAAATCAGCACTCTTCCCTATATTTTACAAAAAATACCAGATCCAACTAACAAAAGTCCTCATACCGTGAGGACTTTTTCAACACTTTAACTAGAAATTACTATTTGTATCTATCTAGTCTCCCCAAGATAACCTCTATTCATCAATGTTAATGGTTCATTGACATTAAAAACTTTTGCAATAATATCAGTGATTCCGAAACCAGTTAAACGCTCTGTATGCTTTTTCAAATATTTATCTAGTGCCTCCTGAGTCTCAAAAAGATATATTCCACCACCTTCTCCAGTTTCCTCATTTTCAGTCCATATTTTCCAAATAAGTTTATCTTCTGTTGATATATCCTTAGCTAATTCCTTAAAAGCAATAGACATATCATCGCCCCAAGGACCTTCTGTTTTAAAATCCATTTGTAATAATCTCATTTCAATCTTCTCCTTTCCTTTGTCTAATTTATTGATACACTAATATTATAAAACAGATTAGATTATATCACTTTCAATATTCTACTATTAAGTTTAAAAATATAACCATTTATTCTACTTAATTTTGATATATGATTAATAATATATATCACGTGAAAATAATTTAATATTTCTTTAATCTTCATCTAAACTATTTATCATTTTTGTGAAAACAGTAACATTCACATAAAAAAATAACGAATTTATACTAGAATACTGTAGGTACTTATATAAGAACCTATAAATAAAATAAGTTGCTGATTTGAGAATAAAGAAATTGGAATCGAAATATTACAATACAATGGTTGGTAATAATTTTGTAAAGTAAATAACTAACGGAAAGTATGAAGTAGTAAAACTTCTTAGAGTTCTTGATTATAAAATAGGACAATTATGCTGTGAAAAACACAATTGTCCTGTTTCATTGAAATGATCATCAAGTCTTTATGTAGATAATACTAAAAGTCTATGAAATTACTCGATTCATATCATATAAATTGTTATAATTTATAATTTTTCAATGCTTTATATTCTTCTAACCCCTTTTCTGTAAATATAGGAATCAGTAGACCCCAAACTAAATCCTTTATTTTGGAAGTATTATAATCCTCTCTATAAATAATACGGTTAATTGAAATAGTCAAAGGAAGCAAAATATTTAAAATTTCAGCTAGATTCTCATATATGCCTTTTATAGGTTCCGGTTTTACTAACTCTTTAGAGATATAATAATCTAATAATAAATTAAGTTGTTTTTTATATTTATCAAATAAAAGTCTATTGAGTTTTTGTAATTCAGGATAAGTTTGCGTTAAAACGATAAAATCACAAAAAACAAACATATATTTCCTCTGCAAATTGCACCATACTTCGATTTTATTATCCAATTCTCTAAAATCTGATATATCAAAATTCACATGCATAAGAAATTCACTCATCATTTGATTATTTATTTCTAATACTATATCTTTTTTCTTTTTAAAATAGTAAGTTAAACTGCCGGGACTTATATTAAGTTCATTAGAAATATCCCTTATTGAAATACTACTAAAACCTTTTTGATTGAATAATTCAATAGCAGTATTTAAAATTTGTTGTTTTCGATCTGATTTCATATTTTATTATTTCACCTCATTTATAAGTCAAATTATCATTGTTTACCAAAACTAAACCTATTAATTTATACTAATGATAATTTGTAAATTATAAATTATTATTAACCTTATGTCAATATAAAGGATTTCGTTATATTTTTTATAGAGTCTTTATTTTTATGATGATCTAGTATTTCTATCGCATCTCAAACATCTCTTAGCTTCACACTTTGCATCTATATCTGACATTGTTAAAGTAATTTCTTTAAAATTTGAAACTCTTTCTGCTACATTTATAATTTTTTCATTAATTTTTTCTTCAAACCATAAATCATAATGTAATTGCCCCTGTGGAATTTCTATTTCTTTTTCTGTATATAATCCAGTTCCACCCAAATATCTATCTATTGATTGTGCTGCCTTTTTAGCTTCAGCTATAGCTTTTACTGCTACTCCAGGTCTATATATATCTCCTGCTGCAAATACACCTTCTACACTTGTTTCAAATGTAAATGAATTTATTTTAATCCATCCTCTTTCGTTAATTTCTATATCTTCATCCAAATAACTGTTATCTGGTCTTTGTCCTATTGCAAGTATTAAACTATCTATCTCAAATTTCTTTAAATCTTCATTATCATATATTGGGCTAAATATTCCTTTATCGTCAACTATTGATATACATTTCTTTAATGTTATTTCCTTTAGTTTTCCACCTTCTTCATGAATATCTTTTGTTCCATATCCACTTACAAATTCAACTCCTTCTTCTAATGCTTCATATTTTTCTTCATCACTTGCTGGCATTGTCTCAAATGTTTCAAGTGATGCTACTATTACATTTTTAGCTCCTAGTCTTACAGACGTTCTCGCAGCATCCATAGCAACATCACCACCACCAATTACTAATACATTTTCTCCAATTTCCTTTCTTCCCTCTACTTTAACTTCTCTTAATAAATCTATTGCTGTTTCTATTTCTTTAACATCAGGACCAAATTTATTTCCTATATGAGTTCCTGTAGATAACAATACTGAATCAAATTTATTTCTCAATTCTTTAAGAGTAACATCTTTACCAACTCTTGTATTTGTTATAATTTCTACACCTAAATTTTTAACTAACTCTACTTCTTTATCTATTACTGCTTGTGGCAATCTATATTCTGGTATGCCTAATGCCAGCATACCTCCTATTACTTCATTAGCTTCGTATATTATTACCTCATAACCTGTTTTAGATAAAAAGTATGCTGCACTAAGACCTGCGGGGCCTCCTCCAACTATAGCAACTTTCTTACCCTTAGATTCCAATCTATCTTCTTTATATTCTCCTGTTTTTAAAGCTCTATCTGAAGCATATCTTTTCAATGCTCTAACCCCAACGGTCTTTTCTATTTCTCCTCTTCTACATCTATCCTCACATGGACGTGAACAAACCATTCCACATACAAATGGAAGAGGATTGTTTTTCCTCATTAAAGAATAGGCATCTTTTATTCTGTCATCTGCCATTAGAGCTATATATCCAGGAACATTAACCTCAGCTGGACATCCATTTATACATTGAGCAACAAATAATTTTCTACAAATTCCTGTTTTACATTTTTTATTTATTATATGATCAATAAATTCATTTTTAAAATTATCTGCCATATATAAAATTATTTTATGTAATTCATTTTCCGCATAAGTATCTGCCTTTTCACTAGCTGTTTCTCTTAATTTTTCAAAATCACCTTCATTTGCTAGTCCACTTGTTATATTTTCTATAAGTATATTTATTTTTTCAACATGATCATTTCTAATTCCAAGTTCTCTAATTACATATCTTGTGCAGAATCTTATAAAATCTACTGGACACATTAGATCATTAAAAAAAACAATTGTATCTGTAACCATACTATCTGCATATTTACTTAGCTTATAATTCAAATTATTTGCTTTAAACACCTCGCCCAAAGGTCCTCCTATTTGAACTAATTTTACATTTTTATATCCAGTCATTCCACCTGCGTATTCATTTAATATTTCTTTTATTGTTTTATTTATACAGACGTTTGACTCACCTATATTATTTACATCTCCAAAAATATTAATGTTCTTATTCATTATGCTACCCCCTTAATCTTCTTCACCACAAGCACACGCTACATCTTTATCATATTTTCTATTTAATAATTTGTTTTTTACAACATCTTCTTCCATAGTATTGTATTTATAATATTGTGGAATAGCTTCCATACACTTTTCATATCCAAACATAGATAAAGGACAAACCTTTATACAAAGTGCACAATCGTGATTAGCTTCAATATTTGGTACACATTTTTTACCGTTAGTTTTTCTCAACTGTCTTCCCCTATACATAATTGGATCTTTTGTAAGAGCTCCTGCAGGACAAACTTTATAGCATATTCTACATTTCCCACAAAATTCATCCATATTTATATCTATGGGTTTATCAATTGGTATATCTGGCTCAATATTTATAGCACAAAACCTTACCCTAGTTCCAAATTCCTTTGTTGCAATAAGTCCACTTGTAGTAAACTGTCCCAGTCCTGCATTAACCGCATGCGGTGGATATTTTAGTACTCCATCCATTCCAACTCGGGCTACGCAACTATGTCCTTTTGATCTAATGAAATCAGCCACTTTGTGTACTGTCTTTCCAATTTCTTGGTATACTCTAAATACAAAATGTTCTCCGGTTTTATGTGCTGGATGAGGCGCTTCCATAGTCTGTTCCCAATTCATTTCCATTCCTAATACCATTATATTATCGTATGGAAACAATTCGTCCAGGCCCTCTGCAATATACCTTCTATCCAGCTTTGTAAATCCACAAATCAAATCTGAACCTAAAGATTTTACATATTCTTTAATTTCTTGCTTTAGCTTTACTAAATCCGCTTCTTTTTCTTCTGATACTTCTGGTACTATCTTTCCTTCGCCCTCCAAATTCTGTCTTTCAATATCTTTAAGTAATTGAACTTTATAGGCGTCCTTTCTTCCTGTACATTGTTCTAATAATGGAAATATTTTTCCAAACATATATTCGTTTGTTAACATAGGTTTAGGCATTATTGATATTTCTTCAATTTCTGAATAAAAATCAAACAAGTCACCGTCTACAACTGTATATGGATTGTTATCTGTTATATATTTACCTGGATTAGATGGACTATGTTTAGTCCTTCCAACTACCTCTACATCGGTGATATCATCCCATCTCAATAATCTACCATCCTTTTTTTTCTTCTCCATAACTTTTCCTCCTTATTTCATTCTTAAATAATTGAGAAATTTATAACACTAAATTTCTCAATTAAATTCATACTTTTGCTCCAAAATATAACTACCTAACCAACTTATAAATATTATTTAAAACTAATAAAACACTTACAACGATAAATACAGAAATGATCAACTGAAATATAAATAAAAATTTTGCTAAACACTTTAAGCATGTAGTTATTACCATTCCATATAATTTATCATTTTGTCTCTTTTAGCAAATTTATAAAATTAGTACACTTGTACTAATTTTTATTTATGATAACATTTACATAATAATTTGTCAAATGAAGATCATTATTTCAAACAAATTAAAATCTAAAAACGAAAAAAAGGTTAATAAAATCCTAGATTTTGTTTGTACAAAATCTAGGATTTTATTAACCTTTTTTCTTTAATTTTTTCTCTATTTCACTTACTGTCTTAAATGCGGTTTCCTCCAAACTAGATCCTATAATATCTATTCTTGAAGTAGATTCTTCTTCATTTAATCTTTTATTAGCATCTATAACAGCATACTTTACAGCAAAATATATTATCCCAAATAAAATCAAGCGATCTAAAAAATACTCCGCTGACATAATATCACCCTTTTTATAGCTTAATTTAACTTATCTTTAATAGACTTTAACTCTTCTTCAATATTACTTATTCTTTGCGACATATTTTTAATTTTTCTAGGTACTCTAAAAATAGCACCAAAAATTAAATATAAAATACCAATCCAAAGTATTGTATTTACAATTTGAAATATCATTTGAATATCTATATTCACAACATTTTTTGCAACATTTACAGCTAGTTCAGACATTTGTTATCCCCCTAAAACCTATCCTAATATATTAAATACTTCTCTCTTTCTACCTTAAACTTATTTAAATCTTCTTGATAAGAATCAACTATCTGATCAGGAGTATATCCCATCTCAAGCAACTCTCCATATTTTGAAGTCCCCATTATTTTTTCAAACATAACTATATATTTACTACTTTTAGGAACTTTAAATTTCGTTAAAGAATGTGCATACGTTAATGCATATGTACCAACCTTACAAGGATTAAATTTATGATAATCAGTTACATTAAGTTTTACACCGCCCTTGTCTCCTTTACTTTCTGGAATAAACTCTACCCCCTCAAGGTTCGAATTATTTAAAAGTTCAGCAAATTTATTACTGTCTATACCTTTTCCACCTATCCAAGTGAACTTATCTCCTTGACCTATTCCTGTTCCTTCTCCAATACCAGTTGCCATATATCCAAAAGCTGATTCTATAGTTGGTATATTAGGAGATGTCATAACCCATGGCAATCCAGTATCCTGATATATCATATCTCTACTGTAATTCAGCATAGGTACAACAGTTAAATTAGCACCAATATTTCTATTAAAAAACTTAGCCAATTCTCCGGCAGTCATTCCATGAGACATAGGAAGATTGTCCACTCCAACAAACGTTTTATACTTGTCCTCAAGAACAAAACCTTCAACCTTATTAGCTCCTATAGGATTAGGTCTATCAAGAACTACTATTTGTTTATTATACTTTTGTGCTGCTATCATACAATAATTCAAAGTAGACATATATGTATATGTTCTAGATCCTATATCCTGTATATCGAAAACTAAAATATCTACACCTTTGAGCATGTCCTCACTAGGCATTCTAGTTTTTCCGTATAAGCTGTATACAGGAATATTCATATTAGAATCTGTATACGACTTCACATATTTACCAGCTGGAGTTAATCCATCTAATCCGTGCTCCGGAGTATAAATTGCTACTAAATTAGTATTCTCGTAATTATATAGCTTTTCATAAGTATTTTGACCTACACTATCAACCCCAGTTTGATTAGTTATAACACCTATATTTTTTGAATCTATTAACTGACTGTATTCACTTATCAATCTTTCATTTCCTAGAACAACCTTATCATCTGTTGCTTCCTGTGTTGGATTTGAAACAATCATAGATAGTGAAATTAAAAAAGCAAAAAAAGTCTTCATAATACCTCCCCCATAAATATATTTATTTAAAGTTTACCATGATTTTAGTTTCTTTGTAAAACATAAAAAGACCCTGTACAACAATTTTGTACAGGGTCTTTTAATATATTACATATTCTTAGTATATTCTCTTAACCACTTTCTTTCATCATCATCTAAATGATCATGTAAAGTGTTATACACCAATTCATGATATTTATTCAAGTAATCTCTTTCTGGTTTACTTAACTGATCTACATCTATAGCATCTAAATCTATAGGTGCAAACGTAACTACTTCAAACTTCATGAATTGTCCATACTCATTCTTCTCTGCTTTTCTAGTTATAAGTTCATTTTCTATCCTAATACCATGTGATCCTTCTATGTATATACCTGGTTCATTAGTTGTTACCATACCTTCTTCAAATACCGCACTATCAACTATATGAGGAGCTATATACCATCTAAATCCATTAGGAGACTCATGTATGCTTAGTAAATTTCCTACTCCATGTCCTGTTCCACATTTATAATCTATTCCAATTTCCCAAATAGGTCTTCTAGCTAATATATCTAGATTATACCCTCTGACACCTTGTAAGAACTTTGCCATAGATAAATTTATCATACCTCTTAAAACAGCAGTAAAATGTGTTTTTAATTCATCATTTAAATCACCTAAAGCAATAGTTCTAGTTATATCTGTAGTTCCATCTATATAGTGTCCACCTGAATCTATCAAGAATAAATGCTCTTTTTCAAGCTTATAGTCTGTATCTTCTGTTGCACTATAATGCATCATAGCAGCATGCTCTTTATACCCTGCTATAGTTGTAAAACTCGGCTGCATAAATCCATCCTGTTCTTTTCTTAAACCTTCTAATTTCTCAGTAGCACTAATTTCTGTTATATCTATATTTCCAACATTTTTCTTTAACCAATACATAAACTTCGTAAAAGCTACACCATCTTTAATATGGCTGTTTTTAATGTTTTCTAACTCAACTTCATTCTTCTTTGCTTTAAAAAACATAATTGGATTAAAATCTTGGATAATTTTCACTCCTGTAGGTATGCTATTTAAAATAGCATAGTTAACATTGTTTTTATCCAATAATACACATTCATTTTCATCTATATTTTTTATACACTCATAAACATCATTGTATGCTAATACTTCTACTTCTAAATTATTTAACTCTTTTAATATTTCATCATTCAACTTATTCTCATCAATAAATAAAAATACTTTATCCAGCGTAACTACACAGTAAGAAAGAACAACAGGATTATATTTTACATCATCCCCTCTTATATTGAACAACCATGCTATATCATCTAATGTAGCTATAACATGAGTAGTTACATTTTTTTGTTTCATAGTTTCTCTTAGTCTAGATAATTTAGATTCACTGCTTTCTCCTGAATATTTAATATCCAGTAAAAATGCTTTTTTATCTGATAATTTTGGTCTATCCTCCCATATTTCATCAATCAAATCATGTTCATAACATATTTCTATATTTTTATTACTTAATTTATTTTTTAAGTTATCTCCTACTTTAGCAGATACTACCCTTCCATCAAATCCTAATATAGATCCATTTTCCATAGATTCATATAAATATTCTTCTATAGTAGGAACTCCTTCTTCACCTATTTTGAATAATTTTATATCACTTCCCTCTAACTGATTAGCAGCTTGTATGAAATATCTTCCATCAGTCCAAAGGCCTGCTTCATTTTGAGTTACTACTACAGTTCCAGCTGAACCTGTAAATCCAGAAATAAATTTTCTACACTTAAAATAATCTCCTACATATTCACTTTGATGACTGTCATCGGATGGAATTATATAAGCATCCATATTGTGTTTTTTCATTAAATTTCTAAGTTCACATATCTTGCTTTTTATATTCATAGTAAATCACCCCTTATCTTCTAATTTACCATTTAATTCAAATTACTTCAACAACCTTTTTCTGCTTCAATTTTTCATATGCGATTTTAATAGCTTTATTATAAAATCAAAGCCTCCAGCTATAATTATAGTAATTAAAGCCCATGCAAATACTCCTGCCGTATTTAGGTTCGATTTTTCTATTTGAAAGCTAGTTCCAATAGAAACACTTGGTTGACTCAAAACTTCAGCTGCTATTATTACCTTTAAATTCAGTCCTATGGTTGATGATGCAACAGACATCAAAGAAGACTTTATAGATGGTATGTATATATTCTTCATAACAGCTGATCTGCTTAACTTATACACTTTAGCCATTTCTATAAGCTTTACATCAACACTATCAATTCCTTGTATAACTGTAGAATATATAATAGGAAATATTATTAAAAACCCAACTAAAATAGGTGCCAATTCCGACTTTAACCATATTATAGCAAGAAGTATTATCGCCATAGTTGGAGTTGCCTTTTGAATAACTATAATAGGTCTTAATAAATAATATATAGGTTTAAAAAATCCAGATAAAATACCTAAGATTAATGCAGATATAAATGATATTAAAAATCCAATTATCACTCTAGTTAAAGTAGCCGTAACTATTATAATAAAATTTTGAGATTTAATTATCTTTATAAATTCCAAAGCAGTAACTTCAGGTGATGGTATCATTATAGGGTTATCTAACAATACATAAAGAAATTTCCATAGCACTATAATAGACACTATGGAAATCATCGTATACAATCTATTTTGTGAAATAGCAATCTTCATCTACAAGTTTACCTCCGACAAGCTTAGGATTATATTCAAATAACACATTTAAATACTTATCTATAGCCTCTTTTGCATCATTAGCACTTACATACTTTATATTACATCTTTTAATTGACTTTTCTATTATTACTTTATTAATACCCATATCTAATTCTTCATAGTATTTTCCAGCTTCACTAGGATTTTCATTCATCCAATTTATAGATTTTTCATACTCGCTTAAAAAAGTTTTAACAGCATCAGGATTCTTTTTTATTAATTCTTCACTTACTATTATAGATGCTTGAGGATAACTTGAATCTAACTTAGTAGCTATTTGCCACTCTTCTTGTAAATCTATAACAACCTTGCTATTATGTCTCTTAGTCAAAACCTTAGTAAGCATAGGTTCTGGCATTAATGACAAATTGCTTTTTCCTGAAATAAAGTTTGTAGCAAGTTCAGAAGCTCCTCCAAAATAATTTAACTTTACATCTTTATCAGGATCTATATTATTTTTAGTAAGTAAATATCTAAATATAGCATCTGGAGTTAATCCTCTTCCTATCATATCTATCTCTTTTCCCTTAAGATCTTCCCAATTAGATATTTCTTCATTTCCAACTAAATAGAAAGTTCCCCATACAGTAGATGCGGCTATTTTATATCCAGAATCCTTATTATATAAATTAGCAGCTAAATTAGTAGGCACGATAAATATATCCGCTTCCTTAGATAATATTTTAGAAGTTAAAATATCAGTAGCTTTAACACTTTCATAAGACACACTTATATTATCTCCTATAGATGGATTTTCCTTAAACATCTTAATCATACTAAGAGTAGGTGTACCTGCAGGTGTAGCAACCTTAATATCTAAAGATTTACTTTCTTTTTTTACCTCTTCATTAGTATTTGTGCAACCTACAGTTAAAACTAAAATCATGATTATACTAACTATCAAACTTAAAATTTTTCTCATACTTACTCCCCCTCATTATTTGAAATTGACAATATGTCAATTATTTCATTTCTCAAATTTGTAATATACTCATTAGTTAAGCTTCTTTTACTTTGATGAATATCAATATTAAAAGTTTTTAAAATGCTAGTAGGCCTATTTGACAAAACTACGACTCTACTTCCCAATAAAACTGCCTCATCTATATTATGAGTTACAAACACTATTGAACTTTTAGACTTGTCCCATAATTTTATTAGATATTCTATCATATTAACTTTAAGATTATAATCTAATGATTTAAAAGGCTCGTCCATTAAGAGAATTTCACAATTAAAATAAAATGCTCTAGCTATTGAGCATCTTTGTCTCATTCCACCACTGAGCTTATTTGGATATGAGTGTTCAAATCCGTTAAGCCCAACATCATTTATTAACTCCATTATTTTTTCATGATTTTTTTCCTTATCTACAATAGCTATATTTTCGTAGACCGTTTTAAAAGGTAACAACCTATCCTCTTGAAAAACATATCCTACACTATCCAAATTACTTATTATATCTCCTTTATCAGGCTCAATTAATCCAGAAATAATATTCAAAATTGTAGATTTACCGCATCCCGATGGACCTACTATACAAATAATTTCTTCTTTATTTATATCTAAATCTAATTTATTTAAAACATCTAAATTATCAAATCTTTTGTATATTCCTTTTAGTTTACAAATCATGAATGTCTCCCTATGTTTTTTTTACAATAGTTCTTAATATCAAATGCAATTTCTACGATATCAAGTGCAATACCACTGTTCAGAAATCCTTCTATACATACCATTAATACTTTTGCCCCCCTAAAAGTAGCATGAATTATTAACTCTAAACATTCTTCCATATTTCCATCCCCTACCATCATTTAATTTAAATTATATATTATATTACATTTATTATCAATTTGCTGCTACCAATATACGTAAATTAATTTTTAATTTTTAATACCTTATTAATATCTTATTTTTTAATATATATATGTAACATTTTTGTAACCATCTTTTGTATTATAGAATGTATAATATAGAGGTATCAAAATATATACAAAGGATGAATTTAGTATGAAAAAAACATTAATAACAAAAATAATTAAAATAATAGCTTTAATATTAATATCTTCTTTTATTATGATTGAAGGACTTATCATAATTAATGGACAAGAAAATAAAGAATATGATGTTGATTATTTAGTAGTTTTGGGATCAGGTCTTTGGGGTGATGTTTTATCTCCTACATTATTAGGACGAATGAATACAGCTTTAGAATTTATAGAAAATAATCCCAATACTAAAATAGTTGTTTGCGGAGGTCAGGGCAGAGGCGAAAATATGCCTGAAGCTGAAGCTATGAGAGACTACTTAGTTTTAAATGGAGTGGATGAAAGTAAAATTATACAAGAAGATAAGTCTACAAGTACACTAGAAAATTTAAAATTCGCAAAAAACATTCTTGAAGAATTAGATGGTAAAAAAAATCATAAAATTATGATTGTTACAAATGAATTTCATTTATTTAGATCTAAGTTTATAGCTAAAAGATTAGGATTTACTCCTTATGGTATGCCCTCTAAAACAATAACTAGCATAGCTCCTAAATATTTTATAAGAGAGTACTTTGCCGTTATAAAATCATTTATTTTTGATAGATAAAAAATTCGTCTAGTTGCTATTTCATCTCTTAAAGATAAAAACACCCTATAAATTAGACTTTTTAGTGTCTAATCTATAGGGTATTTTTCACTACAAATTAAATTTTTTAACTACTTCATCTAATGTATTAGCTACATTTTTTAAATCATTAGCACTACTTGATATATCCTGTATTATACTACTTTGCTCTTCCATAGAACATAAAACCATTTCAGTAGATGCACTTGATTGTTCCGTTATAGCTGATATACCTTCAATTGAAGCTACAACCTCATCCTTATCTTTATTAACAAGATTTATATTTTCAGCCAAATTCTCTATATTCTTCGCCATATTTTCTATAGTTTCATCTATACTTTTGAATGATCTTTCAGATTCTTGCATAGATACAATAGCTTCTTTATTTATATCCTGACCCTTACCAATGTTTGTCTTAACTTCCCCTACTTGACTTTGAATTTCTTCTATCATATCACTTATTTTCTTTGTGGATAAACCTGTTTGTTCTGCTAATTTTCTTATTTGATCAGCTACAACTGCAAACCCTCTTCCAGCCTCTCCTGCTCTTGCAGATTCTATAGCTGCATTTAAAGCTAAAAGATTTGTTTGTTCTGCTATATCTTCAATAGCACTTACTATCTGTCCAATAGAATTAGATTTATCCGCAAGAATATCTACATTCTGAGCTACTTCTTCATTCGCCTTTGTTGTCTCTTTAAACTTCTCTACTAATACTTTCATATTCTTTATTCCTTCAACATTTGCCTTCTTTGACTTATCAGTATCTTCTTTAACTTTTTCAGAAATAGATACAGAATCATTAATTTCCTTTGCAAGCTTTTGAAGGTTTGTTACACTCATTTGAGCTTCCTCAGCCTGATCACGTGATCCAGATGCTAATTCTTCCATAGACATATTCACACTTTCTATTCCCCCTACTATTTCATTTGTAGAAGTTGATATTCCATATGAACGATCTAGAACTTCACTCGAATTTTCTTTTAACATACCTACAATTAACCTAAGTTCTTTTCTCAAATTAGCTACTGCTTTAGATATAATACCAGTCTCATCCTTGTATTCAAGTATTTTTTCAAAGTTCTTATCATAAGCTAAATCCAAATTAGCAGTTTTATTTACAAGATCTGTTATTACTAAAATAGGATTAGCTATCTTCTTAGCAAAATATAAGGACAAAATAATACATATTAACAATACTACTACCGATAGTACTATAGTTACTTGAATGCTCTTTTCAACTTGTTTTTCTAAAAGATTGTTTTTTTGTAAAATAAACTCATCTATATCATCTGTATAATTGCCTGTTCCAATTACCCATTCAAACGGTTTAAACCCTCTACTATAAGCACGTTTTGGAGATGATTTTTCTTCTCCTTTCTTAGGAAAAAAATAATCTGTATATCCTCCACCTTCTTTTAATCCATTATCTATAATTTCTTGTACTATGTACTTTCCAGTTGAATCCTGTAGATTCATTCTGTTAGTTCCCTCTACATCTTTTCCAAGCAAAACAATATTTTCACCATCATATGTATCTATCCAAAAGTATCCTTCTTCTCCATATCTAACATCTCTAACTATATCAGCACCTTGCTTTTTAGCTTCTTCTAATGTTATTTCTCCTCTTTCATATTTACTATATATGCTGTCTAACATAGATATAACACTATCAACCTGTTCTTTAATCATTGCATCATAATCTTCTCTTGCTGATATTTCAATTAGTTTCATCATATTATTATTTGTTTTTTTCATTGAGTATATATTGCTTCCACCTATAAATAATGTTGTGAGTATAGATATAAAAATTGTCAATAATATTATTTTGTCGCTTATCTTTTTCATAATACATACCCCTTTCGGCTGTCTTAATTAATATATCGGGTATTTTCTGATTTTTTTTACAAATATTAGATAAAAAAATAACATTCTTATTGTATTCTTAAAAAACTTAAATTCTTCTAATATCCTTTCTTTTTTTATCTACTCAAACTCTAAATCCCAAAACTAAAAAAATGCTTATTGAAATGTTAGCTACTTTTTCGTTAATATTTTTCATAAAACTTAGATTGTGACGTTTAAATATCTGTTAAGAAACTTCATTGTTTGAACATAGTGAGTTCATGAAGTTTTAAGATATTTAATAAGGCACTATCTTTAGTTTTATTAAAATATTAATGTAAGTAGCGTTATTTCAATAAGCATCTTTTTTCTATTAGACACAAAATATTCAATTAATCTTATTCATCACACTTACTAACTCTTCTAACCCTTCCCTTAATAGGTCTACCCTGAAGAGCATTATAAACCATTTCTCCTTTTCCATTTAATATCTCCACAAAAGTAGAAACATCTATTATATTTATAATACCTATATCAGCAGCAGTCATTCCATCTACATTACAAAGAGTTCCAACTATATCAACTGGACGCATCTTAGTTTTTTTACCTGCGTTTATATGAAGTTTCATAATTCCTTCACTTACTTTTTCGCTCTTTAATGGACCCATATCTAATTTTGTACTATTTTTTTCATTAAAAGCATCTGTACCTTCATCAACAGTAAGCTTATCTGGATGTTCTTTAGGTTGTATTTTCTTATTTATATACTTTTGTATAACATCTATAAATTTCATATCATTTTCTGTTACAAAAGTAATAGACTTACCTGATTTACTTGCACGAGCAGTTCTTCCTATTCTATGAACATAATCTTCCTTATCCTCAGGTGTATCATAATTTATAACATGAGTTATCCCATCTATATCAATACCTCTAGCTGCAACATCTGTAGCTATTAAGTGTCTGAATTTACCTTTCCTAAAGTCATTCATAACTGAACTTCTATCTTGTTGTTCCATTCCACCATGAATTTTGCTACAAGACTTCATCCAAGGATATAGATTATCACAAAGCTCATCAACCATTTTTTTTGTATTACAAAATATCATACATCTATCTGGATTCTCAACAACCAAAATATCCTTTAAAAATTCAAATTTATCTTCTTCGTCTATAGAGTATCTTTCTTGATCTATTTTATCAACAGTTAAATTTTGAGTTTCAATTTCTATTTGCTCGTAATCTTTCATATATGATCTACACAGATTTTGTATGTCCTTAGGAATAGTTGCAGAAAGCAGCATAGTTATCCTATTTTTAGGAAGTTTTTCTATTATAGCTTCAATCTGTTCTATGAATCCCATATTTAACATTTCATCCGCTTCATCTATTACTAAATATTTAATCATAGATAAATCTATAGTTCCTCTTTCCATATGATCTATCAATCTTCCTGGAGTTCCTACTACTATATGTGTTTTTTGCTTAAGTTCTTTTTCCTGTCTTCTAAATGAGAACTGTCCATATACTTCTGATACCTTAAGTCTTTTAAATCTACCTATATTAAAAAACTCTTCTCGTACTTGAATTGCAAGCTCTCTTGTTGGAGTAACAACTAAAGCCTGTGGCTTATTCTCCTCCCAATCAACCTTGTCACATATAGGGATTGCAAATGATGCTGTTTTTCCACTTCCTGTTTGAGATTTAACTACAACATCCCTTCCTTTAAGTGCTATTGGAATTACTTTTTGTTGAACTTCAGTAGGTGATGTATAGTTTAATCTATCTATAGCTTTTAATATTTCATCGCTCAAGTTATAATCTTTAAAATTTAATGTCATTATATAATCACTCTTTTCATGTGTATTTTATCCCAAAGCTAAAAATTAATGTGGAATAAAAATCCATATTAATTAAGTTTCGCTTTATCCAGTAAATACTAATATAACACAAAAATAAGTGCCATGGCTACCAGTATAGCCAACAGCACTTAACTTTAAACAACCTTTTCTTCAAATACATAATTATCACTACACAATCTAAATTTTTGATTCACATATTCTAAAGCTTCTCTTCCTTTTTTCTTATCTATTATACAAGATATCTTTATTTCTGATGTACTTATCATCTGTATGTTAACCCCTAATTCATAAAGATTTCTAAAGAAAGCAGATGCAACATTAGAACTCCCCGATATTCCAATTCCTACTACTGATATTTTTGAAACAGATTCATCTGTAACTATATCTTTAGCATTAATTTTATCTTTAAGTTCATTTGATATTCTTTGAACTTCTTTTAAGTCCTCAGTATTTACAGTAAAAGAAATATCATTTACATTCTCTCTATTTACATTTTGTATTATCATATCAACCTGTATATTATACTTTGATAAAATATCAAATAATTGATATGAAATACCTGGTTCATCTGGAACTTCAAGTATTGAAACCTTAGCTATCTTTTCATCTAAAGAAACCCCTCTTACCAATACATTTTCCACCTTATTCACCTCCACAACCTCTGTACCCTTACATTCATTAAAACTTGATTTTACTACAAGTGCCACATTGTATTTTCTAGCAAGTTCTACACATCTAGGATGAAGAACTTTAGCTCCAAGGCTTGCAAGTTCTAACATTTCATCGTATGAAATTTTTTCAAGCAGTTTTGCACCTTTTACAATTCTAGGATCTGATGTATATACTCCATCTACATCAGTGTAAATCTCACATTTAGTTGCATTTAATATAGCTGCTAATGCAACTGCTGTTGTATCTGAACCACCTCTGCCAAGTGTAGTTATATCATTGTTTTGTGATACTCCCTGAAATCCAGCTACTATAACTATCTTTCCTTTTTGTAGTTCATTCTTTATCCTTGTAGTATCTATATCACTAATTCTAGCTTTTTTGTGCTTATCATCAGTTATTATTTTACACTGATATCCGTTTAATGATATAACATCCTCATTTAATTCTTGTATAGCCATGGCAAGAAGTGCTATGGACATTTGCTCCCCAGTTGATAAAAGCATATCCATTTCTCTACTTGATGGATTTTTATTTATTTTTATAGCTTTTTCAATCAACTCATTTGTAGTATTTCCCATAGCAGATACTACAACAACTACTTTATTATTTTCATGTTTTGCTTTTACAACTTGTTTTGCTACATTCTTTATCCTATCTATTGATCCTACAGAACTTCCTCCATACTTTTGAACAACTATATTTTTCATACTCTCCTCCCATTTCACATCATCATTTAGCCTCATATTTTAAATTCATAATATCTCCTTCAATTCTCATATAACAGTATTCTTTCTCAAGAATATTTAATTTGCTTACAAACTGCTCTATTTTATCAGCATTTATAACATCAGTAATAACTATCAAATCTTCATTCATGCTAAGTATTTCATATTTCAATTTATCTAAATCCATAAGTTTTAAAATCTTTGACACATCATTCTTATTGCTAGGACTAACCCTTATATAATATCTTCCTTTAAATAAATCTATATCAGCAGATATTAACTTTCCATTTTGTACAAAATCATCTCTCTTATATTGACCAGTTACAATATCAAATATATCTGAAACAACTGCATTTGCAGTAGGATTCTTACCTGCACCTTGACCATAAAATTGTAATTCCCCTATTACATTTCCTGTAATAGATACTATATTAAACGCATCTTTAACAGTTGTAAAAGTAGAATTTTCATTTAAAAGTATCGGCTCAACACTTGCTGAATAGTTATTATCATTTGAAACAGCACTTCCTACCAACTTTGATACAAGTCCTAACTTCTTAAACATCTTAATATCAACTTTATTTATAGAGCTTATCCCTCTACACATAATGCTATCTACATCTGTTTTATTATTGAAAGCTATAGATGATAATATAGCAAGCTTTCTTTTAACATCATACCCTTCTATATCATCAGTTGGATCTGCTTCTGCATAACCTAGTTCTTGAGCTATATTCAAAGCCTCATCAAAACTTAAATTTTCATCACACATTTTTGTCAAAATAAAATTTGTTGTTCCATTTAATATTCCTCTAACATTGCTTATATTATTAATTCTAGCACTTTGTTTTAAAGGTTTAATAATAGGTATTCCCCCACCAACACTTGCCTCAAATAAAAATCCTCTGTCATACTTATTAGCAAGATCTAAAAGTTTATCTATATATTTTGAAACAACAGCTTTATTGGCAGTTACAACATGCTTATTATTTTTAAAAGCAAGACACATATATTCATAAGCCTTATCAATTCCTCCCATAACCTCAACAACAATATCAATTTCAGGATTTTCTAATATATCTAAAGGATCTTGTGTTAATATATCTTTTGATACAACCACATTCCTTTTTTTATTTATGTCACTAACTAATATCTTACTTACCTCGATTTCTTTGTTTAAAAGTATTCTCAAATTATTTTCAGTATTATTTATAATTTCGTATACTCCAGTTCCCACTGTTCCAAAACCTAAAAGCCCTATTTTTATCATTTCAATACCCCTTTCTTAAATTCTACTCTCATTATGTCTTTGTGTAAAAGACATCTGTATTTGTATTAAAAACATTATATCACAGTTTTTTTAATTTACAATACTCTTTTCATTTAAATTTTATAGATTTATTATAAAATTTATTTTATATGTATAAAAAAAAGGACTTTTCAGTCCTTTTGATTTTAATAAGATTTATTTTTACCTTCGTTTATAACGGTATGTGTATCCATCAAAGTAGTATCAATATCTAATTTGTATTTAAATGTATTATTTCTATGATTTTGATGTATATTTTTGTCTCTTTCTTGATTTTTAACTTTTTTAATCACGAAAAAACCTCCCTTCTGTCTATAATATTTAATTTACCCAAGACAGAAGGATTATAAATAGTAAATTTATGGTGAAATACAACGATTTAGTCGATAATATTATCATCTATTTAGATATACTTAATAGTTTATCATAACAATAAAAAGGCTTTTCTTTTCCTAGAAAACTCATTTCTCCAATCAATTTAAATTCAAGTTTTTTAAACAATGTATTCATTTTTGTATTTAGTGAATAAGTATCTGTCTTTAGATATTTTGATCCATTATTTATTGCTAATTCTTCAGCAAATTTCATTAAACTTGTACCTATTCCTTTTTTTCTAAATCTAGAATCAACTGCCATTCTATGAATAACCATAGCTTTTTCATTAACAGACCAATTTAATCCGTTATATTCGTCTGGCTCTAAATAGTTAACGCATATAAATCCACAAACTTGTCCATTCATATCTTCAACATATAAATCACCTTTTTCAATATCATTAGCAAAATCTTTAGATTTTGGATAATTATCATCCCATTGATAATTATTATAAGAGTGCATTTCTTTTATCGTTTCTTTTATAATTTCCATAATATTGTCCAAATCACTTAACACTGCTTTTCTTATCATTACTATCACTCCTTATAATTTTTCAATTCATGCCAGTTAGAGTCAATATTTTCTTTCATTTTTTTTATTAATTCATATACTATCGATTTTTCTTCATCCGTAAAATTTTTAAAACAAATTTTTATATTTCTATTTTCTTCCTCAATAACATCATTATATATATCAAAAACCTCTTTAGTAGGAAATAATCGATATATTCTTTTATCTTTTTCATCTTTTTCTTTATTTATATATCCTTCATTCATTAGTTTTTGAACAGCTTTAGTAGTTGTTGTTTTATCTACTTTTAATAATATTGATAATTGAATAAGACTAATACCTGGATTTTCACATATACGAGTTAGAAATATAAACTGGCCTTTTTGTAAATTAAGTTCTTTGAATTTCATATCACTTATTGCATGAATAGTTCTAGATAATGTTCCTACTTCTCTTAAAACATGACTGTCTAACTTAATGATAGGGTTCACCTCCCAAAGCATAGTTGAAAGTTCAACTAATTCTAGTATACTTCATCATCGTTGAAAGTTCAACTATATTTTTTTATCCAATATCATAACTTAGTTTATAAATCAATTCATTAAAACGACAAAAATCCTGATTAAAAAATAAATGCACATATGTGTATTTATTTTTTATCAGGATTTAATATAAAAATTTAAATATAAAAACATTATTTTTTTATTATAAGATTTTTCATGCTTATATCTAGTGCCTTAACTGAATGTGTAAGAGCCCCACATGATATATAATCTACTCCAGTTTCTGCTATACTTTTAATTTTATCTATTGAAACATTACCAGAAGCCTCCGTTATAGCTTTGCCATCAATTATTCTAACAGCTTCTTTCATATTTTCTATACTCATATTATCTAACATTATTATGTCTACCCCTGATTCTAAAGCTTCTTTAACTTCTTCTATACTTTCAACTTCAACTTCAATTTTTCTAACAAAAGATGTGTTTTCTTTTGCAAGCTTTACAGCATTTTTTATTCCTCCAGCTGCTTGTATATGGTTATCCTTGAGCATAACACCATCTGATAAACTGAATCTATGGTTGCATCCTCCTCCAGCTTTAACTGAATACTTTTCAAAAATTCTTAGATTTGGAGTCGTCTTTCTTGTATCTAAAAGTTTTGCTTTTGTTCCATATAATTTTTCTACCATTCTATTTGTTATTGTTGCTATTCCGCTCATTCTTTGTAAAAAATTTAGAGCTATTCTTTCACCTTTAAGAACATTCATTGTATTTCCTTTTATGATACCTATAACCTGCTTATTTTCAACCTTTTCCCCATCTTTAACATTAAATTCAACCTCAACATTTCCTAATAAATCAAATACTCTTTTAAAAACATCTAAACCTGCAATAACACCATTTTCCTTTACTATCAACTCTACTGAACATAAGCTAGACTTACTTACTATTGAATTTGTTGAAATATCTCCATATACCCCGTCCTCTATTAATGCATTCTTGATAATCTCATCAGCAATTAACCAATTCATTTTTAAGGTCTCCCCTCACTTTAATAAGCTCATTTAATGCTATCTTTATGTTTTGTTTTTTTATATTAGATGCATTTACACAATTATAGCTTTCATCAATTTCTAATTTATTAAATTGTATGTCATCTATATTATTATTTATAATTATTGATGCTCTTCTAGAAAATACTAATGCTTCCTGAAGCGAATTACTTGCCAATCTATTTGCTCCATGTACACCTGTACAACTAACTTCTCCACAAGCAAATAGTCTCTTCATTGATGTTCTTGAATATGTATCTACAGTAATTCCCCCCATAAAATAATGTTGAGCAGGCGTAACAGGTATTCTATCCTTTGTCATATCTATCCCCTTATTTATACAAGCTTCATAGATACTTGGGAATCTATCAACTATATACTGACTATTTTTATGAGTTATATCTAAAAAGACACATTCTGAATTTGATTTTAGTTCTTCATTAAGAATAGCTTTTGAAACTACATCTCGTGGCAATAGTTCATCAACAAATCGTATTCCTCTTTTGTTTAATAAATACGCGCCTTCCCCTCTAACTGCTTCTGAAATAAGGAATCTCCTGTTTTCTCCTTTTTCATATAGAGAAGTTGGATGAAATTGTATATAATTTATATCTCTAATATTGATTTTGTGTTTGCAAGCTATAGATATACCGTCCCCAGTAAGTGTTTTCACATTAGTTGAATTTTTAAATAAGCCTCCAATGCCACCACAAGCCAATATAGTTACCTTAGAATAAATATTTATCACTTCATTATCCTTTACAGCTATTCCACCAGAACATATATTGTTCTTTTCAATAATATCAATTAAGCAACTCTCTTCTATTATTTGTATATTACTTTTTTCTTTAACTCTTTTTAATAGTACATTGAATACTTCTCCACCTGTTCTATCCTTACAGTGAACTATTCTATTATTGCAATGAGCAGCTTCTCTTGTATATCGAAGTTCTCCATCTACTGTATCAAATTTAACACCTAATTTAATAAGATTATTAATATTATCAATAGATTCTTCTGCTAAAATTCTAACTGCTTCTTCATTATTTTTATATTGACCAGCTTTTAAAGTATCTTGTACATAATTCTCAATATCATATTTATCTTTTGCTGTAGCTATACCACCCTGAGCTAAGTATGAGTTACAATCATCTACCTTTTCCTTTGTAATCATTACTATTTTGAGATTATTTCTCAAGTTTAGTGCACTGTATAAACCTGCAATACCAGTACCAACAATAAGTACATCTGCATAAACTTTCATTTTATACGCCCCCAACAATTAATTATAAAGAGAAATTTAATTATCCTAATTCATGCATTTTTCTTAAAGCATTTTCAGCCTTAATTCTTACTTCTTCATCAATACAAATTTCATTTAATGAACCATTAAGACAATTATAAACATCTGTTAAAGTTGTAATTTTCATGTTCTTACAGACCATATCTAATGGGTAAAATTTCTTATTAGGATTTCTTTCTCTAAGCTTATGTAATATCCCTACATCAGTAGCCACTATAAACTCCTGTTTATTACTATTGGATGCATACTCTATTATCTGTCCTGTACTTCCTATAAAATCACCCATTTCTCTAACTTCTTTCGTACATTCTGGATGAACTAAAACTTCTATGTATTGTCCATGTTCTTCTTTTACTTTTATAACATCATCAGGTGTTATATTGTTATGTATACAACAGTATCCATCCCAAAGTACTATTCTTTTTTCTGGTACTTTTTCTTGAATATATGATCCTAAATTTTTATCTGGAACAAATATTATTTCATCACTTTGAATGTTTCTACATATATTCATAGCACTTGATGAAGTACAGCACACATCAGAAATAGCCTTGACTTCTGTACTTGAATTTACATAACACAATATTTTAGCATTTGGATATTCTTTTTTCATTTTTTCAATTTCATTTGTTCTAGCCATAACTGCCATCCCACACAATGCTTCTTCATTAGGAAGTAACACGGTCTTCTTAGGAGATAGTATTTTTGCACTCTCAGCCATAAATTTAACTCCGCAAAAAACTATTACATCAGCATCACTCTCAAAACCAACCTTACTTAAATAATAGGAATCACCAACATAATCTGCTATATCTTGAATTTCAGAGTTCTGATAATAGTGCGCCAAAATAATAGCATTTTTCTCTATTTTTAATTTTTTTATTTTGTCAACTATAGAATTCATTATATTCACCTCTATATAATTTTTATGTAGTAAATGCAGGTGTATATACACCTGCATTTACACTATACCACTTCAGACTATATTTATCAATCAAAACATAGTTTTCGTTTATCCTAAATTTTAAAATTATTCAATAATATCTTTAAAAATTTTTTAAATATTTATATATTTTATTTATCAAAAGATTTTCAAAAAAATTTATTATATCCATATTCTTTTATAAATTCAAAAAAAATGTTTTCTATATGTAATTTTTTAGTTGGAAATGTTTATATGGTATTATAATTTTCAAACATGTAAAAATAATAGTACATTCAATTTAAGGAGGTTTTTTATAATGAAACAAATAGAAAAGGATCATAATGTAAATACAGATAAAAGCAAAAACTTAGGTTTAGAAAATGCTCATAGAATAGATGATCTTATAGATTTAGTTGAAAAGCATACAAGAACAGAACGTCACCTTGAACAGCATTCTGATATTTCTTCTCCTGAGCAAATTGAACATTCTAGAGAAATTCAATGTGAAAGAGAACATAAAATAGAAAATCTAAAAAATATAATAGCATATGGACAACATGAGAGTGATAGTGAACTTGAGAATCTACAAAAAAATTATCATTACTCTCAAGGATACTTAGATCATAATCAAGAACATATGAATGAAGAAGATCTTGAAAGAGCCACTGAAAAACAAGAACATCGTAAAGATCAAATGAAATTTTTAAAATAAAAAATGATATAATTTCCTTGTCTATAAAAAAGTTCTTCTTTAGAAGAATCTTAAATGTAAACTTTTTTGAAACTCATAACGAAAATTATATTTATCCACAATTTAAAGAGAAATATAATTTCCTATTCGTTATAAAAAATAGCTACCTAGATTTTGTTTATAATAAATCTAGGTAGCTATTATCTAATTAAGCATGTTCTAGTCTCTTTGTCTATTTAAACATCTGTTTTCATATGTATATCACGCTTTATTTATTCCACTTAAGAATTAAATTTCTCGCTGCTCTTGCCTCATCAATTCTTCTTACAGGTGTGTTGTATGGTGCCCCCTTTAACATTTCAGGATCTTCTTTAGCTTCTTTTGCAATTTTTATCATCGTTTCAATAAATCCATCCATAGTCTCTAAGCTTTCCGTTTCTGTTGGCTCAATCATAATAGCTTCATTAACTATGAGTGGGAAATATATAGTTGGTGGATGATATCCATAATCTAATAATCTCTTAGCTATATCAAGTGTTGGTACTTGCAAATCATCTCCTATACCGCCTAATACAAATTCATGCTTACATACCTTATCTATTGGTAGATAATAATATTTTTTTAGTTTATTCATCATGTAATTTGCATTCAGTACTGCTGTCTCACTAACTTCCTTTATACCTTCTTTCCCCATGGCTAATATATAAGTATATGCTCTCAGCATAACTCCATAATTTCCATAAAACCCCTTTACTTTGCCTATTGACTCAGGTCTATCGTAGTTTAATGTATATTTATCATCCTCTTTCTCTACTACAGGAACAGGTAAGAATTTAGCTAAATGCTTTTTAACTCCTACAGGACCACTTCCTGGACCTCCTCCTCCATGCGGAGTTGATAATGTCTTATGAATGTTATAGTGCATTACATCAAATCCCATATCTCCAGGTCTTGTAATTCCCATTATGGCATTCATATTAGCTCCATCATAATACAATTGACCGCCTGCATCATGAACTAAATCTGCTATTTCTTTAATATTTGATTCGAATAATCCTAGAGTACTTGGATTTGTTAACATCAATCCAGCTATTTCATCACTTAAAGCTTCCTTTAAAGAATCAATACATACAGATCCATCTTTGTTAGATTTAATCTCTACAATCTCATAACCAGCTAAAGCAGCAGTTGCAGGATTTGTTCCATGAGCAGAATCAGGAACTATTATTTTAGTTCTCTTAAAATCATTTCTACTATTGTGGTATGCCTTTATTAGCATAATACCTAGTAACTCTCCATGAGCTCCAGCTGAAGGTTGTAAACTTACTGTATCCATTCCTGCTATTTCAGCTAGCATTTCACCTAATTCATAAATAACTTCAAGAGATCCTTGAACTGTACTTTCAGGCTGGTATGGATGAATTCTAGTTAGATTCTGCATTCCAGCTACATCTTCATTTATCTTTGGATTATATTTCATAGTACAAGAACCCAATGGATAAAATCCAGTATCTACTCCATAATTTTTATTAGACAAATTAGTAAAATGTCTAACTACATCTAACTCACTTACTTCTGGTAGATCTAACTCTTCTTTATTTAAAAACTCTGATGGAACTATATTTGATAAATCTTTATGGGGAACATCATTCTTAGGAAGTTTATATGCACGTCTACCGGCTTTAGATATTTCAAATATTAAACTATCATAGTTTCTCATTATAACACCTCCAATACACTTGAAAGCTTATCTATTTCACTCTTAGTTCTCTTTTCTGTTACACAAAACATTAAACTATTATTATACTCTTCATAATCTTTACCCAGTTCATACCCACCAAGAATACCTTCTTCTAATAATCTCTCATTTACTTTAGAACTATCTCCTTTACTAGTAACTGCAAACTCTTTAAAGAAAGGTCTGTTAAATAAAGGCTTAAATTTTTTGCTCTTAGTTATTTCATCAAAAGCATACTGAGCTTTTTGAGCACACTGAACAGCAACTTCCCTCAAGCCTTCTTTACCTAAAGTAGTTAAATATATAGTTGCCATTAACATGTTCAAGCCTTGATTTGAACATATATTAGATGTGGCTTTAAATCTTCTAATATGCTGCTCTCTAGCTTGAAGAGTTAAAACAAAGGCTCTCTTACCGTTTGCATCTACAGATTCACCTACTATTCTACCAGGCATCTTCCTAGCAAGCTTTGACTTAGTTGCCATAAATCCTAAATATGGACCTCCAAAATTCAATTCATTTCCAAAAGATTGTGCTTCTCCTACTACAATGTCAGCTCCTTGTGACCCTGGACTCTTTAATATACCTAAGGATATTGGATCTACATAAGTTATTAATAACCCCTTATTCTCATGTATTAATTCTCCTGCTTCAGAATAATCTTCTATTATTCCAAAGAAGTTAGGACTTTGCACTATCACTCCTGCTGTTTTTTTACTCACCAAAGATTTTAAATGATTCATATCTGTAATTCCATCAACCATATCAACTTCAATCACATCTATATTTTTATACTGCATATAAGTTTTTAAAACTTTTCGAGTCTCAGGATTTACAGTTTTAGATACTAAAATAGATTTACGTCTAGTACTCGTACAAGCCATTATTGCTGCCTCTGTACAACCCGTTGCTCCATCATACATAGAAGCATTAGATACATCCATTCCTGTTAAATTACTAATCATAGTTTGATACTCAAATATAGCTTGTAGTGTTCCTTGACTTATCTCAGCTTGATAAGGTGTATACGCAGTTAAAAACTCAGATCTTGAAACTATATGCTTTATAATCGCAGGTATATAATGGTCATATGCCCCTGCTCCTAAAAAGCATGTTAGATCATTTAAACTCTTATTCTTACTTGCAATATTATTCATATGATTAAATATCTCTATTTCTGACATTCCCTCTTTTAAATTAAGATCTCTACCTAATTTAAGTTCTTCAGGAACATCACTGAATAAATCATCTACTGATTCTATATTTATTTCATTTAACATATATTCTCTATCTTTATCTGTATTGGAAATATATCTATGCATAGCCCTACCTCCTTCATACTTTACATAAAGCGAAACTTAATGGCTTTCACTTTCACAAAATGCCTTATAGTCTTCATGATTCATTAAACTATCTAATTCTGATAAATCACTGATTTTCACCTTTAATATCCAACTTTCATAAGGGCTACTATTTAAAAGTTCAGGTGAATCTTCTAACTCTTCATTTATTTCTATAACAGTTCCTGAAAGTGGCATATAAGCATCTGATGCAGCTTTAACAGATTCAATTACACTAAATGCATCTCCAGAATCCAATTCATCATCCACCTCAGGCATTTCCACATAAACAATTTCGCCTAAAGCATGTTGAGCATAATCTGTAATCCCTATACAAGCTTTATCTCCTTCTACCTTAATCCACTCATGATCCTTTGAATAATAAATTCCTTCTACTATTTTCATAATAAATTCCTCCTTAATATTTTTTTATAATTATTTCAAGAATATTCCGAACACATTTAACATAAATGTGTTCATCTAGTTTTTTAACTCGGACAAGTTCTTACTTTTTATAACGAATAGAAAATTATATTCCTATCTAAATTGTGTATAATTATAATTTTCGTTATGAGTTTCAAAAAAGTCTACATTATAAAATGTTTAAAGTTATACTTTTTTATAACTCTTAGTGTAAAATCTCTTACTTACAACTTTAGCTTTTAAAATTCTTTTTCTCACCTTTATTTCAATAGGTGTATCTAGTTTTGAATACTCTATAGGAACCATGGCAAACCCTATATTTTTCTTAACTGTAGGAGAAGCATATCCAGTAGTTACAAATCCTATTTGTTTTCCATCAGCCCATACTTCATAACCATGTCTAGGTATTCCCTTATCTATCATTTCAAAACCTACTATTTTTCTCTTCAAACCATCTGATTTTTGTTTTATTAAAGCATCTTTTCCTATAAAATCGTCTTTCTCTAGCTTTACAAAAAATCCAAGCCCTGCCTCTAATGGAGTTATATCCTTAGATAACTCATTCCCATAAAGAGGTAATGCAACCTCAAATCTTAGAGTATCTCTTGCTCCTAAACCCACAGGTTTTAATCCTAATTCTTTTCCTACTTCCATCAATTTCTCCCATACATACTCTGCTCTATCATTATCTAAATAAATTTCAAAACCATCTTCGCCTGTATAACCTGTTCTTGAAACCAAGCAACTAACCCCATCAATATTCACATTTCTTTTGCAGTAAAAAAAATGTATTTGAGTTAAATCTACATCAATTAATTTTTGCAGAATTTCTTGAGCACTTGGTCCTTGTATTGCTAATTGTGATACTTGATCAGATATATTCATAAGTTCTATATCATATTCCTCTGAATTCATCTTCATCCATTCAAAATCCTTATCTATATTGCCAGCATTTATCACAAGGAAAAAATGTTCTTCATCAAATCTATATACTAATAAATCATCTACTACTCCACCGTGTTCATAACACATAAAAGTATATAATACTTGATTGTCTTCAAGAACAGATACATCATTAGTTACTAGATTTTGTACAAATTTAAATGCATCCTTACCCTTAATTTCAACTTCTCCCATATGAGATACATCAAATAGACCCGCCTTATTTCTAGTAGACTCATGTTCTGAAGTTATACCCTCATACTGTACTGGAAGTTGCCACCCTGAAAAATCTATTATCTTTCCTCCATATTTCTCATGGGTATCGAAAAGAGCAGTTTTTTTAAGATTTTGCATTTCATTTTCCCTCCTTAAATGATTTTCAATATAGCTAATATGATTCTCTCATTATACTTACAAGACATAGTCTTATTTTTTTGCATAAAAAATTCGCTTCATGCTAACGCATGGCTCATGTCGCCAACGAGTCCTAACGGGCTCCGTTGCTCAAAATAGTTGCAAGCGTAGTTCTTCCATCAATGTTATACACAAAACGAAAATTTTTGATCTTTTAGTATATAAAAAAGAGAGATATAAAGGCACCTCGAGTTTCAATGCCTTAATACCCCTCTGTCCTTTTTTACCTGAGAGATTCTACACTACATGGTGTATTTCCCCTTCGGCGTGGAAAAAATCCAACTTTCCAGAGACCCATCAAATAACGATACTTTTGCCTGAAAGTTTCTATGAAAATTTGGCTTTTTTTCATATTGCTTCTTCGGCTATCTTTTAAAGATATCTCACGCTATCTTCATTTGGATAATCATATTTAATATTTGCTTTTATATTATATTACTTTTCTGAACATTTCAACATTTGATATTAACTTAACAACGCTTAATCTTATAATATCTATAGAAATTTATTTAGTAAATTGTGTCTTTATTTTTACCAAATAATTACAATTACTCTGTTTTATACTATAAAAAACCCTATAAAATATATAAAATTATTTTATATATTTTATAGGATTAATTTTTATTTTTTAATTTAACCTTATAAGTTAGTAGTTTTTTTGACATTTTTATTTTTTGATAAAATCATTATATTCCATTTATTTCATATCCATATTGACTAGTATTAAATATAAATGTATGATTTTAGTAAAAGATTAGGGATCAAAAATAAAACCCTACAGAGGGGAGTTATACAATGCAAAATGATATTTTAGTTATTGATGATGATATTGAATTGTGCCAACTTATAAAGAAATATCTAGAAGTTGAAAATCTCACTACAACAATGAAGCATAATGGAAAAGATGGCTTAATAGAGACTATTAACACATCATACCATTTAATTGTGCTTGATGTTATGCTTCCAGAAAAAAACGGGTTCGAAGTACTATCTGAAATTCGTAAAATCAGTGCAGTTCCTGTACTTATGCTTACAGCAAAGGATAGCGAAATTGATAAAGTATCAGGACTTAGATTAGGAGCAGATGACTATCTTACAAAACCATTTAGTATGAATGAATTTGTAGCAAGAGTACAGTCATTAATACGTAGATACACAACTCTAAATATTTTTAAGAGTGATGCTCAACTATGTCTAAACTTCGGAGATTTATTAATTAATCCATCTACAAGAGAAATATTAATAAAGAATAAAAATATTGATTTAACTGCTAAAGAATTTGATTTATTATATTTCTTTGCAAAAAATAAAGGACAGGTTTTTACTAAAAAGCAGATTTACAATAATGTATGGCAGGATGAATATAGATTTGATGATAATAATATTATGGTACATATTCGCAGACTACGCAAAAAGATTGAGCCAAATCCTGAATCACCTACATATATTAAAACAGTTTGGGGTGTCGGTTATAAATTTACTAACCAGGTGCAATGATGAAAATAGTAATTATTGTTATACTGAGTCTTGTTATTCTGTATATGTTCTTCTATATCCTGCACATAAGAAAAAAACTCATAAGTATATTAACTGTTTTGAAAGCTATCAAAAAAGGTGACAAACGAAAAGCCTTTACCAAAGGGCCAGGAATCACATCTGAAATATGCTATGAGATGAATGAAATTGTTGCTACATATCAAAGTGAAATAACGAGACTAAAAAAAACAGAACAAGCAAATAAACAACTATTAACTAGCCTTTCCCATGATGTACGTACTCCACTTACTTCATTGCTTGGATATTTAGATGCTCTAGAAAGTGGCATTGTGACTGGTAAAGAAAAAATGCAGTATATTAAAATAGCGAGAAATAAAGCTTACGATTTAACAAAATTTGTAAACACACTATTTGATTGGTTTAAGTTAGATTCTCATGAACAAACATTCTATTTTGAGCCTATTGATATCAATGAGTATAGTAAAGAAATTATAATTGCTTGGTTACCTGTTCTAGAGCAAAAAAGAAAAGAAATTGAGGTTGAAATTAATGACAATGAGCTTATAGTTCCTCTTGATAAAAATGCTTACAGCAGAATAATTAATAACCTTATTCAGAACGCCATACAACATGGAAAATGTACTCTTTTTAAAATAAAAATTAAACGTGAAAAGAGCAGTGCTTCCATTATTATATCTGATAATGGTGTTGGTATTTCTAAAGAAAAACTTCCTTATATTTTTGATCGATTATATAAATGTGATGATGCACGCTCTCATTGTGGCAGCGGTCTGGGACTTGCTATCGTAAAAGAATTAGTTGTTGCTCATAATGGAACAATAACAGTTGAAAGCCTTCCAAATGTAAACACAACATTTACAATAACAATCCCCTTTTAAAACTCTGATTATGCAGAGTTTTTTCTTATCTTGAAATTTAGTAGTTATTCTTATAGACTCAGTTTTAATTAAGAAAAAAGTAAGATTTAATACAGTACAGTGTAATAATTACTTTATAAAATAATAATATGTCAAAAAGGAGGGTATACAAATGAGTCAATATATAATAAAAACTAATAAACTTACCAAACAATACGGGCAACACCTTGCTGTAGATGCAGTCAGTATTCATGTGGAATGTGGCAAAATATATGGCTTGCTCGGAAGAAACGGTGCAGGAAAAACCACTACCATGAGAATGCTAATGAACCTTGTCCAACCGACAAGTGGAGAAATACAGCTTTTCGGGAAGAATTACTGCAAAAAACCAAAACAGATTTATCAACGTATAGGATCTATTATTGAAACTCCTGGTTTTTATGAAAACCTAACAGGAGAAGAGAATCTAAAAATTTTAGCAAAGCTTCGTGGAATACACCGCAGAGATTCAATTGAATATGCTCTATCTACAGTAGGACTTGATAACGAGACAAAAAAGACTTTTCGTAATTATTCTTTAGGTATGAAACAAAGACTTGCAATCGCAGCTGCAATTATGCACGAACCAGAGCTGTTAATCTTAGATGAACCAATTAACGGACTTGATCCAATTGGTATTCATGAAATACGAAATTACCTTACAACTTTATGCAAAGAAAAAGGAGTTACAATTCTTATATCAAGCCATATTTTAAGTGAAATTGAACAGATTGCAGATACCATAGGAGTAATGCACGATGGCAAACTTATTGAAGAAGTTAGCATTAGCGATCTTCATAAAAGGAACCGTAGATACGTAGAATTTGAAATATCAGATGAAAATAAAGCAACCTTACTTTTAGAAGAACAAATGTCCTTATACGATTATAGTGTTCTCACGAACGGAAATTTACGAATTTATTCCAATTTCAATAAACGTTCAGAAATCAACAAACTATTTGTTGAAAATGGATTGGATGTTTGTAAAATTAATATGAGCGAGGAGAAACTGGAAGATTATTTTTCAAATTTGATTGGAGATGGACAAATTGGTTAATTTACTATACTGTGAATTTTTAAAACTCAAGCGTTCACAAATGTTTTTAATTAGCATTATGGGTGCTTTTGTAGCACCATTAATGGTTTTTGGAGGTTGGATGAAAGCTAAGGTGAAAGGACATGGAGATATTGTTACTTATGAATATTTTTTTAGCGATGTCAACCTATATACCATAATGGTATTTGGGCTAATTGTATACTGCGTAATTGCAGCCTATCTGTTTAGCCGAGAGCATACAGAAAACACACTTAAAACAATTTTAACTATTCCTGTATCTAAAACAAAATTTATTTTCACAAAGTTTATTATGCTTTATATTTGGATTATTGGATTAACGTTAATTACTTGGACTTCGTCCTTAATTTTAACCTTAATTGGAGGAGCTACAGATTTTAGAATAGATGTAATTGGAAGTTCTTCAGTAGCATTTTTATTAGGGGCAACTCTATTGTATTTAACCCTTACACCTTTTGTCTATGCCACACTATGGTTTAAGAATATCGTTCCTGTTATTATTGGAGCCGCATCAGTTACAATGATTAATATTATGCTCTCTAATGATGAATTAATGGCACTTTTCCCTTGGACAGCAACTTATGTTATTGCTAGCCATAAAAGTATTCCAACGTATCCTGTTGCTCTGTCATATTTATCTGTGCTTATTATAGGAGGAATTGGTTTTGTAGCTAGTTTACTCTATTTTAAAGGTCAGGATATTATATAGGAGAAATTAAGAAATGGAAATGAGTTATTTATTTCTCATTTCCACTTTTTGATTTTAGTTGTTCTTTTTTTTAATATCATTTAAATCATATTTCCTCTTTAATTTAATAATCCTTTTTACACTCTCATCTATTCTTTCTATACTGATTTCTCCACTATTAACAGCTTCTTTTAAACCTTCTAATGCCTCTATTTGCTTTTCTTTAGTATGGCACATTAAAACAATGTCAGCTCCTGCTTTAATAGCTTCAACTGATGCATTTTTAGTACCATAATTATTTACAATGGCTCCCATTTCCATATCATCTGTAATTATAACTCCACTAAAATTCAATTCATTTCTTAAAATATCAGTCAATATTGTTTCAGATAAAGTAGCTGGTTTTTTACTTTTATCAACATTAGGTAAAACTATATGGGCCGTCATTACTGCATCTACCCCATTATTAATAGCTTCTTTAAATGGAATTAGTTCAAATTTATCAAGCCTCTGTTTATCATGATTTACAACCGGAAGTCCTATGTGAGAATCTACAGTTGTATCGCCATGGCCAGGAAAATGCTTTACAACAGAAATAACATTTGAATCTTGAAGCCCTTTCATAGTAGCAACCCCTAATTTCTTAACTATTTCAGAATCCGTTCCAAATGATCTATCTTTTATAACTGTATTTTTAGGATTACTATATATATCAAGTACTGGTGCAAAATCCATATTAAATTTAAAATTATTAAGCTCAGTTCCTATTTGCTTGCCTATTTTATAAGACAAATCCTTATCATTTTCTTTTCCTATTACTTTATTAGATGGGAATTTTGTGCTTCCTTCAGGCAATCTTGTAATTCTTCCACCCTCTTCATCAACTGATATGAACAAAGGTAATTTATTCTTTGAATTTATACTTTTTATATTATTATTTAAATTTAGAAGTTGTTCTGAATTTTTTATATTACGTTTAAATAGAATAACTCCTCCTACTTTATAACTTTCTAATAAATCCCTAAAATCCGAATCAACTTCATACCCATTGAAACCCACTATTACCATCTGTCCTAATTTTTCTTCTAAAGATAAACTATTCATAATATCATTTATTTCGTTTTCTTCTATTTCTTTTTTTGACAGTACTTTTTCTTTCTTTTCTTCTACTATATCTGATTCATCTAAATCACTAGTCTTTTTTATATTTATAGAAACTAGTGCTAGTATTAATATTAAAACTGTTGTTATGCTTAAAATAAGTGTCTTTTTCATTTGTCTTCTCCTTAATATATTAGAATTGATATATTAAAAACCTCTCACTACTATCACGTTTATATAAATTATCCATTATAATCTCATCTATTAATACAAAAGGCGTATTATTATCTAAATAATATATATAATCCTCAGATGGATAATATAAAATCAATTCTACTTTTCTTTCATATTCTTCTACCGATAGTAAAATATTATCTATAATTTTTCTAAATATCTGTATAGAAAAAGGGTTAAAAAAATAAAATTTATTATCTACAGGTTTTATATTGTACTCCTGAGCAAAACAGCATAAAAAATTAATCTTATCTATATTCTTTTTATATTTTTTCAGATAGCTATATTTATTTTCAATAGCTTCTAAATGTAAATCTTTATCCATTTCTACACCTATAACATTTGAATTATAAAAATAGTTTATGTAAAATACAAGTCTTCCCTTACCACATCCAAAATCAACAATATTATCCTCACTTTCTACTTGATACTCTTTAAATAACATTTCAAGTGCAGAATATAAAGTAGCTTCGTATGGATGATAATGAAGAGAATTTTTATCCCATTTTTGATGTCCTGTTGTCTTTATATTTAATAAATTTTCATAATATTGTTCTTTCATTTAATTTCCTTTCTTATTTATAAATGTAAAATAATTATAATAGTATATTAAATTGGTATATTTATTTGCTTCTTAATATTATATACCATAAGTATATATTATTCACATAAAAAATTCGTCTCTCGCTAACTAATATCGCCAACAAGTAATTCAAACTGTATTGATCAAATATAATTGAAAATTTAAATCTTTAATCAATACTATCTCAAAATTTAAAACCATATAATTTACTTGTATGTATAGTGCGAATAAATTCTATAAATAGTCACATAATAATATTAAGAAAATCAACTTGGAGGTTATCAAATGGATAGTAAACAAGAATTTTTAGGAGCTATAAGAAGTGAGTTAGACGATTTAGTTGTTGGAGCTTTACATTTAGAAAAAGTGTATGTAAATGAAAAAGATGCAAAAACTAATGATGGTATACAAGTTGAATGGCATGGTGACGTATTAGAAGGTCACTATTATGTACTAGATAGTAATTTATATACAGACAAAGCTCGCAAAAAAATAGCAGCTAAGTTAGACGTCATATCATCTAAAATACATCAAGGAGCAAAAAAAGGCTTAATTCAAAATGAACAAGATTTATGGGGTTAATTTAAGTTGACTTTTTAATCAAAATAATGCTTATTAAAATATCAATACTGATATTTTAATAAGCATTGTTCCTTACCTTAAAAACTATTGATTTTTAGATAACAAGTTAAAAGGATATTCATTATGTGGTTTTATTTCAAATTTACATACCTTTTTATCTTTTGGATGTATAAATTCAATACTTTTAGCCCATAAAGCAATTTGAGTATATCCTTTCATTTTTACAAATCTTTTATTATATTTATTATCCCCCCATAAAGGCATATCTGCATTTGAGAATTGAACACGTATTTGATGGTGTCTTCCTGTTTTAAGATTTATTTTCACAAGACTTAAAATCCCATCTTCATCTGTATTGATACTATCTATAACTTCATACTCTAAAATTGCTTCCTTCGCATTTTTGTTTTCTTTAGAAACTACCTTTGACATATTAATTCTACCTGTTTTTAAAAGATAGTCTTTAAGTGTTCCTGTTTTTTTATCAGGTTTTCCGCAAACTACAGCATAATATTCTTTTTTAAATGTTTTGTTCTTCATTTGCTCTGATAAACTTGCATTGGCTTCTTTCGTTTTTGCAAATATCATTAACCCTCCAACAGGTCTATCTAACCTATGAACTAGTCCTATATAAGGATTTCTTGCCTTAGGATATGCAATCTTCAAATGCTCTTTCATCATAGAAAGCATGTCCATATCATTTGTTTTATCCTTTTGAGAAGGTACCTTAGGTGGCTTTTCTGCTACTATAATATAACTATCTTCATAAACTATATTCAATTTCATAATATTTCCCCTTTCTAAACTGCTAATAACACAAATACTGATTTTATTTAAAAATTTGAATTAATTTACTGTATACAATAATACTATTATATCTATTAAATTAATTCAAACTTTTTTAAAATGCCCACTTATTTATAATTCCAATAAACACCATTATATTCCAATTTATAGTTGACTCATATAAATACTTTATGTTAAAATCATTTTAATTAATTTTCATATAGTCGGTTGAAGATAGCGGAATAAATTTTTTTAAACCGTTATTGGACGAAACTCTGGAGAGACTCAAAAGAGCACCGAAGGGGAAAGCCAAAAATTTTGGTGAAACTCTCAGGTAAAAGGACAGAGGATTTTATGTATTAAAGAATATACCTATTAAATTTAACTTATTTTATATCAGTCATTATAATAGTTTTATCTTTAATTAAAAAATCTTAATCTCCAGAGACTAAATTTTAAAATTTAGTCTTTTTTTGTTTTTTTGGAAATAATATATGTAAATTTAAAAATAATAATTAAACAAAGGGGATGATTAATAATGAAAGCATTTGTATCTGTAATTGGAAAAGATAAGATAGGGATTATTCACAAAGTAACCTCTATACTTTCAGAAAATGATGTTAATATTTTGGATATAACCCAAACACTTTTGCATGATTATTTTACTATGATAATGTTTGTAGATTTAGAAAAAATGCAAATAGATTTTAATGAATTAAAAAACAGACTTGAAAATGAAGGTAATAAAATAGATGTTTCTATTAATATCCAGCATGAAGATATTTTTAATTCAATGCATAAAATTTAAGAATGGGGAGATAAAAAATATGACTAATTTTAAAAATATAATGGAAACAATAAACATGATTAAAAAAGAAAAATTAGACATAAGAACAATTACAATGGGAATATCTCTTTTAGATTGTTGCGATAGTGATGGCAAAAAATCAAGAGAAAAAATTTACAATAAAATTGTAAGCTATGCTCAAAATTTAGTAAAAGTAGGAGAAGAAATTGAAACTGAGTATGGAATACCTATTATAAATAAGAGAATATCCGTTACTCCTATATCTCTTATTGCTCAATCAAGTGATGATGATGACTATGTAGAATTTGCAAAAACGTTAGACAAAGCAGCAGAAACTGTAGGTGTCGACTGCATTGGAGGATTTTCAGCTCTTGTTCATAAAGGTTATTCAAAAGGAGATAAAATACTTATAGATTCAATTCCTAAAGCTTTGGCTGTTACAAATAGAGTTTTTTCTTCTGTAAACGTTGGATGCTCAAAATCAGGAATTAATATGAATGCAGTCAAAGATATGGGCTCTATAATCAAAAAAACAGCTTTTCTTACAAAAGAAAAGGACAGTATCGGATGTGCAAAGCTTGTAATATTTGCAAATGCAGTTGAAGACAATCCATTTATGGCAGGAGCATTCCATGGAGTAGGAGAAGCTGAATGTGTAATAAGTGTTGGAATAAGTGGTCCTGGAGTTGTAAAATCCGCTCTTGAAAATGTAAAAGGTGAAAGTTTTGATGTTGTTTCAGAAACAATAAAGAAAACTGCATTTAAAATAACAAGAGTAGGTCAACTTGTAGCTAATGAAGCTTCTACAAGACTTGGTGTTCCATTTGGAATTGTAGATTTATCTCTAGCTCCAACTCCAGCTATAGGAGACAGCGTTGGAAGAATTTTGGAAGAAATAGGACTTGAAAGTTGTGGTTGCCATGGAACTACTGCTGCTTTGGCTCTTTTAAATGATGCTGTAAAAAAAGGAGGAGTCATGGCATCGTCCCATGTAGGAGGACTTAGTGGAGCATTTATTCCCGTAAGCGAAGATGAAGGAATGATTAATGCAGTAAACATTGGTTCATTAAACATAGAAAAATTAGAAGCCATGACCTGTGTATGCTCTGTAGGACTTGATATGATAGCAATTCCTGGAGATACACCTGATACTACTATATCTGCTATTATTGCAGATGAAGCAGCTATTGGAGTTATCAATAATAAAACTACTGGAGTAAGAATAATTCCTGTTTACGGAAAAGAACTTGGTGATAAAGCTGAATTTGGAGGGCTTCTTGGAAGAGCACCAATAATGGCTGTAAGTAAATTTTCAAGTACTGATTTTGTAAACAGAGGTGGAAGAATCCCAGCACCTATTCATAGTTTTAAGAATTAATAGTTCACTTAATAAATCACCTCCTAAATTTTCATATATTTATAATATGAAAATTTAGGAGGTGATATTTTTATTAATATAATTTTCTACTCATTATAAAAAACTTAAATTTGAACGCCATTTCCTATCTTACTAAATTTATCATCTTTTACTTTACTGGCTACATACAAATTCACTAAAGAAAGTGAAGCTGCTAAAAAGAATATATATTGTGGTCCCCATAGACTCCAAATAATTCCGCCTAAGTAAGCACATATAATTGAAACTATATGGTCTAGACTAAGCCCCAAAGATAATGTAGGTGTAATATCAGAAGATTTCACAGCTATGGAACGCAAATAAATTGTCCTTATCATACCCATTTGAGTAGACATTTTATCAAATATAAGTACCATATAAGCTAGAAATAGAGGAATACCAATTGTAGACAATTTCCCTGTTGAAAATCCAGCACTCAATAGTCCATAAACCAAGTAGACAAGGATAAATGATAGCGCATCAGCATAAAGTAATTTCTTAATTCCAAATTTATCAATCCATCTACCAACAGCAGGAATAAAGAATACACCTACAAATGAACCAATAATACTTAAAATTGCTAAAGTATCAGCTCTTTTATTTAATAGATCAATAAGTACCCAAGGTCCATAAACAATCATTATCTGCTTTTGTACCCCCCACATAACAACTAAAATATAATAATACTTATATTCTTTTCTAAAAACAAAATTTATCTTTTTATTGCTTTTTATTGGTTTTTCAATTAGCTTTTCTAAAGCAAAAAACAGAATGAATACAATCCCCAAAATACATGCTGATATAACAAAAATCCACTTAATATTACTTGTAAAGCTAAAAAATCCAACTCTAAATCCAATAAAAACCAAGATACTCGCTAACACAGTAAAAATTGTTGCTAATCCTTTATATTGACCCATTTTCTTACCAATACTATCGTCATCTTTAATTAATGACATCCCTATACTATCTTTTATAGGCATAAACATATGCATCCCAAGGGAATTAATAAATATAAAAACTAGCATAATTGTGAAAGGTGGAGTAAAAAATCCCAATGTTATTATTCCTATTATACTTAATAATTGCGCTACCATAGCAATACGTATATCAGAAAATAATGATAATGAAGCAATAATAAATATAACTAGTACTCCTGGTAATTCTCTTGGAAACTCTATAAGTCCACGTTGATATGCTGTAATGTTATAGGCATCTTTAAAATAATTAGAAATAACATCATTACTAAGGCCTAATCCAAGGGCCGTAAGTGCAATAATTAAATAATAAATCAATTGAACTCTACTTACATTTTCAAGCTTTTTAAACATTCTATTCTATCCTCTCTTTTTATATCTTATACTAACCCAAACACTATTATAAATTATAGTTATATACCTAAGCTTAAAGCTAATATATTTTAATGACACATAAAGTGCAATTAACAATAATATGACTTTCTCCCACTTAGTATAATATTTGTAAATAAAAAAGTAAACTATTATTAAATTACTTAGCAAATCTATTTATCCCAAAGGGTACTTACCCAACTAAAAATTCAACTATAGTAAAAAACATCTGAATTAAGTTTAACTCTATCACCAAAAGACAAGCTTTGAGTATAATGTAGTAAAAAAGAAATGAGGTGTTTTCATGTCATGTAAATTTAAAAAACTAAAATATAAAATTGATGAGTTAAAAGATGATTTATGTGATTTTGGAAAAGATTTATATGAAGAAATAGGCTATGAGTGCTTTTGGCCTCCAATTAATAGCTTTGTGGGTGTTACACTAATGACACCAGGTGGTGTTGTTAAAAATATTTCTGGACGTTTCTGTGGTGATCAAGTAAATGATTGTACTTTTGATTTAATAGTATATAAAAATGGTAAATTCACTTTAGTATCAATACAAAAAAAAGATGTAATAAAAATTAAAACATTCCCTCGCTGCCCTTATTGTCCTTGTTAGAATTCATCTACTCACTAACAGGGTGACAGTATATATTTTCAATCAATGTTATCCACACCTTAAAAAAGAATATAATTTCCTATTCATTATAAAAAAGGTAACTACAACTTAAAAAGTCGTAGTTACCTTTTAATTTTCACTTTATTATTCAGCCATTTCTAAAGCAATTTTCATCATGTTTGTAAATGAATTTTGTCTCTGCTCAGATGTAGTTAATTCTTGAGTTACTAAATTATCTGAAACTGTTAATAAACAAGCCGCATTTTTTCCTAATACGTTTGCATTATGGAATAGAGCAAATGCTTCCATTTCCACTACAGTACATCCGTGATTTTTACAAATATCCTTGTACTGCTCAAAATTTTCACGATAGAATACATCAGATGAATGAATTCTCTCTTTATGTATTTCAATTCCTAAATCATCCGCTATTTTCTCTAGTTTGCTATTTAACTCAGAAGATGCAGCAATTACATTCTTATCATATCCATCTTGAACTCTAGCGTATGTAGATTCACTCCAACCTTCTTTTGCTAATATTACATCATATAAATTTAAATCAGCTGTATAAGCTCCACATGAACCAATACGAATAATATTTTCTACTCCATAAAACTTAAATAATTCATATGAATAAATACCAATACTAGGCATTCCCATACCACTAGCCATTACAGAAATTTTACGTCCTTTATATGTTCCTGTATATCCAAATACATTACGTACATTATTAAATTTTTCAACATTTTCTAAAAATGTATCAGCAATAAATTTTGCACGTAATGGATCTCCTGGCATTAATACTGTTTTTGCAATAATTCCTTGTTCTTTTACTTCAATATGAGCTGTTGGTATCATATTAAAACCTCCTTACGGTAATCTTCCTATTTAAAATAGTTTCATATAAAGTCTAACACTTAGCTAACGAACTTGACAAGCCTGAATTAATTTAATATATTCTAAAAATATATATCTGAAAACTCTACTGATATTTTTTCCACTTTATTTGATTCAATATTTTTTAATGGATTATTATATGCGCTATCTTCAATCAACTTTATAGGAAGTTTTACAATAAACTCACTTCCCTTTTCATATTCACTTTTAACCGCTATAGTTCCGCCATGCATTTCCACTAATAATTTTACAAGCGATAATCCTATTCCACTACCTTCATTTTCTCTAGTTAATGATTTATTTACTTGCCTGAATCTCTCAAATATAATTTCTAAATTTTCTTTTTTAATACCTATTCCTGTATCCTTTATAGAAATTATAAGCTCACCATATTCTTCTTTTATATTTATAGATATCTTATCCCCTACTCGTGTGAACTTTATTGCATTCGATAAAAGATTCAACAATATTCGCTCAATTTTATCCGGATCACATGCAATTATCTTTTTATTAAGATCACTACAGAACTCAAGGTCTAAAGACTTAAACTTCACAAACTCTGAGATTGAAAAAGTTATATCTTTTACTATTTTTACAATATCATAATTTGCGAGGTTTAATTCTAAAAATCCAGAATCTATTTTTGTAATATCAATTAAGTTATTAACTAGCCTTATTAATCTATAGCAATTTTGTTTCATACTTTTATTCATATTTATAAGTTTTTCATAATACTTCAAATCAGACATATTGCTCAAGTATATCTCTGTTAACTGTATAGCTCCTAATATTACATTTATAGGTGTTCTAAACTCATGAGATATATTAGCAAAAAACTCAGTTCTAAGTCTTTCGTATTCTATAGCCTTATTTAGTAGCTTCATATTCTCTTCAGCATTTTTTTTGGCTTTTTCAGTTAATTTTCTTTTTGAAATATCTCTGACTATAATTATTATTTCCTCTGTCGTTAAAGGTATTAGTCTACTTTCAAAATACTTTAATTTTCCTTTTTCTTCAACCGAAAATTCCTTTTCAATTAAATTATTTGTTTCAAAAACTTCATCTATAATTTTATTGAAAAATAACTTTATTTCCTGAGGAACCTCATCCTTCAATGCATGTCCGATACAATCTTGAGTAACTATATCAAAATCAGAGTGTATGCCTACCTTACAATCTAATATAATCCCTTTTGAATCTATACGAAAATAAAGATCTGGTAATGCTTCAAAGATTTTTTCAATTTCCTCAGTTTTTTTTCTTAACTTTTCTTCTGTATTCTTTCTATTAGTAACATCAATTCCAAAAGCCCAAGAATGCCACCCTTGCACAGAAAATTCTTTAGAAATATTAAACCAAGATATAGTTTTTGTGCTACCATCTTTGCATACAACATCATACTCTAAGTCTCTAAAATTACAATCCATTTCCCTTATTTGGTTCAATATTTTCTCTCTATAGTCTTTATCCGGATATAATTTATCCCATATTAAAGTTTCACTTACAATTTCATCTTTTGAATATCCAGTAACAATCTCACATTCTTTATTCCATATTACGATATTATCATTTTCATCAATGACGTCCATCATAATAGGCATATTTTGAAAAACAGAACAAAATCGTTGTTTACTTTCTTTAAGTTCTATTTCAATTTGCTTACAAGTAGTTATATCATTTAGAACAACAATAATATTTTTGTCTACTTTTTTTAATTTGATTTTAAAATATAAATACTTATCATTTATTTTAAACATTTTTTCTAGACCTAAAGATTCTTTTGCCTCATCATTTTTTAAATCAATTAATTCTTCTTTAAGCCATTCCTCTATATACTTATTAACACATTCACCCTTTATATTTATATTATTAAACGTATCTATTGCTTCTAGGTTTATATCTACAATCTCATTATTATCATCAAAGACTATAATAGGTATAGGTACATTATCGAAAATTGTTTTTATTTGAACGTTATTACAAAACATATAAGCTGTTACCCCCTAAAAAATGATTTAAATCCTTCTACTATTAATCTGAAAACCCTTTTTAATTATACAATATTTCCCACAAATTGTCTTGATACATAAAAAGCCAGGAATAGTAAATTAATATTCCTGGCTTTTTATGTATCAATTCTATTGATTTTTACATATCTTAATTTTATTTATCAAACAATTTTTTAGCGTTTTTAGCAACTCTTTCAGCAAATATTTCTACTCTTTCCTTTTGCTCTTTTGTTCCATCATTTATGCATACAGCACCAAAGTGAGTATATGGATCACCTTCGCTAGCACCTACAGAGTAAGCAAACATTCCCCTAACTAATAATTGACTTATCAACGCTAATTCTGCATTATCTGCTCCTCCACCTAAATACCTTTCAGTAGCAAATACACATCCTACTTTTCCTGCTAACTTAAGCTTACATTCATCTAACCATTTTTTCATTTGCCATGAATATGATCCTCCATATGTAGGAGTTCCAAAAAATACAACTTTAGACTCTTCAAAAAATGTTTCATCAATATTATCAATAGACATACATTTTGTCTCTATAGATTCTACTTTTTCAGCTCCTTTAGCAACAATACGTGCTACTTTTTCTGTATTTTTTGTTTCACTGTGATAAATTATTGCAATTTTCATTTTCTACCAACCCCTTAAATTTTTTATAACAAATAAAAATTCCAAAAAAATCTACATCTAAAATCTTCTAAAGGCAGACTTTTTTATAATCTAAAGATTAATTTCTATAATTTTGATTCATGAATAAACATATTTGCTAATTTTTCAGTTTTCAATTTTTTCACTAATAAGTCGCATTTGCACAAAAACAAATAATATACATTCTGTTTACAGCCAGGTAAAGATTCAAAATTACCTTGTCCCTTAGATATTATAATGTCTGATTTCTTAAATATTTCTTTAAATTCATCACACACCTCTAAAAGATCTGTTCCTGGCAAATCTGTTCCATTACTTATTATATTTGCATATTTATTAAGTTCAACATAATATGCATCTTCTTCATTTACATCATTTAATACAGGCTCACCTCTAACTGCAAAAAATATTTCAATATCAGGATATTCTCTTATAATTTCTCTAATAAAGATCTTGTCAAACACAATTTCTCCTGTATTATCTCCTAAATACAATAATGTTTTGCATTTTAACAAATCATTTTTTAGTTTTCTATATAGTTTATCATCAAAATCACTTGCTAAAGTTTTATTAATAATATCCTTAACTAAATCAAAACTTATCTCATCAAATGCACCAAAATCCACTATATTTCCAGCCAATGCAATTTTTAATGCAGTAATAAATCTATCTTTTGAATGATTCAACATATCTTCAATTTGATTTTCCATAGACAATAACTTCTTATTAAATAACTTTTTTTCTTGTAAATAAAAATCATTTATTCCTGTTTCCTTTTTTAAAATTCTCATAACCTTAGCAACCAGGAAAGGAGCTGTCCTATCATACTCAATTTTACTCACTTCTCTTAAAACTTGATTCATAAAATTATACTTTTTATGTTTATCTTCAAAATATTTATCTGCTAACTTATTTGCCTTGTTAATCACACAAGCTATACAGTCTACATGTGTATTCAATGTTGATTGCTCCTTTTCTTATAATTTCCAACCTTACTTTATTGTCATATGCCAATTACCTTATAATACATAGTATATTTTCATTTTGGGTATATGTCAACATTCTTCTTAAAGTTATCATGTTACTCATAGATAAAGTGAAACTTAATTTAGATAATGCCTTAGAATTTTTGAATTTAGGATAAATATATATTTATAATTTGACAACAAACTATTTTGGTTGTACAATTAGTTTGTTGTCAAACTTTATTTCTAAAAAACAAGAAATTACATTATAGCTATTAATAAATTTAAGCATATAAAGGAGATTATCAAATGAAAAACTTATTCGAAAAAACTCAACTTGGAAATATGACACTTAAAAATCGTTTCATCAGAAGTGCTACATGGGAAAATATCACAACTAAAGATGGTCACATGACAGATGACCTGTATAAAGTTTATGAAGAACTGGCAAAAGGAGAAGTTGGATTGATTATAACTGGATATGCAAATGTAGTTAAAGAAGAACAACCTAATCCAGGTATGATGGGAATATATAACGATTCATTTCTAAATGAATATAAAAAATTAACAGATTTAGTTCATAAATACGATTCAAAGATATTAATGCAAATTGCATATGGAGGAACAAAAACTAAATATAATCTTGGTGAAAGAATTATATTCGCTCCTAGTGAAGTTCCTGAAAGAGGTACAAATACATTAGGTAAAGCTATGACAAAAGATGAAATAGACTATATAGTAGATGCATTTGCCAAAGCTGGTAAAAGATCAAAGGAATCTGGATTTGACGGTGTTGAAATACATGGTGCTCACACATATTTAATAAATCAGTTTTTAAGCCCATACTATAATAAAAGAGACGATGAGTATGGTGGTAGCTTAGAAAATAGAATGAGATTTTTAATAGAGATATATTATAAAATGAGAGAAATGGTAGGCAAAGACTATCCTATACTAGTTAAATTAACAGCATCAGAATTCTTCGAAGGTGGATTAACATTTGAAGAAATCAGAATTATATGCAAAAAATTAGAAGAAATAGGCGTTGATGGTATAGAGATTTCAGGTAATATACATGGAAAAGCTAAATCAATGGTAGGACAATCTTTTGACGGATATGAAATCAAAGAAGAAGGTTACTTTGTCGAGTATGGAGATGTTATCAGTAAAGAGATAAGTATTCCAGTTATTACAGTTGGAGGTCTTAAAGACATTAATAATATAGAAAATATATTAAATAAAACAAATATAGATTATTTTGCTATATCAAGACCTCTACTTACAGAACCTCATTTAATAAAAAGATGGAAAGACTCAGATAGAACTCCTGCAAAGTGTGTTAGATGTTCAAAGTGTCGAACTTCTAACGGAAATTACTGTACTGTTTTTAATAAGTAAAAAAATTAGTGTACTCCATAACGCGACGACTCCTGTTGCCAACGCTTAGTATATAAAAAAGATGCGTATTAAATCATACGCATCTTTTTTATTCTATAGCAATGAACTAATAAAAGTATATATACTTTCCTTAAAATAAAGTATACAAATCAATTCACTTGATAATATTACTAGTGGATAAGCATAAATGCTATTAGCAAAAGATAATCCAGTTAATTCTTTACCATAACCATAAAGCAGTACATACTGAGTAAGTTTTGCAACTAACAAAATTACTAAACTAGCTTCAATAGATATAGCTGATATGACAATTGCCAAAACACTACACATAATAGGTATAACATACGATATGTTAACCGAAACTATTAACTTCTTAAAATCTACAGTCTTATTTGTTAATATATTTACAAAAGCTATGAAACTCATTAACATCAAACTCTCGATAAAAACAGCCTTTGCTCCAATCACAAATATATTTCCCCAACTAGCCAAACCTGTAACTCCTGCAATTTCAAAGTTACCAATTAAGTTCATATATATATTGTGAATGACATTATTTGAAGAACTACTAGCCAAATAAATCATATTAATCAAACTAAATACCACAGAATAACACGCTAAAACTATTATACTTTCAATTGCACTAAGCTCAGAACATGATGATTGTATCCTTGTTATTGAGCCTTTAATCCTTGAGCTAAAATTGTTTCTACCTTCATTATAAAGTAGCTCTCTTTTTTGCATATTTGACACCTCTTTTTTTAATTTTGTTTTCTTACACTCATATAGTAACACCTTTTTTTTCGTTTTTCTAGCATTGTTATTTTTTTAATTTGATGTTTTTTTCATATTTTTGTTCCACAAAAAAATCATGTATTTTTGTTCCCCAAATTCAGGTATTTAACATTTGCAAATACACAACTTCTTATGTTTCTAATCATGATTACTTTTTAGTAACAACTTTACGATTTTTTGTAGGTTTTTTAGTTTTTTATCGATTTTGTTATTTTTTTAGCGAATTTAAATAAACTATATTTCTACCTCAAAACATATATATATATTAAGTAAACTTATATAATGAGGTGATTATAATGAGCGGTCCGTTAATAATTATCGACCCTGGTCATGGAGATGTTGATCCTGGTTGTTCTTATGAAGATATTTATGAAAAAGACATTGTTCTTGATATAAGCTTATATCAACTTAAAAGATTTGAAGAACTTGGAATAAATGCTGTTATAACTAGATACTCTGATATATACCTTAACCCCGACAAAAGAACGCAATTAGTTGTAGACTCTAAATCAATTTATTGCATAAGCAATCATATAAATGCAGGCGGTGGAAAAGGATGCGAGGTTATTCATTCTATACACAATGATGGGAAATTAGCTTATAAAATATTCAATAAATTAATAGAGACTGGTCTGTATCCTAGAAGAGTTTATTCAAAAGAAAGTACTCAATACCCTGGACAGGATTACTATTTCATGCACAGAAATACAGGTTCTTGTATAACTAATATAGTTGAATACTGCTTTATAGATAATCAAGACGATAGAGAAAGAATACTTAAAAATTGGAAAATATATGCTGAACAAGTTATAAAAGCTTTTTGTGAATATATAGATCATCCATATGAGAATAAAACAGAATATATAGATTCGGTTAATAACCTTTATGATTGTGGATTTATAACTACTCCATCGTATTGGATACAAAGTGATTCCTATGAAATACAGTATTTTGAAGAACTAGTTCTTAACTATACAGGTAAAAATAATTTTGATGAATCTATTATTTATCTAGCTCAATGTAATATTATAGATTCTCCTAATTACTGGTTAGATAATGATACTTATAGTGTTGAAAATATTCAACTCTTTATTATAAAACTTAGTGATAATATAGAGTATTTTGAATTTGCGGATTCTGTTTATACTCTTTATGAATACGATGTAATAAATTCTCCTTATTACTGGATAGACAATGCTTCATATGAAATAAGATATTTTGAAGAATTGATTATTAATTATACTAATAAATCTACATTTGAAGATGGGATTATATATCTTGCTGAATCTAATGTTATAGATTCTCCTGAATACTGGTTAGATAATGATACTTACAGTGTTGAAAACGTACGTCTTTTAATAATAAAGCTTGCAGACAATGTAGATCAATTTGGAGAAGCATAATAAAAAGGGATTCTAATTAGAATCCCTTTTTTATATCTACTCCGTAGATATTTTATTCATCTCCTCATCTATATCCATATTCCATCATGCATCTATATATGCAATTAATATATTTTCTACGATTGTTTCTATGCTTGTAATAACACTTTCTTATACACTCTTGATATCTTTTATGTTTTTTTCCTCCTCCAGGTTTTGGATTATAAGGCTTATCTGGTTTGTAAGGTTTGTATGGCTTATATGGTTTATAATACATATTCACATTGGCTCCTTTTATAAAAAGTCTTCCTTTAAAAGTTCTAAAACTCCATCCTATTAAAGCTGGAGATAAGAACTTAACAGCTTCTGGATTAGTTTACCCCCAGGGCACGCGTAACTAGAAATTCAGCTGGAGTAAAGACTCCCTCTGAATTAAGTTCCACTCTATAAATTATGATTTGTTTGTATAAAAAGTTACAAAAAAAGAATCCTGAAATCAGGATTCTTTATTTTTTAGAATAATTGCGTGCTTGTTCAGCAGCATTTTTAACTTCTTCAAGCGATGCTCCTATTGATGCTTGACTAACAGCTGATATGCAACCTTCAACTATAGGTGCATCCGCTATTAATACTCTTTTCTTTAAATCTTCATCTAAAAAGTCTATTGCCATTTCAGCACTCATAATAGCACTTCCAAGATCAACTAGTATCAATACTCCATCTTTATCATCTGATTGTTGTATTGCATCCATTATTTTAGTAGCATCAGTTCCAAATCTTCCATCGTCTGTTCCACCAGCATTGATCACTTTTATATCTGACTGCGCCATTTCCATACTAAAATTAATTATTTCCTGTGCTAAGTTTTTACTATGAGATACTACTACAATTCCTACCATTATATGTCCTCCCTAATTATTAACTATATCCGATATTGTTTTTATTATTATATGGCTTGAAGTTGCTCCTGGGTCTTGATGTCCTATACTTCTATCACCTAAGAAACTTGCTCTTCCTTTTAAAGCCTTTATAGTTTTCGTATATTCAACCCCTTCGGTAGCAGCTTGTTCAGCTTGTTTTGAAGCTTCTTTTAAATCTTTTCCAGATTCAACTGATGATTTGAAAGCTTCATAAGCAGGAATTATGCAATCAAGCATAGTTTTATCTCCTTTGTCAGATTTTCCCCTTTGCTTTATTCCATCTATAACTACTTCATAAATTTTTATTAAGTCATTAGAGTCAAGTACTTCTCTATCACCTACTACAGAAGATGCTTTTAAGAATGCTGTTCCATAAAGTGGCCCAGATGCTCCTCCTACTGTTGATATTAATGTCATAGCTATAGTCTTCAATATAGTTTGATAGTCAGAGTCTTTAAGTGTTTCTAGCTTTTTCTTAACCTCACTAAATCCTCTTGCCATATTAGATCCATGATCTGAATCTCCTATTGCCATATCAAGCTCATTTAATAAATCTTTATTTAATATAATGTTATCAGCTATTTTATTTATTATTTCTAAAAACATTGTTTTATCTATCATTTCAAACGCTCCTTTTTATCTATATTTCCTTGAATGCTGGTGTATCTGCTTTTGCATTTAATAATCCCTTTAGTTCTTCGTCTAATTTAATTACACTTATTGAAAATCCTGGCATTTCAAGAGAAGTCATGTAGTTTCCAATTAAAGTTTTATTAATTTTTATTTCTTTTTCTTCTAATAATGAATGTAACTTTCTATTTACTATATATAATTCCATTAATGGAGTTGCTCCTAATCCGTTAACTATTACTCCTACTTCTTCACCTTTTTCAATTGGCATATCCTGAATAATTTTTCCAAGCATGTACTCTGTTAATTCATCTGCACTAGATATTTTTTCTTTATGAGTTCCAGGCTCTCCATGAATGCCCAGTCCCATTTCTATTTCATCTTCAGCTAATGTAAAGCTTGGTTTTCCAACTGCTGGAACAGTACAGGCTCCTAGACTCATTCCCATAGTTCTTGTATTGTCTACTACTTTTTGAGCTATTTTTTGTACTTCTTCTAAAGATCTACCCTCTTCTGCTGCTGCACCTGCTATTTTATGAACAAATATAGTACCAGCAACACCTCTTCTTCCGGTTGTATACGTACTATTTTCAACTGCAACATCATCATTAACTATTACCTTTTCAACTTTTATATCTTCCATTTCAGCCATTTCAGCTGCCATTTCAAAATTCATCACATCTCCTGAATAGTTTTTAATTACTAATAAAACCCCTGCATCAGATCCTACAGCTTTTATTGCCTCAAATACTTGATCTGGAGTTGGAGATGTAAATACCTCTCCAGCTACTGCTGCATCAAGCATACCTTTTCCTACAAATCCTGCATGTGATGGTTCATGTCCACTTCCTCCACCACTTATCAATGCAACTTTTCCTTGTATAGGCGAATTCACTCTTTTTAATACGCTAGTTCCTTCTACTCTTTTTACATGCTCTGGATGTGCCTTTACTATCCCATCTAACATTTCATTAACTATTTCTTCAGTAGAATTGATAATTTTTTTCATATTAACTCCCCCTAATTTTAATATTATTTAAACTTCAAAGTTTGATTTTACTAATTCAATCATACGTTTTAATGCTTCTTCTTCATCTATACCGTCAGCTTCAATAGTTATTTCTTCTCCTTCTCTAACTCCTAAAGACATAACTCCCATTATGCTCTTTGCATTAGCTTTCTTTTGCTTATATATAATATTTATTACACTTTCAAATCCCCCTGCAATCTTTACAACTGCACCTGCTGGTCTTGCATGTAATCCATTATTTTCATTAACTACTATACTTTGTTTTACCATTATAGTCCTCCTATGATTTTATTCTTTAATTATTTCTATATGCCTTTATATTTTTTTGATTATTAAGAATATTGTCTTATGTATATATTTAAAGCAATTTCTATGCCAAAAAAGACCTGCTTATAAGCAAGTCCTTTTTATATCTTAGAAAATCATACATCTATTACATTATCTAAATATCATAGTAAGAAAAATACAATTTAATTAATAAATTATAAATACTTACAACCTCAATGTTTGATAAATTTTATCAACCCTTGATAAAATTTATCAAGTATTATAAATCATATTTCTTAGCTTTTAAAGATACGGTTCTATGTGTTATTCCCAAAGCTTTAGCTGCTTTATTGAATGTTTTATGTTTTTGCAGTGCACATTTCACAATTTCCTTGTCATATTCTTCCATGCTCGCTACATCTCCATCTTTTAAGTTTATTAAATTTGCGTTTTTTGGCTTAAATATAGATTTTATAAAGTTTGGAAAAACATCTATTTCTATTTGATCTTCATCACTTAATGTAATAGCTCTCATTATTATATTTTCAATTTCTCGTATATTTCCAGGCCATGTATATTCTTGTAAGTATCTAAGTGCTTCACTTGATATAGTCTTTATATTTATTTCTTCATTTTGGCATATTTTATTTATGAAATGCTCAACCAACAAAGGTATATCCCCTTTTCTATTTCTAAGAGAAGGTAACATTATAGGAATTACATTTAATCTATAGTATAAGTCTTCTCTAAATTCATTGTCTATTATCATCTGTTCTAGATTTCTATGTGTGGCAGTTATTATTCTTATATCTATTTTTACTGTCTCATTTCCTCCAATTCTCTCTATTTCTCTTTCCTGTATAGCTCTTAATAATTTAGCTTGAAGATTATAATTTATCTCTCCTATTTCGTCTAAAAACAAAGTTCCATTATTTGCAAGCTCAAATTTACCTATTTTTCTTTTAACAGCTCCTGTGAAAGCTCCTTTTTCATAACCAAACAGTTCGCTCTCAAGTAGATTTTCTGGAATGGATGCACAGTTAACCTTTATGAATGGTCCTTTGCTTCTTTTGCTAGCTTCATGTATAGCCTTTGCTACAAGTTCTTTTCCCGTACCACTTTCTCCTCTTATTACTACTGTTGCAGATGTTTTGGCAGCTTTTGATGCCATGGCTATTGCATCCTGAAGAGATGAACTCCTACCTATTATAAAATCAAAAGCCTCATGAACCTTATTTTTCTTTTTAAGCTCTTGTTCATAATACTCAATCTTTTGATTTGCCTTATCTAAGTTATACATCATATCCTTTAAATCAGTAATATCCTTATAAGTTGTCAGTACACCCTCAAATACCTTGTTTACAAATATACACTTTGAATTAGATATTATTTTTTTACCATTATTCTCAACCATTAGAGAATTCAATATATTGTTTCTTTGATAAAGTGCTTGTACACTAGGTCTTTTAGGATACATATCCTTAGCATTTTTTCCTATTATTGATTCACTGTTAATGTCAAATATACTCTCATAAGCTATATTGACATAAGTTATAACTCCATTACTGTCCATTACGCATATTCCATCATTTATATGATTAAGTATACTTCCAAATTTATCTTTTATTTCTTTTATAGATTCTAATTCCGTACTTATATTTATAGTATTTTCCTCTAGTACCTTGTCAAATTCTTCTATGTCATTGATTTTTTGGTCTATTTGTCCCGATATATATTTTTCTACTTTATCTAAAACTTCATTACAATTATCTCCATCACAAGTTATACATATAGTATCTCCTTGTTTTATTTTAAGAGATGTCAAAGATAACATGCTCGAAATCGGCATTTTTATATTTGATTTATTTTGTATATATAATTTTACATTATAGTCTCTTTTTAATCTGCTTATAAATGATACTATCATAGCAGCAGTTCTTGCATGAATCCCTTTTTTATTTGTAATTAAAATTCTTCTGCTAATTTCCATATAATCACTCCGAATTTTGACTTGTGGTTATATGTATTCTATCACATTACATTATATACTTGAACAACTACTACCTTTTTAACATATTAACTATTTCTTCATTTTCCATCATTTTATTTATATCATCAACATTAAATTGACTTAATATCTTAAACACATTTTCATTGTCAAAAGGAGTCATTATCAAAGAATCCTCACCAAACTCATTTACTAATGCTGTAGCTTTAGCCACATCTATATTAGTCCTAGGTCCTCCAACGCATCCACCATTACATCCCATACCTTCTACAAAGTTATAATCTATCTTTTGATTACTAGAGAGTTCACTCAAAAGCTTATTACAAGCTTTTGTTCCGTGTACCTTCTTAGATTTTAACTTTATAAGCCTTTTAGGATTTAATCTATTTACTACACTTTTAACAGAAAAACTTACTCCACCTGTTCTTGCATATACTCGTCCAGCAAATGAAGCTTGATCCTTTTCATCATTTGCAAGCTGGCTTAAATTTATATTAAGAGTATCGAACACTGTTTTAAGTTCTCTAAATGTCAACACAAAATCAATGTCACCTTCTAACTCTTTTTCCTTAGCCTCAGCTTTTTTTGCTATACAGGGGCTTATAAATACAACCTTTGATCCCTCATATAATTTTTTCAAAAACCTACCCGATGCAATCATTGGTGATATAGAAGGAGGCATATGTTCAAACAACTCAGGATATTTCTTTTGAACAAGTTTGAACCACACAGGACAACAACAACTAGTTAAATAAAAATCCTCTTCATCCTTGACAAGCTCAATAAATTCAAAAGCTTCTTTTATAGTCAATATATCAGCAAATAGTGCAACCTCTACCATATCCTCAAACCCCATAAGTTTTAAACCTGTACGAATTTGCCCCATAGTTGCATCTCCGAATTGACCTGTTATTGATGGTGCCACAGCTGCATATACCTTAGTATTTTTATCTTTTAGCATATCAATTAACGGAACAAACTCTATCTTGTCTGCCAAAGCTCCAAAATCACAGTCTTTAACACATTCTCCACAATTTAAACATTTATTATTTTCTATGATAGGTCCCTTTGTTCTTTTATATATATGAGCTTCATATTTACAAGAATCTTCACAACTACACTCCTTTTCGCAATACTCACATGCCCCATCTATTTTAGTAACTATGGGTTTATTAACCTTTTTATACTCTTTTATATTTTTAATCTCACACTCAAATTTTTTATTATCACTCGGATCAAGTCCCATTGCAACTCTTATATGATTTTTAATAAAGTTCATATCTTTTTCTTCAAATTCATATTTTTCCTTAATTTCATAAGCTAAATTTTCTAAATCCTTCTCCTCATGTAATTTACCATTCCAGTATCTATCTACTATTTCTGAAAATATATGCATTCTTTTTTCTTGAAAATTTTCAAATCTTTTGTTCAATTCACTCACCTCTAATATATATCGTTTAGGATATTATTACCAAATAAAGTACCTTATATGTATAAAAATAAGGATAGATCAATTTTTGATCTATCCTTGTGGCATAATTATATAACTTTACTAAAGAGGATCACCTAGTATATCTTGACTAGATTATTAAATCAATACCCAGCCTTTATCTAATTAAAACATATTATATTATTTTTTTATATTCCAATTGTTGTAACCAGGTAGTATAATAGACTTGATAAAATTTTATCTAAAGGAGTGAATAAGTTGGATAAGAATAAGTTAATGGCAATACTAGGTGCTATAACATGTGCTGTACTTTGGGGTGTTTCTTTTTTGAGTATAAAAGTAACTGTAATTGCTATTCCACCTATATCACTAGCTATATTTAGATTTAGTATAGCTATTTTGACTTTATTTTTCTTTAGAATTATAAAAAAAGATTTTTCTAAGATAGAAAAACAAGATATTTCCAAAATTATATTAGCAGGAATTTTAGGAATATCACTTTATTATTATTTTCAAAATACAGGAATAAAATTAATCCCAGCATCTCAAGCCTCTATTATACTTGGAGCAATACCTGTATTTTCTCTCTTAGCAGAATCATTAGTATATAGAACCAAACTTACAAGGCAAAAAACAGGATATATTTCACTGTCATTTATAGGAGTATTTATATTAACTGGAATAAATCAAAATTCATCTTCTTCAAGCTACCTAGGATATTTTATGATGTTTGCGACAGTTATTTCATGGATATTATACTGTATAGTTATAAAGCCTTTGTTTGAAAAATATTCACAGATTACTATACTTTATTATCAAAGTATTTTTGGAGTATTATTTTTAATACCTTTTTCATTATTTGAAAAAATCGATTTTAAAAACTTTGATATATCTATAATAATGCATCTTTTGTTTTTAGGAGTATTATGCTCTGCTTTAGCTTATACCCTATATATCTTTTCTATGTCTAACCTTGGAGTTTCAAACGCATCTATTTATTTAAACTTAATACCAGTAGTAGGAGTTTTAGCAAGCGCTACAATACTTCATGAAATTATAACTCTTAATCAAATTATAGGAGGTATTCTAGTATTATTCTCTGTTTATATGATAAATAAAGAAGGGTCTAAGCCTCTTGAAGCTGATAACTTATTGGTTGAAAATGTACCTAAGAATTTAAGCGAAGAATTAGCATTTAGACATAAATAGTATTAATGTAAGTAAAGCAGTTGGATATCCCAACTGCTTTACTTATTCTCTTTTTCATGATTTAGCAACCACGCTTTCCTATCAAGTCCACCTGCGTAACCTGTCAACTTCTTATTTGAGCCTATAACTCTATGACAAGGTACTACTATACTTATAGGATTTTTAGAATTTGTCATTCCTACTGCTCTTACTGCTTTTTCATTCCCAATTTTAGTAGCTACATCTTTATAACTTTTAGTTTCACCATACTTTATATTAGTAAGTTCATTCCATACATTTTTTTGAAACTCAGTTCCTTTTAAATCTATTTTCAAATCAAACTCTTTCCTTTTTCCTGCAAAATATTCATTTAATTGAGTTATAGCATCCTTCAAAATTTGAGGAATATATTCTGAACTCTGTCCCTCTTCTTTGACATGAGTAATTTCTAAAATATGTTCTTCATCACTTGAAATTTTCAATGTACCCATTAAAGTTCTTAGATATGCAAAATACAAAATTTTCATCCCCTTACTTTTAGTATAGTTATAAATATTATACCAAAAAAAGATGAAGCATATATGCCTCATCTCTTAGGGAGTTCCACTGGGTATTTCAGACCATATTTTGATTAGGGGTTTCAAAATATATTTAATAGAACTTATTATAGTTTAATATATATATACCTCTTTATTTAATATTTAAACATAAATATTATATTTTTTTATTTTGAGTAAAAACTCCCTCGAAATTAGAATTAGTCATTCATAAATAATAGCTGTATATTTTTTTGTATTGATATTTCTTCTATATCTTCTAAAAACTGATTATAATTTTCAAAGTTTCTTATAGATACATATGCTTTATTATCACTCGAAAAATCATCATCTAAATATCTTATTTTCATACCATATTTAGTAAATCTTGCCCCCATATATACATCTCCAATTTGGAAACATTTAATATTTTCCCACTCAATTTTTATATTAGGTCTTTTTCTATATAATGAATATATCTTAATCCCATAATCATCAATAACCATACGTGTATTTTTAATTGTACTATCATAGATAATTATTATGAATATAACTGTATAAAATAAATACCATAAGCTCAATTCTTGTGAATTATCGGACGTAGAGTATCTAAGAGAAGATTCTCCAATTTGTACAATAGAATTTTTATAAAATAAATATATATCCTTCACAGTCAAGAACATAACACATATTATTATAACTGATAATGATAACAATATAATTCTTTTTCTTTTATTAGAACTCTTATACTCGTTATACAATATATCCCCCCTATCTTAGACTTATATATTTAAAACTTAATTTCAAATTTACCTGGCTTCATCTCTATATCTAATCCTTCGACTTCAATTACTTCTCCAGTAATTTTATTGATTATATTTTCATTATCTATAATCAAATTTTTCTTCAAATCTCCCCAGGCTAGATCTTCTTTAACTTTTATATAATCTTCATATCCTTCTAAAACTTTTATACTTTCCAACACCTTTTCTTTGTCAATCTTAAAATCTGACTTATCCTTTTTAATTATTATCTTTCCAGCAGGTAGGGAATATGTCTTTTGGGTTTTAGTCTCTTTCATTTTTACAGTCTCAATATATTCTCTTAGCTTACTTTCAAAAAAGCTTTTCTCATTCTCCATTTTCTTTTTTTCTTGATCTAGTGCTACCTTTATTTGATTTATCTTATTTACCGCAACTCTTTCAAATCTCTCATATTCTTCACTTGATTCTTTTATTTTATCTAATGCCCAATCAGCTTTGTTATCATTGTCTATTTTCCAAGTTTCTTTTTCCTCTTCTTCTACATTTAAAAATAAATCTGATAATCTGAAATTCTCATCCATTTTAATTTCCTCCTTTTACATATAACTTTATTCTACTATAATATTAATTTGTTTTATATAAAAAATTCGTCTACTCGCTAACGCGGTGACTCATGTCGCCAACGATCCTTCCAGGCTCCGTTGCTTAAAAATACAAAAACAACCTCCACTAATAAAAGTGAAGGTCTACAATCAATCTTTATTCTTTTATAGAACTATAATTCTTGTCCTGAAAGTTTTATAATTTCTTCTAATAATAAACTAGCATTTTTTGCTGCAATCGGTAAAAATTCAGGATAAGATAGTTCAGCTTCTCCATCTGCATTGTCCGATATAGCACGAATTATAACATAAGGAATCTCATTTAAGTAAGCAACATGTGCAATAGCTGCTCCTTCCATCTCAACTGCAAAAGGATTAAAATTAGTACGAATTCTTTCTTCTAAATCTCCTCCTGCTATAAATTGATCTCCACTTGCTATTCTTCCTTTAAGAACATTTGATTTTTCTAAATTTATTTCTTTAGAAGCTTTCTCACATAAATTTATCAATCTATCATCCGCTTTGAAGTATGTAACACCTAGTCTTGATATTTCTCCTAAAGGTTCTCCAAGTGCAGTAACATCAAAGTCATGTTGTACAGCATCTGTTGATATTACTATATCTCCTTGCTTTAACTCTTTATTCATTCCACCTGCAACACCTGAATTTATCAAATAATCTATATCAAATAAATCAATCATTAATTGTGTACACAAAGCCGCATTTACTTTACCTACTCCAGATCTAGCTATAACAATATTTTGATTATCTAACTTACCTTTGTAAAAAGTTATACCTGCTTTTTCAATTTCTTTTTCAATATCCATCTTACCTTTTAATATTTCTACTTCTTCTTCCATAGCACCTATAATTCCAATAGTTTTTACATCTGTATTAGCAGTTTCACTAGCATTAGAACATCCACTAAGTATCATTAAAAATGTTGTAATAATTAAAAGTAATGCATATAATTTTCTGTTCATTAAATAGTCCTCCCAAAATGTTTTTTACGAATATTATTGAATATATATCTAAAATCGTTCGCAATTAATTTATATCATACTTTCCTTTTACTATCAAGTATTTTTTAATATAAACTGTTATCAATCTAATAATCTAAACACCTCATATTGTGTATAAAAATGTAATATAAAGAAGGTATTTACATTTATTTTAACGAATTCTATTAAAGTTAAATGTTAATATAACAAGATAATTTTGGAGGTAAAATTATGAGTGACCAACCTAAAATTAGTAATTCTTTTTTAACTTTTATGAAAGAAGCTCCTCAGCATTCAAAAGCTTGGATGGATGTTGTTAAAGGTTTAGATTCAGCTAGTGCTCTTGATTCAAAAACTGAAGAACTTGCATATATAGCAGTTTTAGCAGCAACTAGATTAGAGAGTGGATTATCTTTTCATGTTAAGCATGCCAAAAAATTAGGTGCTACACGTGAAGAAATCATCAGTTCCGTTCTAATAGGCTTACCAGCTGTAGGAAATATAGTTATTCAAGCGTTACCAATTGCATTAGATGCATTCGATGATTAATAGCCATAAAAAAATTCCTAACGTAAATTATACTTATACACCATTTAAATAGGAATATAATTTCCTACTCATTGTAAAAACCATGTAATTATTTTACATGGTTTTTTTTGACAACTATTGTTTACAAGTGTAAACTGAACTTAAAGTTTACAAGTGTAAACTTTTAAATTTAATGGAGGTGTTTTAAATGAAAAATATTCCTCAAATTTCAGAATCAGAATTAGAAATCATGAAACTTTTGTGGAAAAATTGCCCTTTATCTTCTAGTGAAATTATTTCTTTATTATCAGATAAAAAAATAAGCTGGTCTGATCAAACTGTAAAAACGTTTATAAACAGACTTCTAAAAAAGCGAGCTTTAAGATTTGAAAAATCAGGTAGAAATTATCTCTACTATCCCTTAGTCTCTTATGATGAATATATAAAAACAGAAAACAATTCTTTTATTCAAAGAGTTTATGATGGAGCTATAGAAATGCTTTTTTCAAAGTTTCTAGAAGAAAAAAAACTATCTGATAAAGAGATTGAAAATCTTCAAAGAATTCTAGAAGAGAAAAAAACAGTTCACAAATAAAAAATTGGTCTACTTGCTAACGCGATGACTTATATAGCCAACGATCCCTACGTGCTCCGTTACTTAAAAATAGTTGCAAGTATAGCTCTTTCACTAAGTTATACACAAAACAAAAATGATATAGCTTCTTTAAGCATAAAAAATTCACAAAAGGAGAATTATATATGAATTTACTTAATAAAGTTTTTTTATGGATTTTATATTCTTCATTGACATCTACTGTTATAATTCTACTTGTTCTTTCCATAAAAAAACTTCTTAAAAATAAAATTAGTTCTAAATTTTGTCATTCTTTATGGGTTTTAGTATTGATAAAACTTTTGTTCCCTTTTTCTCTTGAAAGCAACTTGAGTTTGTTTAATCTTTTACCTGAAAATGATATACATGTTGCAGCATATAATAATTTATATTATATGGAAGAAAATATAAATAACAATGCATCAAATCCTGACTTAAGTAATATAAAAAATCAAAATATACATAAAAACAACTTATTAAACCAAGAATTACAAGAAGAAAAAAACACAAATATTTTCAAAAGATTTTCTGTAGAAAAAACCTTAAAATTTTCTTCTTACATTTGGTTGTTTGGATTTTTATCACTATCTTTATTTATTATTCTAGCTGCCATAAATTTCACTAAAAAATTAAGAACTTTCAATGAAATAAACGATCCAGAAATAATACAAATATTGAATATTTTAAAGGAAAAATTAAAAATTCGAAAAGATATTTCAATATATTATAGTCAAAATGTAAAAAGTCCTTTTATATTCGGATTTTTCAATCCCAAAATATGTATTTCTAAAGATATTTTAAATGTTATTGACCATAATGAACTCTATTATATACTTTTACATGAATTGATTCACTACAAAAGAAAAGATCTATTCTATAATTTATTGGAAATGACAGCTGTAATGCTTCATTGGTTTAATCCAATGGTGTGGTTTGCAGTAAAGAAAATGAGATTCGATAGAGAACTAGCTTGTGACTATAGCGTCCTTGAAATCCTAGAACAAAAAGAATCAACCCAATACGGCATGACAATCATAAAGCTATCTAGCATCATTTCCAACAATATTTCAAAAAAAATGCTACCTGCATACTTTTACGAAAATAAAAATCAACTTGAGAGGAGAATTATGATGATAAAATCATTCAAGAAAGGTTCTTATAAAATATCTATTCTAACTATTATAGTATTTATGCTATTTGGCGTTGTTACCCTCACTAATGCTCAAATAAACACAACAAAAAATCAAATACCTAATTCAAACAAAGAATTTTACTTAGATATACCTTATAATAAACATTTTATTACCTTAGATAGAGCACTTGATTTTGTTGACTTTGATTTTAAAGTTCCTGATACTGTACTAAAAAATTATACTTTTGATTCAATTACTTTAAATAAAGATGAAGATGAGGCAAATATAAAATTCTTTGTTAGAGATGTTGTTGATACTTCTGGTTTTACTCTAACCGTTTCTAAAAAAGAACTTATGCGTGATGCAAAGGAAAATCCTTATGAATCCTATAAAGACGCTAATAACAAAAAAATCAATAAGGAGTCTATTGTAGAACCAATGACTATCTCTAATATTAATGGAACAAGTATAACTATTAAAAATACTTATGACTGGACAGAAAAAGATATAAAAGAATTAGAGAAAAAAAACACAGAGGACATTAAACATTTTCCTACTAAAGAATATATCCATAAGTATTTTATATGGCAAGATGATGGTCTATGGTATAGTTTAAATTATTATTTCAAAAGTACTGATTATTATGACGACTCTACCATACTTGAAGTTTCTATGGATGATATTAAAATTATTTTATCGTCTCTAAAGTATACTAAAGATTTAAAAAATACTAACTATGAATCTGAATCATGGAAAGATCATTTATCTATATACGAAGCTAAGGACTTAAAACACGCTGAAAAAATAATTGGATTTACACCAAAATTCCCATTACAATTGCCACGAAATTTCATTCCAACCTCTTCACGCACACGTTGTCTTATATATTCAGAAACTGAACCATGGGTTGAAATGATAACAACATTCCAAAACAAAAGTAATTCTAAATCAGAAATAGAATTTAGTCAAACAAAAGGTAAGTATAGATATGAATTTTTAAGTAAAAATGGATATGATAGAGATACAGAAATTAAAGCAAATAGTATAATAATAGGTGATACTGAGGTTTTTGAGCTTAAAGAAAATTCAAATATTAATTCAAAAAAATCACCAACAAAACAATATTATTTGTGGAAAAAGGACGATATTTTTTATGAAACTAAATTTATTGGAAAAACAGACAATGTTCAAGGGATATTGAAAACATTAATTGATGAACCACCTTATTTCGATTAATATAAAATTCGTCTACTCGCTAACGCGGTGACTCATAATTTTCTACACAATAGAAGAGCTATATTATTCTAGCATTCATACTCTAGAACAATATAGCTTTTTTTATATTTATTTATTTATTATCTGTTTTAAAAACCTTTTAGTTCTTTCATGTTTTGGATTATTAAATATTTCATCAGGACTACCTTCTTCTATTATATTTCCATTGTCCATAAATATAACTCTATTCGCAACTTCTTTTGCAAATCCCATTTCATGAGTAACTATAATCATAGTCATGTCTTTTTGAGCTAAATTTCTAATAACATTTAATACTTCTCCTACAAGTTCTGGATCAAGTGCTGATGTTGGTTCATCAAATAATATGACTTTAGGATTTAGTGCCATGGCTCTAGCAATACCAACCCTTTGTTGCTGACCTCCTGATAGTGTAGATGGATAATTACCCATTTTATCAGAAAGTCCAACTTGATTTAATATGTCCGCTCCTAAAGCATCTGCATCTTCTTTACTCATCCCCTTATTTACTATTAAAGACTCAGTAATATTTTCAAGAGCTGTCTTATTTTTAAATAAATTATAATTTTGAAAAACCATTGCAGTTGATTTTCTTAAATTATTTATATCTTTTTTAGATGGATTAGCTGCATCTATAGTTATATCATCAATATTTATTACTCCACTATCTGGTTTTTCTAAATAGTTTATACATCTTAAAAATGTTGATTTACCTGATCCTGATGGTCCTATAATAACTACAACCTCTCCTTTTTTAACACTTAAATCTATACCTTTTAAAACATGTGTATCTCCAAACTTTTTATGAATTTGTTTTATATCTATCATTTTTTCACTCCTAATATGCCTTAGACATATTTCTTTCTAGTCTATCTATAATATAAGTAAATAAAATAGTAATTATCCAATATATTATTCCTACAGCTAAATAATTTTCAAAGAATCTATAACTAGCTGCTGAACCCATCTTAGCTGCTGCAAGCATTTCAGAAACTCCTAATACGAAGGCTAATGAAGTTTCCTTCATAAGACTTATAAAAGTATTCCCTAGAGATGGGATTGCAATTCTTGCAGCTTGCGGAAGAACTATTTTTGTCATTCCTTGAAAATATGTCATTCCAACTGATAAAGCTGCTTCCATCTGCCCTTTATCTACAGAATTAATAGCTGCTCTAATAATTTCTGACATATAAGCTGAACTATTAATACTCAAAGTTAAAAAGGCTGCTGTATATGCATTTATTCCTCCTAATGAAGGTATAATTTGCGGAAGTCCATAATAAAATATAAATAATTGTACAAGTAATGGTGTTCCTCTAAAAAAAGAAACATATATCTTAGATAAAGGATACAATATTTTTATTTCATATGTTCTAATTAAAGCTATACTTGTTCCTACTACTAACCCTATAACTATCGATATTAATGCTAAGCTCAATGTAATAGGTAAAAATTTAATAAATTCTGGGAATCTACCTATAAAGTACTCTACTGAAAAATTAATATTCATTTAATCCACCATCTTCTATTCTTTAGTAATGTCTATTTCAAACCATTTTTTAGATATTTTTTCTAAAGTTCCATCATTTCTCATATCTTCAACTGCTTTGCTTACTTTTTCTACCAATTCTTTATTTTGCTCATTATTGACAAATGGAAATGCATTTTCTATTTTACTTATAGGTTCTCCACCTAATTGAATATCTAGTCCTGATTTTTGAACATTAGTCATAGCTGCTAACTTATCATTTAAAACCGCATCTATTCTTCCAAGTGCTACATCTTGAAGTGAACCTAAAAAATCTTCATAAGTAACGACTTCAATCTCGTTATTTATATCAAACTCTTTTATAATTTGTTCATAGTTTGATCCAAGACTTACACCTACTTTTTTGCCTTTTAAATCTTCTAACGATTTAACATCTTCATTTCCTTTTTGAACTATTAATTGTGCTCCACTATATACATATGGTGTTGGGAATATATATTTTTCTTTTCTTTGCTCTGTTATAGTTATTTGATTCGCTATTGTATCGATTTTTTTAATATCAATCATTCCAAATAATCCACTAAATTCAGATGTTACATATTCTACTTCATATCCTATTCTACTACCTATTTCATTCCATACATCTATCTCAAAACCATCTAACTCTCCTTTATCATTTTTAAATGTATAAGGGTGATATCCACCAGATGTTCCAATTTTTATTATATTTTTATCTGTTTCACTTACAGTTTTTGAAGAGCATCCTACAACCCCTACTAATAGAATAAATATTGTTAATGCTAATATGATTCCTTTTTTGTTAAATTTCATTTTGAATCCTCCTTTAAAATTATACTTCTATCAAATTGATAATTCCATTCTAACATTATCATTTTGATAAAGCAAGGTGTTTTTTTGTTTTTCCATCAAAAAAAGCTATTAAACTACATAAAATGCAGTTTAATAGCTTTAATTTAAATGTATAAATTTTCTACCATTTGTAGTTTTTATCATTTTGATATATTTTTTATTTAAAATTCCATTCTTATCTTATGTAAGTTACTACATCTTCATTTCTTTTTGGTGCACTTTGCTTTTTATCTAAAGCTTTATACCCTAAAGCTACTGTATAATGTGGTTCATAACCTTCAGGAATATTAAGCTTTTTAATTTTGTCTTCTTGTACAAAACAAAATTTGCTAAAACCTACCCAGCAAGATCCAACTCCTATACTTTCTGCAGCTAATAGCATATTCTGAGTAGCAGCTGATGCATTTACAAATTTACTATAGCAATCTTTTTTCTCAGACACCACTATTACAGTTGGTGCATTGTAATGTATATCGAACTTTTCATTGTTACCCAGTTTGGCTATCCATTTATCACTATGGTTTTTCATCATCATTTTAGATTCTTTATTTATTTCAGATATTATATCTTTGTTTTGGATTATAGTGAAGTGCCATGGCTGTTCATTATGTGCACTCGGAGCATACATTCCCGCCTCTATAATAACTTCTAATTCCTCATCTTTTATCTGCTCTTCCTTAAACTTTCTAATACTTCTTCTTTCTTTTATATTTTTAATAATATCATTCATAAATACCCCTCCAATATCTTCAAATAATTTTCTTTATTAGAGATTATATCATATATTCTAATTATGTAATTGTTACTTAAAATAGTTATAAGTGTAGTTCTTCCATCAATGTTATCCACAAGTTAAAAGTCATATAGTTCGCTTATATGTAAAAAAGCAGGATGAATACGATTAAATATCGTATCCATCCTGCTTAACTGACTTTTTTATATTATATCTAGCTATTAGTAACTGCTTCATCAGTTGCAGTTTCATCTGTAACCTCTTCATCTGTTGTAGTTTCATCTGTAACCTCTTCATCTGTTACAGTTTCATCCGTAACTGCTTCATCAGTTGCAGTTTTATCTGTAACCGCTTCATCTGTTGCAGTTTCATCTGTAACCTCTTCATCTGTTGTAGTTTCATCTGTATCTGTTTCATTGTCTACGTCTTGATCTTCTTCAATTTCAATTGTTTCAGTTTCTTCATCCCAATCTACTTTTAAACCTAAATTTTCAGCAATAAATCTTAATGGTACAATAGTTCTATTATTCATTGTTTCAGCAGGAACATCAAGTTTAGTTTCAACTCCATCTATGTACGCTACATCACTACCTAATTGAAGGACTATTTCTTTTCCATCCTTTGTTATAGTAACTTTTTTATCTTCTTGATTCCAACTTACATCTGCTCCGAATCCTTCTGATATAGCTCTTACAGGAATTAATGTTCTACCTTCTTTAATAACAGGTGGAGTATCAAATTTCATATTCATTTTTTTAGATATTATATTATCAACACGTAATGTTTTAATTCCAGGATATTTATTGTTGATTTCTTCTACTCTTTCTTGTATATTCTGAAGTTCCTCTTCTGAATAAGCTTTCCTTGCTTCTTTTTTAAGTTTTTGTATTTTTCTTTTTATTTCATTTCTTTTTTTATTATCAATTTGTTTAGTTTCTGGTTTTTCAGTATCTTCTGTGTCTATATTATCTATTGTAGATTCGTTGTTTTCTATTTGTTTATCTTCTAAAATATTATTTTCCTTTACTTTTGAATCCTTACTTTGCTTTTGATCTGAGCTCTTTAAATTATTTGAGCGACTGCTTTGAGTTTTTCTCTTGCTGTTTGATGAACCTGAACCCTTATTTCCTTTTGCAAAAGAAGCCATGGGTGCTACAAGTATTAATGTTAGTACTAAAACTGCGGATAATATTTTTTTGACTCTTTTCATATTAATAATCCCTCCTTGGATATTAAATTTATTTAATTTAATATTATTACATTTTTCGCAATTTTTAAATAGTCTAGCATTACTATATATTAATATTCAATCATTGATTTAAATTGTATTTTTGGTATTTTTGTCATAATATGCAAATATATGTTATAATCATTATTGCTTTTTAAAAATAAGGAGGTAGTAATAAATGGCACAGCAAGGAATAATCGGAGGACTAATTTGTATATTAATTGGTTTATTTACACTTATTTGTACTATTAAAAAACCTAATTTTTTCTGGGAAAATAGAAAAGCCCTACGTATGAGAAGATTAATCGGAGATAAGATAACTTCTATATTCTATATAATTATAGGTGCTTTCGCCCTTGGTGGTGGTACAATTGCACTTTTAGGTGGAATTGTTGGAGCATTCGCAGGGTAATTAACCCTGTTTTTTTTATAATTTTTTAGTATATAAAAATAGAATTCCTTAATATATTAAGAAATTCTACTTCTATTAGTTATATTGTTTTTTATGCTTCTTCGTCGTAAGAACCTGCTCTTTTATGTGAAAGCTTAGATCTTTTTGTAAGTCTTTTATTATTTGGATCAATTTTTTTACTATCTACAATTCCAATATCACTTCCATGTTCAGAATACATTTTTCTAAGCTCTGAATTTGATTTTCCACGTGTTTTCTTAAGATTTTTATTATTATTCATTTGAGTTTCCTCCTTCTTTTTGTTTCTTTATTAATTTAACCAATCAACAAAAAGATATATTAGAAATTATTGAAAACTGTTTATATTTCTGGAAATCCTTATAAATTTTTTCATTCTAATTGAAATAAAGAATATAAGTACCTATATCTTCATATTCTTCTGACTTAATCTTAATCTCCCATCGATTTGAAAACTTATTTAATCTTAACTCTGCAACACTACTTCTTGGTATAAATTCTATAGATTTTCCCTGTACTTCATTTCTATTTAGGTAATATTTGTGTGTATTTGGATCAAAATTATATAACGATATTCCACCGATTCTTATATCCGCTAATGATAACATTGTTTTTTTTCTAATTCCTTCATATTTTGTGTTAGCTAATGGATAAAGTGTTCTATCCCAAGAATGAGATTTAGATATAAATTCATCCGTAACATTAAAATATTCATAACTTACCTCATGCATTTTATCAGATATATTTACATATGAAGGATCATTCCAAGTTGTATCTAGATGATACCATTTTCCTTCTATATAAACTATATTCCAAGCATGATCTCCTCCAGTTATCAATTTATTTTGTATATCCACTTTATCTAACATTAACTTTGCTAAATGTGCATATCCTGAACAAACAGTCTTTCCTTCAAACAATGCTGTATATGCATTTGTTTTTTCCTTTGTTTTATCATACTCTATATTAGTTACAATCCAATCGTTTATAGCTTTTTCTTTTTCAAAATCACCCATAGAAGGATCTATTATTTCAGATATAATTGAATTTACTCGATCTTTTACCTCAGAATATTCTTCTTGACTTAAATTATATTTGAATGATATTTTCACCTTTGATTTATAAGCATAACTAGTTGTCTCAGTTTCATAATTACTTACCAATACTGTATATTCTCCATTTTCATCAATCACCTTTTTTATCGTGTCACTAATTCTTTGAAGTATATCAGAATTGTCCCCTTTATAAGTGAATTTCACCTCATTATCTAAATTATCTATAGCAAGTTTTATATTCTCTTCAACTTGGTCTAAGTCGGTACAAATTGGATTTGTATCAACAATTTCCATTGCTTCTAAATTTTCTTTGATTATATTGTCAACATCACTACACCCCATTAATAAAATCGACATTATACATATGATTACTTGTAATATTATCTTCATAATTCAATCTCCCCTGTACTTTAAATTATAATTTTTCAAATGAACTATTTTCTCTATAGAACTAGTTTATCAGAAAGCTAATCTTTCTAAAATGCCACCTTAATTAATTTTTGTTTTATTTTAAGAAAAAAATGATTGTCGTTTAATTAAGGTAGTATATATTTTTTTAAAATACAAAAAATATATACGATTTTAAAATTAAAAATCAGTAGTAATTAGTAAGTTAATAGAGTTATACATGTTTTGATAATTTTTACTAAATGGAGGCGTTATAATGAGAAATGGTGTTGTAAAATGGTTTAATCCAGAAAAAGGATACGGATTTATAACTTTAGATGAAGGAGAAGATGTATTTGTTCATATATCTGCCGTAAAAGAAAATGGACCTAGAAAAGATTTAGAAGAAGGACAAGATGTTTCACTGGATATAGTAAATGGAGATAAAGGACCTCAAGCTTCAAACGTTACTAAAATATAATGTTCTCTATTTATCATTGAATATTATCTATTATGTTTTTTCCAATTATCAATAACCTAGATTTCGTCTAATAGAAATCTGGGTTATTTTAATAGTTTTTATCTTCCGTTTGATAAATCTATAGTCCTGTTCCAATGTTATTTAATTATTTTACTTGCCTAAAACTGGCTCTACAAGTTAATACTCATCAATAAATAAGTTCTGGTATAGCAACCTCATAAGCTTTGTTCTTATCTACGATTATATAAATTTCATCAACACTCCATGAATCATTTGTTTTCTTTAGTATTTTCTTATTTTTTTCAGTAATAGAAGAATATTCATGTACCCACCCTCATTATTGTTGTGTGAGATATTGATAAACCTCTTTCACTCATCATTTCTACTAAATTTTTATAACTTAATGAATATTTTAGATACCATCACACGCAAGTATTGTTTATGATTCAAAGTGCTTCCACTTAAATAACTTCCTTACATAATCTGTTCTCCAATGTTACAATTTACGAAACAATTGTATAACTGTTTTAATTTTTGCACAAAAACTATGATTACAATAAACTTTCTAAAAATTCCTTAAAAGAACAGCTTATTGGTTTAATAGCATTTTCTTGAACTTCTTTTAAATCAATTCTCTTAAGCTTTTCTTGTGTATAATCAGATTCTATTGCCCCTAACTCATGTTCCCAAAATATTATACATGGATTATCTTGTGATTTTCTATAGTCAAAACAAATATAATTCCCTGCTGGGTCACATCCAAAAGGAAATATATTATGTGGTAATCTCTCTTTAATTCCATTATATACTTCCAATATATTATCTAGGCTATTTTTACAATAGGATAATAAACATCCAAATACTCTTTTTCTACCTTTAACTAAAAACTCTTCTGGCTCTGGGCTACCACCATGATTACAAATAGCACACTCCACATAAGCTTTCGGTAATTTAACTTCCCATACACTTTCTAATTCCATAATTTCCTTCATACTAATTTTTTCATCTGCATAACTCCATTTCACACAATTATTCATTATCTAATTCCTCCTCTCCAAATAACATTACCACCTAAATGATTCGCTTGATGAAGTTTAGCATTAACCAATTCTATTTTTCCTGTTCATTCTCTTTAGGTTGCTTTCATCTATATTAAGATGTAGTTTTACAAGTTCTCCTTTTATATACATTATTTTTCGTTCAAGGAACTTTCCTTTTAATTTTCAAAGTACAAGACATCGATTTATCTAACTTTGGTTCCTTATCCTCCTCTAACACAAATGAATATAACGTTTTTCCTTATTTAATTTTTAATCTTTATTAAAAAGATAAAAAATGTTCTTTATTATTAATTAAATCATTTTATCATTATTTCTAAATTTAGACAGAACACATTAGTTTTCTTCAATGTATTCTGTCTTTGCTTTTAAAATATATTCATATTGCAAATGCTTTCACTCAAATATATTCTTTATAATAATCCCTTCTATATTTTTACAATTTTTAATATTACTACTGATTTTTATATCAAAACATCAGTTATTACTTTCTTCAATAAACTGTTCAATTTTTTTTATCTTATTTCTATCATTTTCATTTTTAGGTTCTATCTTCAAATATTTCTTCTGCCAAAATTTCATTATATCCGTCGGTCCAAATTCAGAATTTTCCCACTTTGCATAATCAAAATCGACTTTTAATCTCCCTTGAGAAGATAAAATAATTGTAATTGAAAACCAAGGTTCCTGATTATTATCAATAAAAACTTGTTTAAGTTGATTAGTTAAATCAAACAATTCATCCTCTAAATCCTCATATATTTCCGTGTCACCATTATACAATTCCATAATATCGTAACAATAAATATATTTTTCCTTTTCTTCAGGTGTATTATAGAAAAAATATACTCCCCCTTCTCCATTCTCTACTTCTCCATTAAAATAAAATGTATCCCATTCAACCGGAATCATTTCATTTACTTTTTCTGCTATTTTTCTATATAAAGAATTCATTTGTTTTTCCACGAATTTAACCTCCTGCTCTATTTGATATTTTCTTACTAATTGGAAGATTATCTCCTATGTTTTTGATACACCCTTTACAAAATCAATGCCTTTAAAGGCCATCTTAACTTTTTTACATAAGCTAATTTTTCCAATTGATGCAACTTTACTAGAAAGAACAATTATACCTATTTCAAACCCAGCTCTATCTATAAATCTCGCTCTTATATTTGCATCTCCGTGGATAAGATTCTTAACAAAAGAATCTCCTATTGCTTCATCAATAGTTGCAAATACTGGAATAGGATTTAAAAACATCTGACCAAGCCCTAGAGTAGTCCTTATTTGATGTCTACACATATCATATATGCCTGTAACCACTTCATTTACACTATCACCAATACCACCTAAGAGATTTGCTGCCGCAAGTACACTACCCATAAGTTCTAGTAGGTTAATAGGAAAATCTTTATAATCTTTTTCTGATAAACTTCCTTCAAAGTAAACTCCTAAATAAGACCTTTCATGTCCTTCAAAAGATATTTTTAATATTTTTTCTATTTCATTTATCACTATTGCATAAGTTATATAGGCACTTTTTATATAATTCGCTAGCTTTTTATTCTTTCTATCATTCTAGATAAAAAACTCGTAATTTACATTTAGTAAATTATGAGTTTTTTCATTCAATTTTCTATTCTATACGTTCTATTATTAACTTTATACCTTCTTTTTCCATTTTATTTCCTAATGCTTTCATTTCAGTTGCTGTTCCCTCAAATGTTATTAATTCCACTTTCTTCAATTCCTTTATTTTTTCCATTGAATATAAATATTTTTGTCTTAAAAACTTTAAACATTTTATTTTATCATAACATTTTAGTTGCCATAAACCACTTTCCTGTATTATCTCATCTCTAAATTTTTCTGGAATTATAGTGCTATCCTCATCGCTCGAAAAACCACATTCACAGTTGTACTGCATAAAGAATAAAACTTCGCCTCTAGATATTGTCTGATTATAATTTACTTTAATAATTTTTTTACACATTGGACATTCATATTTTAAAAAAGGCATTTTATCACTCTCAACATTTTTTAATTTTTTGGTGTTGCTTTTAGTTCATCATTACAAGGTATGTATGTTTCTTTTTGTGTTACTTTAGATACTACTTATTCATCAAGAAAACCTAAAAAAACAGTTATCATATGATAACCGTAATAGCAAAAAAATTATTTAACATTATTAAGTAAATCTTGTTTTAACTTTTTAGTTTCAAAAAACAAACATTTATTTGTCCAAAGTTCATTCTTTAGCGCCTCTACCAAAAATGAATACAACGTTTTTCCTTATTTAAATTTCATTATAAAAACACAATATTATAAAAATATTAAATTAAGCTTTTATGTATTAATACAGTTCTTTAAATAAATCTATAATAGAATTTATTTGTCAATATTATGAAATAATTATGTAACTGTTTTTATTTTCACACCAAAATCAATTATTACTAAATGCTCATTTTTATACTTGTATTTCACAAATGGAACTAATGCAATTTCACTTACATTTTATTCTTAAGATACCAATCTATATTATCATTTTTACCTAATTCTCTCCAAGTTAAAGGTCTTTCACCTCGTTGATCTCCAAATCTACTATTCCAAAACTTGTAATCATTACTATTAAGTAATCCTTCATAAGTGTAGAATTCACCGCTTTCTGATATATATGCCAAAATCTCTCCATTTGCTATTTCGGCTATTGGTATGGTTTTTTCTCCAACTTTTTTATCTTGATTAATATTTTTTTTATATGGACCTATAATGTCTTTAATATAAGTTGAATACTCCATAGTATTTTCATCATCATCTTCATCAAAAGGCTCATATTCTAATACTATCTTTAAATCACCATATTCCTCAAGAAATTTTTTTAATGCATCGAATACTTCGTATCCCATATTTTGTAAAAATTTTATATGTTCTGATATATCTATCTTTCTTCCTTCATACCAACCTGCTTTTTTTAATACTCTCTTGGTTTCTTCTAATAACATTCAACAACACTCCATATTTCTTTACAATTTTCTACACTCTAATCATTTTGAAAACTATAATTTCCATAATCTCTATTTTTTATAGTAAGTTTAGAGTAAATCATTTAGCAAATAACTAGGTCCTAAAACTTAAGATCACAGAATCTATCTGATTAACGTTTTATTTCAATTGATTTTTATAACACCATTCTGAATCAAACTCCTTGCTTTTAGCTAATTTTTCAATATCCTCATATGTATAGTAGCATTTTAATTCATCATAAAATATATCATCCAAATTTAATTTCATATACTCATATATAAAATCTAGAAGCATTTTAGACGATCTAAAATCTTCAATATTAATACATTATTGATAGTTATTTTCCTGATCAATAAAGTTGAATATTCCATTAACCATATTATCAACATCATTATACGCATACATAATAAATTGATTTTCAGTGTCCCCTTCATTATATTTAAAAATAAATGTCACAAATTCATACCTACCATCATCATTTTTTTCAAATTTTATTCCATCCAAACAGATAATACTGGCTTTATTAGCTGAATGCATTATATCATGTGTTAACTTATCAAAGTCAAATTCATGCTTCTTCTTTAATAAAATTCCAGATAACCCCATTACTTAACCACTCCTTTTAATAATAGGAGACTATTTATATAACCATTTAATTATTTTTGTGATAGATATTGATGAACCTATTTCACGCATCGTTTCTATAGCTTAAGGAATATTTTGGACATCATATCATACATAAAAATATTATTTATAATTTAAAGCACTTCTATTTAAATGAAGTCTCTGAGATACTCTTTTCTCAAAATCTTGCAATTTTGAAAATGATTATATCACTGTTTCTTTGACACCAGAACCATTTTATTTGACGTATTCAATTTTTATACCGTCATTTTTAAGTTCACTAACTCCGATAAGAAATCATAAACTAACTATTCACAATATCTACAACATAATGCATTTCATACTCATATGCATTTCTCCATCCATCATTTTTAAGTAACAGGCTTTAGTGTTTCAAAGTCTACCAGTATTTTATCATATAAAAAGCAATAAATTAGCTTACTTATTTTTCATCTAGTTCATTGTATCCTTTTTTACTACATTTCCAATATTAAACAATTGCCTTTATCTTTATTTTCATTCAATACCAATTGAAGACACTGTGCTCTGTAGTTATATTCATTAAAATAACGTAGTAAACTATTTCAACTCTACTATTGAAATATTTAGCTTGTTTTGTTCAGCTTTAGTAATTAGTTCTTCTGCTTCCTCTGGTAGAAATACACCAAACTCCCATTCAGATGTCCCTTCTATAATATTCAATAATTCACCATTAGGTACTGAAGTAATTAGAGGACATATTTTTTTCAAAACTCCAACTTGCTTTGATAAGGACATATCATTTGACCAATATATTATACCTTTGAACTTCTTTACTTGTTCATTTATTAGATTAGGAGCAATTTCACCCAAAACAGTGAATTCTTTCCCATCCATTGGACTCATATAAGTTTTTATTATACCTTCCTCCTTAACCAAGATAGGTTTTTGTTGTTTTAAATTCTGTTCATTACTATTCATTAGTTCACCTCTTTAATATTTATTTTTTTAAGTGTCTATATTCACCATTTGTATTAATAAAGTTCTATATCTCTAAATCAAGCCTGATTTCCCAAGACTATCAACGCTTCTTTGCCAAATATAAGCTTCAAATTCGTTCGTCCTCCTATATGTTTGTGGAGTAATAATGTTTAGCTTCATGCGTTACATATCCAGCGGCACGTTCAGATGTTAAAATATGGTCAGTATAAATTTATATTTTATTTTCACCAAAGACATATTGCTCTGCCCATCCTCTTGGATGTGTTTTAGCTATATTTAACTCTAAATGACCACGTTTTAAAAGCTTTGCAGCTGCTTGCTCTTCAACGCTCCCAGATTGTCTTAATGCTCTAATTATGTTAGCTTGATTAATTTCTGATGATTCAGCTGCTAATTGACCTGGATGAATACTTGCAGCTTCAGCCTCCCCCTCTCCAGCCTTACTACTTCCTTTAGCAACTGTTTCATTGTAGTTTTTCTGAACTGGCGTTTGTTCAATCTTATTTATTCCATTATCAACTTCATCTGCATAGTTTCCATGTATATTTGGTACCCCATCCCCAACTAGTTGAAGTCCATTTCTGAATTTAATATTATCTAAAGCATTTACAAAATTATTCGCTTTTTCTGCATATTCTTCTCCAAATTCTTTAGCTATATTTTGAGCTTTATTTAAATATTTTTCTCCAAATTCATTTCCTACTTCTGTAAGCTTATTTATATTATTATCTATTGAATTAAATATTTTGCTTGCACCTTTTTTAAGCCACGGTGATACTGCTGGTGATCCTTCTGATGCTAGTTTTTTAAGACCTTTCCCTCCATAGTGAAATGCTCCACCTGTTAGAATTCCTATTCCAACATCAAATCCTAATGTCCAAGGATCTATTTTTCCATCTTCTAGTGTTTGTCTTACGCAGCTTTCAAAACCGTTTGTTATTCCATTTTATTATTTTTATTTTCTGATTCTCTAAGCCTCAATAAAGTACTATAATTTGAATTTGGATCATTAGAGTCAAGCTCTCTATTTTCAATAAGATTACCTTTTTCATCCCATTCTTGATAGTCAAGCTCAATTCCAAACTCATAATTAGCAATTAATTTTATTGACCCGTTTTTATACCAGTAAATCTTACGTCCATGACTACTTCCTCTTCTTAATTCATACTCACGCATAAGTTCTCCTGTAGAATACCATTCTCTACACATTCCATTAGCAAATCCATTTTCATATGGAATTAATTCTCTTATATTCCCATTTTGATACAGTTCATAACCAAGACCAGTAAATAATTCATCATTATAAAAAAACCTATCACCTATATCTCCATATTCTAGTAACTCTATATTTATAGCATACTTAAATAAATTTAATTTTTCGTTTGTACTTTTATATTTATCCATTTTTATTTATTCTCCTCCATTTGTTTTTTTATTAATTTTGTCATTTTAAAAATATATTTTTCATTATATTTTAATCCTTTAGGTCTATATTTTCTTCCTCATATATTTGCTTTTTAATAATTTTTTCTATATTTTTGAACAATAACTCATTTTTAAACTTCATGGTTCCCTTTACAATAATGCAAAATATTACCACTTAGCTTCTTTTTTTTCAATACTTTACATATGGTTTGATACATATTACCTATATAATTTTTTTGAAAAACAAATAAAAAAGTAACTTTCACGACATCAAATCACCTATTTATTCAATCAAATTCTTTTTATATTACAATATTAAAGTTTGTATTAATTTAATTATTTTTTTATAAACAAACAAAAAAATCGGCAAAAGAATATATTCTTTTGCCGATTTTTTAATTACAATTTAACAAACTAATTAAAATACATTTTTGTAAATAATTTTATTTTAAATTATAAACATTTTTTTATTATTAATTCCTTATAAAAACAACTTATATTTACAATATGTTTACTTTTTCTCACATAACAATAAATTTAATTGTCATATTGTATAAACAAATACCACATAGTATTTTTTTGCTGTTTATTATATTTAAGCATAGTTTTTCCTTCAAATACTCTATCCCCAATAATTATAGTAAGCCTTCCTAAATGAAAGTGCCTCAGCTATATGACTAACTTTTATATCCTCTCCTTCAAGATCAGCTATAGTTCTTGAAGTTTTTAAAAGCTTATGATAACTTCTCGAACTGAATTTATACTTGGTAAATACAGTCTTTACAAAATCCTTACATTCTTCATCCAAATAGCAATAAATTTCTATTTTCTTAGTATTTATATCATTATTAGTGTATATACCTTCATCCTCGTATCTTTCACTTTGAATTTTTCTAGCCTTTTCAACCCTCTTTTTTACATCGCTTGAAGTCTCTTCTTTATGATTACTTTGGAACTCTTCAAAATTTATAGGATTTACCTCAACAAATAAATCAAATCTATCAAGAAGTGGCCCTGACGCTCTATTTAAGTATCTATTAACCTCATTACTAGTACACTTACATTCCCTAGTATCATCTGAAAAATAGCCACAGTGACACGGATTCATAGCAGAAATTACTAAAGAATTACAGGGATAGGTTTGATTTATTTTAACTCTAGATATATTAATATATTTATCTTCTATAGGCTGTCTTAAAGTTTCCAAAGTTCTTCTGTCAAACTCAAGCATCTCATCTAAAAAAAGAACTCCTCTATGAGAAAGTACCACCTCTCCAGGCTTTGCATCTCTTCCTCCTCCTATTAAGGCAGTCTTGGTAGCTGTATGATGTATTTGTCTAAAAGGTCTCCTGGTTATTATACCTATATCTTCATCTATAAGTCCAGCTGCACTGTATATCTTACTAACTTCTATCATCTCTTCTTCTGTCATATCTGGTAGTATAGTGTTTATCCTTTTTGCTATCATTGTCTTTCCACTTCCTGGAGGCCCTATCATTAACATATTGTGGTTTCCAGCTGCTGCTATTTCCATGGCTCTTTTAACAAAATAGTTTCCTTTTATATCTGAAAAATCCAATCTATACTCCTCCTTTTTAATCAGGTTTCCTTCCTTAACATATCTTTCAATCTCTGTATTTCCAACTAAAAAATCTATAACCTGTCTCAGATTTTCTACAGGATATAGCTCAACCCCATCTATATAAGATGCTTCCTTCAAATTCTGATATGGCAAAAACACTCTCTTAATATTATTAGATTTTGCATTTATTATTATAGGAAGTACTCCTCTCACTTTTTTCAACTTTCCATCTAAAGCTAGTTCTCCTAAAAATAAAGTTTCACTCATATACTCTTCATTTGATTCATATAAGCTATTTAACATTCCAACAGCCATAGCAAGATCAAAATACGGTCCTTCCTTTCTTATATCAGCAGGTGATAGGTTTATAACTATCCTAGAATTCAAAAAATCATATCCTGAATTAATTATTGCAGACTTTACCCTCTCTTTAGCTTCTTTGATAGATGTATCAGGAAGTCCTATTATATTAAGTATTGGAAGTCCCTTCGTTATATCCACCTCAACATCTACAACAAAACCATCTATTCCTATCAAACAAGAACTCTTTATCTTACAAAACACATAAACACCACCCTTAGTTAACACAAAACGCATTCTCTATATGATTGATATTGTTATTCCTTAAATACACTTCTATAACATCAAACCCTATATCCATATTATTTATATTCTTATACTTAATGTATTGAGTTGCAGTAGATATTATCTTTCTCTGCTTTTTATAATTTACAGCCTCACATGGATATCCATAATTTATAGAATTTCTTGATTTGACTTCTATAAATGATATTTTATTACCCTTAAGAGCTATCAAATCAATCTCACCAATTTTTGTTCTATAATTTTTCTCAAGTATATGAAAGTTATTTTTTATCAAATAATTGCAGGCAATCTTTTCTCCTAAAATCCCTTTTTCCTTGTTATTCATAATTTCCTCCAAATATAAAAATACCCATAATCTTCTTATTTAGATTATGGGTATTAAAAAATAAATTTATACAGTTTTAGAATCTATATCAGATATGAATATCAAAATTTCTGCAACAGCCTCGTAAAGCTCTTGTGGTATTTCTTGTCCAAGTTCTAGATGTTCAAGTTGTTTTGCAAGTTTATCATCCTTATATATAGGTATATTATTTTCTTTAGCAGTTTCTAATATCTTATCTGCAATCTTACCTTTTCCTTTACCTATAAGTTTTGGAGCATCATCTTTATCTACATTATACTTTAATGCTGTAGCTATTTTTATTCCCTTATTTAAATTCATATAATCACACCCACATATTAAAATTAGAAAACTTATTGTTTATATACTCAATATTATTTAATATTGGCTCGTTCTCAGTTTTTATCTTGTAGTTTATATGTATATTATTTATTCCTATACTCTTTAATACACCTATTAGCTTTTTCTCATTTTTCACAAACATATTCTTTGTTTTTTCATCTTTTAATCCAAATACTATATTTAGATCCTCATTATAGTAATTTAGCATAGTATCTATTCTGCTTAAATTATGAGTGTCTAATGATATAAGTATGCTTATAGATTTTTTATTATTTTTTTTGTCTTTTGTTTGTTCTGATAGAAGGATTTCAGCTAAATTTTTGTACTCTTTATATTCAAAAGGAATCTGAAAATACATATATTCATTTGATATATCATTTAAAAGCTCAAGCTTTTGATTTACCTCATGAAATTCCCCTTTAAGACTTTCCCCCAGCTTTATCTCATTTTGAATATTCAAAGTTTTAACTAGAGAATCCATATTCTGCTTTATTTTCTCAACATCAACTTTTTTGTCTGTATTTAAATTTTGTACTATACTTTTTATTATCTTCTTTATATCTTCTTTAGGTGAATTTTCAGTTTTAATAACTTCTTTTTCCGTATCTAATTTAGTAACTTCATCTTTAGCTGTCTTTAGTTTTAGTATATCTTCTTTTACATTTTCCAGTTTGTTTTCTTGAGTATTTTCAACTAAACTTTTATTTGAACTTATATCTTCATCCAATATATTATTTATTTCCTTTAATATATCATCTAATTTTTCTCCTTTTAAAAGAGAATCTAGTGTCTTCATATTATCTATATTTATTTCAAACTTATTCTTAAATAAAAAAAGTATATTTTTCTCTTTAGGGCCTATATTCTTTAAATCTTTTAAAAAATCAAGTATATTCTTTCCCTCTTTATTTATATATATATCTTTTACTATTTCTTTCATTTCTTTAGTTTCTATATTTTCTATATTCTTATTTAATATTTCAACTTCTTCTTTTGTAAGTCTTGATAGTATATTAAATGATCCTATATTATCTTTTATAATTTTTAGATTCTTAACATTTACAGGAATATTTTGCTTTATCATCTCTTTTATAAGTGATTTATTTTCTTCATTATTAGGTAGTTTAAGATCACTTACCAAATTATTGATCTTAGCATCTAGCTCTTTTTCAAGAGCTGTCCCCTCTATTTGCGGCTGAAGAACTATATTTTTATCACTATTTAAGACTTTAAAGTTAACCTGTTCTCCAAGCAAGTTTTCAAGAGGAATATTACTATTTGCCATAAACTCTTTACCATTTTGGAGAAGAATCTTTACTGCATTAGATTTAACATCTAATATTTTTCCTGTTACTGATTCATTATTTTTCACAGCATCATTTATCTGTTTATTTCCCTTAGCACCTATAGTTCTTAAATTAAAATCACTATATCCCGAAATTCTCATATTAGTCTCCGTTTATAAAATAGATTTGAGAAAGGATCTTCTATGAATAGGCGTTATCCCATGAGCCTCTATAGCCTCATAATGTTGTTTTGTTCCATACCCTTTATGCTTTGAAAATCCATACTCACTATATTTATCGTCATATTCATACATAAGTTTATCCCTAGTTACTTTAGCTAAAATACTAGCTGCTGCTATTGATATAGATTTACTATCCCCTTTTATTATACCTTTTTGATGTATATCTATATTAGGTATAGTAACTGCATCTATTAATAAACAATCTGGTTTATTCTTTAAATTATTTATAGCTTTTTTCATAGCAAGGTATGTAGCATTTAATATATTAATGTCATCTATCTTATCATTATCAACTATTCCTATACCATAATCCAGTGCTTCATTTTTTATTGTTTCAAACAATTCATTTCTTTTTTCTTCACTAAGTTTTTTAGAATCATTTATATACTTTATATCTACATCCTTATCAAATACAACAACAGCTGCAACAACAGGTCCAGCCAAAGGCCCCCTTCCAGCTTCGTCTATCCCACCTATATAAATATATCCATTTTCATAACAGTCTCTTTCAAATTCCTGTATTCTATGTATTCTCTCTTCTTCTTTTCTTAAAGCATCTAGTTTTTTAGACAATTTAACTGCTATCTTTTGAACAGATTTTCTCTCATCCTTACTCAGAATATCTACATACTTCATATAATCATTTTCATCTATATTATTTACAAACTCATTTATATCCTTTACTTTCATATTCTCAAACACATTTTTTCCCCCTTTTTATTCTTTATAAACCTAAACTTAATTCAGAAGCTGTTTTTATTCCAGCTGAATTTTTAGTTACGTGTGTCCTGCCGGTAAACTAATCCAGAAGCTGTTAAGTTATTATCTCCATTCCTAAGAGTATAGAGTCTTATAGCTTTGGCATAAAATCTAGCTTTATATCACTTATCAATCACTGAATTACTAATTTTAAAAATCATGCTTATTAAAATGTTAGTTACTTTTAGTTAAATATTTTACTATCAAACTTAGATTGTGACGTTTGAATATCCGTTAAAAAAGTTCGTTGTCTGACCAACAGGAGTTTAGAACTTTTAGGATATTTAAATAAGTCACAGTCTTTAGTTTGATTAAAATTTTGACTTAAGTAGCGTTATTTTAGTAAGTATGATTTTTTGCTTAAGCACATAATTTTAATCATTGTATAAAAATAGAGAAAGAATTAATTCTTTCTCTAGCTTATTTTTCAAAGTCCGAAGGCACTTCTAAAGTCATTTTTCCTGTTTTACCATCTCTAAATTCATTTAGAACTATCTTTGCAACTCTTGTATAATCTATTTCTTTACGTGCCATTAAGCATCCTCTTTTAACTCCTATCATCTCCATAGTTTCAAGAGGTGTTTGACCTAATTCTTCTAGCTTATATCTTTCTTTTAAGTTATCAGGATATATATCTTCAAGCTTTTCTATAAATCTTAAAGCAAGTGTCTCTATATCTAGTATTTCATCCTTTATAGCTCTTGTAAATGCTAGATTCATAGCTACATTTTCATCTTCAAATCTTGGCCAAAGTATTCCAGGTGTATCTAGAAGTTCTAAATCTCCTTTTAATTTAACCCATTGATTTCCCTTTGTAACTCCAGGTCTATCTCCAGTTTGAGTACTTTTTCTTTTAGCAAGCTTGTTTATAAGTGTTGATTTACCTACATTTGGAACTCCAACTATCATAAGTCTAATAGCTCTTTCTTTTCTTCCTTTTTTAACTAATGCTTCCATCTTTTCTCTCATTGCTTCTCTACATTCTTGTATTATCTTATCTACACCTTTTCCAGATATTGTATTTACAGGTATGGCTTTAATACCTCTTGATTCATAATAGTCTTGCCATATTTTTATCTTGCTTGGATCTGCCATATCAGACTTGTTTAAAACTACAACCTTTGGCTTGTCCTTTATTATTCTATCTACATCTGGATTCTTACTACTAAAAGGAATTCTACTATCTAATAGTTCTACTACTACATCTATTAGTTTAAGATTTTTTTGTAGTGCTTCTTTAGTTTTTTTCATATGTCCAGGATACCAGTTTATATTCATTCTATCATCCATTTGTTGCATATTATCACATCCATTTTATATTATAATCTCTATATATATTAAAAGGGACTGAAAAACAGTCCCATTAAATTACTTAGCTTCTTTAATTTTAGCTTTCTTTCCAACTCTTTCACGGATGTAGTAGATCTTAGATCTTCTAACTCTTCCTTTTCTAACAACTTCGATTTTTTCGATTTTTGGAGAGTGAACAGGTAATACTTTTTCAACACCTACACCAAAAGATATTTTTCTTACAGTGAAAGTTTCTCTATTTCCTCCACCTTGTCTTTTGATAACTACTCCTTCAAACATTTGAACTCTTTCTCTTTTACCCTCTTTGATCTTGATATGTACCTTTACAGTATCACCAGTTCCAAATGCAGGTATTTCTTTCTTAAGTTGTTCTTGCTCAATAGCTCTTATTATATCCATCTTTCTTCCTCCTAATCATAGACGTTCTTAATAATTTACTCATAACAGAGGAACGCCCGTTGTTTTCAACCATTAAATTTTATCATTTTTTTTTATTATTTACAATAGTTTTTTATCTTTTTTGTATATATTTCTTATCTTTATCTGTTAATGCAGCTTTTTTCATCAAATCAGGTCTTTTTTGTATAGTTATATCTATAGATTGCTCTCTTCTCCACTGATCTATATTTTTATGATTTCCAGATAATAATACTTTAGGAACTCTCTCACCCATAAATTCTCTCGGTCTTGTATAGTGAGGGTATTCAAGTAAATTGTCTTTAAATGATTCTTCTTCAAAAGATTCATCCTGACCTAAAACACCAGATATTAGTCTTGATATAGAGTCTATTAGTATAAGTGCAGGAAGCTCTCCTCCTGTTAAAACATAGTCTCCTATAGATATCTCATGAGTTACTATAAGATCTATTATTCTTTGATCTATTCCTTCATAATGTCCACATAAAAGAATTATATCATTGTCAACAGAAAACTTCTCAGCCATTGATTGTTTATATACCTTTCCTTTAGGAGTTAAGTATATAACCTTTGGACTTTCTATATTAAATTTTTCTATTATATGCATATAAGTATCGTATATAGGCTGAGGAGTCATGACCATACCTGCTCCCCCACCAAATGGATAATCATCTACTTTTTTATGCTTATTGTTCGAAAAATCTCTTATGTTATAAAGATGTATGTCTATTAACCCTTTGTCACTAGCTCTTTTCATTATACTCTCATTTATATATGACTCAAATATTTGAGGGAATAATGTCATTACATGAATTCTCATTACATCATTCCTTCGATTGGATCTATTATCATTTTTTTATCTTCAATGCTAAGTTCAGGAACGAATTTCTTAAGAGCTGGAATTAATATTTCTTTGTTCTCATCGTTCTTTATTAAGTAAACATCATTAGCTCCAGTTTGTAATACTTCATCCAAAACTCCAACATACTCTCCATCTACTGTATACGCTTTTATTCCTATTAAATCAGATATAAAATATTCATCCTCTTCAAGTTCTCTAGCATTCTCTCTTGGTATTTTAAGATATTTTTTTATAAGCTTTTCAGCATCATTTATACTATCTATTCCTTTTATCTTTAAAATCACTACATTTCCTTTATATCTTACCTTTTCTATTTCATACTTAGTTTTAGTATCATCTGAAATATATACCCACTTTATTTCTTCAAATCTCTCTTTGTAATCAGTTAATGGGTATATTCTCATTTCACCTTTTAGACCTTGAACTTTTACTATTTGCCCTATGTTAAAGTATTCTAGCATTATTTCACCTACCTTTTTATAGTATGCACAAAAAGGACTAGGGTTAACCCTAATCCTTTTATTGAACAATTTCAACACTAACTTGTTTATTCTGCTTAATAGCTGCAGATTTAACTAAGGTTCTAATAGCTTTAGCTATTCTACCTTGTTTTCCTATAACCTTACCCATGTCTTCTTGGGCAACTCTAAGTTCTATGATTATAGAGTGTGTTCCTTCTGTCTCTTTAACAACAACTTCATCAGGGTTATCAACTAGAGATTTAGCTATTTTTTCTACCAATTCTCTCATGATACCACCTCCTATTTAGAAGGATATCTATTCCATAATTCCGTTTTTCTTAAATAAAGACTTAACAGTATCAGTTGGTTGAGCACCATCGTTTAACCATTTAGAAGCTCTCTCATCATTTATTTTGATTTGCTTTGGTTGAGAAACTGGATTGTAGTATCCGATTTCTTCGATGAACTTACCATCTCTCGGAGAACGAGAATCAGCAACAACTATTCTATAAAAAGGTTTCTTGTTAGCACCCATTCTTTTTAATCTTATCTTAACTGCCATGTGTTTCACCTCCCTTAAAATTTATAATTTATTTCCAAAGAAAGGAAGTTTCATTTTTCCTCCCTTTTTCATACTCTTTTCTAAATTTCCAAATTGCTTCATCATTTTTTTTGTCTGCTCAAACTGCTTTACCAGTCTATTAACCTCATGTACCTTAGTTCCGCTACCATTTGCAATCCTTCTTCTTCTACTTGCATTTAGAATTGATGGATCTCTTCTTTCTTTTTTTGTCATCGACTTTATGATAGCTTCTATTCTACGAATTTCTTTATCATCAAAGCTTAGATTTTTTAGCTCTTTTGATCCACTCATTCCAGGAATCATTTCCATTATCTTATTCAAAGGACCTAAATTCTTTACTTGTTCCATTTGAGTTAAGAAATCTTCAAAATCAAATTCTTGATTTTTAATCTTTGCTTCTAATTCTTTAGCTTTTTTAACATCTATAGCTTGTTCAGCTTTTTCTATTAATGATAGAACATCTCCCATTCCAAGAATTCTAGATGCCATTCTATCAGGATGAAACGCTTCTAAATCATCAAGCTTTTCTCCCATACCTATAAACTTTATAGGCTTTCTTGTAACAGATCTTACCGAAAGCGCTGCTCCACCTCTAGTATCTCCATCTAGTTTAGTAAGAACAACTCCATCTATTCCTAATGCTTCATTGAAGTTTTCTGCAACATTTACAGCATCTTGACCTGTCATAGAATCTATAACTAATAGTATCTCATGAGGTTTAACCTCAGTTTTTATATTCTTTAATTCATCCATTAAAAGTTCATCTATATGAAGTCTACCAGCAGTATCTATAATAACAACATCATTATTATGACTTAGTGCATGGTTAATTCCTTCTTTTGCTATATTAACAGGACTTTCTTTATCTCCCATTGAAAACACAGGTATTTCAAGTTGATTACCTACAACTTGTAGCTGTTTAATAGCCGCTGGTCTGTATACGTCACAGGCTACTAATAAAGGTTTTTTACCTTGTTTCTTAAGTAATCCTCCTAGTTTTCCTCCAGTAGTAGTTTTACCTGCTCCTTGAAGTCCAACTAACATTATTACAGTGGGAGGCTTTGACGCAAAGCTTATTTTACTTTGAACATTTCCCATTAAATCTGTAAGTTCTTCATTAACTATCTTTATTACATGCTGTCCTGGAGTTAAGCTTTCCATTACCTCTTGGCCTACTGCTCTTTCTTTAACTTTATTTACAAACTCTTTTACAACCTTAAAGTTAACATCAGCCTCAAGAAGTGCAAGTTTTACCTCTCTCATAGCATCTTTAACATCTTTTTCATTCAATTTACCCTTGCTCTTTAATTTCCCAAGAGTATTTTGAAGCTTCTCTGCTAATCCTTCAAAAATCATCTCAACAACTCCCTACAAATTTCTTCTAAATTTTCAATCTTAGGGACTAAACCATTAAAATTATTATCAACTTTAATTTCTTCTTTTATATCAACAACTTTTTCATACAAGCTTTCCATTAGCTTATTTCTTTTATTGAATTTTTCTACGAGATTTAGTTTTTTTTCGTAATCCTGTAAAATCTTTTCAGCTCTTTTTAAAGTGTCATAAACCCCTTGTCTTGAAATTTCAAGATTTTCGCTAATCTCACCTAATGAATAATCCTCATAGTAGTATAGATTGACTGCTTCTCTTTGTTTTTCAGTTAAAAGTTCTTTATAAAAATCGAATAAAATACCCATCTCTATGACTTTATTTAATTCCATATCAACACTTCCTAAAGAATTATAAGTGTAAAGCTTGTCGCCTTTACAGATGTATTTTATATCAGATAATCTATCTTGTCAATAATTTTATTAATTTTCGTCACCAAATAATGCTTTTACAAAATCTTTTGAGTTAAAATCTTGAAGATCTTCCATTTGTTCTCCAACTCCTATTAGTTTAACAGGTACATTAAGTTCTGATTTAACAGCAAGCACAACTCCACCTTTTGCAGTTCCATCAAGTTTTGTAAGTACTATACCAGTTATGTTAGCAGCCTCTTTAAACACCTTTGCTTGAGAGATTGCATTTTGACCCGTTGTAGCATCTACTACTAGTAAAACTTCTTTACTAGCTTGAGGATATTCTCTATCTACAATTTTAAATACCTTTCCTAATTCATTCATAAGATTTTTTTTGTTATGAAGTCTACCAGCTGTATCACAAATCAATACATCTGCTTTTCTAGATTTTGCTGCAGCTATTGCATCAAATATTACAGCTCCAGGATCTGATCCCTCTGAATGCTTTATAATATCTACTCCAACTCTATCTGCCCAAACTTCTAATTGATCAATGGCTGCTGCTCTAAATGTATCTCCTGCTGCTAATAATACATTTTTTCCTTCTTTCTTAAATCTGTTAGCCATTTTCCCTATAGTAGTAGTCTTTCCTACTCCATTAACTCCTACAACTAATATAATAGCTGGAGATGGTTCTATGTTAAGATTTGATTGTTCATCACCTAACATATCAGAAAGTATTTCCTTAAGTTCATCTCTAACATGTATTGCATCAGTTATTTTTTTACTTTTCACTCTATCTTTAAGCTGCTCTACAATATCCATTGTAGTATTAACACCTACATCAGATGTTATAAGTATTTCTTCTAAATCTTCGAATAGTTCTTCATCTATTTTTACATATGATTTTAAAAGTTGATCCACTCTATCTGTTATACCTTTTTTAGTTTTAGATAATCCATCTTTAAGTCTTGAAAACAAACTTACTTTAGATTCTTCCTCTTCAACTTCCTCTTTAACTTCTTCAACTTCCTCTTTAACTTCTTCAACTTCCTCTTTAACTTCTTCAACTTCTTTTATTTCTTCTTTTTTAGTTTCTTCTTTTTTAAGTTCTTCTAATTTTTCCTCTACTACTTCTTCTAAATCCTGTTCAACATATTCATCAACACTTATTTCATCTACTTTAAGTTCCTCTTCTTCATGTTCTTCTATAATCTCTTCTTCATTTGGTTGAACTTCATCTTCTTTAGATTCTTGTATTTCTTGTTCAATTTCCTGAATCTCTTCTTCTATTTCTTGCTCTTCAATTTCTTGTTCTATCTCCTGCTCTTGAATTTCTTGTTCTATTTGTTGATCTTTTTTCTTGAACTTATCAAATATCTTTTTAAACATAATTTACCTCCTAGCTGGCATTTTCATTAGTTAATTCTTGCGCTTGTTCTAATTTTAAACTTATTACTTTAGATATTGCTTTTTGTTCCATAGTAACACCATATATATAATCCGATACCTGCATAGTTCCTCTTCTATGAGTTATAGCTATAAACTGAGTATCTTTAGCTAAATCTTTTAAAAATTCTCCGTATCTATATATATTAGCATCATCAAGAGGTGCTTCAATCTCATCTAATACACAAAATGGTGTCGGTCTTGTACTTATTATACTAAACAATATAGCTATTGCTGTTAATGCTTTTTCTCCTCCAGATAAAAGATTTATATTTTTAAGTTTTTTGCCAGGAGGTTGTGCTATTATTTCTATGTCACTTTGTAAAATATTAGATGGATCTACTATCTTAAGCTCTCCATAGCCTCCACCAAATAACTTTTTGTAAATAACCATATAGTACTCGTTTATCTTCTCAAAATTAGCACTAAATTCACTTCTCATATTACATTCAAGGTCTACTATTAATTTTTCTATTGATTCTATAGATTTTTCTAAATCTTTCTTTTGTTCCTCATAAAAATCATGTCTCTCTTTTACTTCTTTATACTCTTTTATAGAATCTAGATTTACATTTCCAATTCTCTTTATTTGATTTTTTAGATTTTCTATGTTTTTCTTATCTATTTCTAGTTCATCATTTTTTAAGTGTATAGCATCTTTAAATGTAAGCTCATAATCTTCCCATAACTTATTAAAATAATTATCTTGGCTGACTTCAAGCTTATCTATTTTTGATTCTATTTTGTACGCACTTTCTTTTAACTGGATATAATTTTCTTCTTTTGCTTTAAAATCTTCTTTTTTGTCTTTTATCTTTTTTAATATATTTAATTTATCATTTTTATAATCTTCATACTTCTTATTAATATCTACCATCTGTTCATTTAATTCTTCTTTTTCAACTTTTATTAAAATCTTCTTTTCACCAACGTTTTGCTCTTCTAATTTTGCGTTTTTTATTTCTTCTTCTTTTATAGCTATATTATTTTTCAAATCACTTATATAATCTTTACTAATTTGAATTTGATTTTGATTATTTTCATATATTTGAGTATATTTAGCTATTTCTAGCTGTACTTCATTTAAAATTTTTATGTCAGATTCATATTTTTGTTTGTATTCTTGTTTTTTAATCTCTATATCCTTTATAGTTTGCTCTATTTCAGATGTTTTGATATCAATCTCTTTTATTTCTTCATTTAATTTATTTATCAATTCGTTTGTGTATGAAAGATTATCATTAAAGCCCGATTCTTCTTTTTCTAATTTAACTTTTGTCTGCTGAATTAAATCTATATCTTCTTTTATATTATTAATATCTGAATTGATTTTAAAGATTATTTTCTCTTTTTCTTGTATAGATACTTCTAAATTAGATATATTATTTCTCTTTGTTTCTAATTCCTGTTCTGTATTAACTTTATTTTCTAACAGATTTTGTATTTCTACTTTTTCTTTCTCTATATTTTCTTTAAATTCTTCTATTATTCTTTTTCTAGATAATAGATTATTAACTGATTTTACACTACCACCAGTCAATGACCCTCCTGCGTTGAATATATCTCCTTTTAGTGTTACTATTCTGTACTTATAATTAGTCATTTTACCTAGTTTTATAGCGCAGTCTATATCATCTACTAATATAGTTCTTCCAAGTATATTTTCTATTATATTCTTGAATTCATCCTCAAACTTTACAATATCACTTGCTATTCCTATTAATCCGTCCATAGAAGGTAATTCCTTTATGTTTACCTTTCTAGACTTTATTATATTCATAGGTAAAAATGTTACCCTTCCAAGGTTTCCTTGTTTTAGATATGAAATAGCTTGTTTTGCACTGTATTCATCTTTTGTAATTACATTTTGAAGAGACGATCCCATGGCCACTTCAACAGCTACCTCATATTCTTTGTCTACTTTTATAACCTCTGCAACAGCACCCTTAATTCCTGGAAGCTTTTTATTTTTAAGTACCTCTTTTACACCTCTATAAAAGCCTTCATATCTATTTTCCATATCAACATATACATTTAACTTAGACTTGTATTCATTTATTTTAAGTTTTTTGTTATTGATACTAGATTCGATATTTTTAAGATTTGCAATAGATGAGTTTAGACTATTTATCTCTTCCTTTTTATTTAATCTCAAACTTTGAATAATATCATTATTCTTTTTTTCAATTTCTAATCCATTTTGTAATTGAACTTTCTTTTCTTCAATTTGCAAGCTTATCTCATCTATATTTTGTCTAACTTCTATTTTTCTATTTTGTATATTCTCAACATTGGTATTTAAGCTTGAAAGTCTTATGTTTTTATTGTTTTTTTCATCTAATAAATTTATTGCATCATTTTTTAAGTCTTCAATTCTTTGCTCTATAGAATTTAATTCAAGCATACCTTTATCTGTGCTTCCTTTTATTGAAGTCTTGCTTTTATTTAGATTCTCAAGATTTAAAAATAATTTATCACTATCATCAATTAAAGAGTTTAGTTCTTCTTCTTTTTTAATTTTTTTAGATTTTAACTCTGATAGTTCTTTTTCATTTCTCTGTTTGTTGATTTGTATATTATTAATTTTTTCATCTATTAAATTCAAGTCTGCTATCTTTTTATCTATGGCTCCCTGAACTTGATGTATAGATTCATTAGACTCAGTTATTTTAATCTCTAATCCATCCAACTTTTTTTCTATATCAATAAGTTCTGCCTCTTGACTTTTCTTTGTTTTTTCTAAGTCAACAAGCTGCTCAGAAAGTATATTGCTATGATTGTTTATTTCCTTTAACTCAACATCAAGTGTTTCTATTTCCCTTATATAAGAGTTTACTTGAAGCACTTTAAGCTCATCACTAAGCTTTATATATTTCAAAGACTTATCCTTTTGTATCTCTAAAGGTTTTAATTGATTTTCTATTTCATAAAAAATATCATTTATTCTCTCTAAATTTTCTTTTGTATTTTTAAGATTTTTTTCTCCTTCTTGCTTTTTATATCTATATTTAGATATACCGCAAGCCTCATCAAATACTTTTCTTCTATTATTAACATTATTTCCTAGTATTTCATCAATCTTTCCTTGTTCTATTATAGAATATCCTTCTCTTCCTATTCCAGTATCAAGAAGCAATTCTTTTACATCTTTTAATCTACAAGCTTTATTGTTTATATAAAACTCACTCTCTCCAGATCTATATGCTCTTCTCTTTATACTAACTTCACTGTAATCAATATTTATTATATTTTCACTATTATCTATAATAAGAGCTACTTCACAATAGTTCATAGGCTTTTTATTATCAGCACCTATGAATATAACATCTTCAAGTTTATCGCCTCTTAGACTCTTTATGCTTTGTTCTCCAAGAACCCATCTTATAGCATCTAACACATTACTCTTACCGCTTCCATTAGGACCTACGATAGATGTTATTCCTTTTTCAAATATTATATCCGTTTTATTAGGAAAGGATTTAAAGCCCTTTAATTCCAACCTCTTTAAATACAAAAAAATCCCCCCAATTAAATGTTATATAGATTGTATAAATTCTTGTATATTTCATTTAAGCTTGTCTTATTTAAAACTTCATTATACCCAAAACAAAACTCATCTACATCTAAATTTTCTTCTTTAACAGACATTTTCACATTGTATCTTTCATATAAGTATATTATATTACTTTTTTTATTTCCAACTATTTTTGATACATTCTTTTTATTTACATAAACAATGATAGATTTTTCTATATCCTCACTTTTTATTACATTCTCTATATAGTCTCTATATATTCTAGCTTCAATAAGTTCTCTAAGAGATGGATGATGTGGTCCGCATACAACGTCTTTTCCAAGAGATATATCTTCTGTAGTTTGAAGCCCAACTCTTATTACCTTTATATTTTCTAATTGAAACTTTATTAGAAGCTTTTTAGATATTTCTATAGTATTATCTAAATCAAATGGACTATATTTATTTTCTTTATATAGCTTTTCAAGACCTGTATCCTTTACTACAAGTGTTGGATATATTCTTACAAAGCTAGGTCTTAAATCTATGAATTTATTAGCTGTTTGAATGCATTTTTGCTCAGTATCACTTGGAAGGCCCAACATCATTTGAAGTCCAAGTTCAAATCCGTATTTTTTTATAAGTTTTACAGCATTTAATACATCATCTTGAGAATGACCTCTTATACTTTGTTCTAATACATCATCGTCCATAGATTGAACCCCAAGTTCTATAATACTTACTTTATGTTCTTTTAAGTTATCAAGTATGGCTTCATCTATGCAATCTGGTCTTGTTGAAAGTCTTATATCTTTTATTATTCCCTTATCGACATATTCTTTAGCTACAGACAATAATTCCTTTTGAATATTCATATCTATAGCAGTAAAACTTCCTCCAAAAAACGCAACCTCTATATGTAAATCTCCATTCATGGTCTCTAAATATTGCTCAATTATATTTTTAACGTCATTTGCACTAACATCAGTTGATACCCCAGTTATTTTCTTTTGATTACAAAAAATACAATCGTGGGGACATCCCTTGTGAGGTACAAATACTGGTATTATTCTTCTTTTCATTAACAACCAACCCTCTTCAATGCTTGTTTTGCAGCCATTTGTTCTGCTTCCTTTTTACTTTTGCCGCCACCTTTTCCTAAAATTTCTTTTCCAAGTCTTACCTGAATAATAAACTTTTTATTATGATCTGGACCAATTTCCTCCATAACATCATAAGTTATTCTCTCATTAGTCTGACTTTGAAGTACTTCTTGAAGATGTGTTTTATAATCTCTAAATATTTTACCTTTTATAGAATCTTGTATTATATCTTGCATATGATTTATTATAAAATCCCTAGTCTTTTCAAGTCCACCATCTAAATAAATAGCTCCTATTATTGCCTCTGTAGCATCTGCCAATATAGATATACGCTCTCTACCACCTGTTACCTCTTCACCCTTACCTAGTAATAGGTATTTTCCAAGATTAATTTTTTTTGCAAGTTCACTTAAAGATTCCTCACAGACTATATTCGCTCTAATTTTTGTAAGTTCTCCCTCTGGTAAATTCTTATTGTTTTCAAACAAATAATGACTAACTACTATTCCTAGAGCTGAATCACCTAAAAACTCTATTCTCTCATTATATTGTATATGTCCCTTTTTATTTTCATTTGCATAAGAACTATGTGTTAACGCCTCTAATAAATAACTCTTGTTTTTAAATGTATATTGAATTTTTTCTTCTAATTCTTTTTCATATCTTTTCATTTGTTTATTAATTATCATTCTATTATACCTCCTAATTTTGAAGGAACTCTTATCAAATTATAGTTTACTATTTCTAACACTATCTTGTAAAGAAATTTAAATAAAAAACGACTGCTAAAAGCAGTCATTTTTTATACAAACTTCTTTATTATTCACCACAGTTACAATCGTGATCTTCTCCTGAATGACAATGACCATCACAGCAGTCATCTTCAGCAAATAATATTACTTCTTTGCAGTTAGGGCAAAGAATATCTACATCTTCATCGTATAATAATTCTTCGTCTATTTCTACATCTTCTTTACAAGTCGGACACTGGAATTGAACGTAACTAAATTCTTCATCTTCATCCAATTCATCTTCATAAATTTCATCCTCTAAATCTTCTAAGTCTTCGTCTATAGTCTCTATGTATTCAGATATTTCATTTTGTTCTTCTTCAATTTCAACTATAGCATCTGCAAAATCATCTAAAATATCAACAATACTTATCAATAATTTTCCTTCTTTAGTATTTTCATCAACACCTAATCCATCTGCTAATCCTTTTAAGTAAGCTACTTTCTCATATAAATGTTGCATAATATATACCTCCTTAGAAATCTGTATTTTATTCTATCTATGAATTATACCCAACAAGCAAGTATATTAAACTCTTGATAAATATTCTCCAGTTCTAGTATCTATTTTTATTTTATCTCCCATATTTATAAACATAGGAACTTGAACTATAGCTCCAGTCTCAACTGTTGCATTCTTAGTTACGTTAGTAGCTGTATCTCCTTTTACTCCTGGCTCTGTTTCAGTTATTTCTAACTCAACAAAGTTTGGTGCTTCAACTTGGAACGCTTGTCCTTCGTGGAATCTTATAGTAGCTGAATCGTTCTCTTTTAAGAACTTTATAGCATCTTCAACTTGAACGTAGTTAAGTGGAACTTGGTCGAAAGTTTCGTTATCCATAAAGTAATATAATTCTCCATCGTTATATAAGTATTGCATTTGCTTAGTTTCTATATTAGCTTTAGGGAACTTATCATTTGGATTAAAAGTTTCCTCTCTTATAGATCCTGTCTTTAAGTTTCTATACTTAGTTCTAACGAAAGCTGCTCCTTTACCTGGCTTAACGTGTTGAAAATCAATTACTAAACACAGTTCTCCATCCTTTATAAAAGTAACTCCTTTTCTAAAATCACCTGCTGAAACCATTGTTATCCCTCCATAATTTAAATTTCTAGTAAGATAGTTCTATTAATTCTTTAGTCGAGCTAGATAATACTTCATATCCATTGATTGTAATTACAATCAAATCTTCTATTCTAACTCCTCCAAAATCCGGAATATATATACCAGGTTCATCTGTTATTATCATTCCAGGTAAAAGAGTGTTTTGTGCATTTGGGTTCACATTAGGCATCTCATGTACTTGAAGCCCTACTCCATGGCCTAAACCATGCCCAAAATATTCTCCATAACCTGCCTCTGTTATGACGTCTCTAGCAATCTTATCTAGTTCATAACCAGTCATACCTGGTTTTATATTTTCTAAAGCTCTCATTTGAGCATTTAAAACTGTATTATATACTTCTTTTTGTTTATCACTTGCCTTTCCTACAACTATTGTTCTAGTCATATCTGAGCAATATCCATTATATACGCAACCAAAATCTAATGTCAAGAAGTCGCCTTTCTCTATTATTTTGTCACTTGCAACTCCATGAGGAAGAGAAGATCTCTTTCCTGATGCCACTATAGAATCAAATGATAATCCAGTAGCTCCTTTTTTCTTCATAAAGTACTCAAGTTCAAGAGCAACCTCCATTTCAGATATACCTGGCTTTATAACCGTTAGTATATGAGAAAAAGCTTCATCTGCAATACTTGCAGCTTTTCTTATAATATCTATTTCTTTTTCATCCTTTATAGCTCTTAGAGCAAGTATATAACCTTTTAAAGGAACGAATTTTATATTTTCAAGTTCTTTGCTAAATCTCGAATAAGTTGCAAAGTCCATATAATCATCTTCAAAACCTAAGCTTTTGATATTCATATCATTCAAAAACTCTGTTACAGGCTTTTCTCTTGATATTTCTACTATTTCAAAGTCTTTACATTGATTAGTAGCCTGTTGTATATATCTAAAATCTGTGAAGAATAAATTTTTATCTTGTGTTATAAGAGCATATCCAGTAGTTCCTGTGAACTTTGAAACATACCTTCTATTTTCAGGTTTATAAATTAACACAGCATCTAAATCAGTATTTTTCATATACTCTCTTAATTTATTTATTCTATCCATTATTTTTCACCCCTTATGTAGTTTAATATACTATATAAGCCTAGTATATAACTATAGAATCCAAATCCTGTTATTTGTCCTATACACGCTTTTGCTGTAACACTTTTTTGTCTAAACTCTTCTCTTTTATGAATATTTGAGATATGAACTTCTACAAAAGGCTTGTCTACAGATTTTATAGCATCGTAAATAGCATAACTATAATGTGTATAAGCTCCTGGGTTTATCACTATTCCATCATATGTATTTATACTGCTTTGAATTTTATCTATTATTTCCCCTTCGTGATTACTTTGAAAAAATTCTACTTTTATATCCAGTAATTTTGCTTCTTCTAATATTAATTTATATAAATCTTGAATTGTATCTTTACCATATATATCTGTTTCTCTTTTTCCTATTAAGTTTAAATTAGGACCATTTAATATTAGTATATTCTTCATCAAAACCCCTCTAGTATCAAAAATGTTATATTTTCCTTACATATAAAGTTATACCATTATATAATATCATATTTCACCAAAATTTAGTAGTATATTAGACACTACTTCATCTATATTTTTGCCATCTGTATTTATTTCAAAATGACAACATCTTGAGTATTTATCTATTCTAGATTTTAAAAGAGATTCTATTTTTTGTTTTTTATTTTCAACCTTTAGTAATGGTCTTTCTATTTTAGATTTTTCTAAGTTTCTTATTATAGTATCTGTACTAGCTTTTAACCACACAACCCTTCCCATTTTTCTAAGCAATTCTATATTTTGATCATTACTTATTATACCTCCACCAGTTGACAATATTATATTTTTTTTATTTGAAAGTATTTCCAAACTCTGCTTTTCCAAATTTCTAAAATATTTTTCTCCCTTTTTATTAAATATTTCCTTTATACTCATATTTTCTTTTTGCTCAATATACATATCTGTATCTATTAATTCCATATTTAATTTTTTAGAAAGCGACCTTGAAACACAGCTCTTACCAGTTGCCATAAATCCTATTAATACTATATTTTCCACTTTACTCATCTCCATTATGAGGATTTTGAGATACTTTTTCTATAGCTTTTATAATTTCGCTTATTATTTTTACATTTGACTCATTCGTACTCTCATCTATTTTTATAAATACATTGCCTATTTGAGTAACTCCATATCTAGGCTTTAAATTATTAAGAGCTATAGCCTTTATATCCAAAATGCATCTATCACACTTACATATATCTTGGTATTCCTCTAATAATTTTTTTAGATGTATATCCACTAAATCCTCCATATAATTTTTTAATTTTTCCAAAACAACTCCCCCTACTCATTATAATAATTCCTAAAATAAACTAAAAAGCTAGTGTTTATAATTTGCTTATCCTTTTCTAATTTTAATGAAATTTTTGCACCACTTCCATTATCTATATTTTTTATGTTTATATTTTCTATATAATCACCAAATTCATATCCATTATAATTCAAATTTTTTTTTATGAAAATCTTTTTTTTATTATATATATGATATATGCTATTCATATGTCCACCTACATTAAATCTTACTTCTTTTATATCTACTTCTTCAAATTTATTTGGGTCGATTTTTTTACCATTTTTGTCTATAATACTCTCTATTCCAGACGATAAGTATAGATTGTTCTCTATAAAACTTTGTATCATTTGAGCTTGTTCTTGTATTTCTATGTTTGAATATGAAATATTGTATACTTTAGTGCTAAATATAAATACACTGAATACAATCATAAGTAAAACTCCTATAAGCCCTATAGATATTATAAGTTCTATAAGTGTTATGCCCTTTTTATTCATATATACCCTCTTTTATTAAAACCCGTCCACTCATCGGAACTATTGTTATTATTTTAATTTTCTTATTGGTTTTATCTTTTATTTTTATGGTCTCCCCTTTATGTCTAATAACTCCATTTAACCCAAAGTCTATTTTTTCAACCCCATAAGTTATTTCTGTATTTGGTGGAAGTTCAACTTTTTTCTTTATTTGTTTAGACTCCTTCAACACATATGAAACAGTGCCTTTTGGTGATTTTTCGTAATATATTTTTGTAGAATCATCATAATTCATATTCTTTATTCTAGTATACCGTATATCACTGCATAATTGCCTTATAAATGAATCTATTTTATAATCTCTTATATTTATTTTGTAGGTCGGTATTAATGATATAACCATAATTAAGGTTATAGTTATCAATAATTCTATCAAAGTTACACTCCTTTATTATCCATCTTATTTCCTCCTAAACCAATCTCTAAGACCAATTAAGCATCCTATATTATCTTCATTATATATATCATCTTTATTTGGTACATCTATGTAATAGCCTTGCACTATTTCGTTAATCATTTTATTCTTTGTATAAGAAGATACTATTTTAAAATTAATTTTATCCCCTTTTATATCAAAGTTCTCATCTAGAATCCTTAGTTTTACATCTTGTGAGTTTAATTTTTTTATGTTTTTTACTAATCTGTTATGATATTTAATTTTTAAAAAGCATTTTTCATATTGTTCTTTAAATATATAATTTAATTTTTCATCTATTTTTTCTTTATTTATCACAAAATGTATTCCAAATTCATCCTCTCTCAAATCTATATACTCACTGTCTAATCCTTGTCTTTCTTTATTTTTTTCTTCCTGCACAAATTTATCATACTCATTCTCCAAAAAATCTTCTACTTTATTATTTGCTGTTTCTATACTAAAATCAACATGCTTTACAACTTCTAAATACGATTTATCGAGATATCCTTCACTTATATAAAAACCTTCTTTTGATTTAACATAAATATCCTGTATCTCATAATTTGTTATGCATATGTTTATTAAAGTCATGCTAATTAACATAACTAGCATAAAAAGTAAAAGCGAACTTATCAATATATATCCCTTTTCATTTTTCATGTATCAATTCCTTATAACCTTTAAAGTTTTTAAATTTACAATTTCTTTTTCATTTTTTTTAACTTTAACAGATAGTTCAAACAGATGGTCTCTATCATGCTTCTTATTTATATCTGTATCGACCTCATACTTACCATAAATTTCATTCTGATCTTTGTATTTCATAAATTCTTCATCATCTTGATTCCTTATTGTTTCTATATATTCTTGAGCTATATTTAACGCTTCTATTTTCTCTTTTGACTTTACATTAATCATTACACAATTTGTAATTATAGTTAAAAATACAACTACTGTTATTTGAATAAGAGCTAATGATATTATAATTTCCATCAAAGTCAAACCTTTATTGTTCATGTGTCACCTGCCTTCAAATGGATTATTGACTTTTAATTGGTAAGTGATACATAAATTTTTCTATAAAAAATACCTAATAAACTTTTCTCTTAAAATTTTTATATTAATATTTTAAAAGTGTAAAAATGCTATTTATTAAAATACCACTACTGAGTTAAATATTTTTATAAAACTAAAGATTACACCTTATTAAATATTCTAAAACTTCTAAACTCGCTTAAGCTCAAACAACGAAGTTTCTTAACGGATATTTAAACAGCATAATCTAAGTTTTATTGAAAAATATTTAAACCAGTAGCTAACATTTTAATAAATAGCATTTTTTAATCTACCAACTGCTATCGCAGTCTATCTATAACGAATATATTCCCCTTCATGATTCTTCTTGCAATAAATTTACTATGTCTTTTCTATTCTTACAATCATTTTAATATAAATTTATCACTGTTTTACAATAAAATTATAAAAAAGGCTCTTAATTAGTCCCTAAAACGGTATTTGAGGATTAGTTGAAACTATAAAAAATCTATAGATACTCTTTTTTTATGAGAAACCCCTATGTTATTCAAAACTATGTTTTACATACTCATTATTTAATTTTATATATTTTTTTTATTTCATTTGCTTTTATTTCTAGTTTTTCAACCAACATTACATATTCATAAATGATATTACTAAAAGTACTTAAATCTTGGTTAGAAACTTTATCAATATGCCTTAATACTTGATCTGCAGTATAAAAATAACTACATTCAAGTACATCATTGATTATTTGTACTAAGTCTGTATCAACTAACGCTAAATATGGATATAGTTTTTTTGCAGAATTTCTACTTATATCAATATAATAAACTAAATATTGCGCCCAGTTGGCATAAATAAGTTTTAGTTTACCAGTTTGAGGATCATTATAAGTATTAACTACTAAAGGAGCCTCACTATGTGGATTGATTGCTGAAACTAGTTCTTTTATATGATTTTCTGAAATTTGTCCGTTTATACCTGTTTTTTGCTGCATATCATTAATAATGTTAGATTTACTACTAATAATTATTCCAACATGTTTTAAAATATAAGAATGAATCATTTTTTTTGATCTTTTCTCTGGAAGAAATGCTACTAAATAAAAAATATATGAAACTAGATAAGATAGACTCAAATTGTAGAATACGTTACAAACCCTATCTCCACCTTCAAACCATTCAGGGGCATTATAAAATATAAACTGTGTTGTTATTATTATAGTAATAGCTGCTACCAAAAGAATGTTTAACACATTATTATAAATAAAATTTTTTATATTATTACTCATATTAAAATTACATCTCCTTTTAAAAAAATACTTACTTCTAAATAATACTTTAAATACAATCACTGTTTAAATTGTATAACAATATGGTATTTTTTTCAAAATAAATCATGGTGATCTAGAATTTTTTTAACTATGCTTTAAATTTATGTTTAGGTCATAGTTTATATCTAAATCACAAAATAGTGTTAAATTCTTACATATACTTTGCGTCTGGTGACAAGGTTGCTGGTTCCACTCCAATAAAGAAGCTTTTATATCTCAAAATGTAAACCTCAAATAATAACTTTTTAAAATTTATTAAAAAAAGCCATCTTCATTTTTAAAGATGACTAAAGTATTCTTACATATTTAATTTCTTAAATCACTTCGCATAATGTTACGTTATGATATCAAGTCTAACTACACATATATATAGTTCTACGAGGTAAGCTTGAATTTTATAATATAGTAAATACCATTAAAACTTTCTATAAAAATGTTAGTGAATGTTTTTAGATATTTTGACCAATATAACTTAGTTTTTGGCGTTTAATAATCTGTTAAAAAATTTGTGTGTCTGACCGTAGGGAGTTCGTAAATTTTAAGATTATTAACAAGACAAAAGCTTAGTTATATTCAAAATATCGTTACATTCACGATATTTTTATAGATAGTTTTTAATAACCCACTGAACCAAAAAAAGAACCCACATTTCATTTATACGAAATCTAGGTAATCAGTTTTTTAATTATCTATTTTAGTTCTTCTAGTTTCATCTTACTCACAACATCTTCTTTAATTTTTTCAAAACTAATTGGAGTATAATCAATACATTCAACACTTACATTGAAAAATTGTTTACTCTCATATTTCAAATTATGTATGTGCCCATGTATATTCATATACGGCATATTGTCATTTAAATACATTGGTTCATGTGATAATATGTAAAAATCATTATAAATTATAGAATAGTTAATTACCTCATCAAATCCTACACTTTTCCACCAATGTAAGGATCTTTCATTATCATGATTACCTAGAATTAATACTTTATATCCATTTAATGAATATATTATTTCAGCAGTTTTTTCTTTATCATAGAAAGAAATATCTCCTAAAACAAAAACTTTATCATCTTTTTTCACAACAGAATTCCAGTTTTTAATAATAGTTGCATCCATTTCTTTTATATTTTTAAATGGTCTATTTTCATACTTAATAATATTGCTATGCCCAAAATGCATATCAGAAATAAAATAAATATCCTGCATTTATATAACACATCCTTTATATATTTAGTATAGTACACTGTAAACTTAATTAATTATATTTATAAATATAATCTACAATCTAACTATTTTTATACTTAACTTTTACTCTACCTAAGAGCTATATATTAATATTATAATACCAATCTATATCTTAAACTTCAAATCAATATAAATATATCACATACACTACATTAATATACAAAATAAAGCTTATCAAAATAACTACATAAGTAGTATTATTTCAATAAGCTTTATTTAAGGATTCAATATTAAAGTTTATTATTAAAATCTAAGTTGTTCAACTTCATACAAACATTCTCTATCAGGTTTTACTTCAGTCCATATATAAAAAGCCTCAAGTGCTTGATTTATAAGCATATCTATTCCACCTAAAGTGTTTAGATTATTCTCTTTTGCCCATTTCAAAAATCTAGTTTCCTTTGGGTTATACACTATATCACATACTAAAATATCTTTATCAATGTTTATTGTATCATCTATTGGAATTTTATCTATGTGGGGAGACATTCCTAGTGATGTTGTATTTATTAATATATCTATATTTTCTAAGTCTTCCTTAGTTATATTTATATCCCCTATTTTAACAATAGATTTAAAGTTTTCATTTATAGTAATGGCTATACTTTCTGCTTTATCTAATGTTCTATTTCTAATTTCAATAGACTTTGCATTATTATTTGCTATTTCTACAGCTATACTTCTAGCTGCTCCTCCAGCTCCTAATATCATTACATTTTTATCTTGTATTTTATACCCCTTACCTATTACTGAATTTACAAATCCAATTCCATCTGTATTGTATCCTATTAGTTTCCCATTATCATTTTTTATAGTATTAACTGCTCCTATTAGCTTAGCATTAATATCTATCTCATCTAAATACTCCATAATGTCTACCTTATGAGGTACAGTAACATTAGAGCCTTTAATTTTTAATGCTTTTATAGAATTCACTGCTTCTTTTAGACAATCTTTATCTACATCGAAGCAAATATATTTTGAGTTTATGTCGTATTTTTCAAATAATGTGTTGTGTATACTCGGTGAAAAACTGTGTTCAACTGGTTGCCCTATAAGACATATTAGTTTAGTACTACCATTTATCATATCTATCATCTCCTATAGGTACATTATACATTATCTACTAACAAATTTTGAACCCGATATTCTAATCGCAGTATTTACACAATTATATATAAGTATAATCACGAATATATTTGTGAAAGATGTAGGCAACACTATAGTTAAAAACAGTGTTTTAAACGAAGCTGGAAGACCTACTATAACAAGTGCTGATATTAAAAATACACTTCCACTTACTATCGTTGCTAAAAATCCTATTACTGCTACACTTATTTGTTTCTCTTTATACTTTCCTATTAGCTTAACCATTAGATAAACTGCTATACAAGTTACAATTTTATCTATAACGTTGGCTATTTGTCCACCTGGGAATGTGGTAGTCATAGCTGTCATGAAACCACCCAAAACCCCTGTCAAAAGAGTATTTTTAAGTTCACAATTTATTAAAATGGCTACAACCATCATAGCAAGCATCAAATCAAATTTCATACCAGCTGCAATTCCAGGCATTATTCCGTGTAGTATAAATCCTATAGCAAGTAATAAGGCTGTTAATATATTTTTTCTTAAATTCATATGAATCTCTCCTTTTTTTTATTATTTAATCAACTAAAACACCAATCTCCTTCAGTTCATAACATATATATCAACCCCTTATGGTTTTTTTGTATAAAAAAAAGCCTATCATCCCTATAAAAGGGACGAAAGACTTATAGTTTCCGCGGTACCACCCAGATTAAATAGCTCATAGCTATTTCACTTTAACAGATACGAAGATTTCTCTTGATATCCTGTTTCTGTAACGGGAAACCCCCGGCCGTGGCTAATTTCATTTGATTTCACCTAGCTTCTCACAGGTCCATTCATTAAAAGGCTAACAATGGGACTTTCACCAATCTCCCACTCGCTGAGTATTAAACAGTTTAACTACTTACTCCTGATCTTAGAATTTATTCTCGCTTTTTTTATAATTATATTGGATATATAGCTAAATTGCAACTAGTTTTTATAATTTTTTATATATAAAAAAAACTATATTCTATTTACACCAGTTTTTATTGCGGCCTCTTTCACTGCATTTGCAACATTTGTACCTACATTTTTATCAAACGGCTTAGGAAGTATATTATCAACCGAAATTTCTTCATCAGGTATAGTATTTGCTATTGCTAAAGCTGCTGCTATTTTCATTTCTTCGTTTATTTCTCTAGCTCTAACGTCTAGTGCTCCTCTAAATATTCCAGGAAAAGCTAATACATTGTTTACTTGATTATCAAAATCTGATCTTCCTGTTCCTATTATAAATACTCCTGCTTCTTTTGCTTTGTCTGGCATTATTTCTGGAATTGGGTTTGCCATGGCAAATACTATAGCCTTATCCTTCATACTAGCAACCATATCTTTTGTTAAAATATTAGGTGCAGATACCCCAATAAATACATCTTTTCCACATATAATATCCTTTAAGATTCCTCTTTCATCATTCTTGTTTGTGATTTTTGCCATCTCCTGTTGAGCCCAATTCATATTTTCTTTTCCTTCAAATACAGCTCCATCCTTATCACATAATACGATATTTTTAACTCCCATGCTTATAAGAAGCTTCGATATTGCTATTCCGGCAGATCCAGGACCATTAACTACAACTTCTAGTTCCTTTATATCCTTCTTTGCAAGTTTTAAGCTATTTATGATTCCAGCTGCAACTACTATAGCAGTTCCATGTTGATCATCATGAAATACAGGTATATCTAGAGCTGCTTTTAATTTGTTCTCTATTTCAAAACATCTAGGAGCAGATATATCCTCTAAATTTACTCCTCCAAATACAGGCTCCATAAGCTTGACAGTTTTTACTATTTCATCTACATCATTCGTATCAAGACAAATCGGAAATGCATCTACATCTGCAAATTCCTTAAAAAGTATAGCCTTTCCTTCCATAACTGGTATAGATGCCTTTGCTCCTATATTCCCAAGTCCTAAAACTGCACTACCATCACTTACTACAGCGACTAAATTAGATTTTGATGTATAATCATATACCTTATTTTCATCATCGTGTATTTCTCTACATGGCATTGCAACTCCTGGAGTATATGCTATTGATAAATCATCCTTGTCTTTGACTTCAACCTTACTATTAACAGATATTTTCCCCTTATTTTTCTTATGTAATTTCAAAGCTAAATCATTGTAATCTTTCATTTAAAATACCTACTTTCTTTCGTATTTTTTTCTTTCTATATCGTACAAATTATTACCTTTACTATCTATAACTACAACCAGAGGAAAGTTTTCAACAGTAAGTTTTCTAACTGCCTCTGCCCCTAAATCTTCATATAGTATAACTTCACTTTCCTTAATGCAACTAGATATTATAGCACCTGCTCCACCAGTTGCAGCAAAATATACACAATTATTGTCCTTTATGCCTTTGATTACCTCATCTTTTCTATATCCTTTTCCTATCATACCCTTAAGCCCTCTTTCAAGCAAAGGGATGGTCATATCATCCATTCTATAACTTGTAGTAGGTCCTGCCGAACCTATAACTTTACCTGGCTTATTAGGAGATGGTCCTACATAATATATTACACTTCCCTCTAAGTCAAAAGGTATTTCTTCACCTTTTTTAATACATTCTATAAGTCTTTTATGAGCCATGTCTCTTGCTGTGTATATTGTCCCACTAATATGGACTATATCTCCTGCCTTTAAATCACTTACTATTTTATCATCGAGTGGCGTTCTTATTAACTTAATATTTTTTTTCATAAAATCCCCCTATAATATAATTTCTTCATGTCTTGATGCATGACAATTTATATTAACAGCAACAGGAAGTCCTGCTATATGAGTTGCGAATGTCTCTATATTAACACTAAGAGCTGTAGTTCTTCCTCCAAGTCCTTGAGGCCCTATGCCTAAATCATTTATTTTTTTTAAAAGTCTTTCCTCCATATCCTTTATATGATCTAAATCATTATGATTTCCTATTTCTCTAAGCAAAGCTTTTTTAGACATATATGCAGCCTTATCCATAGTTCCTCCTATTCCTACTCCAACAACTATAGGAGGGCAAGGATTTGCCCCTGCATTTGATACAGTCTCTATTACAAAATCTTCTACACCTTTAACCCCATCAGAAGGCTTTAACATTTTGATTCTACTCATATTTTCACTACCAAATCCTTTTGGTGCAAAAGTTATTTTAACTCTATCGCCTTTTACTATATCGTAATATATTATAGCAGGTGTATTATCTTTAGTATTATTTCTAAGTAAGGGATCATCAACTACTGATTTTCTCAAATATCCTTCTTTATATCCCTGTCTTACACCTTCATTTATAGCATCAGTTATACTTTGACCTTCAAATAAAACCTCTTGACCAACCTCTAAAAAAACCACTGCCATTCCAGTATCTTGACATATAGGCATAATATTTTCTTTAGCGATTTCTGCATTTTCAATCAACGTATCTAATATGTGTCTTCCTATATCAGACTCTTCTTTTTCTTTATTTTCCTTAAAAGAATTCATTACATCCTCACATAAATTGATATTAGAACTTATACTCATTTTCTTTACAGCCTCTAATACATCTCTAGTATTTATTTTTCTCAATAATACCCCTCCTAAATTAATACTATCTTACTATACCATTTTATTTTTAATCTTAACATTTTTCAAGTTTTTTTATTTTAATGTTCGCATATTTTCCAAAAAAAATAAAGGTATGAACTACCTTTATTCTTTTCCTATAACCATTAAAACTACTTTTTCTATATATTCAGCAGGACTTGGTATCTCAACTCCAAGCCCCAAAAGTATACTTATTACCAATGATACTGAAAATATCGAACAATAAAGAATTAATTCCTTTCTTTTATGATTTTTAACTAATGGTACTATTTCTAAAAAACCTATTATTAGATAAACTACTACTATCATAAATACTACCATATTAATCACCCACCTTAATAGGCTTTGAAGTTAAAGCACTTCCTTTTATGTTTACTTCAACATTTACATCCACATTTAGATGTGCAAATATTTGGTCCCAATCATTCTTAATTTTTTTCCATTCCTCAGGCTTCTTTCTATAAATAACATTTCCAAAACCAAATATATCACTATCGTAATCTTTTTGAACCCTTTTTATAGTTTTTAAAAGTTCTTTTTTTACAGTTTCCTCAGCTTGTAATTTTAGTTTATCTCGTCCTGGTTCACTTATTAAGTCAGCTTTTCCTACGATTTCTCCTATTCCCACATCCAACTTTGAATCTATCTTCATAACTATATTACCATTTTTTATAACGGGTTCAACCTTTGTTTTAGTTTTAAATATTTCAAGTGTGCAATCAGTGTTAGTATTATCCACATTTCTAACTACAAATACACCTGATTTTAATTCGTCCTTTATAAGCATCATGCTCATAGTCTCCATTCCATCTATATATCCTACAAGCTTATCTTTCTTAAACACACCCATTCCAAATATTTCAGGAACTTTCTGATCCTTTTCTTTAGTTATATGAACAGTTGGAATTGTGCACGAAATTCCCTCAGCTGCTAAGTCCTTTAGAAATTGATGTAATTCTATATCTTGAAATTTGGAAACCGAATCCTTATTTTTAAGTTTATCTTCTAAATGAGCAGATATAGTAGAGTGTAATTTAGTCTCAGAATTAAGTATCTCTTTTGCTGTTTTTTCCTGAGATATTAAAAGCCATATATCAGACCTTACCTCTGCATCTCTATTTATAAAATCTATAACATCAACAACACCTTTTTTAGCTATATCCTCACTTATTATGAATACCTTAGCATGAGGCCAATACGCTCTTTTACCTGAATGAACTATCATTGTTCTTACTGCATCAAATATGGATTTTCCTTTTTCCGATATAATATCTGCCTCTAATTTAAAATCTTGACCTGCCTGGGGCTTTATAATTTCAACACTCAAAACATACTCGTCTTTTTTTTCAAATGAATCTACTGCTGCTCCATTTATTATATTTACATCATTGATTTCTCTATAATTCCAACATCCAGAAAGTATAAACATAGAAATTGGTATTATGAAAAACAAAATTTTTTTCTTCACATTAATCATAATTTTTATACCTTCTTTCTCATCTAGTGGAATTTTTCTTTCTTATTCTGTTTTTACTACTTATAAATTTGGGTCTATATTGCATATACCACCACGGAGCTCTTATAGATGTATCTTTTATATCTTGTAATTTTGTACTAACTAAATCCATCATGTAAGGTATTCCAAATGATCTCATAGACATTAAATGTATAAATAATCCTATAACTCCAAATATATACCCATACAGACCTAAAAATGAAGCTAATAATAAAAATATTATCCTGATAATCAAAACTGGACCTAACATTTTTGGAACTAAAAAACTGGAAATACCAGTCAAAGCTATAATTATAACTATAGGGGCACTAACAAATCTTGCATTAACCGCTGCATCGCCTAAAACTAAAGCTCCAACTATACTTATTGTAGCTCCAATTGGTTTTGGGAGCCTTACCCCTGCTTCTCTCAACACTTCAAATACAAATGTCATGGCAATAGCTTCAAATACAGTAGGAAACGGAACCCCTTCTCTTGCAGCAGATATACTTATAAGAAGTGGAGTTGGTATCATTTCTTGATGATATGTTACAAGTGCTAAATAAATAGCAGGTGTACTAGTTGTTAAAAAAAAGCCTACGTATCTTAACATCCTATTTATAGACGCATATATAAAGTTATTATAATAATCCTCATTTGCCTGAAAATACTCTATAAATAAAAATGGAAGTGTAAGCACAGCTGGTGTTCCATCACATATCAAAGCAATTTTTCCCTCTAATAAATTAGCTGCAACAATATCTGGTCTTTCTGTATAACCAATTGTATTAAACGGAGACAATGGCTCATCCCTTATTAATTCCTCTATATATCCAGACTCTAATATTCCATCTATATCTATATTATCCAATCTTTTTTCTAATTCTTTAATTATTGGGTCTGAAGCTATATTTTGCATATAGCATATGCATATTTTAGTTTTGGTTTGCGTTCCTAAAATCTTATATTTATATTTTAAATCTTTACTCAGTATCTTTCTTCTTATCAACGATAAATTTACATTTATCGATTCTGTAAAACCTTCTCTTGGTCCTCTTACTACAACCTCTGATTCGGGCTCACTTATACTTCTTATTTCCCACCCCTTAGTATCAAGTACGGCTGCTCTATTCTCAGACTCGAATAAAAGAACAGTGTCTCCGTAAAGTATAGAATCTACTAATTCTTCTAAATTATCCATCCTCTTCATACTTGAATAGCATATTGTATCGTTTAATAAATCATCTATATCATTTCTCGATTCTTCATTTTTCATTATAGGACTTATTATGTACTCATTTATCGCTGATTTATCGCACATACCATCACAAAATATTACACAGTACTTTCTTTTGTTTGAAGTTTGATCTGTAAATGTTCTATAGATTATAGCATCATTATTTTTGAATAGTTCCTCAAATATGCTTATATTTTTGTCAAGCGATTTTGTAAGTTTAACAGTTTTATTTTTATTTAAAATTTTATTTTTTATTTTTTCTAGCACAAAAACACCTCTTTTAAGTTTCACTCTATTTTTTAATTATTTCCATATTACCATTATGTATTCAAATTTATTGTAAAACAAAAATTAGCTTCATGCTAAAACATGGCTCATCTTTTCAATAAGTCTAACGACTGTGTTGCTTAAAATAGTTGTAATTCAGTTATCTTGTCAATGTAATACACAAGTCGAAAGTTATATAATTTTCTTGTACGTAAAAAAGCCTACGACATGAAATTTTTCATACCATAGGCTTTTATTTTACTACTCTATAATTGTCATAACTTCTTCTATGTCTTTTCTAGGAGGGCTTTTTACCTCTCCATCAGGTATCCCTATCGGAGTCATAGCTACAAAAGTATACCCTTCTTTTTTAAATCCTATAAAATCAGATATTTCTTCTTTAGCATAATTTGGTCCTGTCATCCAACATCCACCATATCCCATATTCGCAGCTGCTAATAATAAATTTTCCATAGCTGCACCTATGTTTTGCATTCCAGGAGCTGGCTTTAAAAGAGAGTCTATTTCTTCTTTTGATGCTCCTCCTTCTCTTAATAAATCAAGTGCTGTAACTTTATATTCTCCTGCATATACTATAACAACAGAAGGAGCATTTTTGAATATAGTGAAGTACTTTAAAAATTTAGTGAATTTTTCACGCTTCTCCTCATCCTTTGTATAAGATGCCACTTCTTCATGTTTTTTTTCTATTATTTTGGCCATCTCTTGTATCTTTTCTTTATCTCTAACTACTACGAAATGCCAATTCTGAACATTCTTTCCTGACGGTGCATATGTTGCAGCCTTTATCATCTCTTTCATATCTTCCATAGGTACTTGTTCTTGCTTAAATTTTCTAACACTATGTCTTTTGTAAATAAAATCTAAATTACTCATAAAATCCTCCTTATGTCAAACTCATAATTATATTGTATACAATATAATTATAGTTTGATGCAAAACTATTGTCAATTGATTTTGAGATTATTCTATTATTATTCTGTATCAAAATTTTTTTTCAACTTATTTAATAAATAAAAAAACATATCTTCTTCTTCTTTAGTAAATCCTTTATATGCTGTATCTATTAGTTTTTTAGATATTTCTTCAAATTCTGGTCTTATATCTATTCCTTTTTGAGTTAAACTTATATAAGTTACTCTTTTATCTTTTTCACATTTTTCTTTTTTAATGTAACCAAAAGAAACCAATTTATTACATAAAGATGTAACTGTTGATTTATCTCGCCTTATAAGTTTAGCTATTTCCTTCATAGTTAGTTTTCCATTGTTTCTGTATAAAACTGAAAGTATAGAACCATGAGACGGAACTATGTTCTGTATATTATGTTCTTTTAATTCTTTTTCCAAAAAATTTTGATATTTTTTCCTAGTGGTACTTATATAACTTATACTGTAATCTCTATATTTACTCATAATCTATCCCTCTTTTATAGTTTATTATCTCAACTACCTAAAGTTATTTGAAAATATATACATATTATAATCAATTTCAGATTTATTTACAAACAAAATTCACTTTATTCTATCAAAGGGATTATATAACAAACAAGTCCTAATGATTTTTGTTTCTTAAAATAGCTATAAAGTTAGTTCTTTGATATATAAAAAATGATGGTTGTAATTACAACCATCATTTTTTATATTACACAATAAACTTTACTTAAATTAAAGCTAATAAATATTAATGACTCTTTTGCAAATTAAATTCTTTTTTTAGTTTTTTCAAAGCTCTTTTTTCTATTCTCGATACATACGACCTGGATATATCTAGTCTTTGAGCTATTTCTCTTTGAGTTTTATAACCACTTTTAGTAAGTCCGTACCTCAATTGTACTATTTCCTTTTCTCTTAATGTCAATACTTCGTCTATTTTTTTATATAATTTTTTTACTTGTATTTTAAGTTCCACCTCATCAATAACATGGTCCACATCCGTTCCAAGTATGTCTATTAAAGATATTTCATTATCTTATCTATATTATCAACACAGACTCTAATCACAAATTATTTTCTATCCAATATTTGAATATTCAAATATTGGATAGAAAAAAAACATGAAATAAGAGATATTTAAGCCTCTTATTTCATGTTTTCAAATGCGGTTGATAACATAAGTTTTATTCTATTTATTTGATTAACCTCACTAGCTCCGGGGTCATAATCTAGTGCCACTATATTTGCTTTTGGATATCTCCTTTTAAGTTCTTTTATTACTCCTTTTCCAGTGATATGATTTGGAAGACAAGCAAAGGGCTGCATACAAACTATATTTTCAACCCCATCTTCTATAAGCTCTATCATTTCTGCTGTTAAAAGCCATCCTTCTCCAGTCTGATTCCCAAGTGATACAACTGAACTCGCTTTATCTGCTAGTTCATATATATTCTTTGAAGAATTGAAATGTTTACTTTTATTTAGATATTTTCTTATATAATTCCTTGTATATTCTATAAAAGCAATTACTATTTGACTTAAATCTTTATTTATTTTTTTACCTGACAAATAATCATATCTGTATATATTTCCGTAAATACTGTACAAGAAAAAATCGATAAGATCTAAAACTACAACCTCTGATCCTTCTCTTTCTAACATTTCAACTATATTGTTGTTAGCCAATGGATGATACTTAACTAATATTTCTCCTACTAATCCTATTTTAGGTTTTGTTTCATATGACATTTCTAAGTTATCAAAATCATATATTATATCTTTTATATTTTTTTTAAATTCCCCTATCTTCCCATTTTTAATGTTTTCAAAACAATTTAATGTCCAATCATCATATAATTTATTTGCAGAATTTACAACCTTCTCATAAGGTCTTGTTTTATACAGTACTCTCATAAATAAGTCTCCATATATACAACCCATGGCAACCTTTTTTACAAGAGAAATACTTACCTTAAACCCAGGGTTTTTCTCGATTCCAGATAGATTTGCAGAAATAACAGGTATATTACTAAATCCTGAATCCTTCAAAGCCTTTCTCAAAAATCCTATATAATTACTTGCTCTACATCCTCCACCTGTTTGAGATATCATTATTGATGTATTGTCTAAATCATATTTATTAGATTTTAAAGCGTTTATCATCTGACCTATGACTATTATAGATGGGTAACAAGCATCGTTATTTACGTATTTAAGACCTTCATCTATACACTTTTTATCCATAGACTCTATTACTTCTAAATTATATCCTTCGCTTTTAAATGCCTCTTGTATAAACTTAAAATGCATTGGAGACATTTGAGGACATAATATAGTATGATTTTTTTTCATGTCCTTAGTAAAAACTATTTTATCATTACTATTTACTTCATGTTTTTTTGAATTTTTACTTTTTTCTTTAATTGCAGATATTAATGACCTTATTCTTATATTAGCAGCTCCTAGATTGTTCACCTCGTCTATTTTAATTAAAGTATATATCTTGTTATCAAGTATTTCCTTAACTTGATCACTAGTTACAGCATCGAGACCACATCCAAATGAATTAAGCTGTATAAGCTCTAAATTATCATTATCTCTAACATAACTTGCAGCTAGATACAGTCTTGAATGATACATCCATTGATCTAATACTCTTAGAGGTTTTTCTATTTTTCCTAAATGTGCTACACTGTCCTCTGTTAAAACAGCTATAGAATTTGATATTATTATATTCTGTATTCCGTGATTTATTTGAGGATCTATATGATATGGTCTCCCAGCTAAAACTATACCTATTTTAGAATTTTCTTGTAGGTAATTTACAATTTCTTCCCCTTTTTTTCTTATATCATTTTTCACTTTAATATCTTCATTCCATGCCTTATTTACCGCTACATCTATTTCTAGTTTTGATATATTAAAATCATTCAATATATCATACATCCTTTTTATAAGTCTTTTTTTATCATTATAAGGTATAAACGGATTCATAAATTTCACATTATTGTCCTTTATTATATCCATATTGTTTTTTATAACTTCAGCATAAGATGTTACTACAGGGCAATTAAAATTATTGTTTGCATTTTTATATTGCTCCTTTTCATTAGCTATACAAGGATAGAATATGAAATCCACTTTCCGTTTAGCAAGATAAGCTATATGACCATGAACCATTTTAGCTGGATAGCAAGTTGACTCTGATGGTATACTATCCATTCCCATTTCATAAATTTTACTTGATGACTCAGGTGATATCTCTACTCTAAATCCCAATTCACTAAAAAAAGTAAACCAAAATGGATAGTTTTCATATATATTCAGAACTCTAGGTATACCAACCGTACCTCTTTTTGCTTCTTCTTTATTAAGAGGAGTATAATTGAATATTTTATTGTATTTATATTCATACATATTAAATGCATCTTGAGATCTTGTTTGATTAGCTCCCTTTTCACATCTGTTTCCAGATATAAAACTTTTACCATTAGGGAATTTATTTATAGTAATAGAACAATTATTAGAACATTTTCCACATCTTGTAGATATAGTTTTAACTGAAAATCCTTCTAACTCTTTCTCTTTTAAAAGAGTCGTTTTATATCCATTAGAATATCTATTTTTAGATATTATAGCAGCACCGTATGCCCCCATAAGACCTGATATATCGGGTCTTATAACTTCTTTATTTAATATTTTTTCAATGCATCTAAGTATAGCATCATTATAAAAAGTTCCACCTTGAACTACTATATTATCGCCTAGATCATTTGTATCTTTTATCTTTATAACCTTATAAAGAGCATTTTTTATTACAGAATATGAAAGTCCAGCAGATATATCACATATACTATATCCTTCTTTTTGAGCCTGTTTCACTTTTGAATTCATAAATACAGTGCATCTTGTTCCTAAATCAACTGGAGTCTTTGCCATTAATGCTTTATCAGAGAATGTTTCAATATCAATATTAAGAGATTTTGCAAATACCTCTATGAATGACCCACACCCTGATGAGCATGCTTCATTTAACATAATATCGTCTATTACACCATTCTTTATTTTTAAACATTTCATATCTTGTCCACCAATATCTAAAATAAAATCTACATCTGGCAAAAAATGCTTAGCTGCATTATAATGTGCAACCGTCTCAACTTCTCCATAATCCAAAGATAAAGCTGATTTTAATAATTCTTCTCCATATCCTGTTGAAGTTGAATACACTACATTAGCTTCTTTTGGTAATTTAGAATACATATTTTTCAATATTCTAACTGCAAAGTCAAGAGGCCTTCCTTCATTTACACCATAAAATGAATATAATAAATTGCTATTATCATCAATAAGTGCAATCTTAGTTGTTGTAGATCCTGCATCAATTCCCAAATAACAGTTTCCTTTGTATTTTTTAATATCATTTCTTTTGATTTTATTTTTATTATGTCTTTTTCTAAACTCTTCAAGTTCATACTTATCGTTAAATAAAGGTTTTATATTAGATGATTTTATAATTTTTAAATTATCTAATTTATGTAAGTTGTTTTTCAAATCATCAAATTTTATTATGTTGTTCTTTTTAGATTCTATAGCTGCTCCCAGTGCTACATAAAATTGAGCATTTTCAGGAAATATAACTTCATTATCACTTAGATTTAAAGTTTCTTTAAATCTATTTCTAAGTTCTGATAAAAAATGAAGCGGACCTCCTAAGAACATTACTCTTCCCTTTATCGTTTTTCCACAAGAGAGCCCTGTTATAGTTTGATTTACAACAGCCTGAAATATTGAAGCTGCTATATCTTCCTTGCAAACGCCCTGATTTATAAGAGGTTGTATATCACTTTTTGCAAATACGCCACATCTAGCAGCAACGGGGTATATATTGTTATAATTTCTTGCAAGCTTATTAAGACCTGTTGCATCTGTATTTACTAAAGACGCCATCTGATCTATGAATGCTCCAGTCCCTCCCGCACAAGTTCCATTCATTCTTTGTTCTATCGAACCTTCAAAGAAAGTTATCTTAGCATCCTCTCCTCCAAGCTCGATGCAAACATCAACATCATCCGCACTAGATTGAATTGCCTTTGTACAGGCTACTACTTCTTGAATAAATTCTAAATCTAAAACTTTAGCTATACTAAAACCCCCTGAACCTGTTATCATACTAGTTATGTTAAAATCTTTAAATTCATCAAATGTATTATTTATAAGTTCTTTAATAGTTCTTGTTATATCTGAATAATGCCTTTTATATTTTTTAAAAACTATGTTATTGTTTTTATCTATTAAAATCAATTTAATTGTAGTAGATCCTATATCAAGTCCCATATGCAATAAATTATTCATATAATCTACAGCCCCATAGCTGTAACTCACCTCCTCTACCTTATGTGAATTGTATTTTAAATTATATGATTATCTTTAATTACTTATCTCTATTTTTTAATATATTATCAACAATTTCTCTACTAATATCATGAAATTCTTCTAATATACAATCTATATCTTCTTTGGATTCTATAACTGGTTCTACTACACATACAGTTGTGTTTCCTATGATATGTATTTCATCGTATTTCATATTTTCGCTCATATTGTCCCCTCCTATTTGATTATATGAGGGCTAAATGTTGTCCTATTCACATATTACTTTTCCTATAGAATAAAAAAAGTATGGTAGATTATCTACCATACTTTTTAAACTAAAATTATATTCTCGCACCCATTATTAGATGCTATTTCGTGTAACTCATTCATCGTATCATCACTTGGTGTATAGCTATTTATGATATCTTTTCTAACACCGTGATTTCTATATCTTATTATTTTGTATCTTATATTTGAATTTAAAGATGCTATAAGCTTACTTATTTGGTCTACATTGTAATGATTGTTTAAAACATCAGGAACTATAACAGTTCTAACTTCATATAATTTATCTATACTAGCCAAATATTTTATATTCTCAATTACATTTTTATTAGACATTCCAGTAAGCATTTTATGTTCATCTTCATCATAAGATTTTAGGTCTATCATACCCATGTCCATTATATCTACAAACTCATTTTTATCTTTTAAAGGTATTGATCCATTCGTATCCACATAACATGTCAGCCCAAGTTTTTTAACTTCAACAAATAATTTTGTTAAAAATTCATGCTGGAGAGTACATTCTCCTCCTGAAACTGTTATCCCTGATATAAAAGATTTGACCTTATCTATTTGTTCATAAGCTTCGTCAACACTCATGTAAACACTTTTCGGATTTGAATCGTTAGGACATGACTTTAAACACATATCACAATGCTTGCAGTTTTTAACATCCCAAACAACTTCTTTTCCTTCATTAGATAAACTTTCGTATTTACAAGACTTAACACATGCTCCACAGTTGTTGCATATATTTATAGTCTCTGGATTATGACAATACAAGCAATTAAAGTTACATCCTTGCATAAATATTACACTTCTATTCCCAGGTCCATCAACAGAGCTAAATGGAAGTATTCTATTTACTAATCCCTTACACATCTTTTCTTATCTTTCTTTCTAGTACATTATTGTTATTTACAGCTCCCATTCCAAAAGCTACAGTATCTTGAAGTACCTGCTCACCTTTTTGAAGCTTTTCTATTTCTGATCTTTTAACTAGATATCCAGTAATTCTTATAACATCACAATCTGTAGAATATAAAGAGAAATATCTCATTTCTTCTTTAAATGCACCTTTTATTATATCTAATATATATTCAGGATTTTTCTTAGCCATAGAGTCAAAGTTAAATATATCACCTATTCCTGATGGAAAGTACTTATGGAATTTTGCTGATTGAATTAAATGTTGATGTATCTCTGGTTCTTCTCCTATTGGAATTCTACATCCAGGACTTATTCCCTCGTCTGTATCTATTCCAACTTGTGCATGAAGAACATATCTATTATTTGAAGCATTACAGTAAGGTGCTTCATGTTTATTCACTTCTTCTTCTAATTTTTGAATTATTCTAAGTCCTAATTCATTCGCTCTTTCACTATGACCAAATCTATCTTCTTTAATATCTGAATTTATGAAGTGATTTACACATTCAGCAAGTCCAAACATACCAAACATAGCTGTAAAATTATCTTTTTCTACTAAATTTTCTCTAACTAAGAAGCTTGATTCAAAAAATCCACTTTCTTCAATTAAAAATTTAACTCTCTTATCCATATATCCAGCCATTACTTTAACTGCCTCTGGAAGTTTGTTTTCGATAAAATCATTTTCATCCTTTGCTGTTTTACTAAGTCCTGCAAGGTTTAATCTAACTAGTGTATAACTTCCACCAGCTATATTAAGACCATTATAACAACTTACTATTGCATAATTTTCTCCAAGGTCATCTGAAAACATCTTGTGATTTGCAAAGCTAGGTTTAGCAGTCACAAGAGCTGTATTTATAGCTTCAATTGCAAATTCATTCGAAGTCTCATCAGAATACTTAATAGTAACATTAGGTATTGCATTTTGAAGTTCTCTTTCTGCCTTTAATATAAGTCTTCCTGCTTTAGTATCTTTAGGTCCTATATTAGCATGGCAAAATGAATCTGTAATAGTTCTATCAATATGAGTTAAAAATAGTTTTATAGCCTTATAAGCTTCGTCCTCATCCTCTATAAATCTATCAAGTAATGTATCTATATTTCCTATATAAACAGGAAAAGATGTTATTGATGGAACGTGCTTGTATAAAATTAGTAAACTGTTTACTGCTTCCCAAATATCCTTAGGAGGTTTTATACCTAAAAACTCACTTCCATTTGTAATAAATCTTTCATAATCCGGAACTATATATCTAGGCCTGTACGGAGCATTTCCTTCATTAAGATCACATATTATTCCTTCTTCTCTGTACTTTTGTGCCATCTCACTTATGTTTAGCACATTTAAAGTTTCTTCTGCAGCCCTAGCTAGACTCATAACCTTCTGTTCGTAAGTCATTGTAGTATCCTTTATTATGTTAAAAATATTAGTCATGGTTCTTCACTCTCCATTTAAAATATTTTAACCACTTTTAAATGGTTGTTTAACATACTACTTTTCAAAAAAATAGTAATATGCTGTTATATATATATTATACCCTTTTGATATTTTTAGCAAACGTTATTCTTAGCTATACATATATTTTTATTTTAGTAAATATAATTTTGATATATACATATCTTAGAAAGGACGATGTTCATGAACAACACTTGTATTTATCTTAGAAAGTCAAGAGCAGATGAAGAAGCTGAAAAAAAAGGTGATAAAGAAACTTTGCTAAAACATAAGAAAGCATTACTTAAATATGCAAAAGATAATAATTTGAATATATTAAAAATCAGAGAGGAAATAGTATCCGGAGAAAGCTTGATGCACAGACCTCAAATGCTAGAGCTTTTAAAAGATGTTGAGAACAATCTATATGACTCTGTTTTATGCATGGATATAGATAGACTTGGTAGAGGTAATATGAAAGAACAAGGTCTTATTCTTGAGACATTTAAAAATTCCAATACAAAAATTATAACTCCTAGAAAAATATATGATTTAGATAACGAATTCGATGAAGAATATTCAGAGTTTGAAGCATTTATGGCCAGAAAAGAGCTTAAAATAATAAATAGACGTCTTCAAAATGGTAGAATAAGAAGTGTTGAAGATGGCAATTATTTAGGAACACTTCCTCCATATGGATATGAAATTTGTTATAAAGACAATTATAGAACCTTAACCCCTCATCCAGAACAGTCAGTAGTTGTAAAAATCATATTTGATTTATATACAAATGATAATTTAGGATGTAAAAAAATAGCTGATAAACTAAACAATATGAACTATAAGAGCTATACAGGTTCAAATTGGTCAGCACCATCAGTTCTTTCAATAATAAAAAACAATGTCTATACAGGTAGAATACAATGGAGAAAAACTATTAATAAAAAATCAAGTGAAATAGGTAAAAATAAAGAAACTAAAATACGACCTAAACAAGAATGGATAGATGTGGAGGGGAAGCACAAACCTATTATACCTTTAAAAACTTACGAAAAAGCTCAAAAAATTTTATCAAGTCGATCTCATACACCCTTTAATTCAAAAACTAAAATTTCAAATCCTTTAGCAGGAGTTATTAAATGCTTTTATTGCAATTCATCCATGGTTCTTAGACCATATAAAAATAGAGATTCTCAAATTATGTGCCCTAAACACTGTTCAAATAAAAGTAGTAAGCTTTTATATATAGAAAATAAACTAATATTATCTTTAAGATATTGGTTGAAAAAATACGAATTTGATTTAAAAAGATATCATAATAATGATAAAAATCCAGATGTTTCATTATATAAAAATGTACTTTATGGATTAAAAAAAGAATTAAGTAATTTAAATATACAAAAAAACAATTTACATAATCTACTAGAACGAAATATATATGATGAATCTACATATATCGCTAGATTAAATTCGATTACTAAAAAAAGAAAAGATATCCAAAACTCGATAGATGAAACTAACAATAAATTAATTAATGAATATAACAAATTCGATTTAAGTTACATCCCAAAATATTCACACCTTTTGGATATATATGAAAATACAGATAGCAATGCGTTAAAAAATAGATTATTAAAGTCAATCCTGAACAGTGTTGTATATAAAAAAGAAAAACATAAGAGAAACGATGAATTCACATTAATAGTTTATCCTAAATTACCAAAATAATATCTACCTAGATTTAGTATAAATCAAATTACTTTTTTACAGAAAACAACAGTTAATTAAACCTCTAATTTGAAACCTGATATAAATTTTAAGCACAAAAAAATGGCATCAAAATACCGCTAATGTGATAAATCTTTTTAATAAAACTAAGAATTAAATCTTATTGAATCTCCTAAAAGTTCTAAACTCCCTCCCGGTCAGACAACGAACTTTCTTAACGTATATTCAAACGCTGTAATTCAAGTTTTATACAAAAATATTTAAATCATTCGCTAACATTTTAATACCACTTTTTTTAGTATATCTCTTAAATTTTATACAGATTTAAATGTTGTTCTCTCATAAATAATGCCATATTTCTTATTCTAAATTTCTTTTTGAACGGGAAATTCTTTGATAAGAATATGGCATTATTTTTTTATGTTTTTTATGCTATCATTAAATAAGATTTGACTTTATAATAGAATACTTACTATCAAAACTGTATATAAAAATGTTAGTGAATGCTTTTAGATATTTTGACTAATATAACTTAGCTTTTAGCGTTTAATAATACGTTAAGAAATTTACGTGTTTGACCGTAGAGAGTTCGTAAATTTTAGAATTATTAATAAGATAAAAGATTAGTTATATTCAAAATATCGTTGTATTCTCGGTATTTTTATATATAGTTTTGATAACACACAAAAATCAAAAGTAGCTACTTTTTTTATACTAATGAAATATTTTATTTAATTCAACTTTTATATCTTCAATACTCTTTCCACTAGCCTTTATAACTGGTATTTTAGTTGATGATGTTTCTATTCCTATAAAGTTTATTTTTGATCCTGATACTAACAATGCATCGAAATTGTTTAAGTAGTTTGGATTATTCTTTTCATTACTATCTATTACATCTATTTGGTAGCCTTCTCTTTTTAGGTCATTTTTTACAAATGACATAGTTCTTTCAAGTGCTATATTTTTCACTATAAAACCTCCCAAATTTGAAGTTGATATAAGGTTTAAGATATTTCATTCCCTTCTTTATCTACGCCTATAGGATCTTGAAGTGATACCTCTCCTTTATTTTTTTTACCTGCTCTTATACTCATAAGTATCTCATTATCTATACACCTTGCAGCATAAGTTGCCAGCCTTGTACCTTTGTCAATATTAAATGTCTCTATTGCTTTTATAAGCCCAATAGTTCCAATAGATATTAGATCTTCTATATCTTCTTGATAATTAGTATATTTCTTGACAATATGAGCTACTAATCTTAGATTTCTTTCTACTAGAATAGATTTTGCACTTAAGTCTCCTTGTTTAAACTTTTTTAAATATTCTAGTTCTTCTTTAGGGGTTAGTGGATTCGGAAACGATTTTGTAGTTGTCAATATATTCACCCCCCATATAATAAGTCACTTTACATTATATGAATGTGTTTATATTATTGTGCCTGTACTTATTTAATATTATTTATATTTTCAATTATATCTTTAAATACAGGAGCTGCAGCTCCTCCACCTGATTTTCCATCATATATAAATACTGTTACTGCATATTTAGGTATTTTTGCTGGATAGTAACCAGTAAACCATCCATGTACAAATTTTTTACCATTGATATAATATTCTGCTGAACCAGTTTTTCCTGCACTGTTTCCTTTTATTCCTTTTATATTTTTAGCAGTACCTTCTTCAACAACACCTTCCATTAATTTTTTTGTTCTATTTATTATAAAAGGAGACATTACTACCTTATCTTTTTCTGGTTTATGTTTTTCAATCTCATTCATATTCTGATCTAGTGTAGAATCAAATAAATACAATTTTTTATATGCTCCATTATTAGCTATTATCTGGGTCATCTGATTTACTTGAAGAGGAGTTACTTCTATATCTCCTTGTCCTATTGATATGTTCCCTATAGCGTTTCCTTTGACAGAGTCTCCTTTTGGAAGTTCAGTTTCTTTTTCTTCCTCTAAGCCTATATCTATTTTATCTGACAGCCCCAGCCTTTTTGCTGTTTCTAGTATTTTTTTGCTTCCAAGTCTTTTTCCTACTTCGACAAACACTGGATTACACGAATTATAAAAAGCTTCTTTAAATGTTTCTTCTCCATGCCCTTCTCTTTTCCAGCACTTTATCTTTATTCCATCAAATTCTATATATCCGTTGCAGTCAAATTTTTCTTCTTCATCTACTACACCTTCTTCAAATGCTGCAAGTGTTACTATTATTTTAAATATAGATCCAGGTGGATATTTGCATTGAATAGCTTTATTTAATAATTCTTGTTTTTTACTATCTATATAGTTTTCTATCTTGTTGGGGTTAAAATTTGGTCTTGATGCCATGGCTAATATCTCACCTGTATTAACATCAGATACTACAACAGCTCCATTTTTATGCTTTTTATCTAGTGCTTTTTCAACTATATTTTGTATATTGTAATCTATAGTCAATTTTATATTTTTATGTTTTTCATCCTCACTTTTATATTTTTTAAAACTTCCAGGAACTACATTCTTTCTTGCGTCTACAAATGCCTCTACATATTCTTTATTTTGATCTTTGAGTAAATCATTTTTAGCTTTTTCAATTCCACTTACACCTTTATTCTCATACTTATTCACATATCCTAAAACATGCGTTAATATATTTTCACTTCTATACCTATATGTTTTATTAACTATTAAAATTGCTTTCTTACTTTCTATTTCTTTTCTCAATTTATCATTTAAATATTTTATTTTGAGCTCTATCAAATTGCTTTTAGTCTCAAATTCATTATATATTTCTTTTTCAGAGAGTTTTGTGACTTTTTTTAATATATCTATTTTTTCTTTATCCAATTTAAAATTTCGTTTTAATATTACAACTATATCTTCTTTTTCACTATCTGTAAGTGCTACATTATTTCTATCATATATAGTTCCTCTATTACTCGTTAAGTCTATTTTTATTTCACTTTGTCTTATGGCTCTTTCATAATACTCTTTACCTTTATAACCTTGTATATATATAAGCCTTGCAAATAACAATATAAATACAAACGAAAAAACAAATAAAAGTATTGAAAGTCTTTTATTATTCTCTTTCTTACTCTTTTTTCTCAAAAAAACACCCCCTGATAAGGATTATTTTTTCCAATTATCAAGGGGTTAATACTTTAATTAATTATCTTTTTTTACTTTAGATTCTATTATAGACTTTATTTTAGCAACAACTATATCTATAGCAACAGTATTATATCCACCTTCTGGCATTATAATATCTGCATACTTCTTATACGGTTCTATAAACTGCATATGAGCTGGTCTTACAGTAGAAAGATATTGATCTATTACAGAATCGACTGTTCTTCCTCTTTCTTCTATATCTCTTTGTATTCTTCTAAGTATTCTAATATCATTATCTGTATCTACAAATATCTTTATATCTAACATATTTCTTAGATTTTCATCTTCTAATATCATTATACCTTCAACCACTATTATATCTTTAGAAAAAATCTCTGTATATTGGTCTACGTCTCTAGTATGTTTTTCAAAGTCATAAACTGGTTTTTTAATGCTTTTTCCATCAAGTAAATCATTTAAGTGACCTATTAAAAGCTCATTATCAAAGGCAAATGGATGATCATAATTCGTCTTTAATCTATCTTTAAATTCAAGATGACTTTGGTCTTTATAGTAAGCATCTTGCTCTATAATAGATAAATTTTCCTCAGGTATACTCTCTATTATAGCTTTACTTACTGTACTTTTTCCTGAACCTGTTCCACCAGTTATTCCTATTATCAGGGGCCTATTTTTCATCTTCTATCACCTTTCTCAATATATAATTTTCTTTAACACAAGCATCAAACTTAATTTTAATTAACTGTCTAGGATGAGGAGCTACTTCTATCTCTTCATCTTTTTCATTCCATAATTTATCTATCTTAGTGTAAATAGTCTCCTTATTTGGACCTATTATTTCTATCTTATCTCCTACAAACATTCTGTTTCTTTGTTCTACTGTTGCTATACCTTTTTCTTCATCAAAAGATTTAACAAGTCCTATAAAATCGTAATCTCTTATATATGAACTAGAACCATAATGTTGCTCATCCGATTTTGGCTTATCAAAATAAAAACCAGTTGTAAAATCTCTATGACTAGCTTTTTTTATTTCATCAAGCCACATAGGATTAAACTTCCATCCTTCAGAATTTTTATAATACTCATCTATAGCCATTCTATATGCCCTAACAACAGACGCTACATAATAAGAAGTCTTCATTCTACCTTCTATTTTAAGACTCTTAATTCCAGACTCTATTATTTGAGGTATGTACTCTATCATACATAAGTCTTTTGAATTAAAGAAGAATGTACCTCTTTCATCTTCATATACAGGATAATACTCTCCAGGTCTTTTCTCTTCAACTAGCGAATACTGCCATCTGCAAGGATGAGCACAGGCTCCCCTATTTGCATCTCTTCCAGTCATATAGTTGCTTATAAGACATCTTCCTGAATATGATATACACATAGCACCATGTACAAATGCTTCTATTTCCATATCCTCAGGTATATTATCTCTAATTTCTTTTATTTCCTCAAATGAAAGTTCTCTAGCAGTTACTATTCTATTAACTCCTTGATTATACCAAAACTTAGCACTCATATAGTTAGTATTATTAGCTTGAGTACTTAAGTGTACCTCCATATCAGGTACAACAGTTTTAACAACAGATAGAACTCCCGGATCTGATACTATTACAGCATCAACCCCTATTTCTTCAAGTTGCTTTAAATATTCACTTAATCCTTTAAAATCTTCATTATGAGGTATTACATTAACTGTTACATATAGCTTTTTATCTCTATCATGAACGAACTTCACACCTTCTTGCATTTGTTCATAAGTGAAGTTCTTAGCACCTGCTCTTAGTCCAAAAAATTCTCCTCCAAGATATACAGCATCTGCACCATATTCAATGGCCATCTTTAACTTTTCTAAATCTCCAGCTGGAGCTAGTAATTCTACCTTTTGCATATTAGCACCTCTTTAATATTTTTTATAACGAATAGGAAATTATATTCCTCTTTAAATTGTAGATAAATATAAATTTTGTTATGAGTTTCATAAAAGTTTACATTTAAGATTCTTTTAAAGAAGAACCTTTTTTATAACTTAAAGCCACACCATCTCCAATTGGTATTAAGCTAGTATCTAAATAATCACAATTGCTTATATAGTCTAGATAAGTTCTCATTCTCTTAACTATTGTCTTTTTTCTTCTAATAACATACTTATCACTTGCAACCATACCCTTGTAAAGTATATTGTCAGATATTAAAACTCCACCAGGCTTTAATTTATCTATAACTAAATCATAAAATAATTTATATTGACCTTTAGCTGCATCAATAAAAATCATATCAAACTGTCCATCTACTTCTTTTAACTTTTCCTCAGCATTGCCTTCAAGTATAGTTATATTATCATCAAATCCATATTTTTTAATGTTTTCTGATGCTTTTTCTATCATTTTTTCATTTCTTTCTACAGTTATTATTTCACAATCCTTATTCAAAGTATTCGCAAACAACATAGAAGAATATCCTATTGCACATCCAACCTCTAATATCCTTTTAGGCTGGTTCATCTTTAAAATAACTTTTAAAAATTCTGCAACCTCTTTATGAACTATAGGGACTAGATTTTCACTTGCATAATCTTCTAATTCCTTTAGAAAAGTTTCACTTTCTTTTAATGTATTTCTTATATATTCTTCTACATATTCATCTACTATATTACCCAAAAGTATCATCCTTTCTATGACACAAATAAATAGGTGGATTCCCACCTATTCACTTTCATTTTCTGCTTTTCTTTTTAGATGCTCATTATACGTCTTTGAAAAGCTATGACTACCGTTTTTCTTTGCTACAAAATACAAATAATCTACATCATCTGGATAAAGAGCTGCTTCTATTGATTTTTTCCCTGGTGACGCTATTGGTCCAGGAGGTAATCCTGCATTCTTGTATGTATTATATGGAGAATCTATTTTTATATCATCAAAGCTTAAATTAGGTTTTCTCTCTCCAAGTATATATTGAACTGTAGCACAAGATTGTAGAGGCATCTTTATATCCATTCTATTGTAAAACACACCCGCTATTACATTTCTTTCCTCATCTAATCTAGCTTCTCTTTCTACAATAGATGCAAGAGATATTACTTGATTGAGTGTAAGATTTTTTTCATCTTGAACTTTTTTATATTCATCAGTATATATTTCATCAAATCTTTTTAGCATTACATTTATAACATCTTCTTCAGAATAACTTTTATTAAAGAAATACGTATCAGGAAATAAATATCCTTCAAGAGATAGTATATCTTCCTCATTTAAAAACTTGTAATTTTCACTAAATACTGAAGGATTGTTTACTAAGTCCATAAACTTATTTTTATCAACAAGTCCCAACTTTGAAATCCTTTCCGCAATTTGATGTGCTTCAAAACCTTCTGGAATAGTAACCTTAACTAAATCTTTATATACTCTGCCTGAATTTAGTATATCCAATATTTCCTTATTTGAATATGATTGGTTAATCTTATAAAGACCAGCTTTTATTCCTTTATCCATATCATTAACTTTAGCAGTTATTTTGAAAAATAATTTGTTCTTTATAAGTTTTTTTTCAAATAATATTTCACTAACACTATTGAGCGAAGATCCTTTTTTTATATCCACTAAAACTTGCTTTTCACTACTAGAATCATAAGGACCTGTTTGTATATTAAAGTAGACTAACCCAGATGCTATAATAAGTACAATAAAAATACACATAGTAAATACTTTTTTCATATTATTACCTCTTTTTTATTAAATTTAACATATTTATCCCAAAGCTAAAAGTCATAAAACTCCATCTTCTTGAGGCTGGAGATAAGAACTCTAAAGCTTCTGAATTAGTTTAACTAAAAATTCATTTAAAGTAAAAACTCCATCTGAATTAAGTTTCACCTTATGTTATTATGAATCAAATGATAAACAATATAATATTTAAAAGTTTACATTCAAGTTCTTTGTAAAAGATAACTTTTTTATACATCTATACTATTATATAAGTTTAGACTGTTTTTTACAATATGTAACTTATTAATTCAAAAATTTCACATAAAATCTGCTTCCTACTATCGCATGGCTCATGTCATCAACGATCCTTACAGGCTCCGTTCTCAAAATTCACATAGTTCATGGCGGCAACAAGTCTCACGACTCTGGTGCTTAAAAATAGTTGCAAGTATAGCCTTTTTGATAAGTTATCCGCAAAATAAAAAATGATATAGTTTCCTTAAGAATAAAAAAAGATGCACCTTAGATAGGCGCATCTTTTATATATAAGTTTTCCTAAAATCTTTTTACTCCATCTTTAGTAACTACTCCATGAACAAGTTTTCTTTCAACAGGTCTTTGATCTGATATAGTATAAGCCGATAGAAGTCTTTCTTTAGCTGCTTCAAACTTTTTCATATCATTAACATACATACAAGCTAAAGTTTCACCCTCTTCTACCATATCTCCAACTTTTTTCTTAAGTACTATTCCAGTTCCAAGATCTAATTCATCTTCTTTTGTCTCTCTACCTGCTCCAAGCATCATAGCACTAATACCAACTGTTTCTGCTTCAATCTTGCTTACATAACCTTTTTTGATAGACTTAACGTCTATCTTGTTAGTAGCTCCTGGTAATAAGTCATAATTATCAACTACATCCTTATTTCCACCTTGAATTTCTATAAATTCTCTTAGTTTATCAAGAGCTTTTCCAGAAGATATAGATTCTTCTAACATTTTTCTTCCTTCTTCATATGTATTTACAACCTTAGATAGAATTAACATATATGAACCTAAGCTAAGGCAAAGCTCTGTGAAGTCCTTTGGTCCATTTCCTTTTAATGTTTCAATCGCTTCTATTACTTCAAGTGAATTTCCTACTGCAAAACCAAGTGGCTGATCCATATCAGTAATAACTCCTATAGTCTCTCTATCCATGCCATTTCCAATATCGACCATTTCTTTAGCTAAATTAAATGAATCGTCTAGCTCTTTCATAAAAGCACCACTACCAGTTTTAACGTCAAGGACTATAGCATCCGACCCTGAAGCTAACTTTTTACTCATTATACTACTAGCTATTAATGATATATTATCTACAGTAGCAGTAACATCTCTTAGAGCATATAGTTTTTTATCTGCCGGAACTATAGTAGCCGTTTGTCCACATACAGCTATTTTATGAGTGTTTACATTGTCTGTAAACTTATCTTGATTCATCTCTATAGAAAGTCCAGGTATAGCCTCAAGCTTATCAAGAGTTCCTCCTGTATGTCCAAGACCTCTTCCAGACATTTTTGCAACAGGTGCTCCACAAGATGCAACAAGAGGTGCTAAAGTTATAGTAGTTTTATCTCCAACTCCACCCGTACTATGTTTATCCACTTTTATTCCATCTATCTTTGATAAATCTATAACATCTCCAGATCTCATCATAGCATCTGTTAAGTATACAGTTTCTTGTTTAGTCATTTTCTGTAAGAATATCGCCATTATAAAAGCAGAAGCTTGATAATCAGGTATTTCTGATTTAGCATATCCATCTACAAAAAAGTTTATTTCCTCTTTAGATAATTCAATTCCATCTCTTTTTTTCTTTATAATATCATACATTCTCATATTTCCTACACCTCTTTCACTATTCCTTTTATTAACGATATAAAGCCAAACTTAATTCAGATGAAGTTTTTGCTCCATCTGAACTTTTAGCTCTGAGATAAATCGTGGTCTAGCGTTACTTTTACAGCTATTACATTTTGTGTAATATATTCTTCACTAAAGATATAAATTGTGCTTTAACTCTTTGTGTAGTCTCTATAACTTCTTCATGATTCAGAGGTTGATCTAGTATTCCAGCAGCCATATTAGTTATACAAGATATACCTAACACTTTAAGACTTGAATGTCTAGCAACTATAACTTCTGGAACTGTAGACATTCCAACTGCATCTCCTCCCATAGTTTGAACCATTCTTATTTCCGCTGGTGTTTCATAAGTAGGTCCAGTAAAGTATGTATATACACCTTCTTTAACCTCTATATTCAATTCTTTAGCTACATCTTTAGCAAGAGATATAAGCTCTGGAGTATATGCCGTTGACATATCTGGGAATCTAACTCCTAACTCCTTGTTGTTAGGTCCCATAAGTGGGTTGTTTCCACCAAGATTTATATGATCATTTATTATCATTAAGTCCCCTGGTACATAAGTTTTATTAGATCCACCTGCAGCATTTGTTACAACTATTGTTTCTACTCCTAAAGCCTTCATTACTCTTACAGGAAATGTAGCAGCTTCCATAGTATATCCTTCATAAAAATGGAATCTTCCTTGCATTGCAACAACATCTTTTCCTTGTAATTTACCTATTACAAGCTGTCCTGCATGACCTTCTACTGTTGAAACTGGAAAATTAGGTATTTCTTCATACTTTATTTTAACAGCATCTTCTATTTCATCTGCTAATACTCCAAGTCCTGATCCTAATATTAATCCTATTTTGGGATTAACTCCAGCTTTTGACTTTATGAATTCTGCACTCTCTTTTATTTTAGTAATTAAATCCTTCATTATTACTCCTCCTATTATTTTAAAATTAAGTTTTTGAAACTTTCACCATTACTTGGTAGCTTAGCTCCTAATATATCTGCAACGGTAGCCCCTATATCTGAAAATGTTTTTCTAATTCCTATGTTTACTCCATTTTTTACACTTTTTCCGTATACCAAAACTGGAATATATTCACGTGTGTGATCGGTTCCCTTATATGTGGGATCGTTCCCATGGTCAGCAGTTAATATCAATATATCTTCGTCTTTAAGGTTCTCTATAACTTCTGGAATTCTTGAATCTAATTCCTCTATAGCCTCTTTGTACCCTTTTACATTTCTTCTATGTCCGTATTTTGAATCAAAATCTACTAGGTTAGTGAATATAAAACCTTTATTATCCTTTTTCATATACTCTATAGTTTGATCAACGCCATCCATATTGCTCTTTGTATGAACTGCTTCAGTAATACCTTTTCCATTAAATATATCTTCTATTTTTCCAACTGCTATTACATCTTGACCTGATTCTTTTATATTATCAAGTATTGTATCTGCAGAAGGATCTAGTGAAAAGTCTCTTCTATTAGCAGTTCTTGTAAAGTTTCCTGGTTCTCCAACAAATGGTCTTGCTATTATTCTTGCAAGTGCATTATCTCCCATCATTATTTTTCTTGCTATTTTACACATTTTGTATAATTCATCAAGAGGTACAATTTCTTCATGAGCTGCAATTTGGAACACACTATCTGCAGATGTGTAAACGATTACCTCTCCTGTTTTCATATGCTGTTCTCCAAGTTCGTCAAGTATTGCAGTACCTGATGCCGGTTTATTTCCTATAACTTTTCTTCCTGTCTTACTTTCAAATTCATCTATTACATCTTTAGGAAATCCATTTGGAAAAGTCTTAAATGGCTCATCTACTCTAAGTCCTACCATTTCCCAGTGACCTGTTGTAGTATCCTTTCCTTGAGATACCTCAGCACACTTACCAAATGCACCTATTGGAGATTCAATTTCTTTAACTTGCTCAAAGCCATCGATATTACAAATACCTAGTTTAGTTAAATTAGGTATTTGTATATCATCATATGCCTTTATTATGTTTCCCAATGTGTTAACTCCATCATCTCCAAATTTCTTAGCATCTGGAAGTTCTCCTATTCCAACACTGTCCATTACTATTAAAACTACTCTTTTACTCATTCTTATCAACTCCTCTTTTCAGGATAAATTAGTACTATCATATTCCATTTGTTCGAAACATAAAAATTCAATAAAAATAAAAATCCCATCTGAATTAAGTTTCACTTTATATTTAAATTTTAACACTGATTCAACGTCATTTCAATTATAACTTTAAATCATATTTAATACTTTATAATCTTGGATGATTTTCTTTTAACTCTTTTCTTATATTTTTATCTATATGATTCAAATATATTTGAAGACTAGTTAAATTATTATTACCCAATATTTTTCCAACTACACTTAAATTTGCTCCTTTTTTAAGCAAATGTATAGCAAAAGAATGTCTCAACATAGTTGGTGTCACATTTTTATCTAAGTTTATATCTTGAGTATACTTTTTAATTATCTTCCAAAGACCCTGTCTTGTAAATCTTTGACCTTTTGAATTTAAGAATAAAGCTTTTTCATTTTCATCTTTTATTATCTTCGTTCTAGAATCATCTAAATATTTTTGTGTATGTTTTTTAGATGTATTACTCATTGGTATAGTTCTTGTATTTTTATTGTTTACACAATTTATATAATCCATATTTAAGTTAAGATCATCTATATTTAGCTCAATTAATTCAGAAACCTTAATTCCAGTTGCATAAAATAGTTCTAAAATAGCCTTGTCTCTTATACCTTTTATATTTTTTAAATTAGGTGCATTAAGTAGAAGCTCTACCTCTTCTTGAGTTAGTATATCCATTTTAGGTCTTTCTACCTTGGGTTTTTTGATTTTTCTAGCTGGATTATTATCAGATATCCTAGTGTTAAATAAAAATTCATGAAATGATTTTATTGATGATATTATTCTAGATATTGTAGATACTGATGTATTAGACTTTTGAAGGTATATTAAAAAACTAAATATATCATTTTCACTAACACTAATATACTCTGTATCACTACTATTTAAATAATTTATGTATTTTTTCAAATCCGATTTATATGAAAGTATAGTATTTTGAGAAAGATTCTTATCTTTTATTATGTAATCTATATACTTATCTATTATATTATCCATACTAAACCCCTCTGACTAAAATATTTTTTGCATTATGAATATAGATACTAAATTTACAACGCCTTGTATTGTTACTATTATTGCAAATAATCCTATCAAATTAATACTATATTTTAACATTAATTTTTTAATATGATTATAATTTCTAAATCTATTAGATACTCTCAAGGCATGTATTGCTTCGAAAAAATAATTAAAAGAAAAAAATATAACAAAAAATGTAAAAGGTATTATAATAATATTCTTCATCAATATCAAAAATATCATTTTAATCGAACTACTCTTCAATACCAAAATCAATGTATTTACTGTATAACCTATTGACAGTCCCTTTAAAAATACTATAACTAATACAAGCGGGCTTGTAATTACAAATAAAGATGCCAAATAAATTGATATCAAATATACAAAATCATTCTTAAGATTTAATAAACCTTCGTTTATTAAATTAAAATTTTGATTGTAATCACTGGTTGTCCTAGAAATAAACTCATTCATAGAAGTATTCGAAATCGAATATACCTTGTTCAAATAAGCACCACTTGTAACCCCTAAGCTAAACAAAAATATGAATATTATCATAATTATTTTATAGTTAAGATTCGAGCTTGAAAATTTAAATATCTTTTTCAAATTAAAACCCCCTTGTTTTTAACTTTACATAATTCTATGTTAAAAATAAGGGGTGTATTACTTTTTTTTATAATTTCCGTTTTATATTAAATCTTTTGATAACAGTATTCCTATTATAGTTTTAGAATCCTTTATCTCATTATTTGAAACCATCTCCAAAGCTTTCTTTATATCTACGTTTATAACGTCTACATATTCATCTTCATCAGGACAACATTCACCTTCTTGCAGATCAGTTGCTAAATACAAGTACATTTTTTCATTAGAAAATCCAGCTGATGTATAAAATTCATTCAAAAACTTTATATTTTTAGCCTCATATCCAGTTTCTTCCTTTAATTCTCTTATAGCACATTCCTTCGGTTCTTCTCCTTCTTCAAGTTTCCCAGCAGGAATTTCTAATAAAACATCTTCGACTGGTTTTCTAAACTGTCTTACAAATATTATTTCTTTTTTATCATTTATAGCTATTACACCCACAGCTCCTGGATGCTCTACAATCTCTCTTTTTTGATATTTATGCTCAGGAAGTTCAACCGTATCCACTCTTAAGTTGATAATTTTTCCATTATATATCATTTCTGAGCTCATAGTTTCTTCTTTAAAAATCATAACCTATCCCTCCAATAGATAATAAGCAGCAGAGCTTGCCGAATTAAAAAATTCTTTGTCTTCTTCATAAGACCTACCCATGCTCTTTACCCTCAAGTTGAAATATTCTAAGTCCGATTTTGTTTTGTCATTGTCTATATATACTATATTGTGTATTTTATCTATGCCACTTTCTTTTATTTGATTCATTACATACTCTTTATTCTTAGTACATTCTACTCCAATTGGAACTACAACATTTGCATTAACAATATCTTTTAATATAGTTACCGTATGATGACTAAGTCCAAAATGTCTATCCCTTTTATCTGCAAAACTTATCCTAGGTATAGCTATAGGTTTTCCTTTTAATTTTTTTACAGCATCAAGTATATTGGCTTGTTCTATACCCGTAAATCCATATTTAGTAGATGTTCCTACTATACCAGGTCCCATACATACAAATACAGCATCTGCATTTAAAACTTCTTTTGCAAGTATTAAGGCTGTGTATATATTTATACATTCATAATCCCCTCCAAATGCATTTCCTATAGTGATTGTATTATCTATTAATTTATTTTTCTTTAAGTTTTGTACATTTTTGCTCAAATATATAGGAAGTGCTGCTCCGTCAGTCATTATGTATACTAACTTTTTTTTCTTATCAATTCTTTTGTATGATGCTGCAAATGGAACTAGCATACTGTGAAGAGTTCCCACAATAACTGGCATATCATCAAGCGATCTAAAATTTTTGATTTTATCATGATATTTACTTTCTTGTTCTTCTGCAGAAAATGTTTTAACTTGAAGCGGAGTATATCTAAGCTTCATTATATGTCCGCCTTCACTCATTTTGCTCTCTAATTTATTTAAATTCGCTATTACAAAATGAAATCCTCCTGTTCCAAGATTAAGTTCTACAGCACTTGTATTTAATAGCACTTCATCATTGACATTTACAGAAGAATTGATTTTAGGATAGTTTATAGCCTTATTTATACTATTCCCTATTTTAACCTTAACTTCTTCCATTTCCTCAGTTTTAGATATTATTTCTTGTACTATTCCAATTTTTTTACTTATCATAAGTAACCCCTCTTTATCTACCTAACATATCTATATAGTTTAGTAATTTATTATTCTCAATTATTTTTGTTAAAGAATACTTTTCTGTAATTATATGAATCAATATCAATAATATTAACACACAAAGTCTAACTATAAAGGAAAAGTTATAAGCTATAATTATACCTATTGATATTCCTAATACATTAGATCCTGTATCTCCCATCATAGCATTTGCTTTTAAGTCTTCTTTAAAATACGCAAGTACATTTGACAACAACACAACTATCATCATTTTAGGATAGTACATAGGTACAGTAAAAAGAAGTATTATTGAAATAAATAAATATCCTTTTATAGCTCTGCCTGGTCTTAAATCCAGAAGATTCATTAAATTTGTAGACAATGCAATAAGTAGTGTATTCACACATATATCAACTATATTACTTGATATACTAACTGATATTAATAAAGCTACAAAACCTCCAAATAGTGCTTTAAAACCTCCTGTTGTAAGTTTACCTTTTAGTAAACTTTTAAAATGACCTTTAAGACCACTAACATTTCTATCTCCTATTAAGTCATCAAGTATACCTATAAATGCCATGCTCATTATACCAAATAAGTATATATACACATCATTACTTTCATAAAAATATCTCAAAATAGACGAATTTATTATAATCATAGGTAAAAATATTATACCAGCACATACTGGTATCAAATCTTGTCTGTAGTTTTTTCTTACAATATTACTTTCTATTAAAAGCGATTTAAAATAAGGCGTTATTAATAGAGTTCCTAAAAATCCAATTAAAAATACTATATAAATCAAGTTATATTACCTCCCTAGTATTTTTTTTAGTAACGTAATATTGATATGATAAAACTGCTTTCCTCTGTGTATAAATCCTTTCAGATTTCTACCAGTTTCATTATGAGTCATATTTACTAAAACTTCATTTATTTTATATCCTTTTTTTAATATATCAATAGTCATTCCAACTTCAACCCCATATCCAAATGGCATTTCTTCGAAGTTTTGTAAGACTTCTTTTTTGAATACTCTCTGTCCTGATAGAGTTGAATCTAATTCTTCCCCAGTTAACATCTTAACTCCATTTTTTGCAAGCTTTTTAACCATTCCAAATCCGCCTTTTTTCTTTGCTGGAGGAAATTTTGCAATAGTTACATCGCACTCATCATTTAACACTGGATATATTAGTTTTTCTATATCTTTTGATGTTTCACCTAAATCAGCATCCAAGAATCCTATAATATCAGAATTTTGCATAGCCATTTTTAGTCCATAGTTAAGAGCAAAGCCCTTTCCCATATTCTTATCAAGTTTTAACGACTTAACACAGTCATATGAAGAAGCTATTTCAAATGTATTGTCAGTAGATCCATCATCAACTATTATTATATCATCTATACACTGTATATCTTTTATTCCTTCTATTGTAGCTTTCATTTTATTTTCTTCATTGTAAGCAGGTATTATTATACTAATATGTTTATTATTCATAAATTAACTCCTCATTATTTAATTTCTAAAGGTGTAAATTCGTCTGCAGTTTCCTTTACTCCAAAGTGTCCTGTTTTTCCTTCAATAACCATAATCAATGATATCTTACCCATAACTTCATTTAAGTTATCTATAGTAGATATTTTGGATTCTTTGTAAAATGGAATATATGAATTTTGAACATCTCTTCTTTCAGTTCCAAGAAGATTTATATTGTTGTCTTTAAAATATTTAATTATATTTTTATCTACGATATTTAACTTGTTCTCATTATTTTTTAAGCTTCCACCTTCAAGTATAACAGCATCTAAATTATTATACTCAAGATTTAAAGTTTTTATCTCTATTATTCCTTTTTCATTCATTTGATTTAATAAATCGGTATTTTTATCTACATAAGTTATTTGGCATATATAATTTATAAACTCATTCTTATCTTTTAAATTTAAATTAAATACTTTGTTTAATTCAGCTATTTCAAATTCATTTATCAATTTATCTTTTATAACAATGTTAAATGCCATATGTCCATTAGCCTTATTTATAACTTCTTCTACATTAGGATAAAAATAATCTTCTGTAGTTTTGATTATACCTATATTTTTTCCTTCTAATTTATTATCTACTACATAACTAAATGAATTTTCTATATATTTATTTAGATTTTCATTTTCTTTAGTTATATTTAAAATGTCATTTTCCTTTTTAGTATTTTCTTCTTTCATAAGATTAAATTTATTCTCTAAATCATCTATTATTTGAGTTTGTTGCTCATCAAATGCTCCATTAGTGTTTAAGTTGAATCCTATTAATATTCCAATTCCCAAACTTATAAAAATAGCACTTAATGTTACTATAAAATACTTCATGTTTACATTCATAAAAGAACCTCCCTAAAAATCCATTAATAATCTAATTTTAATCTGCATAAGTTTTATCAACTGTTGAATAGATGGTGATAAATAAGCTACTATACAAACAGGAAAAAGAGCTGCAAGAATAAGACCCCATATATATTTTAGCTTTAGTTTACTTCTGTATAAAAGGTTAACTCCTTTTGCATCTATAAGCTTTGATCCAATTTTAAGCCTTACTAAAAAAGTACTTGCCATTCCTTTTCTTCCTTTTTCAAGAAAGTCTATCATATTTGAATGAGTTCCAAGTGCAACTATTAACTTTGCACCGTATTCATATGCCGTAAGCATAGCTATATCCTCGCTAGTACCAGGTGCTGGAAATATAGTAGCCTCAAGTCCTAGACTTTCTATTCTTTTAAGTCCTGGTGCTCTTCCATCTGGATATGCATGTACTACTATTTCATTACATTTTCTCAAACACTCATCACTTATACTGTCCATATCTCCAACTATCATATCAGGTGTATATCCAAACTCTAAAAGTGCATCTCCACCACCGTCAACTCCTATTAGCACAGGTTTCATCTCTTCTATATATGGAATTATAGTACTTAGATCCACTTTGTAGTCTTGGCCTCTTACTACTATCAGTGCATGTCTTCCTTTAAAATTCGTCTTCATTTTAGGAATTTCTAAATCCCCTAGTATAAACCCTTTTTCTTTTTTAGCATATTCTATAGTATTTTCTATAAAATTATCTAATTCATTAGATAAATTGTCATAGCATAATTTTGTTTTTTGTTTAATTGCATCTTTATCTAATACTTCACCTTCTCCTATTAGTTCATCATTTAAGTACAATTTATTATCTATTATTTCAACAATATCATCGTCCTTTAATCTATCAAATACTTCTTTTCCTACATTATCTAATATATATATATTCTTATTTGAAAGTATTTGAGGTCCTTTATTTGGATATCTACCACTTATTGTCATATCCGCATTTACTATAGCTTTTATTTTCCCTTCTACTAAGGAGTTCGCTGCCACCTCATCTATATCTTTATGATTTATTACAGCAATCTCTCCTACTTGCACTCTTTTAGCTAGATTTTTAGTTTTTCTATCTATTTTTATCGGAGCCCTTAATCGCATGTTTTTCCCCCTCATTTTACAAAATACTAGTTTTAAGTTTAATTTTAAACAAATTCAATTATATCACATAAATACATCTAAATTAAATAAGGATTTAAATTTTGAAATTTTTCTATTAATTTCCAAAACAAAAAACACCTTTTGCTATTTTTAATAATAACAAAAGATGTTTCTTTTTATCTTATCCGAAAAATATAACTTCTAGATTAGTTTCAGTTTATCTTACAGCTTTATGCTCAAGTCTTAATTTATCTGCAACCATTGCTATGAATTCTGAATTTGTTGGCTTTCCTTTTGTATTATGAACAGTATATCCAAACAATTGATTTATAGTATCAACTTTACCTCTACTCCAAGCTACTTCTATAGCATGTCTTATAGCTCTTTCTACTCTTGATGGAGTAGTGTTGAATATCTTAGCTATATTAGGATATAACTCTTTAGTAACCGCACTTAAAAGTTCTACATTGTCTATTACCATGGCTATAGCTTCTCTTAAATATAAATATCCTTTGATATGAGCAGGAACTCCTATCTCATGTATTATATTAGTTATTTCAGCTTCTATATTTCCAGTGTTTTTTATAAACTCAGTTTTAGCAGTTTTAAATTGTACTAACGGTTTATTATTTTCAAGTATAGATATACTTGTTTGACCAACCAATTCTCTTATCCTATTTATAAACACACTAAAATCAAAAGGCTTAACTATATAGTAATCAGCTCCTAAATTTATAGCTCTTTGAGTTATCTTATCTTGTCCAACAATTGTTGATAGAGTAGTGTTGAATATATTCGCTATATTGATATATAACTTCTTAGTCTATTTTTTCATCATATTTATTGGTTTTTAATTGTATAATTTATTGATTTTGAAACATTTCTATATTATTATACCATATTACATACTTTTAATGTACAAACTTACTACATTATATATATGGTAAATTATTATACTTTGAAACTCAAATTATTTTCCATAAATCTAAAACATAAAAGTTTTACTAACATTACAACTTTTATGTCAATAATTTGCTATATAATAGGTAGCTTTTTTATTATCATATTACTTAAAATATATTTTACTCATGTTTACTATTATTTTATTAAATAAAATTACTCTTTCATTCCAAGACTCTCAATCACAGTAAAATACAAATATACTATTCTATGTATAGCTTTATGGCATTAAGTATTTTGTTTATTAGATATGATTTTCTTATAATGCCCATGCTTATATTGGTTTCCATGGCACTCCTTACATAATGCTTTTAAATTTGAGTACTCTACATTATACTTATTACCATCTATATGATGTACATCTAACATTTTCTTATTAGTAGAAAAATCATTCCCACAGTCTTCACATATCCAATTTTTATACGACCTATAATCCATTGATATTTTACTCCATTTTTTTGGATATTCATTCAAAGGTGCTGTTACATCTGTATACCTAGGTAATTGTTTAAACTTTGTATCATATTTTTTTAAGAACTCATCAATTGCAAACTCTTCATATATTTTGTTTTTTTCATTTCTAATTGCATATGAATATCCATTGTAATCCAATTCACCCAAACAATGTTTACACACTTTTAATTCTGATATTTTATTTTCTTGTATTATTCTATGACTATTTTTATCAATTATATTGACAAAAAAAGTTCCATCCTTCCTTCTGCTAACAACATACCTATTCAATTTTCCATTATCTCTCATTTCGCATATAGTCTTGCACCAAGATACATGAAATTTATATTGAGAATTATATGAATATTGGTCTCTAATATACACAACTACTTTTTTACCTTTATATTCAAAGGTATCATCTTCCCCGGTACCTATATTTTCTATACTTACATCTAACCCTCTACCTCGTTCAATCAGTTCAGTTTCTATCTTGCCTATGTCAATTTTTTTGAAACTCAATCTACTTTGAAATTTAGCTTTATATCCTTCTGGAATACCCATTTCATCTCTAATTTTTTTAAATAATCTAAATTTATAAAAATCTACTAATCTCAATTTGTATCCCTCTTTTTATCATTACTATATTTTGTTATAATATCAGACATTACTTGTTCAGCATTAGTTCTTATTTTAAATTCAACTCGTCTTGAAGCTTTTTCATCTTCATTATCGTTTTCATCGTATTCTCTATGACTATATGACATTCCATTAGCCGTTATATGCTCTATTAACCATTCATGATATGGTTTTATACTTTCTAAATTCATGATATAGCTTAATACATTTCTTGTTCTGTCTTGTGATAACTCCATATTACAAAAATACGATTCCAATAATGTCACATTCTCTCCCCATTCACTCGATGTATATCCTTCTATTCTCACTTCTTCAATATTATCTTTATATTTTCCATGTACTATATTAATATATCTAGGAAAAAAGTCATTTAAAATATTCTCAAATCTAGGTTTTAATTCTGCACTACCCACACGAAAAAATACTTCAGGTTCTAAAAATCTGACAGTTCCATCCTCGTCAATTTCTATACCCCAATTTTTTATATCATTTTTAAACTCTTCTTGTAAATCTTTGTATATACTTAACTTTATATTTTCATGAGTAGTAATGACTTTTTTTACAGCTTGTTGTTGCTCTTTAATTTGTATAGTTTCTCTAGTTACTCTAGACATATATGATATAGAAATAAATAAAAATACTATCATAAGCCCAGACATTAAATCAGACACAGATGACCAAATATTATCATCATTATGCTTTAACTTATTTCTAGATAATTTCATTATGCACTTACTCCTTTTGCTATACTAACTACTTCTCTTAATTTTTCTGTAAGAGGTGTATAATCATCTACAAATTTTTCTGAAACTGTAGCTAATTGAGTTCCTAAAGAATTTAAAGAATTAGAAAGTTCTTGTTCTAGTAGTTTATCAAGTTGGTCAACCTTTTGTTCAAATACTTTTTCTACCTCTTCAACTAACTTTTTTATTTGTTCTGATGTATTTATTGTTATATCTTCTATTCTTGAATTTAAATCATTGACAGTAATCTCTAACCTTTGACCTATTTTATTAGTTGTATCTTCTGTAGTTTTAACTTGACTTTGCATAATATGTAAATTGGTCTCTAAACTGCTTCCTATTTCATTACTAAATGTAATCAAAGCACTATTAAATCTTTCTGTACTTGCTTCGATATGTTCATTTATTTCAGGTATACAATTGTTTAATTCTTTTACAACAATATTAAAATCCTGTAAATATTCATCTACTTGCCTTTGTAGCATAGTATTACTTTCTTCAAAGTTCTTTTTAACCTCTTCAAAAATCTGTCCTGCTGCTTGTGCTGCATCTACAGTAAGTTCTTTTACATGTACATCTAATTTATCTATGTTTTCCTTCATAGCTCCATCTACATTTACAAGCAATCCATTTATTGATTTATTACTTTCTTCACAATTATTTTTAACCTCTTCAAAAATCTGTCCTGCTGCTTGTGCTACATCTACAGTAAGTTCTTTTACATGTACATCTAATTTATCTATGTTTTCCTTCATAGCTCCATCTACATTTACAAGCAATCCATTTATTGATTTATTACTTTCTTCACAATTATTTTTAACCTCTTCAAAAATCTGTCCTGCTGCTTGTGCTACATCTACAGTAAGTTCTTTTACATGTACATCTAATTTATCTATGTTTTCCTTCATAGCTCCATCTACATTTACAAGCAATCCATTTATTGATTTATTACTTTCTTCACAATTATTTTTAACCTCTTCAAAAATCTGTCCTGCTGCTTGTGCTACATCTACAGTAAGTTCTTTTACATGTACATCTAATTTATCTATGTTTTCCTTCATAGCTCCATCTACATTTACAAGCAATCCATTTATTGATTTATTACTTTCTTCAAAATATGTGTTTATATTAGGTAATAATTCCTTTGCATTTTGAGATACTTCAGATAAAATTTTTATATTATCATAAATTTGTTTTTGATTTTCATCTATACAAGTTAATGCTACATCCAAAGCCTCGCTTGTTTCAATTAAACCATATGATTTTTCCGAAATATTTTCCATGGATTTTTCTATTTGTGTAATTGATTTAATTGTTGTTTCTAATTGTGTTATTGTAAGTTCTACGTGTTCTTTATAATTTCCTTGCCATTCAAGTAAAGCTCCTACTGCTTTATTCAATTCTTTAAAATTTTCCCCAAATTGTTCTGTCATTTTAGTATTAAAATCTTTTATTACTTCTTTTAGTGCTTCTATTAGTGATTTAGAATTTTGCTCTGCCATTGTTTCTGCAAATATTCTAAATTCTCCTATCAAATCATCTTGTTTTTTATTCAAGCTATTACCCAAATTTTTAATTTCATCTATCAATTCTATTTGTTTTTCATTCCAATTGTTATCCATATCTGCAAATCTGTTTAGCATTTGATTTTGATTATTTATCAAAGTAGAGTTTAAATTTCTACTTTCACTTAACATGCAATTAAATAGCTGCTCTGCATCTTCAAAATATTCTTCTCCTTTATGTTGATTTATTTTCTTCCATTGATTTCCCTTCATAATAATAGATGCAAACATTCCCACAACCGATGTTACAAAAGCAGTTTTCATACCATCTAATAGATTAGGTACACTACTATCAATCGAATTAGGATTAAAAAAATAAAGACTTACACAAATACCTCCAAACGTCCCCAATACCCCTATAGTTGATACTAAATTAGGTAAACTTGATTCCATTTTATTTATTTCTTTTTTACAAAATAAAAACACTATATATCCTATGCCTACGATACATACCAATGTAATTATATTACATATATCTTTTCCTGATGTAATGTTATTCATAGTTTCCTCCTTCACACTATTATGCTTTTAAATATCCCAACGTATTTTTTTATCTCTCTTCTAATCATTTTATAACCTATATTGGTTATATTGTTCACCAAGTGTTACACCCTATTATTTATCCGTATTAAAGCTTCCAAATTACAGCACTTTAAACAATATTTTATTAAAGATAGGATTATGTTTTTTTAATCAAATTACTCTCATTAAATGAATATTCAAAAAGAGTAGTATTAATACTACTCTTTTTCAAAGAATTTAATAATTTTTTGTTTAATATATTACTATGTAGAAATATACTTTTTACAGTATCACATTACTTTATCCACTTTTCAAAAGGCTCTAATAAAAAATCCCTAATATATATTTCATCAAAATAATTTTCATCTTCTTTAGTAATTTTATTGAATGAAAATAAAATATAAAAGTCTGCCCACAACCAATCTATACTTGGAGTATTTTCAATATCTTCCTTTAACTCTTTTATCTTAACTCTCTTTCCTGTTTCTTTGTTTATAAAAAACTTATTATTATATACAATTTCTATACTATCCTTATCCTGTATGTCAACTTTAATACGTATATCAATATGCTCTATATCTTTTTCTATTTTTCTTACTATTTTATGTAATATATCTTCTATATCTCCATTTTCTAAAGCATTTATAAATTCATTCCATACCCAATCTTCATTCATAATTTTATTACTATCTTGTGAACATTTGACTCCTTTTTCTATATAAATCCCTGTAGTTATTTTTTTACAATATGCATCATCACATTTGTAATGTTTATCATCAAAAATATATTTCCCATATTTAAATCCATTTAAATCAGTAGATGGAATAAGCCACCAAGATGAAGTTTCATTTGAAAATCTATTCTGAGGTCGTAATGTGTATCTCTTATGCTTACTTCTTATTGCATTATACATTTCTCTAGCAAATTCTTGTGAGTTCTTAAATTTTACACCTTTCATTTAAATTCACCTCTCTATTTTCATTTAATAATCAATAGCTTCACAATAGTGTTACTCTATATTTATAATCTTATGATATATAAATTATACTATTCAGTTATTAAACAGATATAAGTGAAATTAATCTTTACATTTAATCACTTCATACATTTTAATTTTTTGTTAATGCTATAATGAAGACAAAAAATTAGCAGGAATATAGTATTCCTGCTTTTTAAAGTTAATTAAAATTTTTATTTTATTTGCTATTCTAAATTTAATTATAATACCATTAAATATATTCACCCTTTAGCTTTCTACCTAATTAATTCATTGTATATTATATTTACTTTATAACTGTCATCTATATTTGGAATGCTTTCAAATTACTAATTCCACCTATTTCATTTAAAATATGTTCAGGACATTTTTCTTTAAAATAGTCTATGCATTCTTTATCAGGTAAAACAATATGAGCAGTACCCCAATTAAATTTTAAACTGCCCTTTACCCTCCACTCTCGTTCATGTGTCCAATCAATAATATTATTATCCTCAGATAAGTCAATATTTACTATTCTCCAATGCTCATTTTCAGATAAAAACTCTTCTGCAACTTTAGTTTTTTCATATATTACAGGTCTTCCACCTTTATTAAAAACAAATTGTTTTCTAAAGGTTAAACCAACCCCACAATACCTAACCTTCCTCTGTTTACCTTGATTTCTCCTTCTTTTTTCATGTTCAATATTCTGAATTAATGAGTTTAGTGGTGCATCTTGAAAGCAAGCTGAAGTATCATCACCAACTATATATCCTGTTTCTGTAGTACTACCTTTAATTTCTTTATCTTTTAATATGCGAATTAAGTTGTTAACAGCTAAAATATTTATTTCATCATCATTTAGATTTTGTATATTTTCTCTTGGTTTTGTTAAGTGCGTAAGTGTTGAAGTTAAGTCTGTTCTATCTTTTATTCTTTCTTCCCAATCACTGTATGTATAAGCCATATAATATCCTCCTTATAAATTACCTTGATTTTTTATAATTAAAGGTAATTAAAACTTGTCTATAAATAAATATGATTCTTTTTTATTTATATACCTAAAAAAATATTAAAATATCCAATTCAACACTTTTAACTACTAACATAATATTAAATTTATATACACCATTAAAATCATTATTTTAAATCTCCAATTAACTGTAACAGTCTAATTCCATAGTCTGTTACCGAATAACATTTTCCTCCTACTGCTTCCCATGTTGAATTTTCTTTTATTATAAACCCACCTGAACTTAAATCTCCTATACATATATTAACAATATTAATATTAATGTTTTTAACATTCAATTTATCAATGTGTATATAATTAGCATTAGTGTTTTTAACATTTTGGTCGATTTTATCATCATTTATATTTCCTTTTCTAGTACAGCATTTATATATTTCTTCTAAAACAATTATATGTTCTACAGAATATTTAGAAATTCTTTCAATAATTCCTTCTTTATAAAAATCATTTGAAAATTGATATGTAGTATAGTTCAACAAAATATTAGCAAAATACTTTAGTTTTTCTTCTCTATATTCTTTTTTTGCTTTTTCAAAAGTATCAAATACTATTCTTAAAAACTCTTCGGACTTAATAAAATCCCAATCTATTTTATTTTCATTTATCTGATTTACTTTTTTTTCAATAATATTAGATAATCTTTTCAACCTATTTAATTCAAATTCAATAAGTTGTAACATTCTCTTTTGTTCCTTATTATTAGTTTTTTCTCTTAATGCAGAAATAGGAGAATCTATCATCGCAACACTACCTATAGTTCTTAAAATTATACTTTGATTATAAAACTCTAAAAAATATCTAAAATACTTATTTAGTTCCTTATTTCCAACATCAAAACGGGCTTTATATTCACTACTGTTAGTTACTTTTTCCATGACATCACCTCAAATTTTATCATTTAATTTTTCAATTTAATAAAATCTTCATTTCATATACTGTATATCTATTTAGCTTTATTTCGAATTAATTCAGACAGTTCCTCAACTGATAATAACGGCTTCCTGTGTATCATTCTATGACAATTTGAGCAAAGCATTGCTATATCTTCAGTTCTAGTCTTTTCTCCTTCTTTCATTTGAGATACTAGTTTTTTATGATGCCCTTCAATAAAATCTTTACCCCTATCTCCATAAACTTCCGTAAAATTAAAACCACATGCTTCACAATATAATTTTCCATTATGTTTTTTTATAAATAATACTTTAGATTTCTTTATAACTTGTTGATTTCTTTCTATTATTTTATGAGTTCTATACGCCTTTTTTCCTTCAACATATCCTTTTGCTTCATCTTCATAATCTATAGTATCTAATTCCACTAAATGATTAAAAACAAAATGATTTAAATCTTCACCTATCTGAATACTAAATTGTCCTTCAGGAATAGGAAACACTTTTCTAAATTCTTCTTTCAAATCTTTTTTAAATCTAATACTTTGAAGTTCAATATCTTTACGAGCCTGGTTTTCATATCTATACTCTGCTTCAAATATCTTATTGTTAAACAAGACTTTGATTTTTCTTGCTTGTCCTCTTTCTACATAGAATGGTGAATCCGGTGGGTTAAGAATTAGATGAAACTCCTTTTCTATTCTCACTCCATCTGTGTATTGCGACGTTCCTACTTCTTTTAATAATATTGGTGAATCAATATTTATTGTAAATACATCTAAATTAGGTGTCAAATTTTTTTCAGTAATATTAACGTTGAGCGTATCTTGAATTAAAGTTTCTATTGGTTTATCAACTTTAATAACCGAACGCAATCTAGCAGGTTTTTTTATTAAATACTTATCAAAACTCTTATATGGTATTTCAGCATCTATAATTTTTTGGGATTTTTCAATATCAAATTTTATGTGTATTCTTTTACTATCATCATTTTTGCTTAATACGATTGAGTAACCTACAAGTCCATATCCGCTACCATAAATATAAACTTCATCATTAATTTCAATATCTGAATACTTTTGACTGATACCCCACCATGCTTCCTCTTCTATTGAATTGTTTCTAATAATTTTTATGAAGTTATCTGTTATTGCGTCAACTTCATTTCCATCTTTTAAACTAAATGTTCCTGCTGACTTTTCTTGCTTTGTCAATGTATATAGCCAAATAGCCATATTCATCCTCCTCACCTTTAATTCTATTTTACTTTTTTAGCATAGAATTTTAAATTCATTTAAGTATATTTAAATTATAATAAAAAAACTTTTTGTGATTCTATCTTACTAATTATACAGCTCCAAACTTATTTTTTTACTTTTTTTAAAATTGATATTATTTCAAATCCTAAAGTATATCTAATTTCACCATGTTTTGTTGAAACTTCATCTAAAGATTTTGTTAAAATTCTAGATTCCTCCAAATTCAAGTTTAATTTATTTATCAAAATATAAACCTTAGTGATTAACTCTTCAGAATTCAATCTAAACTTAGTAATATTCAAAATTTCTAATAAAATTTCTTCATTACTGTTATATCTGTATCCTATTTTTTTTAAACTGTCATTTAATTCATCTACTTTAATGCAGTTATATACCATAATATCTTGTAATCTCATACCTTTCTCAATCAGAGCAATTGCATGACTTATAAAAATAGACATTTCTTCTCTTTCAAGCAATATTTTACTTCTATATCTTATACTCAAAATAGTCTTAGGAATATTTAATGATACTAATAATTGAACCAATATTAAGACAAATAACAATGATGAATATTCGTCAATACTAGTAAAATATGTTACTCCATTAGTTTTTATAGCTTTAAATAATATTAATATAAATATAAAACCTAAATATATTTCTAGGAAATAATTGAGTAAGTTTGCTAATAAAATAATACAATCTTTTTTAGTTTCAGCCTCATATTCTTCTAATAAAATCCTAGGTTTAATTTGTTTAATCTTATTATTTAGTATTTTAATTAATACTTTTATTGTATTTTTTAAATTAATACTATTTTCATTTTTCAAATTACCTTTCAACATTTCCACTATTACTCCACTACCTATTAAAGTGAACATTATACTTGTTAACATTATGAAGTACTTAATTTCTAAATAATTGACCCCCGTTGCATCCTTAGCATAATTTAATACCCCATTAATAATTACTATTAGTATAAATTCCCAGTATAATACTATTGTTGAAGTGCCAATTGTATATTTGAATATAGTAAAAAGAATAGTAACTATTAGTATTGCTAATAGTATATTTTCTATAGTAATTAATTTCATAAAGCAACTCCTTAATTATTGTAATTATTTAGAATTATTGTCTCTTCTTATTAAATATCTTTATTATACGCGAATAGCACATTGCTACTTTGATTAATTTATATCGTAGTAAAAATTCTACATTTACCAACAAATCCCTTTATTATTGTACATATTATTCCAATCTGTATATATATTTAAGCTTTAAAATAAATATCGTATCAATATATATATTTGAAACCTACTAGAAACTGTAACATATTTTTGTAAGCAAAAACAAAAGGTAGTATATATTACCTTGTTTCTAAATTAATATTTGTCACTTTATGTTTAGTTGTTTCACTCTTTCTAACTCTTGCTCTTCTATATCTAGATATACTTATTAAAATTCCTTCTTACTATTTTGTATTTTTATAATACCCAAATGATTATATCTGTCAATTTTAGAACTTTGTTTTTGGTAATGACTTCAGAACTAAAGAGTCATTGAAACTTAGTTAGTAATTCGTTTAAGTTATAAAAGTGCCTAAAATGGTAGTTTTTAAAACTGTTTTTTTAAACTAATAATATTTAATGACCTTTTTATTCAATTTTAAGAAGGTTTTTTATTTAAATTAATAGAAATATATTTCACATACATAATTTTCCAAACAGAAAGGAGTGCTGTATTATGTATAAAAAAATTATTATACTACTAATTACAATTTTATTTCTTTTAATAGGATGTAACAATAGTAATGTTGAAAGTAGTAATACACAAATAGAAACAAATACTTTCTACAAAAGTGATAAACTTAATTTTAGTTTTACCACACCAAAAGGATGGAATGTTGTTGAAGGACTTATTGGAGAAGAGGGTTCAAACGAATATGCCGTAACTGCATATGATAATAATAACGAAAATAATCATATTGCCATTACTGTTATTGATGCATTTGAACTTAGTAATGAACTGAGCACCGAAAAAATACCTAGAAAAAATTATAGCATGTCAGTTCTTCCAAAGGAAATTGTTGATTATCATTTAAGATATATGGTCAATCAACAAGAAAAACTGTATCCAAATTGTAAAATACTTGAACAGGATATAAAACATATTGACGATAAAAAATGGATTTATGTAAAATGCTTATATTCATTTACTTCAGAAAATGGCAAAGAAATAAATGCCAATATAATTCAATACCGAACTTTCTATAACGGGTATGGGTACTCAATAATAGCAATTTCCAACGCTAACTTGAACGATGAAGATACTGCAATACAAAAATCTATAGAAACATTTGATATTACGGATTAATTCTAATAGAGTATGTAATTAAATCTAAAATATCTACTAACATAATTTTATCTATCATGTTTATTCTAATGCTTCTTGATTATTCAATTACATATTATGGAATTAATTCTTTAGGCATAATAACAGAAGCTAATCCTCTTATGGTAGGTCTTGTAAATTTACCTTTTTATAAAGGTTTTGCTATAAGAATTGTTATATCTTCTATTCCTGTATTTTTGCTCAAATGGGCTGAAAATAAATTCATATACCCTGAAGCTTATACAAAACTTTCAGCTGTTGTATTATAAATTCAAATAATTCCATACAGTGTACATCTTATGTAGCTATATTATTATATAAAAACAGTTATTTAGATTAAATAATTCTATACTTTTGCTCTTATCTACATTAATTAAAAATAAAAAAACTTCTAATGGCTATCAAGTAGCTTTAGAAGTTTTTTATCTTCTTCCATATCCTTTTTTATAAGAAGTTTTATATATGCACTCACTCCTATTATCTCTCCCTTTTCTTTTACGTAATTATATAGTCTTAAATCATCTACATTTTCTTTAAACGATACCTGTATTCTAACACTCATTTTTACACCCCTTTTATGCTTTTTAATACTTTATACTACATTCTATGTATTCTTACATATAAGTGTGTTTGTCCTTATTAATATTTTAAAACCTTATTTTTCTGTATAGTCTTGTATTCCTAAAATATAAACCTCTCTATATGAGCCTTGTATTGCGTTATAATAGCCTTTCTGAATAAAGATTGTGTATCTCTATTCTAGAGGTTGAAAGGTGGAGTGGAAGTGCTAGGTGTTATATTAGCATTTCAACATTCAAAAAAACTGTAAATATCCCCCCCTACCTCTTCACTCAAAATAAAAAGAGCTTATTCAGCTCCGTCTTTATAACTTGTTAATCTTATCTAATAATTGTTTTCTATTTGGATTAGTATAAAGTAAAGTAGTTTGTATATTACTATGTCCCGCAAGGTTAGCTACTTCATGTACATTCAAGCCATTTTCTAAAGCATAGGTACACCAAAAATATCTTAATATATGTGGTGTTATTTTTTCACTATACTTTTTAAACATTTTATTTATAACAGTTCTATCTATACAATTGCCTTTGTTACTTACGAATAAGTATTCTGATTGTGATTTTCTTTCTTTTAAATATTCTTGTATTGAGTCTTTAACTCTATCATTCATATAAACAGTTCTAGTTTTATCTCCTTTACCACTTTTAATTATAATCTCTCTTGATACAGTATTAAAATCATTCATAGTAATATTCAATACTTCTGATATTCTAAGTCCTGTATAAGCCATAACAGTCACTATCGCATAATTCCTCTTGCCTTCATTTTCTAAAACCTTCTGTCTAAATTTTTCTACATCACATCTCGTAATATCTGTTGGGCTTGCTATTCCTATTTGTATTTTATTAAAATCTTTTTTGCTTATAACTATATCATTTTGTATTCCTTGACTTTGCAAAAACTCATTAAATTTAATTAGTGCTGATAATTTAGCATTTACTGTCTTAGGACTATCTTTTTTAATATTCTTTAAATAGCTTTTAAACTCTAATACATTTTCTCTATATAGTTTATTAAATTCAGTATCATATGAATCTTTAAACCATTTTATATATCCTTTTATATGTCTAATATAACTTTTAATAGTATTTTCACTTTTACTTTCTTGTTTTAGATAATTTTTGAATATATTTAACATAGTATCACACCCTCCAATAAATTATGTTGCATTCACTTTTTATGATTATCTCTAAATTATGTTGCGTTTTATATTGATACTATATGCTTTTAAAATAAAAATACAACATAATTTATATTATGTTGTATTTTTATTCTTCAAAATTTTATATTCAGTATGATAATATATTAAAATAATTAAAACATTAATCTTGACTTAAGTTTACTTTATATATATATTTATAGTTCCATTAGAAGACATAAAGTATTTAACAGATTTTCCATCATAAGATTCTTCTTTTATTTGGTCATACTCTTCATTATTTCTCATGTTTATTAGATTATCCCAAACTGTTTGTCCTCCAGTTGTAAGATAATATTTAATTACTTTTAGTAATTCAACCTTTGCATCTTCATTTTTTCTAGCTCCAGCTCCACCTTTGATATAAATACTATATCCTCCAGTATTAAATTTAACTGTCCATGTTCTAAACTTTGTATTTCCACTTTTTGTATATACCAATTCATTTCCAGATATAATTGTATTTGTTGTCATATCTTTAAGTTTCTTTAAATTCTTCTCTGTATCATATGTAGCAACTGGAAATTCACTATCTTTTATAGATTCTTTATTATGATTTTCTTTTGCAATTTCAACTGGTTTTGTATCAATCCAAATATTGATTACTCCACCTGCTACATAATACTTTACTTTTTTACCATCATAAATTTCTTCTTTTATTTCACCAAATTGTTTATTATTAATCATTTCAATTAAGTTATTCCAAACAATTGACCCTTTAGATGGTAAATAGTATTTTAATACTTTTATAAATTCTGTTTGAGCACCCTTGTTTCTAGATACAATTATTGGCTTGCCTTGCATATATATTGAGTATTCACCTGATTGTTTTTTAAGTGTCCAAAGACTTTTCGTTATATCTCCATTTGGAGAATATCCTAAAACTTTTCCTGATACAACACTATTTTCAATCAATTCACCGAGTTCTTTTAAATCTTTTTCTGAATCTCCTGTAGATTGTATTGGAACTTCTACCTTTGAACCTATATTTACAGTTCTAGTAGCTCCATCCCATTCAACATTTAATCCTAGAGATTCAGAAACAAATCTAACTGGAACATATGTAGTATTTTCTATTAGTTTAGCATCCTTATCGTTTACTTGAAGCTTTATAGTCTTATCACCTTTAATAATAGTTACTGTCTTAGTTTCACCTACCCATGATACTTTAGCTCCCATTGACTCTGATATGACTCTTACAGGAACTAAAGTTGTTCCTTCAACTAGAACTCCTTTTACTGTTGTTGAGCCATTAATATTTACATTCACTTCATCTTGAGCAAATATATTCATTGATAAGCACATTACTAGAAGTATTGTAATTGATAGTATCTTCTTCATAATTCGTCTCCCTTGTTTTGTATTTTATTTTATATAAATTGCTATATCTCCATTGCCAGATACGAAATAGTTAACATATTTTCCATTAAAAACTTCTTCTGTTGGATTATCAAATATTTCATTTTCTATATTACTTTTAATTTTACTCCACAATGTATTTGCTTCATCACCTAAATAATTGTTTAGTACTTTTAATAATTGTGTTTCAGCATCTTCTTTATCTACAGTAACTCCTCTTGCTCTTACATATAAATTATATCCACCTTCATTAAAGCTTACTGTCCATGTTTTGAATTTAGGATTTCCAATTTTTGAATATACTAATGTATCTCCAGATATAACTGTGTTGCTTGTTAAATCTTTAAGTTTTTTTAAGTCACTGCTTACATTATCTGTAACATTAGATTGTGCATTATCATTAGTTTGTTTCATTCCAATATGAATTTGCCCTGTACTAGAAAATGAATAGTCTACATTTTTACCATCATATTTTTTAGTTTCTGTACTATCAAATACTTTGTTATCTTTCATTTCTATCAATCTATTCCATAGTGATTCACAATCATTTGGTAGATAGTATTTTATAACTTTTAATAATTCTGTTTTTGCATCTTTATTTTTTCTAGCACCTGAATCTGCTTGAACATAAACTTTGTATTCACCAGCATTAAATCTTACTGTCCAAAGTTTGAGTTTAGGATTGCCACTAGGAGCATACACTAAAGTATCTCCACTTATAATAGTATTGCTTGTCATATTTTCTAGAGTCTTCAAATCTTTTTGTACATCATATGTAGCTGTTGGAAACTCATCTTGAATAACATTATCTTCGACACCTATATTAACTGTTCTTGTTTCTCCATCCCATTCTACATTCAATCCTAATGATTCTGAAACAAATCTAACTGGTACATATGTAGTATTTCCTATTAATTTAGCATCCTTACCATTCACTTGTAGTTTTATAGTTTTATCACCTTTAACAATAGTTACTGTCTTAGTTTCACCTTCCCACGATACTGTAGCACCCATACTTTCTGAAACTACCCTAACTGGTACTAAAGTTCTTCCTTCAACTAAAATACCATTCACTTGAGTTGAGTTATTTATGTTTACATTGACTTCATCTTGAGCAAATATATTCATTGATAAACACAATACTAGAAGCATTGTTATTGATAGTATATTCTTCATAATTCATCTCCTACTTTTTGATTTTTATTTTATATAAATGACTATATCACCATTACCTGATACAAAATATTCGACAGTTTTTCCATTAAAAATTTCCTCTGTTGGATTATCAAATATTTCATTTTCTATATTACTTTTAATTTTACTCCACAATGTATTTGCTTCATCACCTAAATAATTGTTTAGTACTTTTAATAATTGTGTTTCAGCATCTTGTTTATATATAGTACTTTCTGATGCTCGGATATATGCCTTATATCCAGGTTTATTAAATTTTATTACCCACATAGAAAACTTAGCATTTCCATTCGGTGTATAATATAATTCTTCTCCAACAGTAACTGTATTATTTGTTAAATCCTTTAATTCACCTAAATCTCCACCAGCAGAAGATTCTTCAATTTTAGTATCCTCTGTGTTTTCATTGCCACTTTCAAGAGTAGTTATATATACTGAATTAGTATCTCCATCCCACTTTACATTACAATCTAAAGACTCTGATATGAATCTAACAGGCACTAGAGTTCTACTATTAACTATCATTGCAGGTACATCTAATTTAACTTCACTTTCATTTACCTTAGCATTAACACCATCAATAACTAATTTAATCTGTTTATTCCCTTTAATTCCTGTAACTGTCTTTGTTGAAGCATCCCATCTGACTTCACAGCCTAATGCTTCAAATATAGCTCTTACAGGTACTAAAGTTCTTCCATCTTTTATTATTGAAGCAGTATCAATCTCTAACTTTGAATTGTTTACATAAACACTTATGTCTTGTGCAAAACTACAGTTGAATAAAGTTAAAATAAGTGCAAATGTAGTTATTAAATATTTAAAATATCTTTTCATAAATTACCTCCTATTTATTTTCTATAATGATTATACCAAATTATGTATGTAAAATGCTTATCTAATTAACTTAATAGCTATTTCTTTAATCTCTATCCTCAATATAGAAGTTAATCTAATAAATATACATCTTAATAATAGAAAAATTACTATTTAAAAGTCCTGACTGAGACAAGCAGTAACATGTGGATTCACTGGTTGTCTCTAAAATCGCTGAAGTTCACTCTATGACCTGCTTGTAGAGATTTTTTATACAATGTACATTTATATAGTAAGAATAAATTTCTTTTTTCTTATATATAATAAATCAAAGAAACACTATATAAAAAATATTAGAGTATATATTATTTCTCTAAACTTTTTATATAGTGTTTCTTTTATATTGTAAATTTAATTTATACGTTATTACGAATATCAATTTGCCTAAATCGAATACATTTTTTGTATTTCGCTTAAAGTGTTGAAAATGCTTTATTTTAATAACTTCGAATCAAGTAATCGTTATCGTATTTTTCAATAAGCAATTGAGTACAAGTATCATACAACTCATAGTTCCTATTAACATTCCTAATATAAAGTAGTAAAAAGCTCCTCAATTGTTAACAATTTATATTTATCTTCAACTTCTAATTCTTCCATTCTTTTTTGTTTTAGTATATCGACTTCATCTTCTAATATTAATATTAAATTATCTTTTTTTAAATTACTATTATCCCAATCTTTAAACCCTATTATATATCCCTTCGGATACTGAGTTTTGGTTAAAAATTCATATACTACTTCTTTTAATTTTTTTAACTCTCCATTTATATCAATCTCACAGTCCCAATTTTCACAATTATAAAAATTTTCAAATTCACTTAAATATTTAACCAATTCCATATTGTAATCTATATCAGGTCAAAAACATGTAATTTCATCTATATTATTTAATATATTAGAATGTATTGTTATGCGTTTTCCAAAACTATTTTCATTCATTATGAATTTATTTTTCCCTTTATATACTATTTTTTCTAAATTATTATTCAATTCCACTTTAACTCCCCTTTTTTTATAATATATAAATTAAAATATTTTCATGTGTGCGTAAGCACACCATTATATAAATATAAGTATAAATATAAATATATAAACTTTATACTCTCCCAATTATGTATTAAAAAAAGCATGAATGAGAACACTTTCTTACATACTTAGGAACATACTTTGCATAAATAAGAGCATTTGTGAATTACTACATTTGAGGTTAATATAAATACTTCACTTTATTATCTACTACAAATAGGAATATATTCATTACACATTCTTCTAGGTAAAATTACTCCATCCTCATATTCAGTTTCAACCCAATTGCCTTTCTTTACCTTAACGATATCATTTTTATTAAATATATCATTCAAAGCTGAAATATAACTTTTCCCAATACAAAGTTCTTCAGATGTTTTCCTATAAGATGGGAATGCTTTTCCTAATAAAGTATTATAATTCTTCTCATAGTAATAAAATAATCTTAGAGCCATCTCTTTTAGGTTTTTAACCTCTATTTCGTTATCATTACCTTTGATTGGGACTCTTAAAGTACATTCAATTATCTTATACATTGTATTAATATCTACTTGGGTAAAATCGTTTTCAACACCTCTAATAGTAAGTTTAATGCATTCATATTTAACTATTTTGCTAGTTATCATATTTATGTACTTTAAGTCATTCAAAATTTCAAGATATTTCTTAAGCGTTCTCATGTCTTTCCATTCTATAGCTTTCAATAATTTTGTTGGATATATGTTAACGTTATCATTAAAACTAAAATTTTTTAAAATGACATATAATGCAAACGCATTGTGAGATATTCTTTTATCTAAAATCAAAGAATTTGGTACTTGTATTTTTTTTATTTTTTTTTCTTTTTCTCCCATTAAATCATCCTTACAATTTATCATATTAAGAACTATATTCCACAATTCACTTTGGTTTTCTGTATTTTTATTGCTTTTATATACAATACTATTAGAAGGCTTTATTTTTTAATTTATAAATTATTTTTTTATTTAACTATTTCTTTAATCATGCAGTTAAGCTATTTTTTCATCTCTTTCTTTATCCTTATTTACTTAAATAATAATCATTATTGTATCCCCTTTTTATTTTATATCTAAGACAAACTTAAGTATGAATAAGCACAAGATAATTTTTTTCCCTCCTTTTCATTTTTCTAAGTTTGTATTATAGCTTTAATATTTATAACTAATTTTTTATTTATTTTCTATTTTTTCTTATTTATGCTAAAACTATTTTATATAAAGTTGTTTTTATTAAATCTTTTATTTATACTCTATTTAATATTGAAGGATTTAAATAAAATAGAATCTCTTTTTACTATAACATTTCTGTTCCAAATAACTCTTTAAGCTCCTTATAATACTTATTTTGTTCAAATGGTTTATCTCCCAATTTATTATTCTCTGTTTCAATATCATACCTATCTAATATAATACTTATTATTTTTTTTATAAGACCTATTTCTACTTGTTCACAATTTAAAATAGAATGAAAACTTGTATAGATATCTAATATCTCTTCCACTTTTGCCCTTTCTTTATTTGAATTTTTATTTTTCATAAATTCATAGTCTAATAATTGGTTTCTGATTTTTCTTAAAGTTTCAATCGCTTTAATTTTACTATTTAAGTTTTTATACATACTAATACTATTAAAATTATGCCTTAAATCACTCTCATCTTCGTCAATATCATCTATAAGTATAGACTGTATATACTTCTCTAATTTCATATCTTGAATTATAACTTTATCTTCTTCATTAAGTTTTTTTTGGAAATATTCCTTAGGAAGTTCAAATATTTCAGACAAAATATTCAAATGCTTATCAGGAATTTTTCTACTACCACTTACCCATGAATTTACTGTTTGTTTAGAAACCCCTAATTCTTCCCCTATATCTTTAAGCTGAACATGAAATTCTTTGCATATATACTTAATTCCTATCACTTAATCCCTTCCTCCCTTTGTCATACCGAGTACGTCTTAAAGGTATTATACCTCACTTGTAGTACTGAGTAAAGCATTTTTAGGAAATTTATTCTTAAATATGGCTTAATTATTCAACAAAAAAGTAGCCAAATCAATGACTACTTTTCTCAGTTTACAATATATATTTTCATTTAGCTTTTATTTAATCTACTTATTCAAACTAAATGATTTTAATTCTTTCTCCAGTTTATCATCAAATTCACCTGAATAATATCTCTTTTTGAACTCTTCAAATTCCTCTGGTTTATTATCTCCTCTTCCATATATACTATGAAATAATCCATGTATTTTCCCGTTTAAGCATACTCCTAAGGGATATTTTTTATGCAATTCTATTAATTTATTCTCTAATATTTGTAGCTCTTCCTTACTATAGTCTCCTATCGTCTCATATACTTCTATATTTGTAATTTCAAAAACCTCTTGAACAATTTTATTAAAAGAATATAAGTGATGGATAACATCAAATTTAGTACCTGTAATTACACACTTATAGTTGCTTTCTTTCTTACTCCTATTCTTCCACTCTTTAATTTTATATCTTAAATATTCAGTTATTGATGAAATGCCTCCTTTCCAATTATATGCATTTTCTCCTCTTCTACTTTCATAGTAGCACGTTCTACATCTTGACCCTTTCCTAAAGCCATTGTATGTCATATTTAAAGTATGTCCTTTTGGGCATTTGATTTTTAATTTTTCACTACTAACTAAATAATTTTCACTCAATAATTCATATCCGAAACTCTCTATATATTGTTTTACTTCTGCATAACTAAATGTCTTTTTCGCAACTCTATTTTTTTCTCCACACTCTGGACACTGATATTGCTTATTAGTAATAAAATCTCCATATATTACATCAAATCTATTTCCACAACTACACTCTAGCTTTAATTTGGTTTTTTTATCAATATACTCTTTACCTATCAATCTACAATTTCCATCACTTAATTTTTTTACCTTTCTAGCAACATAGTCATATGAGTGTCTAAACAATTCCTTTAGCCTTTCATTGGAACACTCCCTACAAGTTCTTTTATTTCCGTTCTTAAATCTATAGAAAGTTGTAGTGTACTTCTTACCACACTTACATTCAAACTCTAATTTTTCATCAACATTTAAATATTTATCCGATATTAATCTACATCCACTCTGACTTTCTTGTTCAATGAAATTTTTAACTTTTTCATAAGTAAACTTAACATTCCCGTAACAGTATCTACATCTTCTGTTTTTTTGCATATCATCAAAATTTGTATCGTAAGTATGTCCTTTGTCACACTTAACATATACTCTAATTTTACCATTTTCTTCACGTTTTATATCTAATAACTCATACCCTTTTGCATTTTCATTTACATATTCTCGAATTTTATCATAAGTCCATTTTTTTGCCATTTTTCTCTCCTCCAAAAACATAGTCGATTTTCTTATTATTTAAAACAAGTCTTAACAATAAAATTTATAATCTCCATTTGTTAAGAGGAGAGTGCTTTTGATACTTCTTATTTATTTCTTCAGGTGTTAAATCCATATATGCCTCTTCTGTTACTTTGACACTAGAATGACCCAATATTCTACTTAAAGTAAAGAAATCTCCTCCATTCAACAAATAATATTTTGAAAAATTATTACGAAGTTGATGCGGATGAATTTTTATGTCTATTTTTTCTCCTGCTTTTCTTAATTGTGTTTCATATGAATTTATAGTTAACTGTGTTCCTTTATTCGTTGGAAATAAAAAATTTGTTTCTACATATCTATCTTTATATTGCATCCATCGTCTTAAATTTTCTCCCATCCTAAGAGAAAAATAGACATATCTTTGATTTTTACCCTTAGTGTTTTCTACTAAAATCACCTTATTTTTTATATCTATATTTTCTACCGTAAGAGATAAACATTCTCCTATTCTCATCCCACTGTCCAAGAGGAGCTTTGTTATAATGTGATTTCGATAGCCATGGAATGTCGTTGTATCAAAAGTTCTCAAAAGAGCCTTAAACGCCTCCTCAGATATGGTCTCTTTCATTTTTCTTTTAGTTTTGATTTTTTGTATTTTTTCAGTTGGATTTTTTCTAATCTCATTTTCTTCATATAGCCAATTGAAGAAAACTTTTATATTCCTAATGTAATTATTTATAGTTGAATCTGATATTTCTTTTTTGTAATCTTTTCGATTGTGAGGTTTATTTATTTCTATACTCTTTTGATTACTAGTAGTTGTATATTTACCTCGTTCTCTTAAATATTTAATATATTGTCTTATATGCCCTGTTTGAATTTTTTCTACTTCTTCTACAGAAAATTTTTCTTGCATATATGAACCAAATAACTTTAATGTCTGTTCATAGGCTTTCATTGTTTTTTTAGACAAGTTTTTTGAAGAACAATATATCATAAAGTTTTCAATTTGGAATTCAAAATCTGTCATTTTCATAAAAAAAACACCTCCATATTCTGATTTTTTCAAACCAATAAATATGAGGTGTTTATAGACTTACTAATAGACAGTTTATAGCTTTAAAACCTAGTTTATAGGTTTTCTATAAGTGGTGTTAAATATATAACACCAGTTCAACAAATTGAATTTACTCTATCTTACAGCTTTATGCTCAAGTCTTAATTTATCTGCAACCATTGCTATGAATTCTGAATTTGTTGGCTTTCCTTTTGTATTATGAACAGTATATCCAAATAATTGATTTATAGTATCAACTTTACCTCTGCTCCAAGCGACCTCTATAGCATGTCTTATAGCTCTTTCTACTCTTGATGGAGTAGTGTTGAATATCTTAGCTATATTAGGATATAACTCTTTAGTAACCGCACTTAAAAGTTCTACATTGTCTATTACCATGGCTATAGCTTCTCTTAAATATAAATATCCTTTGATATGAGCAGGAACTCCTATCTCATGTATTATATTAGTTATTTCAGCTTCTATATTTCCAGTGTTTTTTATAAACTCAGTTTTAGCAGTTTTAAATTGTACTAACGGTTTATTATTTTCAAGTATAGATATACTTGTTTGACCAACCAATTCTCTTATCCTATTTATAAACACACTAAAATCAAAAGGCTTAACTATATAGTAATCAGCTCCTAAATTTATAGCTCTTTGAGTTATCTTATCTTGTCCAACCGCAGACAATACTATTATTTTTGGCATTTTTTTGATATCCATAGCATTTAATTTTTCTATAACTCCAAGACCATCAAGGTGTGGCATTATTATATCTAGTATTAGTAAATCTGGTTGTTTCTCTGACACTAAATCAAGAGCCTCAATACCATCTTTAGCTATACCTAATATTTCTATATCATCTTCATTTTGCAAATATTCTTTCAATATTTGGCAAAAGTCCTTATTATCATCTGCTATTATTAATTTTATTTTCTCTTTCACAGAATTACCCCCCAATAAAAAGTATTATAATTATACAAGTTAACTAATTCGACATCTGTATTAAATTTCCTTTAATTTATTTTAACTTATTTCAACATCCAATCTATAAATATGGCATATCCTTTCTTAGGATCATTGACAAATACATGTGTTATAGCTCCTATTATTTTATTATTTTGTATTATCGGAGCTCCACTCATACCTTGTACTATTCCACCTGTATAGTTTATCAGATTTTTATCTACTATTTCAACTACCATACTCTTAGACTTTGGTTTATTTTGGTTAAATATCTTTTTTATTTTTATTTTATATCTTTTTATTCTATTGTTCTCATCAGTAAATAATATATAGGCATCTCCTTTTTTAACTTCGTAATAGTGACCAACTTCTATAGATTTTAAGTCATTCCATCTATATTGGTTATTCATGATCCCCTTTATTCCAAAGTCATCGTTATGATTAAATTCACCCATTATAGTTTCTTTATCAAAGTCTCCTATTATTTCACCTGGAACTCCTGATGTTCCTTTTTTAACCCCTATTTTTTTAGGCTTATATAAAACACCATTTTTAACTTCTATTATACTTCCAGTATCTACATCTGTTATTCCATGCCCTAGGGCATAAAATTCTTTTGTTTTTGGATTATAGCAAGTCAGCGTTCCTATTCCTGCTATTTTATCTCTTACCCAAACTCCTATTTTGTAAGTATCATCTTCATTATTTTTATATAATTTTATATTTTGAGATATATACTTACCATCTCTTTTTATAGTTACGTTTATAAAATCTTTTTTTATATCATTTGTAATATCCTCTATATCTTGTGCTTTATTTACTTCTTTTCCTTCTATTTTTACTATTATATCTCCAATTTTTATGTTTCTATCTTTATATTTTAAATAATTTTCGTCTATTCCTATAACTAATACTCCTTTTGTATCAAGTTTTATTCCAGCTATATTTCCAAGTGGAATTAATTCTAATTTATCTTGATTAAAAGCTTGTGAAATTAAATTAAATGGTGTGAAACTTGTCAATATTGTAGATAAAATTAATATTAAAATCAAAAATTTTCTCTTGGAAATTTTAGCCATAAATATCACTTCCTTAATGTCATTTTAATATTAATTTTCCTAAAATCGTACTTTTATATCCTCCACAAATAATAATAATATTGTAAAAAAGTTCTTTTCTAAAAAATCTTAAAATAATTTTTTAATATTCATAATAAAATTTATATTTATCATAATTTAAGATGATTATAATTTTCTATTAATCAAAAAATTTTTAAAAAATAAAGATGTTTAAACATCTTTATTTTGAGCTATTTGTATAATTTCTTTAGCATGTTCTATAGTTTTTTGAGTTATATTAGATCCAGATATTAATCTTGCTATTTCTTTTATCTGTTCTTCTAAATTTAATTTCTCTATTTTTGTGTAAGTTCTACTTTCTTGTATTACTTTTTCTATTCTAAAATGAGAATTCGCATTTACTGCTATTTGAGGCAAGTGAGTTATACTTATAACCTGTTTTTTATATGATATATCCTTTAATTTATTTCCTACTATTTCTGCAGCTATTCCACTTATTCCGGTATCTATTTCATCAAATACAAGCGTGTTAACTTTATCTATATCAGATAATATAGTTTTAAATGCAAGCATAAATCTTGACATTTCACCACCAGATGCAACCTTGTATATAGGCATTAAATCTTCACCTATATTAAAGGATATCATAAATTCTATAATATCTTTTCCAGTCGAAGAATAATCTTCTTTTTGATTTAAATCTACTTTAAATACAACATTTTTCATATTTAAAGAATTTAATTGTTCACATATATCATTTTCTAATTTATTTGCAATTTCTTTTCTTATAGAAGTTATTTTTTCACTTTTTTGATTTAATTCTTTTTCAATTTTTTCCAATTCGTGTTTTAACTCTATAATTTTTTCATCTCTATTTTCTATATCTTCTAATCTTTGAATTATTTTGTCTTTATATTGTAAAATTTCCTCTATGGAATTACCATATTTTCTTTTTACATTGTTTATTGTATCTATTCTCATCTCTATATCATCAATGCTTTTAATATCAAAATCCACATTATCTTTATAGTCCCTTATATCTTTTGATATATCTTGAAGAGTATACATAATTTCTTCTAATGAAGAATAAAACTGTTCTAATCTATGATCTATATTCGCAATACTTTTCAAGTCTTTAATACCTTTAGATATTAAATCGAATGCATTATAATTTGATTCATATAAATTTGAATACGAACTATTTAAACTTGTATATATTTTTTCGCTATTTCTATGTATTTCTCTTTCTTTTAAAAGCTCATCATATTCTCCTATAGTTAAATCAGCTTCTTCAATCTCTTGTATTTGAAATTTTAAAAGATCTATTTCTCTTGCTATTTGAATATCATCTTTATTCTCAGTTAATTCATTTATCTTCTTTTTCAAATCAAAATACTCATTATATATACCTAAATATTCTTCTTTTGCAGGCTCAATTCTTTCATATCCATATATATCTAAAAACTCTATGTGCTTATCTTTGTTAAAAAGAACCTGATTTTGATGCTGACTATGTACATCTACCAATAAAGACCCTATAGTTTTCAAAAAGGATATTCTTACATTTCTTCCATTTATTCTACTTATATTCTTTCCATCACTGTATATTTCCCTTGATATTATCAAGTTATCATCTAAAGATGCATCTATTCCATACTCTAAAAGTTCTTTAATGACTTTTTTATTTGTAACATTAAATATAGCCTCTACAAGACCTTTATCCGTTCCTTTTCTTACAAATGATTTGTCATACCTTCCACCTAAACAAAGATTAAGAGCGTCTATTATTATAGATTTACCAGAACCTGTTTCTCCAGTTAATACATTAAATCCTTCTTCAAAATCTATTCTAATTTCTTCTGCCAATGCAAAATTCTTTATATACATCTCAAGGATCATGATAATCCCCCTTATCTATATTAGCTTTCTAAATCTACCTTTTATAATATCTACATCTTCTGTGGTTTTTAGCAATATAAATACAGTATCAATACCTGCTATTGTGCCTACTACTTCTTTAATTTCTAGTTGATCTACTGCTTTTGCAACTAATTGCGCAGATCTAGGTATAGTTTTTAAACATACTATATTTTCAGCCGAATCAATTCCTACTAATAGTTCTTTTAATAACCTTATTAGTCTGTCAGAAGATCCTTTTTCTTCTTTTTTAAGTGCTGCATACTTATAGTTTCCATCTTTTGTTAGAACTTTAACTAATTTTAAGTCCTTTATATCTCTTGAAACTGTAGCTTGAGTAACGTTCATTCCGTGATCTCTAAGCTTTTGTGCAAGTTCATCTTGAGTCGTTATATCATTGCTTTCAATTATTTCTAATATTTTGTTATGCCTTGATATTTTCAACTTTAAATCCTCCTAATTACAGTTTTTTATGAGAATCTTCTACTACTTTCAAAATTGTTTCATCATAGTTTAATTCATTTTTTTCATTTAAATCATTATTCTTTCTTATATGAAGTAAGTACTCGATATTTCCTTCTGGACCTTTTACAGGTGAATAGTCTAAGTTTAATATATCAAATCCATTTTTATATACAAACTCAGTTATTCTTTTAATTACATCTATGTGCGTTTGTTTGTCTCTAACTACTCCTTTTTTACCAACCTTTTCTCTACCTGCTTCAAATTGTGGTTTTATAAGAGCTATTATTTCTCCATTTTCTTTAAGCAATTCTTTAGCCTTTGGTATTACAAGTCTCAATGATATAAATGATACATCTATAGATGAAAAATCAGCGTATTCTCCTAAATCTTCAACTTCAACGTGTCTTATATTGGTTCTCTCCATACATACAACTCTGTCATCCTGTCTTAATTTCCATGCAAGTTGACCGTATCCAACATCTATAGAAAATACTTTTATAGCTCCATTTTGAAGCATACAGTCTGTAAATCCACCTGTAGATGATCCTATATCTAAACATACTTTACCTTTTACATCTACATCAAAGTTTTTTATTGATTTTTCAAGTTTTAACCCACCTCTACTAACGTAGGGAATAAGTTTTCCCTTCACAGTTATTTTGCAATCTTCTTTAACTAAAGTTCCTGCTTTATCACACCTTTGGCCATCTACAAATACAAGACCTGCCATCAACGATTTTTTGGCTCTTTCTCTACTTTCAAAATGTCCGTTTTCAACTAGTAAAATATCTATTCTTTTTTTCATAATTTATTACCTTTCTTATTTGACTTCTTCTATTATTTTTTTTGCTATTTTAGTTGCTGATAATCCATACTTATCGTAAAGTATATCTACATTTCCGTGTTCTATAAATTTATCTTCAAATCCTATATTTATAAGTTTGCCTTTATATCCAAGCTTTGATAAATGACAAGATACACTACTTCCAAATCCTCCAATTAAAACATTGTCTTCAACAGTCATTATATAATCATATTCTTTGTATATTTCTTCTAACATATTAAAATCTAAAGGTTTTAAAAATCTTCCATTTATTACAGTTATGTTTATTCCTCTTTCACTTAATATATCAGAACACTTTAAGCAAGTTTTTACCATTGCTCCTATACCTATCAAAGCTACCTTACTTCCTTTTTTTATTAAATCCCATTCCCCAACATTTAACTCACAGTCATCTTGCTTATACTTAAAAGCTTCCCCTCTTGGATACCTTATGGCAACTGGACAGGTAATTGTTCTTGATAGTTCTAACATTTTTTCAAGCTCATATTTATCCATTGGAGCCATAACAGTTAGATTAGGTATTGAGTTTAAATAACTTAAGTCAAATACTCCATGATGAGTTTCACCATCCGCTCCAACAATTCCAGCTCTATCAAGTAGCAATGTTACAGGAAGATTACTAAGAGCTATATCGTGTATTATTTGATCATATCCTCTTTGAAGAAAAGTTGAGTACACTGCAAAATAAGGTTTTATACCATTAGCAGCAAGCCCACTTGCAAATGTAACTGCATGTCCTTCTGCTATTCCAACATCAAAAAATCTTTCAGGATAGGTATTTTGAAATTTGCCAAGACCGGTTCCAGATGGCATAGCAGCTGTAACAGCAACAATATTTTTATCTTTAGCAGCCATTTCAACCATTTTTTCTCCTACTACACTCGAGTACGTCTCTTTAGAGCTCTTTTGAATTCCTTTTTTAATATCAAAAGGACTTACCCCATGATACTTTTCTGGATGATCTTCTGCAAATCTATAACCTTTTCCTTTTTTTGTAATTACATGAACTATAGACGGCCCCTTAAACTTTTTTATCGTTTTAAAAGTTTGAATAAGCTCTTCAATATCATGTCCATCTATTGGTCCAAAATACTTTATACCCATTTCTTCAAATAAAGCACCTGGACTTACAATATATCTTAAACTATCTTTTATTTTATCTGCAGTTTTATATACCGTATCTCCAATTTTAGGTATATAATTAGTTATATTTTCAAATTCTACCTTTATCTTTTTATAAGCTTTATTAGTTCTAAGCTTCAATAAATAATTTGACATACTTCCGACATTTTTATCTATAGACATTTCATTATCATTTAATATTACCGTCATATTTGTTTGAGTATGACCTAAGTGGTTAAGCGCTTCAAATGCCATACCACCAGTTAAAGCTCCATCTCCTATTACAGATAAAACTTCATAATTTTCTTTTTTAATATCGCGTGCCATTGCAAGACCTAGCCCTGCTGATATAGACGTGGAACTATGTCCAGTATCAAATGCATCATGAACACTTTCATTTCTTTTAGGGAATCCACTTAGTCCATTGAATTTTCTAAGAGTTTCAAATTCAGATGTTCTTCCAGTAATCATTTTATGTACATAAGCTTGATGACCTACATCCCAAACAATTTTATCCTTTGGTGTTTCAAATATATAGTGAAAGGCAAGCGTTAATTCTACTATACCTAAATTAGAAGCCAAATGTCCTCCTGTTTTAGATACAGATCTTACCAAGAACTTTCTTATTTCATTAGTAAGTTCATTAAGTTCTTTTATATTCATTTTCTTTAAATCTTCAGGATTATTTACATTGTATAAATATTTATACATAACTTCATCCTACTTTCTAAAAATTATTTTTAAATATATAAATATACCCTAGTATTTTCTCCAAAAGCTAAAAATTTAAAACCGTACACTTTTAGATAAGCTACCTATATTATAATAGCTTTAATTACTAGGATATATACCTATATCATATGTTTAATATTCTATTTTAACCTGCACAAAGCATAGATATTATAGCACACCTAAAAATCATTTTCAAACCATTATGTTAGCTATTATAATACCTAATATGGCTCCTGATAAAACCTCTACAGGTGTATGCCCTACAAGTTCTTTTAACCTTTTTTCATTAAAAACATCTTTTCTATGTTCTTGTATATCTTCTATCATTTTATTAAGTATCTTAGCTTGCTTTCCAACAGCTCTTCTAACTCCAGCCGCATCATACATTACTATTAAAGCAAATACAAGAGCCATTGCAAACTCCAATGATTCATAACCTCTTTGTATTCCTATACTAGTTGCAAGACTTGTAACAAACGACGAATGCGAACTTGGCATACCACCAGAGCCCACAAACCTTGAAACATCTATTTTCTTATCAAATATAAAAGTTAGTATAACCTTTAATATCTGAGCTACAAACCAAGATATAAAGCACACTGCAAAAGTTTGATTATTTAAAATCCCCTCAATAAAAGCCACTTAACATCCTCCTTAAACTAACATTCTCTGTCTATAATGTAATCAGCTAAGCAATTTAAAAATTCATTTTTCTCATCAAATCTTGATATATACTTTTTAGCATCTTCTATAAGATTTTTAGCTATATCTCTTGATTTATCAATACCAAATAACGAAGGATATGTAGACTTGTTATTTTCTAAATCACTTCCAATATCTTTACCTAATTTTTTCTCATCCCCTACTATATCTAATATATCATCTACAACTTGAAAAGCAAGTCCTATATTTTTAGCATAATTTGTTATATCTTGAAGTTCTATATCATTAGCTCCTCCAATTATAGCTCCTGCTCTCATTGATCCTATAATCATAGCTGATGTCTTATTCATATGTATAAAATCAAGTGTATCCTTATCTATTTTCTTGTTTTCACTTTGAAGATCTACTACTTGGCCCGCTATCATACCTTTAACTCCTGCCGCCTTAGCTATTTCATTCATAGCCTTTACATATTTATAACTATTTTTTTCATTTTTCAAAGCATGATCAAGCATTATTTCAAATGAATAATTTAAAAGTCCATCTCCAGCTAAAACAGCTATACCCTCTCCAAATACTTTATGATTTGTGGGTTTTCCTCTTCTTAAATCATCATCATCCATTGCCGGTAAATCATCGTGTATAAGAGAATACGTATGAATCATCTCCATAGCGCATGCATAAGGTATAGTATCTTCTATATCAGAATTAAATAAAGCTGCACTTTCCATCAAAAGTATAGGTCTAAGCCTCTTACCTCCTGCATCTAAACTATATTTCATCGCTTCGAATAAAGTTTTTTGATATGCATTCATATCTGGTATGTAACCTTGTAATCTACTTTCAAAATATGTTTTTTTATCTTTTAATGCTGATTTAAAATTCATTTTATACCTCCTCAATATCGATTTCTATTTCTTCTAAAGTATCGTTTGAAAACCTAGTTATCTTAAGTTGAGCTGATTCTAATAGCTTATTGCAGTGTCTATACAGCCTTATACCTTCTTCATAAAGTTTTAAAGATTCATCTAATGATATAGTCTCCTCTTCTAAACTTTTAATTATCTCTTGTAACCTCTTATAAGAAACTTCATAATTCATACTAATCAACCTCTTTTATATTCTGTATTTTACAATTCACACAGGCCTTTTCAAATAGTACATTTATATTATCTCCTAGGCTCAAGTCCTTAGGATCTTTAACTAATACATCGTCTTTTTCAACTAAAGTGTAACCTCTAGACATTACAGACAATGGACTTAAATTATTTAAGTTCTGCCCTATATACTCTAATTCATTCCTAGTTAAAATAAGTTTTTTGTTAATAGCATTTTCAATATTCTTTAAACAATTATCAGTACATATAAGCTTATCTTTTATTATTTCTTTGTAATCAATATCCATATCTTTCTTCGTACTGTCTAAATCTTTTTTATATGAATATACTTTATTTTCAAATACTTTATTCATTCTATCCTTAGATATATCAAGTTTATCTCTTATATCTATATAAGATGGAACAGATATTTCAGCTCCAGCAGACGGAGTAGGTGCTCTAAGGTCTGACACAAAATCAGCTATTGTAAAATCAGTTTCATGTCCTACAGCACTTATTATAGGTATTTGTGATGCAAATATACTTCTTGCAACCTTTTCTTCATTAAAAGACCATAATTCTTCTATAGAACCTCCACCTCTAGCCAATATTATAACATCTATAAATTCCCTTTTGTTCAAAAAATCAATAGCATATACTATATCATCAGCCGATCTATCCCCTTGCACCAAAACAGAATATACCTTAACATTAACCTTTGGATACCTTCTAGATATAACATTTATAATATCTCTAAGTGCTGCCCCTGTTAAAGATGTAATAACACCTATATTCTTAGGCATACTCGGTATTTTCTTTTTATATTCCTGATCAAATAACCCTTCATTTTGAAGTTTTTCTTTCAATTTTGCAAACTCTACATGTAAGTTTCCAACTCCTTCAACCTCAATTGAGTTTATATAAAGCTGATAACTTCCATCTTTTTCATATAACGATATATATCCAGAAACTCTTACTTCAAGACCTTCCTTTAAATTTAAATCTTCAGGAACATTATTTTTAAATATAACACAGTTTATCTTTGACTTATTGTCCTTTAAAGACATATATACATGACCACTTGTGTGGATTTTCAAATTAGATACTTCCCCTTTAACCTTTAAATTATATAATATAGGGTCATTGGTAAGAATCCTTTTTATATAAGCATTAACCTCACTAATAGAAAGAGCCTTTAACTTCATAATTATACCTCACTTAAAAATCTATTAACTCCAATAATACCTGATCCTATTGCATTATCCTTTGCAAAACTAGATTTTGTAAAAAATGCATTTATTTTATTATTACTTAACTTATTTATTAACTTACTAGATATATATTTACTAGAAGATACCCCTCCAACGAATAGTACATCTTTTATATTATATTTATCACTTAAGAATATAATTGATTTATATATTGAATCTAAAATAGAATTTAAAATCACTTTAGATACATACTCCTTAGAATAGTTATCTACTATAGAAAATATTTGATTTTCAACACCTGAAAAATTCATATATCCTTCTTTAGATGATATCTTTAGATTATGTACATCAACATCACATTTTAACGCATTTTGATCTAAATACTCTCCACAAGGAAATTCGTATCCAAGCTTTACCCCAACTCTATCTATAAGTTGTCCGGCACTTATGTCCTTAGTCGCACCTACTATTTCTATATCGTACCCATATAATTTTCTATTTATTAATAGTATTTCAGTAGTTCCTCCAGACATATGTATGCACAAAAATCTATCTTTATCTATATTAGTATCATAAAAAGCCGCTTCTACATGACATTCTTGATGTGAGGTTTGATACAATTTTGTATTTAATACAGAAGATATAGTTTTTGCAAATTTATAGCCACAACTAAATACAGGCATATACGACCCTTCAATAGGTCTTGGTCTTGAAGATACACATACTCCTACTATATCATAATCTTTAATTTTAGATTTTAAATCTCCGAACATATCTCCCAAATTATTTGTATGTTGAAAAAAAGCATCTGATTGTCTAAGTCCTCTATTTCCGTGCTTTACCTTTAACATTCTTTTTTCGTTTATTATTATTTCTTTATCTAAATTTATAGCTGCTATAGATGTCGTATAGCAGCTTGTGTCTATTCCTAAAATTATTTTATTTTTCGATATCATTTATTGCACTTCCCAATAATCCATTTATAAATTTAGTAGACTCATCATCTGAATATCTCTTTGCAAGTTCTATACCTTCATTTATAGCAACTTTAAAAGGAACATTATCCATATATTTTATCTCAGCTATAGCAACTCTTAATATACTAAGGTCTACTTTAGCAATTCTATTTATTTTCCATTTCGTAGAATGAGTACTTATAATAGAATCTATATCTTCTTTATTTTCTATAACTATATTTCCTAAATCAACTAGGTATTGGCTATCAAAGTTTTCATGCGAATGTTCCTCTATAAATTCTTCAATCTTTTCGTTAGTATATTCCTTAGTCATATCCATTTGATAAACCATTTTCATTCCTAATTCTCTACTTATCTTTCTGCTCATTGTAAACCTCCTAAATATTATATACACAAAACTAACCCTCTGATTATTCAGAGGGTTAATATACTTCCTATTAACTATTCTCTTCAATTTTTTCTTTCTTAAAAGTAATTCCTTGAATGTGAACATTGACCTGAGCTACATTTAATCCAGTCATAGTTTCAATAGTTGTTTTAACATTTTCTTGTATTTTCCATGATACATCTGGTATAACAACACCATACTCTATCATTACAAATACATCTATGAATACTTCGTCTTCTTCTACTACGACTTTAACACCTTTAGATAAATTCTTTTTACCTAAAATTTCCGTTATATTACCTGTAATGCTTCCACTCATAGATGCTACTCCTTCTATCTCAGAAGCAGAAATCCCTGATATAGTAGCAATTACATCTTCAGATATTTTTACTTGGCCATAATCTTTATTTTCCAAAGGTACACCTCCAAAGTGTTAAATTATATTTTAATTATACCAAATGGAAATAAATTTTACAAACTATCTTTTATATTCCATTATTTTTATATTTTCAAAAGGAAGTTTTGTTTGAGTATATACAACATCAAATATTTTTGCAACGTCATCTTTATTAAGTTTTTCTCTATCAACTACTACACTTGCATTATTTTCACTAACATATGCTACTGGATTTTCGAATCCTTTAGCAGTAAGTAAACTTTCTATATTAAGTTCTGATTCTCTAAATTTAACTAAGTTTAATTTCATATTAGATGCCTCTTCTATTGAATTTTTACTAGAAGATGGATTTTTAACTATTGCATCTAGTTCTTCTATTAATTCCCCTCTTTCCTTCTCTCTATTCATTTTTATATCTATAAAATATGTATCTTTTTGCATATTTTCTTTTGATACCATTTCTTTTGTTATATTTGCAGTTGTCTCTTTAACCTTTTCATCAGCTTCACTTTTATTGCTGTCTACAACTTTTATTTCGTCAGTTTCTAAATTTTCGTTAGCAGTTTCCTTAACTGGTTCTTTATCAACATCCATATTTTCATTATCAGCTTGAAGTAACTCTTCGTATTCTTGAAGATCACTAGATGTTTCAAGCATTCCCTGCTTATTAAATTGATAATTAACAGTACATACAATTACTAACATAAATACCAATACACATACAACAAAATTTCTACTTTTTAAAAACTGCTTATTAAATTTCTTAAACTTCATAACTTAATCCCCCTTATTTATTTTTTGGATAAACCTCTATTTTATGGCTAGATACTTGAAGTACTGTCTTAACAGCATCATATAGTCTCTGTTTTACCACAGTATCTTCTGCACCATCAGCTACAACTATGACCCCTCTAACTTGTGGTTCTATAGATTTTAATAATATAGGTTCATTTCCCTTATTATTATTTTTTGTTACTATAGTTTGAGTTTTATTTTCTGTTGTTACAACCCTCCTTCCTCCAGTTGAGTCATTTTCCTGGGTTGTTTCTGTTGCAACTGTTTCATTAAAAGCCGGTTCTAGCTGTCTATCAGTCTCAAAAGTTATCATTACCTTTACAGAATTTACCCCCTGTATGTTACTTAGTATTTTTTCAAGCCTGTCTTCTAACTCATCCTCCTTAGTGACCAAATTTGCTCTACCAGAATCACTTTTATCAACTAGATTTGCATTTGGATAGTTTTTATCTGCATTTTGATCAAACATACCAGAAATACTCACAAGAAGTACTAATGATATTATTATTGCAGCTAAAATAGTGTATATTTTCTTTTTATCAAGATTCATCTTCATCCCTCACATTAGTTAATTTTTATTTTTTCGATAGATATTTTGAAAATTTTATTCAAGTCTTCTTTTATATTTTTATGCTCAATATTTTTTAGTTCATTAAAAGCTTGCTTATAATTTTCATCCTCTTTTAATTGTATTTTTTCTTTCGTTTCATTATTACTATTTTTACTAGTTTTTAAATCTTTTATAATTAATTTTTTTTCTCCGTTTTCATCAGTCTCTATATCAGTTAACTCATATCCAGATTCCTCTAGTTTCATATTTACACTCTGCTTTAAATAATCGTTATAATTGGACATTATTTCTTCTTCATCTATTGAACTGTTAGAAATCATCTGTTGCTTATATTCATATTGAAATTCATTAAACTGTTTTAATATTTGATCCTCTATATTCATATCTTTTGATACTAAATTTAAAACAGGTGTTATAACTATAAATATAAATATAAAGTTTAAGACTATATTTATGTACTTTTTAAAACTTCCAGTAGGTATTAATATGTCTATAACATTTATAACAAATGCCGCAATCAATATACTACTTATCCATTGTTTTATACTATTCATAAAGAATTCCTCCTACATTCTCGTTACATTTCCAATAGATGCAAGTATTGCTATTGTTATAAAAAACATTATTCCAACAGCTACAACTGAAGATAGAATTATTATCATCAGATTTGCCATTTCATTTAAATAAGTAGATATATTATCATCAGATATAGGTTCTACAATTATAGATGAAATCTTATAAACAAGTATAATAGAGACTATTTTAAATACAGGTATTAGACATATGCCTATCAATATCACAAGTGCCGCTGCTCCTAATACACTTTTTAATAAATATGATGATGAAAGTAGTATTTCTATAGAATCAGATACAAACCCTCCTACAACCGGAATAAAATCAACAGCAAATTTAATAGTTTTTATCGAAAATTTATCAAATGAAGTAACATATATTCCTTGAATAGATATTATCCCAAGGTATACAGTTAGTAAAAACCCCACCGTAAACACACTTATCTGCTTAGTAAAATTGTATAACCTTTTAAGGTTTATATTACTTGATATATTGTTTATTATAAGTATTGAAAACGAAAGGGCCATTATCACCATTAAAAACGTCTTAAAAACTATATTTATAAAAACTATACCTCCTAAAAATATAGGGCTTAAAGATGCAGAGGTAACCGGAAATCCTAATGTTACTAAAAAAGCCATTTCAATAGGAATTGCTATTTGCATAAAATTAACCATACTGTCTATTGTCACTCTTGCTATTTCAAGAACATCTTTATATCCCATAAATGTTATTGATATCAATAGAACAAAAACTGTATAATTTGATACCTTGCTTATAGCAGTTCCAGAAAATGAATTATCTAAGTTTTTAAGTATTGCCGATATCAATGATAGAATTAATATAGTAACCAAAATTTTGAAATTGAACTTAATTTCTTTAAATAAATAATTTTTAACCTGCCCTTTATCTATTATGTCTAATACATTTTTTTTGCCCTTCATAACGTCCATAATAAAATTTTTCAAATTAATATTTTTAAGTACTTGTTCATTTTCAAAAGTTTTTTGTAGTCTATCAATTTGAATAGTTTTTAATTGATTATCTATGTACTTATTTATATCCCCTTTTGCATCACTTTGTGCATATGCTAGATTTGTCAGCAAAAAAAACATAATTAAAACTCCAACAAACGCTCTTCTTTTCATAAGTAATCTCCTAAGGAATAATATTTACTATCGTATTAAGTATTGATAACAGTATAGGAAAAGATAGAGTAAGTATTATTACTTTCCCTCCAAATTCAAGCTTAGTAGCTATAGCTCCTTCCCCACTGTCTTTACATATTTGAATAGCAAATTCCATCAAATACGATATCCCTACTATTTTCATTATTGTAGAAAAATACATATGGCTTATATTTATTTTTTTAGTTAAATCATTTATACAGTTTATTACGTAATTTATCTTGTATATAGATACTGTAAATATAGCAACTCCTGTAATTAGTGCTATAGCCATGCTTATCTCAGGCTTTTCTTTCTTAAATAATACAGATAGTATAGTTCCAATAAATGCAATCGCAATTAATTTTGTAAATTCCAATCCACCACTTCCCTTTAATAAAGATTGAACATAGTCTTTACAGTATTAAATAAATTACTAATTTCTTTTATAACTATCATAAGTACAAGCACAACCCCTGTAAGATTTGCAATATAAGCCCATTCATCTTTACCCGCCCTCGTTAAAACAGTATGAAGTATGGATAAGAGTATGCCTATACCACCTATCTTAAAAATCAAATCAACATTTATTCCCATAAAAATTCCTCCCTTTTAAAATCTATAAAAATATAATCACAAGTAAAAAACCCATGGTTAAGCTAAGTTTTTTATACAATATACCTTTTGTTTTAATTTCTAGAAATGCTTCTTTTTCATTTTTTTTCAGATTCTCAATAGCAAGATCTATTATTCTTTTTTGTGAATAATAATCACTTTTTCCAAGGTTGTTTATTAAATTGATTATTTCCTCTATTTCACTTATACTAAGATTCGTTTTTTGATTTATTATGGGAATTGATTCGTTAACTATATCATCTAAGCTTTTATTGTTTTCTTTAAGTTTTATACTTAACGCTTCAAAAAAATAGCTTATATTGAACTCTTTTTTATTACCTATCTTTTCAAATACTTCCTCCAATGTATACAAACCAAATTCAAGTTGCATATTCAAAACTTCAAGTACTTTTACAAGATCTGATATGTCGCTGTATTTTTTTTTAAACGACCTGTAAAGTTCTTCTCCTAATAAGAAAAAGCATATTAGTATAAATATAATAAGCACTATTTTAACCAATAAATAACCACCTCTTTTCTTCTAAGTCGTATATTTGTTCTATTGTACCTGCTCCATTCTTACAAGATAGTACAATAACTCTTTTGAACAATTCTTTATCTAAAAGTGTATTTAATTCTTTTCTATTTCTAATGTCATCTATTCCATTACCATGAACAGATGTTATAAGCGATACCCCTCCATTTAAAGCTGAATATAATGATTCTATTTCTTTAGTACTTCCTATTTCATCTGTAACTATAACATTTGGAGACATACTTCTTAAAACCATCATTATTCCTACATCTTTAGGGCAAGACTCTATTACATCAGTTCTTATTCCTACATCCTTTTGAGGTATTCCTTGATAGGATCCACAGATTTCGTTCCTTTCATCAATAACTGCAACCTTTATCCCTTTAAATTTATATTCATCAATACCTGTACTTATATTTCTAACCAAATCTCTTATAAGAGTTGTTTTTCCACACTGTGGAGGAGATATTATTAAAGTGTTGTATATTTCGTTGGAGTTTTTGATTATATATTTGATTACATCTTTTGAACAATTTTTTATCTCTCTTGATACCCTTATATTTAAAGAGGATATATGCTTTATATTTTTTATTTCGTCTTTATCTAAAATAGCTTTTCCTCCAATACCTACCCTATGTCCACCTTTTATTGTTATAAATCCCTTTTTAATATCATCCAAAAAGGAATGTATAGAATACTTACATATAAGCTGAAAGGTATGCTCTATATCCTCTCGTGTGCTTATATATAAATGCTGTGTGTTCTCACAGAACTTATTAGCCTTTATATCAAAGAAATAATCCCTGTTATTCATGTTAACTATTAACGGTCTATTGACTCTAAGCCTTATTTCTTCTATATTCCTTATAAATTCATACTCAGCTCCTATGAAAAACCGCTTTATTTTTGGACTTAGTGAATTTATAATTTCCTCAGAAAGTTTATTCATAAACTCGTCCTCCTCCCTATTTTTAAATAATATTATGTTAATAACAAAAATATGCATAAAAAAATTTGTCTAGTTTCTATAAACTGACTGATGTCGTCAACCAATCCTAACGTAATTAGTTTTTTAATAATTAATACATTAATCTTTTTATGTATTAACACATCTTTATTTAATTTAGAATATATTAATCCTGGGAAAAGATTTTGTAGTATTATAAATAAGGAGTTGATTGCAAATGGCAGATAACCCAAAACTTTGTCAGGGTGCATCTTATAAGAATTTAAATTGTTGTGATAAAAATATAGGTATTTCGGTTGTTCAACCCGAATGTCATTGTTTACCAGATGGTAGAGTTGTTACAAACCCTAGTTATGTATCTTCTTTAAACAAATCTTTTTGGACATATAAATTAATAACAGACTGTAATGATACAACATTACCAGCAACTTCATTTGTTATTCCTATATGTGAAATTGTACATCTAGAAACACTAACTGTATCCGAAAAAATAGATGGATGCGGTGAATGGACTTCTATACCTTATACCTTAACTAAGACAGATCCTATTTTCGGAAATGCTCCTGAAGGCTTTCAATTTGTAAAAATAGAAATTAATGATAGATATACCAAAGGAGTTTCTGTTGCATATAGATTAGAATTAAAAGGAAATTATCCTATAGCAACACAACCTATATCAGTTAATACAAATTCTACTGCAACAGTTTTTGATTGTAATGGGGGATTTCTAGTTCCTGAATGTAACCCTCAAGGTAAGTTATCTATAAATAAAAATGTAACTACTATAATAAAAGATAATCAAGCAAAACTTGAATACCGTTTAGAAATAGATAATATAGGTAATGCAGCTCTAGAAAGTGTTGAACTTCTAGATATACTATTCTTACCTACTCAATTAACACCTGGAACAATCACTACAGTTCCCGATACTTTAAAAGTTGTTATAAATCCTAATGGAGAAATTAGAACAGGAGGAAATTTAGGAAAATTAGATCCTGGTGGAGAAGTAATAGTAACTTATAGTATTCCAATAGCAGGTATCTCATCTCCTGGACAATATGTAATAAATAACCTTGCTAGTGTAACATCAGAAGGTACAGAAGCATCAGATACAGCTACTGCTACTATTGATGTTGTTGAACTAGAATCTAATAAATGTTGTAACGTTTTAGATAATGGTTTAGCTGAATTTAAAATAAGTATAACTAATGTGGGAGATTCTCCTCATACTAAAGTTAGTATATTAGATGATATGGTAATTCCAACAGGTGTAACAGTTAGATTCTCAGATTTCGATGGTTGTACTGCTGTATTTGCACGTACAGGAGAACCTGTTCCTGTCAATACCGATGTTAAAGGTAATGCAGATATTAAAATAACTTGTGATAATATAGAAATACCAAAAGGAGCTAGTGCCCAAAAAATTATGAAATTCAAATTAGTAACAAGTTCAGTATCAGGAAGTACTGTTATTAAAAATGAACTTGAACAAGTAAATCCAACAGACCCAAATACTCAAATCTTCTTAGGAACTGGTGTTTTACCTATAGAAGCCGGTATACGAGTTCTATTAAGTCTTGAATGCCAAAAACCATGTTAAGTGAAAATATAATCAAATTCATATAGCTTATTAATTAAAATTAGATGCAAAAGTAAAAGAAGAGTTAGTTTCTATCTAGAAACTAACTCTTCTTTAATTATAGATTGTTTATATTTTTCAAATTCATACTAATATTACCACATTACATCTTTTCGACATTTATTGACATGAAATCTTGCCGAATATATAATATCCAATACAAATATAAATCCAAAGTCCATTGAGAAAGGAGATAAATCATGAATATAATAAAAAAAATCAATAAAAAAGTAATTATAATTACAACTGTAGTGCTTGTTGCTTTTGGTGCTGCTAACGTATATGCTGCTACAGTTCTAGGTACAGACATCATTACTCTTATTCAAAAAGGAATTGCTTCAATAGAAAATAGGATATCATCAGAAACAGAAAAAGAAATTGATAAAATTAGTGAAAAAGAACAACAAGAGTTAGATTCTCATATTCAATCAAAGGCTAAAGAGACAGTTCAAGAACTGCAAAAATATCAAAATCAAGAAATTGATCGTGTTAATAAAGAATTAAATGAATATACCAAAGAATTAAAATCAGCAGTAGATCAACAAATCGAAACTGAAAAACAAAAAATGAAAAATGAAATCAAAAATAAAGTAGATGAAAAAAAGAAAAAAGAAAAAGAAGAGATGAAAAATAAAGTTAAAGATTCTATCTCAAATCATTTCCAAATAGATGAAACGCAGACACAATAAAAAATTCGCATATGCAAGAGCATATGCGAATTTTTTATTTATTCATATTTTTTAAATGCAAGTGTTCCATTGTGTCCACCAAATCCTAATGAATTAGTAAGAGCACATTTAATATCTTTTTGTCTTCCTTTTCCTACAACATAGTCAAGATCAAGTTCTGGATCTTGATTTTCCATATTCATAGTAGGAGGCAAGTATCCTTCGTTTATAGCTAAAGAACATATTATAGCTTCAACTGCTCCAGCTGCTCCTAATAAGTGTCCTGTCATAGACTTAGTTGATGATACAGCTAAATCATACGCATGATCCTTAAATAAAGATTTAATAGCTAAACTTTCATTTTTATCATTAAGAGGAGTACTAGTTCCATGAGCATTTATGTAATCTACATCCTCTATTTTTAGTCCTGCATCATTTATTGCCATTTCCATAGCTCTAGCAGCGCCTTCTCCACCTTCTGCAGGAGCTGTCATATGATATGCATCTGCTGTTAATCCATAACCAACCAACTCAGCATATATTTTTGCATTTCTAGCTAAAGCATGCTCTAGTTCTTCTAATACTAGCATACCTGATCCTTCTCCCATTACAAATCCATCTCTGTCTTTGTCAAATGGTCTTGATGCAGTTTTTGGATCATCATTTCTAGTTGACATTGCCTTCATTGTACAGAATCCAGCAACAGCAAGCGGAGTTATAGGACTTTCTGCTCCTCCTGAGATCATAATTTCAGCATCTCCTCTTTGGATAGCTTTAAAAGCATCTCCTATAGCATGAGTAGACGATGCACAAGCAGTAACAACACTTGTATTAGGTCCCTTAGCTCCACACATTATAGATATTTGTCCTGCAGCCATATTAGTTATCATCATAGGTACAAAGAATGGACTTACTCTTTTTGGTCCTTTTTCTAACAATCTTTTGTGTTGTTCTTCTAGTGTCTCTATTCCACCTATTCCTGATCCTACTATAACTCCAAATCTATTTTTATCTATATTATCTGTATCAATATTTGAGTCTTCCATAGCCATCTTAGATGCAGCCACTGCATATTGAGTGAATCTATCCATCCTTTTAGCTTCCTTTTTATCCATAAAATCAGAAGCGTTAAAATCTTTAACCTCTCCTGCTATCTTAGTTACAAAATCAGTAGTGTCAAATCTAGTTATTTCATCTATTCCACAAACTCCATTTTTAATATTGTTCCAGAATATATCTGTTCCTGTTCCAATAGGAGTTACACATCCTATACCCGTAACCACAACTCTTCTTTTCATATTAGTACCTCCAAAACTACTTATTTAGATTCGATATATTTTACTATATCTCCTATGCAAGTAAACTTTTCTGCTTCTTCATCTGGTATTTCTATTTCAAACTCATCTTCAAGAGCCATCATTATTTCAACTGCATCTAATGAATCTGCTTCTAAATCTTTTATTAAAGAAGTTTCTAATTTAATCTCCTCCACATTATCTACTCCTAATTGATCTGCAACTATATCTCTCACTTTTTCAAACATATTAAATACCTCCTAATTTTTTATTATATATTTTAATTTTTTACTGCATTACCATTCCACCATCGACATTAATAGTCTGACCTGTTACATATGAAGATATATCACTTGCTAAGAAAGCTGCTACATTAGCTACATCTTCTGTTTTACCCATTTTTTTCATAGGTATGCTGCTTTCATAAGCTGCTTTTACTTCATCTTTTAATACATTAGTCATATCACTTTCTATAAATCCTGGAGCTATAGCATTTATAGTTATATTTCTAGATGCAAGCTCTCTAGCTGTTGATTTTGTAAAACCTATAACCCCAGCCTTAGATGCACAGTAATTTGATTGACCTGCATTTCCCATAACACCAACTACAGATGCCATATTTATTATCTTTCCATATTTTTGCTTCATCATAGGTCTAGTTACAGCCTTTGTACAATTGAATACTCCTTTTAAGTTTACAGATATAACCTTATCAAAATCTTCTTCTTTCATCTTCATTAAAAGTCCATCTTTAGTTATACCTGCATTATTTACTAGTATATCTAATTTTCCATATTCATTTATAACCTCATTAACCATATTTTGAGAGTCTTCAAAATTAGATACATCGCATTTTACAGTAAAGCATCTTACTCCCATATTTTCTATTTCTTTCTTAACTTCAAGTGCAGATTCTTCTCTTGAAGTATAGTTTATAGCTATATCCGCTCCTAATGAAGCAAGTTTTGTAGCTATTGCTTTTCCTATACCTCTTGAACCTCCAGTTATAAGCGCAACTCTACCTTTTAAATCTATCATTACTTAGCCTCCTTAATATCTTGCACAAATTTTTCTAAAGTATCTTTATTTTCTACATTGTAGATATTTACTTTAACTTTTAATTTTTTAGATATTTTATTTATAAACCCTTTAAGAGTCTTACCAGGCCCTATTTCAACAAAGGTATCAAATCCATCTTCTATAAGTCTTTCTATTGAATCTTCCCATAATACAGATGAACTTACTTGTTTCACTAAAGTATCTTTTATTTCATCATACTTAACATAATCTCCAGTAACGTTAGTTACAACAGGTACTTTCAGAGAATTTAATTGTATATTTTCAAGTTCTTTTTTTAAATTTTCTCCAGCTTTATTTAGCATAGAAGAATGAAAAGGTGCACTTACATTTAATATAACAGCTTTTTTAGCTCCTCTTTCTTTACAAAGACTAGCTGCTTTTTCTACAGCTTTTATCTCTCCAGATATTACTATTTGTCCTGGACTATTAAAGTTAGCAGCCTCAACTACTCCTTCACTAGATACTTCATCCAACACACTCATAAGTATATCTCTATCAAGACCAAGTATTGCAGCCATAGTTCCTACACCTTGTGGAACCGCCTCTTGCATATATTTACCTCTTTTTTTAACAAGCTTTACAGCTTCTTCAAAAGATAGAGCATCCGCTGCAACAAGAGCAGAATATTCTCCTAAAGATAATCCTGCACATGCATCAAATTTCACATCAAGTCTATCTTTTAAAACTTCAAGTAAAGCCGTACTTAAAGTAAGTATTGCCGGTTGAGTATTTTCAGTTTTAGTAAGTTCCTCATTAGGTCCTTCAAACATTACTGATTTTAAATTCATATGTAAAACTTCATCAGCTTTATCAAATATTTTTTTTGAAATCTCATAATTTTCATATATATCTTTTCCCATACCTATGTATTGAGATCCTTGACCTGGGAATACGAAAGCTATTTTACTCATATAAATACCTCCTAAAATCTCAAGTTAGATATTATATCATTAGCTTCATTCATCATATCTTCTATAATATCTTTACAAGATTTTATATCTTTAACCATACCAGCACTTTGTCCTGCCATTACAGATCCATTATCTACATCTCCATCTATAACAGATTTTTTAAGTGCTCCTACGCCTTTTTCATCTATAAAAGAAGAATCAGCTCCTTCTTTTTCTATTTTTATAAGTTCTTTCATAAGCTTATTTTTTAAAGCTCTAACAGGATGCCCTGTACTTCTACCTGCAACTAATGCATCTCTATCTTTTGCATTTATAATAGCCTTTTTATAGTTTTCATGTACTATACACTCTTCACTACATACGAACTTAGTTCCGACTTGAACAGCACTAGCTCCTAATGAAAATGCAGCTACAACCCCTCTTCCATCAGCAATTCCACCAGCTCCAATAACAGGTATACTAACTTCATCTACAACTTGAGGTATTAATACCATAGTTGTAAGTTCTCCTATATGTCCTCCCGCTTCAGTTCCTTCTACAACAAGAGCATCTGCTCCACATCTTTCCATCCTTTTAGCAAGAGCAACTGATGGGACAACAGGAATAATTTTTGTTCCTATTGATTTCAATTTTTCCATATACTTAGCAGGATTTCCTGCTCCAGTAGTTATGACAGGTATTTTTTCTTCATATACAACTTCCATAACTTCGTCTACAAATGGAGATAATAACATTACATTAACCCCAAATGGCTTATCAGTAAGTTCTCTAGCTTTTTTGATTTCATTTCTTATAACATCAGCTGGAGCATTTCCTGCTCCGATAAGTCCAAGTCCCCCTGCATTAGATACAGCTGCAGCAAGTTCAGCAGTTGCTATCCACGCCATTCCTCCTTGAATTATAGGGTATTTTATTCCTAAAAGTTCACATACTCTGTTCATCTTTTCTCCTCCTAGATACTCCATTTAATAACACTCGAAGCCCACGTAAGTCCTGCTCCAAATCCTACTAAAACTATATTGTCACCTTTTTTTATATTTCCTTTTCTATATGCTTCGTCAAGAGCTACAGGTATAGATGCTGCAGACATATTGCCATATTCATGTAAATTAATATATATTTTTTCCATAGGCATTTTCAGTCTCTTTGCAGATGCTTGTATTATTCTCATATTAGCTTGATGTGGTACTAAATAATCTATGTCATCTTCATTTAATCCAGCTATTTCTATACTCTTTTTAGCAGAATCCCCCATAACTCTAACTGCAAATTTAAATACTTCAGAACCTTCCATTTTTATGTAATGAAGTCTGTCATTCACACTTTGACTACTTGCAGGCATTCTAGATCCTCCTGCAGGTATTTTAAGGCACTCTCCACTTGCTCCATTAGCTCCTAGATACGTAGATAAAATACCCTCATTTTCATTCACTTCACCTAAGATAGCTGCACCTGCTCCATCTCCAAATAGTACACAAGTGTTTCTATCTGTCCAGTCCATAATCTTAGATAGAGTTTCAGCACCTATTACAAGCACTTTTTTGTACATACCAGTTTCTATAAAGTTTTTTCCTACACTTAATCCATATACAAATCCAGAACAACCAGCTTCTAAGTCAAATGCTGCTGCATTAGTAGCTCCTATATTCTTTTGAACCATACATGCTGTAGATGGAAATGACATATCAGGAGTAACAGTAGCAACTATTATAAGATCTATCTCTTCTGCTTTTATTCCAGAACTTTCCATAGCTTTTTTAGCAGCAAGAGTGGCTATATCTGAAGTAGCGATGTCATCTTCAACTACTCTTCTCTTTTTTATACCAGTTCTTGAAGATATCCATTCATCAGTCGTATCTACCATTTTTTCTAAATCAAAATTAGTAATAATTTTATCTGGAACGTAACTTCCTGTAGCTAGTATTCCTGCTCTTTTTAATTTATTCAATTTGATCAACTCCTAATTTATCTATTTTAAACTTTATTTCATTAAGAACGTTGCCGTTTGCAAAATGTATCCCTTGCTTTATTGCATTTTTTATAGCTTTAGAATTAGAGCTCCCATGTGCTTTTATAAGACCTCCATTTACTCCAAGAAGCGGTGCTCCTCCATATTCACTATAGTCAAGGTTCTTCTTTAATGCTTTAAGATCATCTTTTAAAAACATAGCTGCTATTTTTGTCTTCATATTAGTTAAGAATGTGTCTTTTAACATAGAAAATACCGACATAGCTACCCCTTCTGTAACCTTTAAAACTACATTCCCTGTAAATCCATCACATACTATTACATCTGTATAGCCAAAAGATATATCCCTAGCTTCTACATTACCTATAAAATTTATATCTTCATTAGTTTTTAATAAGTCATAAGATTTTTTAGTTAACTCGTTTCCTTTTCCTTCTTCTTGACCAACATTTACTATTGCAACCTTAGGACTTTCAAGATCTAATATTTTGCTTGCATATACAGATCCCATAACTCCAAATTCTAATAAGTTTCTAGGCTTACAGTCTGCGTTCGCCCCAGCATCTAATAATATAGACATTCCTTCTTTATTTGGTAAGAAAGTGCAAAGTGCAGGTCTATCAATACCCTTTATTCTCCCAAGTACAAAAAGTCCTCCTGCTAAAAGCGCACCAGTATTTCCAGCTGAAACTATAGCATCTGCTTTTCCTTCTTTAACTAAGTTAAGAGCTACTACCATAGAGGAATCCTTCTTGCCTCTTATAGCTTTTACTGGTTTATCCTCATTTAATATTATTTCACTCGTGTGAATTATCTCCAATTTAGTTTTATCAAATTCATACTTTCTAAAATTTTCTTCTAATACATTTTTATCTCCTGTGGCTATTACCTCTATATTAAATTCCTTTATAGCCTCTACTATACCTTCAACTGTTGAATAAGGAGCATTATCTCCTCCCATACAATCAACTACTATTTTCATATTCATCACTCCCTTAATTTATTTCATCGAATATGAACTTTCCTCTAAAAACTTGCTCATGATTTTTATTATTTATTTTAACGTGTACATAATGTTTTTTATCTCTAACTCTTATCACTTCAGCTTTAGCTATTAATCTATCATTTGCTTTTATAGGATTTATATTCTTTATATTAGCAACTCCCATTAATACAACAGGTGCATCTACAACAGCCATTGCTAGTGATTCAGCTTGAGCGAATACAAAATGTCCCTTCACTATATTAGTCTTAGAATAAACCATATGATCAGTCGTTTCAAGTATTGAAATACCTAAGCTTCCAACATCTAAATCTATTATTTCTCCAACTATTTCCTTGCTTCCTATAGTCTTCACTTTATTTATATTATTTTCAGCAACAATCTTTACTCTTTCTCTTAGTTCAGGTATTCCAAGTTTAAGTCTATCCAATCTTATAGTCTGTATACTAACACCAAAATAATCCGATAATTCTTCATCTGTATAAAAAGGGTCTTTTTTTAACATCTTGGAAAGTTCTGTCTGTCTTTCTTGTTTGCCTTTTCTTTTCACAATCATTCACCCCTAAATTATATACTAATATTAGTACCAGCTACTAATATTAGTATATAATAATTAGTCATATAAATCAATAGAACAAAATAAAAAAGCATGTAGTTATAAACTACATGCTTTTTTATTATTTAGCTACTACTTCTTTACCTTTATAGTATCCACAATCAGGGCATACTCTATGTGATAATTTCGGCTCATGACACTGTGGGCAACTTACGAATCCAGTTGCTACCATTTTTGAGTTAGCTGCTCTTCTTGAGTCTCTTTTTGATCTTGATGTTTTACGCTTTGGTACTGCCATTTATCCCACCTCCTTAGTCATTTTTAAAAAAGTCTTTTAATTTAGAAAAACGGGGATCAGTAAATTCTTCGTCATTATGACAATTGCATTTTTCTTCATTTAAATTAGCTCCACATGAATTACAAAGACCTTTACAGTTTTCATCACATGTTATTCTTTCTGGAACATTTAATATAAAAGTATTTTCAATTATATTTTTAAAATCTAATTCGTCCCCATTGCAAACAATAGTATCTTCATCTTCTAAAACACAATCTTCATCTTCAACTATAAAAGCTTTAACATCATCTTCTATGTTGACTTCAACTTCTTTTAAGCATCTGCTACAGGAGTCTAGAACAGAGAATTTAATATTACAATCTAGATAAAGTTGTCCATCGATATTAGTTATTTGCCCATTAACTCCAACAAGAGAAGTTAATCTGTAGTTTTTACCACAATAACTAATATTATCAATTTTTTCAGAGAAATTCAAGTCTAAAACTTTTATTTCTCTTTTTATTAATTTAGATAAGTTTATCATCATATTAATCACCTCAATAATACACTGCAAAATTTATTATACAAATGCTCAATTAGTTTGTCAAGTATTTTTACTTGATAGGCACTAAAAAAGGTAGGTCAATACCTACCCTTTTTAGTAAAGTAAATTATTTAACTAATTCAAGAGTATCTCTTGCTATCATTAACTCTTCATTAGTAGGAACTATTAAAAGCTTAACTTGAGAATCTTCTGTACTTATAACTGTATCTTTTCCTCTAACATTATTCTTTTCTTTATCTATCTTCATTCCTAATCCTTCAAGACCTTCACAGATTTGCTCTCTCATAGATATAGAGTTTTCTCCTATACCTGCAGTGAATAGAACTACATCTACTCCACCCATTTCAGCCATGTATGAACCTATATATTTCTTAACTCTCTTACAATAAGCATCTATTGCTACTATAGCCTTTTCATTTCCTTCACTTGCTGCACCTTCTATATCTCTAAAATCACTAGATATTCCTGTCATTCCAAGAACACCTGATTTTTTATTCATTAATGTACTTAAACCATTAGAATCTAATCCTTCTTTTTCCATTATAAATGGTACTATAGCAGGGTCCATATCTCCACATCTTGTTCCCATTATTAATCCTTCAAGAGGAGTGAATCCCATAGAAGTGTCTTTACATACTCCACCGTCAACAGCAGCAATACTAGCTCCATTTCCTAAGTGACAAGTGATTATCTTTAAGTCTTCTACATTTTTACCAAGTATGTCAGCTGCTCTTTTAGATACATACTTATGAGATGTTCCATGGAATCCGTATCTTCTAACTCCATACTTCTCATATAACTCGTATGGTAATCCATAAAGATAAGATGATTTTGGCATAGTTTGGTGGAAAGCTGTATCAAATACTCCAACCATTGGTACTCCTGGTAGTATTTCTTGACAAGCATTTATTCCTATTAAGTTAGCTGGGTTATGAAGAGGTGCAAGTTCAACACAATCTTCTATTCCTTTTTTAACTTCTGGAGTTATTACAACAGAAGTTGTAAACTTCTCTCCTCCATGAACAACTCTGTGTCCAACAGCAGATATTTCTTTCATATCTTTGATTGCACCGTACTCTTCATTTACTATAGAGTCAAGTACTATTTTTAAAGCATCTTTGTGATCATTCATTGGTTGCTCAATAGTTACTTTATCTTTACCTGTAGTTTGATGCTTAACTACAGAACCTTCAATTCCTATTCTCTCAGCTAATCCTATAGCCATAACACTTTCATCTTCCATGTTTATTAATTGATACTTTAAAGAAGAACTACCACAGTTAATAACTAATATGTTCATTTATTTGCTACCTCCTAATATGATTTATTATTTTTATGTATGTGTATACATTACACAATAACCTTAACATAAATTAATATAGCATTTTTTATTTAAATTGTATATAAAAATCAATCATTTAAATATTCAATTAAATGCAATACTTTTTAACATTCTACATTTTTTTCAATATTCCTTCTTTTTTTTGTTTTTTTTATCACAATCACTAAACTATATTTTCCAAAACACTCAACGCTACTTATTTCAACCTATTAATCAAATAATAAATTCAATATTTTTATTTATTTAAAGAACAATTGCATAAATAAAATTTAAGTTCTAGTAAAAATTCCATCTGAATTAAGTTTCACTTTATAAAGAAATTTATACTATGTTTCAATTGTCATTAAATATAATCCACTTTATGAATTTTAAAAAATCAATATTTAGAATAAAATATTTTTAAGTACATAGATTAATATTTCTAAAAATGTGCAACTTAATTCATAGAAAGTATAATTTGTATAAATTAATCCTATAGAAATCATACTTTCTATACTATATAATTTAATAATAACCTTAAAAAAGGAGAGATATATGAAAGTTTTAGGATTAATTGTTGAGTATAACCCATTTCACAACGGACATATGCACCATCTTTTAGAATCAAAGAAAAGATCAGGTGCAACTCATACCGTAGCTATAATGAGCGGGCATTTTTTACAAAGAGGAGAACCAGCTTTATTTGATAAATGGACAAGAGCTAAGGCTGCTGTTGAAGCAGGGGTTGATCTTGTAATAGAACTACCTACTTTATTTGCAACCCAAAGTGCTGAATTTTTTAGCCATGGCGCCATAGCTACATTAAACAGCACAAACTCAATAGATAGTATTTGTTTTGGAAGTGAAATAGGAGATATAGATGTTTTGTATCAAATAAGTCACATATTAGTAGACGAGCCTTTAGAATTTAAAAATCATCTTAAATATCATTTAAACGAAGGCCTATTATTCCCCACTGCAAGGGCTAAGGCTTTGTTTAAATACATAAGTAATAACAAAATATTAAATATAACAGAAGATAGTTTATACGAGGTTTTAAATAGTTCTAACAATATATTAGGAATTGAATATATAAAAAGCATAATAAAATTAAAAAGCTCTATAAAGCCATACACTATAAAAAGAATACAATCAGAATATAATTCAACAGACATAAACAGTTCTATCTGCAGCGCTACTGCAATAAGAAAATCTTTGAAATCAAGCAAAAATCTAGAAGATTTAATAAATGTTGTTCCAAATACAACATATAATCTTATGAACACTCAAATACATAATAACTTCGATCCTGTATTTGATGATCAGTTTTATGACATACTAATAGGAACTATATTAAGAGAAGAAAAAAACATAAATAAATATTTTGACGTAAACGAAGGAATAGAAAACAAAATAATAAGCTCTATAATGAAAACAGCATCCCTCGATGAACTTCTTATGAGTGTAAAATCAAAAAGATATACCATGACTAAAATAAAAAGAATACTTACAAATACACTTCTTTCAATAACAAAAGAAGACGTTGTAAAGGCTAAAAACATAAACAATATACCTTATATAAGACTACTCGCCTTTAATGATAAAGGAAGAGAAATAATCAAAAATATAAAAAAGAACTCAGATGTCACTATAATAAACAAACTAAGTTCTATAAATGTTAAAGATGAAAATCTAAACTTATTTTTAAATTACGATATAAGAAGCACAAATTTGTACAACCTTATGTATTACAAAAATAGAAAAGACCAAATTAAAGGATATATGGATTATTACATATCTCCTATATACGTAAAAAACACTTAATTGTATAGACTCACACTTTCTTAGCTTATTATGTGGGTAATTAAAAATAAATGGTATCAAAATACCGCTCATTCGTTAAATGTTTTTAATACCATTTATTTTATAAGTGTAGCTTTCAAACGAGGTAAGGTTTGACTTTATAATAAAGTACTTACTATTTAAAAACTATATATGAAAATGTTAGTGAATATTTTTAGATATTTTGCCTAATATAACTTAGTTTTTAGCGTTTAATAATACGTTAAGAAATTTGCGTGTCTGACCATAGGGAGTTTCGTAAATTTTAGAATTATTAATAAGATAAAAGCTTAGTTATATCCAAAATATCGTTGGATTCACGGTATTTTCATATATAGTTTTGATAACCCACAGAATAAAAAAGCAGCTACGTGGATTTCGTTTATACGAAATTTAGGTAACTGCCCAAAATTAATTATTGATTTTCTATTCTTTCAGCTAAATCATTCAAATATTCCCATCTATCCATCTTCTCTTCCAAAACACTCTCTAACTCTTCTTTTTGCTTAGTTAACTTTTGTAACTTTTCAAAATCACTTCCACAACCATTTATAGATTCATCTATATCAGATATATCACTTTCTAGTTTTTCAATAACTCCATCTATTTCTTCATATTCCTTTTGCTCTTTAAATGTAAACTTAAGTCTTGTGTCTTTTTTTTTATATGATTTCTTATCTTTCTTTTCAACAACTTCCTTTACAACAGCTTCTTCTTTTTGACTACAAAAATCTTTATAGTTGGAATAATTTCCAACATAATGTTCTATAGTAGAATCGCCTTTGAACGATAGTATTTTATTCACTACTCTATCTAAGAAATATCTATCATGAGATACAGTTATAACACTACCATCAAATCCATCTAAATATTCTTCAAGTATTGTCAACGTTTGAATATCCAAATCATTAGTCGGCTCATCCAATATAAGTACATTTGGAGATTTCATAAGTACTCTAAGTAAGTATAATCTTCTTTTTTCTCCACCAGATAATTTAGATATTAATGACCATTGTGCATCTTTAGTAAATAAAAACCTTTCAAGCATAGTAGATGCGCTTATATACTTATTATCAGCTGTATACATACCCTCAGCTTGTTCTTTTATGTACTCTATAACTCTAAGATTATCATCCATATGTTCATTTTCTTGAGAAAAATATCCAACTTTAACAGTAGTACCTATATCTATATTTCCACTATCCGGTTGTATATTCCCAACAATCATATTTATAAGAGTTGATTTTCCACACCCATTGTCTCCTATTATACCAATTCTATCACCTTTAGATATTGTGTACTCAAAATCACTAAGTATTTTCTTAGAACCAAAACTCTTTGATATATTATTTATCTCTATTACCTTCTTACCAAGTCTTGCACTTGATGTAAATACATCTATATTATTATCATTTATTTCAAACTTGTCCTCTTTTAATTGTTCAAATCTATCTATTCTCGCCTTTTGCTTAGTACTTCTAGCTCTTGCACCTCTTCGTATCCACTCTAACTCTTTTCTAAAAATACTTTTTCTTTTTCTCTCAGAGGCGATTAAACTTTCTTCTCTTTCCTGCTTTAACTCTAGAAATTTAGTATAATTCCCTAAATATGAATAAAGAGAACCTCCATCTACTTCTATTATTTTATTAACCACCCTATCTAAGAAGTATCTATCATGAGTTATCATAATAAGAGAGCCTTTTCTGTTATTCAAATATTCTTCAAGCCAAATTATAGTATCATTGTCCATATGGTTAGTTGGCTCATCTAATATAAGTAAATCACACGGATTTATAAGCGAACTTGCAAGTGCTATTCTCTTTTTTTGACCACCAGATAAATATTCTACCTTATCATCGAAGTTAGATATTCCAAGTTTTGTAAGTATACTCTTTGCTTCACTTTCAAGCTGCCATGCATTCATAGTATCCATTTGTTGATTCAAATTTAAAAGCTTAGTCTGTAAATTATTATCTTCTGAATTTCGACTTAACTTTTCAAGTGTATATTCATATTCGCTTATAAGCTTCATGACAGGAGATGTACCTTTAAATACCTGCTCTAATACCGTTAAATCACCATCAAAATCTGGATTTTGCGGTAGATACTCTATATTTGCATTTCTAGCCTTTGTTATCTTTCCACTGTCATAAGTTTCAACTTCAGCTATTATCTTCAAAAGTGTAGATTTTCCTGTTCCATTTATACCAAGTACTCCTATTTTTTCTCCCTCATTTATACCTAGAGAAACGTCTTCTAATAGTTTTTTTTCTGAATAACTTTTGTATATATTTTCTATAGTTATTATATTCATAATCAATCATTCCTTTATTAGCAATAATATATTGTATTATAACATATGGATTTTATAATTTCACGAAAAAGAATCCTGTTATATTATACAACAGGATTTTTTCAAATTTACTTTTTCAAATATGTACCTTCGCTAGTAAGTGTCACTAATCCGTCCTTATAAAGTCCACCTAAGGCCTTTTTAAACATTCCTTTGCTCATCTCTAAACTTTTTTGTATATGATCCGGAGATGACTTATCAGTTAAGTATAAAACTCCATCATATTTTTTTAGTTCATCCAGTATTCTTTCCTTAGCTTCGTCTATTTCTAAGTTTATTTTTTTTCTAATAGTAACATCTATTTTATTATCTTCTCTGATTTTCTTCACAAAACCTTTTACAACATCTCCAACTTTTAAATTTTTATATACTTCATTCTTGTATAAAAGTCCAAAATACTTTCCTTCTATTATAACTTTCACACCCATATCTGTAAATTGATATATCATCATATCTACTTCTTGTCCTTCTTTAAGTTCTATATCATCTTCTTCTATATATCTATTTATTTTTTGACTTGCAATTATTCTATTACTCACATCATCTTTATATATACTAAAAATATATTTTCTGTTTTTCTTTAGTTGTTCTTTTTGTTGACTATATGGAACCAACAACTCTTTTTCAAGTCCCCAATCTACAAATGCTCCATACTTATTAATATCTTTAACCTCTAAAAAAGCTATATCTCCCACCTTAGCCTTTGGAGTAACTGTAGTAGCTACATATCTATCTTCAGAATCCTTATATACAAATACATTTATGTTATCTCCAACCGCTAAGTCTTCTGGAACATACTTTGTAGGAAGAAGAATTTCTCCAACTTCAGAATCCAAAAAGAATCCGAATTCCTTTTCTTTTACTACTTCTAATTCATTAAAATCGCCTAATTTAAACATGTATTTTCTCCTTTATAATATTATTTCTTAAACTTTGCCAGAGCATCTGCTAATGCAGAATTCAAACCTTGTTCATTCTCTTTTTTTTGCTTTTTTAAATATTTATTTACATCTTTTTTATTTACCTTCTTACCTTCTTTTTTCTTTCGTTCATTAAACTTAGATAATTTTTCCCTATGTCCACACTTACACACAAATACTTTACCTTCACCTTGACCTCTAAGTTCTAGTTTTTTAAAACAATTAGGACATCTTGCATTAGTTTTTTTAGATATATTTTGTCTATATCCACATTCTCTATCCTGACATATAAGTATTTTCCCATTTTTAGAATTAACCTCTAACATATATTTTCCACATTCAGGACATTTATTTCTAGTTATATTTTCGTGTTTAAATTTCTGATCGCTATTTTTTATATCTTTAACTATAACATTTGTATATTCTCTCATTTCATTGGTAAAATCATCTTTTTTTAATAAACCTTTACTTATAAGCGCTAGTTTTTGTTCCCATTTTGCAGTCAGTAATGGTGATTTTAAATCATCCGGAACAAGATCCAAAAGCTGTTCACCTTTTGATGTTATATGTATGTATCTACCTTTTCTTTCCATTAAGAAGTTGTTATATAATTTTTCTATAATATCAGCTCTTGTAGCAACAGTTCCAATCCCACCAGTATCTTTTATAGTCTTTATAAGTTCCTTGTTTTCATCTCCCATATACTTTTGAGGATTTTCCATAGCAATAAGTAAACTTCCTTCATCAAATCTTGATGGTGGATTTGTATGACCTTTAGTTTGATATACATTAGATACATCAAACTCATCACCTACATTTAGATTACTTAATAAGTCATTAACCATATTATTATCAGCTTCTGTGTTTTCATACACTTGTTTCCATCCCAAAGATATTATTCTCTTAGTTTTAGCTGTAAATATTTCTTGCCCTATTTTAATTTGTATTGTTATACTTTCATATTCAAACGGTTTATTTAGTACAGCTAAAAATCGCTTTACAACCAAATCATATATTTTAAATTCCTTGTCACTTAATTCAGCAAAACCACTAGACTCTTCTGTAGGTATAATAGCATGATGATCAGAAACTTTAGAATCGTCTACAAATGATTTATTTGTTTTAATTTCTCTTTTCAAAATATTAAAAGCTATCTTTGAATATTTTCCAACTCTACAAGCCATAACTCTATCTTTTAAAGTATCTACTACATCTTCTGATATGTATCTAGAGTCAGTTCTAGGATATGTTAATAATTTATGTTGCTCGTATAATTTTTGCATTATAGATAATGTTTCTTTAGCTGAATAAGAGTAGATTTTATTTGCGTCCGCCTGAAGATCAGTTAAATTATAAAGACTTGGTGCAAATGTTTTCTTTGTCTTTCTAACTATATTTTCAACTTTAGCTTTTTTGTTATTTAAACTATTTATAACACTATCACATTTTGCTTTATCAAAAATATTAGTATTTTTAGTTTTACTATCTTTCCATATAAATTCAACATCATTTATATAAACTTTTATACCATAAAAATCCTTAGGCTTGAAATTTTGTATATCATTTTCTCTCTTTGATATCATAAATAATGTAGGAGTTTGAACTCTTCCGCAAGAAAGAGATGAATTATATTTACATGTTAATGCTCTAGTTGCATTAATTCCTACAAGCCAATCTGATTCTGCACGTGCAGTTGCACTTTTATATAAATTTTCATAGTCTTTCCCTGGCTTTAAATTATTAAAACCATCCTTTATAGCTTTATCTGTAACAGATGATATCCATAGTCTCTTTATATTTTTCTTAATGCGTGCTTTTTCTATTATCCATCTTGCTACAAGCTCACCTTCTCGACCTGCATCAGTGGCAATTACTATTTCATCTACATCTTCTCTATTCATAAGTCTTTTCACTGTATTATATTGTTTGTGTGTTTTATTTATAGTTACTATTTTTAATCTATCTGGAAGCATAGGTAAATCTTCTATTTTCCAAGCCTTATATTTTTCATCATAGTTTTCAGGAGGCGCCAATGTAACTAAATGTCCAAAAGCCCATGTTACAATGTATTTTTTCCCTTCTATATATCCATTTTTACTTAAATTGCAATTTAAAACCCTAGCTATATCTTTCCCAACTGAGGGTTTTTCAGCCAAAACCAATGTTTTTTTCATAGTATAATCCTTTCTAAATTCATGTTATATAATCCATCCGAATTAAGTTTCACTTTATATAATATCACAATAAAATCTTTTATAGATTAGAAAAAGACTATGTAGCATAGTCTTTTTTATAAATTTCAACACTTATCCATATAAAAACAGGCAATATTCCTTGAAACAAAAAAGAATAGTAAGGCCATATATTAAACAACCAATAAAAATTGTCCTGTACATTTTTGTGTAAAATATTAGACATATTAACTATAATTAAACACGATAAAGTAGTAACAAAATTATATTCTTTAAAATTAAATAGTTTAGCAATACCTTTTGTAATGCATAATAAATATATGCTTGATTTCATAAAAACTCCTAATGTATATATAGCTGCAGATAAGATCTCAAATCGTTGAATAAAATTTCCTACATTAATTCTAGCAAAAGCATCATACGAAGAAAAATATGTAGAACCTATAACATCAGAACCCGAAACCAATAGTCCTGCAACCGAATTTATCAAGATAAGAAATGAACCTATTGTTAAACTTATAATATATATTCTCCAAGCTGATGAATTTTTTTCAAATCCAGAACAGTACATAGTAAACACTATTATCTGAGCAAACGGAAATGAAACAACTCCAAATGTAGCTTTTATAATAGGGGGGATTCCATTATAAAATACAGGAAATAAATTACCTACATCCATCTTAGGAATCATAAAAAATATACCTAAGAATATATATAATATAAAAAACGCACAAAAAAATATAGACCAATTAGCTAGTATTTCATTTTTATACCTTATAGTCCAATTACCTAATAACATAAGTACTATAATAGGTATTATCTTAGGGGTTTCAGGAAGTGCCACTATATTAACAAAAAAAGCATAATCTAATATAATAAATAATTCCGTATGAATACAGTAAATTATGTATGTAAATATCATTAATCTTCCAAAAAATTTTCCATAACAAATTAAAAATATATCATATAAATCTTTCCCAGGAAATAAATCACACAGTCTTGCACATATCATAGCTATAGGTAAAACTACTAAAAAACCTAGGATTATACTAATCCACAAATCATTTTTAGCACCTGCACCTGTTATTATATTAGTAGATGTTGCTATCAAAAATACTATAATTATAAATATTCCTTGTTTTTCAGATAAAACATCTTTTTTCAAAATTATAGTCCTCCAGTTTATTTGAATACTTCAATTCACAATAATATACTTGTTATTAATTTTGTCCTTAATTACTAGTATATATTCATTTGGAGATTTCATTTTCAATATAAACTATCTATTAGTTGTTTTATACTAACAATAATAAATCTATAAATTGTGCATTTAATTTCACTTTATATCATACTTTTTTATTTTTCTATAAAGTGTAGCTATACCTATATTCAAAGCATCTGCTGTTTTTTTCATTCCACTTGTAGTATTTCCATACTTTTTCATAGCTTTTAGAATTTCTTTTTTCTCTAATTCTTCAAAAGAGCTTATTTTATCATTTCCATAATCAATATCATCCACATCATTAAGTTTTAAAGACATCAAATCAGCTATATTAGATATAAAAAGCATTAATTCACTCTTTTTTAAAAGCATAATATCTCTTTGTTTTTCATCAAAAGCCACAAGTCCTATTACACCTATTACTGTATTATTGATTTTAATAGGACAACATATATCTGCAATTTCTTTACAATAATGTCTTTGATTACATTGACCACATTTTTCACTATCATATTTTTCATTCATAGTATAAGTCTCTCCCGTTTCTAAAACGTGAGAATATATAGAATTTTTATCTATACTAGTTCCAATCTTTTGTTTAAATTCCCCAGTACCAGCTATTCTAACCAAATTAGAGTCAACCAAAGTAACCTCAACATCTAGTAATTTTGATACATTTTCACAAGTTTTTTGTATATCTTCATTTACTTTTGTTAACTTCACATCTATAACCTCTTTCTCTTCTTTTATTTCAAATGTTAAATTAACTTATTAAATATATTTTTTAAAATTATATCACACTATTTATGAAAAAGTCTTCATTTTTCCATATATTATAACAATACTTGCTAAAATCAAATAAATGAAACTCAGTTTTAGATAGTATTTTGATTTTCTATTTAAAATTTTCTATTTAAATAAGAAAACACCTAACATAAAATGTTAGCTGTTTCTTAATTATTCAAAAGCTATATTAACTTTAATAGATATATCATCTACCAAAACTTCGCTAGTTACGATTTTGTCCGTGTTAGTTTTAACTTCAAAATCACTTCCATAAGTCAATGTAGGTGTAGATATATTAGTGTTTATTCCTTCTTTTTCAAGATTTATACTAGCTTTTGCTGTAAGCATATTAGATAACTCAGATATAGCACTTTGAGCCATATCATCAAATTCTAATACTGGCATTCCCATCATCATCTTAGAAGCTATCTTTTTTGCATCATTTTCACTCATATTATAAATTACATTTCCCTTCATATCTCCTACAACGCCCAAGTTCAACATTACACCGTGCACCTTTATACTGCTTTCTTTAACTGAGATATCTTTTTTTTCTATGTTGCTAAATCCTAACTGAGGCATTATATCTAAAACCGAATTTAAAAAATGATTTATAATTTTCGAACTCATATACCGTCACCTCTTTTAAAAATATATTCACATATATTTCTATATGTCAATATATCCTTTTTCTTATATTATACCACATTTCATTAATCATAATATTATTTTTGACAAAATAATATTAATTTAAACTCTATTTTAAATTCATAGATAAACGAATACTTTAATATAATTATCTTAGATTAATATTTTGGAGGCGTTTATATGAAAAATTCAAGATTAATAAGATCTGTACTCCCCGGAATAATAGTTCTATTTTTTATAATAAGTATAGTTGTATTTCCTAAAGAATCTATAGAGTCTGCACGAGTAGGAATGAATATATGTATTAATATATTAATTCCATCACTGCTTCCTTTTTTAATAGCAGCTAACCTATTAATAAACTTGAAAATTATAGATATTCTAGGGGTATTTCTAGAAAAGCCGTCTAGAATAATATTTAATGTGCCTGGTAAAAGTTCATTAATATTTGCTATATCTATACTTTCCGGATACCCTATTGGCTCAAAACTAACATCAAATCTTAGACAAAACAATGAAATAACAAAAATAGAAGCTCAAAGACTATCTTCATTCTGTTCTACATCTGGGCCATTATTTATGGTAGGTTCTGTTGGCATAGGTATGTTTAACAATTCTAAAATAGGCTATTTCATACTCTTATGTCACTATATAGGGGCTCTAAGTGTGGGTATTTTATTTAGATTTTATAATACTTCATCAGATATTGCTCATTATAATAACAGCACAAGTATACTTACTCGTCTAAAAAATATAATATTTTATGAAAATGAGGAAAAGGGATTTTATTCTATATTTGGAGATTCAGTTAGAAATGGAATAAATACAATATTAGTAGTATGTGGATTTGTTATAGTATTTTCTGTATTATTTAAAATACTTACTTTATTGAAATTCATAGATTTAGTAAGTTCCGTATTATTTGTATTACTTCATCCATTTAATATATCAGTAGATGTAATCCAAGCATTTATAAGTGGTTTATTCGAAATAACAATAGGATGCAATAATGTATCTTTATTGAGTGGACCTTCTTTAATATTTAAAATATCGCTTTGTACATTCATAATATCTTTTAGTGGAATATCAATACTTGCTCAATGTTGTAATTTTTTATCACACTCAGATATAAATATACCTATTTACATATTCAGTAAATTTTTACATGGTGTCAATTCATTTTTACTTTGTTATATACTTTATCCTCTATTTAAAAACAATTTAGACATACAAACTTTTAACAATTCCATTTTTTATAATATATACGTTGATGAAATATTTACTAATATACCTTTTAACAATAATATATTTTTTATATTTATTTCAATAGTATATATACTTTCATATATTAATGATATATACAAAAAAAGTTCGTCTAATGCTATGCATTAACTCATGTAGCCAACGATCCCTAACTCACTCGGTTGATCAGAGTAATTGCAAATTTAGTTCTTTAATCAATATTATACAAATATAAAAATGATGGTTATTAAAACATTAACTCATGTAGCTATATTTTAATAACCATCATTTTTCATTTGAACCATATAAATTTCTATTTTAATTCTTCTCTATTAGCAGCTATTACTTGGCTTATATTACTTAAATCAGATTGAACTTTTCCAAGTATATTATCAGCATACTCTTTTGCGCCTCTTCTTATTTCTTTAGATGTGCTCTGAGCCTGCTGTATTATTTTTTCAGCCTGCTTTTGAGCTTCTTTTATAACTTCACTTTCCTCAACCTGTTCTTGCATATAAGACTTAGTGTTTTCAACTATTGCATCTGCCTCTTGTTGAGCTTCTGCCAGTATTCTTTGTCTTTCTGTATTAATCCATTCAGCTTGCTTTATTTCATCGGGTAATTGAAGTCTTATTTCCTTTATTATTTCTAAAAAATGTTTTTTATCAACAAAAACCTTGTTTCCAAATGGAATTCCAGAACTTTCTTCTACTAAATCTTCTATTTCTTCTATTAATTTTAATAGTTCCAAGATTAATCCCCCCCATGTAATTTTTTATATACTTCTTTTGATACATTATTTGGAACTAATTCTAATATATCTCCTTTATATTTTGCTACTTCTTTTATTAAAGAAGAGCTTATAAAAGAATATCTGGTACTAGTCGTAAGTATAACAGTTTCTATATCTTGATTTAACTGTCTATTCATTTGAGCCATTTGAAGCTCATATTCAAAATCAGAAACAGCTCTTAATCCTCTTATTATAGCATTAACCTTTTTATTATTACAATAATCTATTAAAAGACCAGTAAAACTATCCACCTCTACATTGTCTATATCTTTAACAACCTCTCTTATAAGTTCCACTCTTTCCTCAAATGAGAATAAAGAATTCTTACTAGAATTGTATAAAACAGCTACTATCAATTTATCAAATAGCTTAGATGCTCTTTTTATTATGTCTAAATGTCCATTAGTTATAGGATCAAAACTTCCTGGATATACTGCTATTTTTTTCATTCTAACTAATCCTCCCAAGCAAAAAACGAAATCATTGTGTTTCCGTATTTCTTTTCTCTATATTTTTGTAATTTTTCTATATTATCTTTTACTTCATCTTTTATGTCGTGCTCTACTATTATTATTCCATCTTCTTCTAATATTTCTCTTTTACTTATTTCTATTAATGTTTTTTCTATAAAGTTTTTCAAATATGGTGGATCCATAAATATTATATCAAATTTATCTCTTCTAACACCTAGCTTATTTACAGCAGTTATACTATCAGAAAGTATTAATTCACTTTTATCATTAACTCTAGCCTTTTGTATATTCTCTTTTATTATATCCATGCTAGATTTACTTGCATCAACAAAGGTAGCTCTTTGAGCTCCTCTTGATAAAGCCTCTATTCCAAGTGATCCTGTTCCAGAGAATAGATCTAAAACAAAGCTATCCATTACTCTACCACTTATAATATTGAATAAAGATTCCTTAACTCTGTCAGTAGTAGGTCTTACATCCATATTTTTGGGAGATTTAAGCTTCAATCCCCTAGCACTTCCAGAAATAACTCTCATATAAACTCTCCTTTTTAATTTAATGTTATGTCGTTTAATTTTTCCTCAAATCTATTTATTATTTCTTCTTTGAGCATTTTATTTTTATCAAGATTTAATTTTTCATCTTCTTGTATTATACATTGTGCTTCCATTTGTGCTTCTTTTAGTATTTTCATATGTTTAAATATATTTGCTATCTTTAATTCAGGAAGACCGTGCTGTCTTGTTCCAAAAAATTCTCCAGGCCCTCTTATTTCTAAATCTTTCTCAGATATTTTAAATCCATCTGTTGTTTGTTCCATCGTCTTCATTCTCTCAAATGTAACTTCATTCTTTGATCCATATATAAGTATACAATAAGATTTGTGTTCTCCTCTTCCAACTCTTCCTCTTAATTGATGCAGTTGAGCTAATCCAAATCTTTCTGCATTTTCTATAATCATAAGTGTAGCATTTGGGACATTCACCCCAACCTCTATAACAGTTGTTGAAACTAGTATATCAACTTCCCCATTTTTAAATTTTTTCATTATTTCATCTTTATTAGAAGCTTTCATTTTTCCATGTAAAAGTTCTAACCTCAAATCTGAAAAATGTTCGGTTTCTAGTTCTTCCAACAAGTCAACTGCAGCCTTTGCCTTTATTACTTCTGATTCTTCAACTAGAGGACATACTATATAGACCTGTCTTCCAAGTTCTATCTGACTTCTTACAAAATTATACGCTCTAAGTCTTTTCTCTTTTGCAATAGCAAATGTATCTATAATTTGTCTTCCAGGAGGAAGTTCATCTATTATAGATATATCAAGATCACCATACAGTATAAGTGCCAAAGTTCTAGGTATAGGAGTTGCAGTCATAACTAGTATATCAGGATTGTCTCCTTTTTCGGACAACTTATTTCTTTGTCTTACTCCAAATCTATGTTGCTCATCTGTTATAACCATACCTAGTTTTTTAAATTCAACTCCATCTTCTATAAGAGCATGTGTTCCTATTAATATATCTATTTCGCCTTCTTTAACTTTTTTTAAAACAGCCATCTTTTGTTTTTTAGTAAGACTCCCAACCAGTAATCCTATATTTATATCAAATTTAGATAGTATTTCCTGTAGTGAATTAAAGTGTTGTTCTGCTAATATTTCAGTTGGAGCCATCATAGCTGCTTGATATGAATTTAAAACTGCATTTGCAAGACTTAAAAGAGCTACTACTGTTTTTCCAGAACCTACGTCTCCTTGAACAAGTCTGTTCATAACCTTGTTAGAGTTCATATCATTTAATATATCATCCAGAGATCTTCTTTGTGCATTAGTAAGTGAAAATGGAAGTGATTCTATAATCTCTTTTAATCCATCCTTTTTATCAAATTTTATTCCTTCTTTATCTACTACCCCACTTTTTAAATATAATAATCCTAATTGAAGTATTAAAAATTCTTCATATACGAGTCTATACAACGCTACTTTCAAGTTTTGTATATTTTGTGGATTATGAATATTTTTTATAGCAAAATTCAAATCACACAATTTATTTTTGTTTACAATATCCATTGGAATATATTCATCTATTTTTAAATCTTGGTTTTTTAATACACTTTGTATTATATTTATTAACTCTTTATTCGATATTCCATAAGTCAAAGGGTATATTGGAACTATTTTTCCTATTGAACTTGCAGACTTTGTATCAAATTCAATTTCACAGTTTAGTAGTTCAGTTTTTCCATATTCTTTTTTAACCTTTCCGTATGCGACTATATTGTCTCCCACTTTAAAGTTGTTAACTATATACTTTTGATTAAAAAATACAAGCTTTATATAACCAGTATCATCCCTTACTTGTATTTTATTTATAATCATCTTTTTTTTGGGTTCATGTTTCTCAAATCCTGTAATAATTCCTCTTATGGATACTTTTTCTTCATTTACGAGGTTGAATACTTTTTTAAATTTACTTCTATCTTCATATTGTCTTGGAAAATAATATATCAAATCCTTTAATGTGTATATTCCAAGCTTGTTTAATTTTTTATATTTTTTAGGGCCTATGCCCTTTATATATTGTAAGTTCTTATTTAAATCCATCAATATCACCTTGTAAACTCCATTTTTAAAGCCATGGTATCTACTTTAATATCCATGGCTTAAAAATTATAATATATAAACTTTTACTCTACAGAAATTATATAATAATATAGCGGTTGATTTCCACAATAAACTTCTACATCTAAATCATCATATTTTTCTTCTATCTCTTCTCTTAACACATTAGCATCATCTTGACTTAATTCTTCACCATAGAATAAAGTTATAATTTCACTGTCCTCATCAACTAATTTGTCTATTAAAGATAGTGTTACATCTTTTATATTTTTTCCAGCTTCTTGTATCTTACCTTCTCCAATACCTATTATATCGCCTTCTTTTATATCTATATCGTTCATATTAGTATCTCTTACAGCAAATGTTATTTGACCTGTTTTAACATTTTCAAGAGCATACTTCATAGCTTTTTGATTAGACTCAGCGTCAGCTTCAGGGTTAAATGCTAGTAAAGCAGCAAACCCCTGTGGAGTTGTTTTAGAAGGTATTACTATTATATTCTTATCTGATATTTCTTTAGCTTGATTTGCAGCCATTATAACATTACTATTGTTTGGTAATATAATTATGTTTTTTGCATTTATATTATCTATAGCTTGTATAAAGTCTTCAGTACTAGGATTCATAGTTTGTCCACCCTCTATTACATGATCCACTCCAAAATCTTTAAATATTGAAGTTATTCCAGATCCCATAGCTATAGATATAAATCCATATTCCTTCATCTCTTTTGGTTCTTCTTTTATATCTTCTTTGATTACTATATTTTCATGTTGAATTCTCATATTCTCTATTTTTATTTTATCTAATTGTCCATACTTTGTAGCTTCTTGTAAAACAAAACCTGGATTATTAGTGTGTATATGAACTTTTATTAAAGAATCATCTCCAACAACTATTAAACTATCTCCTTGATCTTGTATAAGATCTTTCATTTTACTATAACTTATTTTATCCGTATCTAATATAAATTCAGTACAATAAGCAAACTTAATATCCTCAGTAGCGATTTCTGTATTCTTACTTACTTCTTGTCCTTCATTAGATTCAGTATTTCTATCTACAAATTCTCCTATAAAAGCTTTATATGCTCCCTCTAGCAGACAAACTAATCCCTTTCCACCAGAATCTACAACACCAGCTTCTTTTAAGTTTTTAAGAAGGTTTGGAGTATTTTCTAAAGAACGGTTAGATTCTTCTAATACTTTTTCCATAAATCTTTTTATTTCTTTTTCTTTTTGAGATATTTTAACTGCAAACTCTCCAGTTTCTCTTGCAACTGTAAGTATAGTTCCCTCTATAGGTTTTATTACAGCTTTGTATGCAGTGTCTGCTCCCTGTTTTAATGCATTTGCTAAATCTTTTGTATCTAATTGTTCTTTATCCTCTATAGCCTTAGCAAATCCTCTTAAAAGCTGAGATAATATAACTCCAGAGTTTCCTCTAGCTCCCATTAACGACCCTTTAGAGGCTGCTTTTCCTATTTCTTTAATAGTATCATTAGATTCCTTCATTACTTCCTTTACAGCTGCTTGTATAGTAAGAGACATGTTCGTCCCAGTATCTCCGTCTGGTACTGGAAATACATTTAGTTTATCTACAAGCTCTTTATGATTTTGCAAATTATTGGCACCTGATAATATCATCTGCCTAAAGAGCTTTGCATTAATATGTTCTACTTTCAATTTGTTACCTCCTAACTATTTGTTTACTCTGACTCCTTGTACATTTATATCTATTTTTCTCACTTTAAGAGAGGTCATTTTTTCCAAAGTGTATTTAACTCTATCTATTATATTATCTGCTACAACAGATATCTTTGTTCCATATTGTATAATAACAAACAATTCTATACTAACAGTATCTTCTTCTATCTCAACTTTTACTCCATTACTCATATTTTCTTTTTTTAAAAGTTCAACAAGTCCGTCTACTTTAGATTTATAACTAAATCCAACAATCCCATAGCACTCTGTAGATGCTTGAGATGCAATTTTAGCTATAACTTCTTTATCAATATAGATATTACCATATTTATTGGCAATTGTTCCACTCATTTTTTTACCCCCTACAAAATATTAATATTTTTTTATATTTATATATACTTTATTGAATATTATATGTATAATATATTTTATATTATATGTTTCATATATTCAATACAAATATAACATTTGTCTTGCAAAAGTGAGATTAATATGATAATATAATTATGTTTTTAATGCCAATGATAAAGGTTTGAAGGAGGTGTTAATCATGGCAAAAGTTTGTTCAGTTTGCGGAAAAGGTAAGGTTTCTGGTAATACAGTGAGTCACGCAAACAATCATAACAAAAGAACTTGGTCTCCAAACTTAAGAAAAGTTAGAGCTATAGTTGATGGTACTCCAAAGAGATTAAACGTGTGCACAAGATGTTTACGTTCTGGTAGCGTAGAAAGAGCTATCTAGTTTAATATAGTAAGGATTGATTGTATAATCAATCTTTACCTCTTACAAAAAAGCCGAACAATTTTGTTCGGCTTTTTTTTATTTATCTAAAAGTGCTTCACTAAGTATTATTTTTACTATAGCAGCTATTGGAACTGAAAATATCATTCCCATTATTCCAAAGAATCCGCCTCCAACAGCTATTGTGAATATTATCCAAAATGGAGATAACCCTATATAATTCCCCATAATCTTAGGCCCAACTATATTTGCATCTACTTGTTGAAGTACCAATATAAGTACACATACCCACAACGCCTTCATAGGAGAATAAAACAGCGTAACCACAACAGCAGGAGTTGCTCCTATAAACGGTCCTACATACGGTATTACATTCGTACAAGCTATTATAGCTGATAGTAAAAGTGCATATTTTACTTTCAAAATTAAAAATCCTATAAAACACAAAGTTCCAAGTATTGAAGCTTGAACTATAAGACCTGTTAAAAACTTTGAAAATATAACATTTGCTTTTTTACTAAAGTCTATAATTTTAATACTCTTATCCTCTTTTAATATTTTTTTCAACAACTTAGTTCCAAGTGATTTTAAAGATTCTTTCTCAATTAGCATATAAATGGAAATTATCAAACTAAAAGAAATAGTTACCACAGTTGATCCTATGTTTGTTATAAATGTTAAGAAGTTATTTAAAAAATAATTAACTGCAGTAGAAATTTTTTGAAGATTCGCTATCGAATTTTTATCTACATATTTTTGAATTTCATTTAATATATTGATATCTATTTTTTTTACAAGACTAACCAAATTATCTGCATAGGTAGGCATTTCATTTATTATCTGTACTACACTTTGAACAACTACCGGTATAACTATTATAACCATAACTACCATTATAAGTATGAAACTACTATATACTATAAGTATAGCCATTCCATTTTTTAATTTAAATCTATCTTTTAAAAACATTATTATAGAATTAAATATATAAGCTATAAAAAAAGCTATAAAAAACGGCTTTAATATACCAAATAGCTTGCTAAATCCATTTGATATACGTGCTGTATTTACATATACAAACCCAAGCAGGAGTAGTCCTATCAATACTATTGCATACTTTTCTATAAATTTTTTGTTATCCTTTATCATCTGTCCCTCCAAGTATTTTTTAGATTAATTCTAACATATAATTCTATTTATTAGCAATAGAACTATTATTAATACCATTTAAATAACAAAAAACCATTTTTAAATGGTTTTTTGTTATTTTTTTCTTATAAAGAATTTTACTATTGCTGATAGAAATTTTGGTAATTTAATAGCCACTATCTTCATAATATATACCCCCTATTTAAAGCAAACACATCCTGTTATGATAAGTACAGTTGCAAAACAACTCATCCATAACCAATTCGGTAAAACTATAGATAAAATTATGCTAATTCCTACTGCTATACATATCAATCCAACTAAATGTTTTGTGCATTTTCTCATTGCCCCCACCTCATCAATTCTTCATATATATAGTGTATTCAAGTTTATATGAAATTGACACAAAAAATATATACTTGCTTTTATTTTATTTAGGTTACGTATGTATTTAGCAAAAAAAATAAGGCTGTAAAAATACGATCTTAAGAATAGTATTTCCACAGCCTTTAATTTAAATTATGTTTTATCCGAAAGCTAAGAGTTCTAAGACTCCATCCTCTTAAGGTTAGAGATAAGAACTCTACAGCTTCTGGATAAGTTCAACTAACCTTCAGATGGAGTTACAAACTCCACCTGAAGATAAGTTTCACTTGATTAAATCTTCAATTTTACTAGTAAGTGTTTTCTAATAGGTAATACTACCTGATGGATACAGTGTAGTTCCTCCAATAGACACATTTATTTTATTTGTTAAAGGAACATTAGATTCATTAATAACATCTCTCCACCATTCCCAAGCAAGTCCTGTACATTCTCTTGCATAGATCTTTATATTTTTTGTATTAGCCGGAAGTGGTATTGTTGTAGAAAAATGAGCTGTCTTATCCGCCCAATTTCCGTCCCATGTTTTATGTGTTAGTACTTCTTTTCCATTTTCATCATATGAAAACTCATCCCATGATATTTCAAATTGAGCAACATAAGCACCAGTATGATCAATATCTATTTGTCCTTTAGAATATTCTGTAGATTTTGTTTCAATATACTCTGTTCTATTTTTTACAGCAGCAATTGAATTGTCTTTTAAGAAAACACTTGTATATGAAATTGGATAACCAGGATTTTTACTACTAAACTCTGAATTTTCTTTAATTACATTTCGAATTTCATCAAAATCTTTTGTGATTACTTTATTATGTTCTTTTGAGTCTCCTCCTAGTACAACAGCTGTAAATGAACTTTCGTCAAGAATATTTTTGTATTTAGCGCTAGCGCTTACATCTACATCTTTTAATACTGATTTAAAAGCAGCTTGTACATCGTCACTGCTAGAACTTGTTTCTAATTTTACATAAATCGTTCTACCGTACGCTACATTAGATACCATAAGCGGTGGATTTTGATTATTAACCCCTTTACGAGATAACTCTTCAAAAGTAACACTTTCATCAAAAACATCTGATGGATTATTTGGAAGTTCAGCATTTACCGTATAAAAAATTTGCTTATACGCTGCAATCATAACTTTCTTCTCGCCATTTTTTATTGCATTAAAATCTATTCCAAGTGAACCATTTAGTAATTTAGCATTCACATTAAGCGCCGCTGCTATTTGAGATTGGCTATAAACCATAGACTCTGAATACTGTGTTCTTGTTGGTAATGTATGTGTTGATGAATATTTTGAATTCCAATCAGATACTAAAGAATCTATTGCACCAGATACTTTACCATAAGTTGGGTTCTCTACCGTTACAGTATTTTCATTTTTCATCCCTGGCAAATCAATACTAATATTTAAAGGTTTTCTCTTACATATTAATATATCAGGACGATTTTCAACAAACGCATCGTTTGCTAGTTGTAATGCTCCTGGATATGTACGATCATTAATAGAGTCAATAATTGAAATATCTACTGGTGATGTTGTAAGTGATTTTTTTTCACGCTCGACAACTATAAATTTACCTGCTGAGCTTGTACCTTGTTTTGGAACAAAACTTTCTACCTTATCACCATTTGTTGCTAAGATTTCATTTCGATTATAGTTCAAATCACCTATACCACAATCAATATCCTTTGCATTGTTAATTTCGATTGATGATTCTGTTTTAGGCGTTGCTGCAAAACCAATACATGTTTGTGCAGTCATACATAAGCCAATTCCTAAACATGCTACCAACTTTGAAACTTTTAAACACTTAAAAATTTTCATAAATATCATTCCTTTCTATGTATATTATAATATACATAGTTGTAAAATAATGTAATCATTATTACCTATTTTTTCATTTTTTTATAAATTTAATTAAAAAACTGATTTTTTATAATTATTTTCAAATTCATTCAGACGAAGTAGGTGCTCCAACGATGTTATTGACACCGTTCTCCTCTTGTATATTGCTCTATTGAATAAAAAATTCGCCTAGTTCACCTAACGAACTCGATTGCTTAAAATAATCGTAACTTCATTTCACTTATAAATGTTATATCCAAGTCCAAAGTCCTATAATTCCTTATAAAAAAATAAAGAGTATGGAAATGATAGTTGATAATTTAACATTTCCATACTCTTTATTTTTTTATAATTATTAATCTCTAGCCTTTATAACCAACACACATCCACTTTTAATACTTACTTCGCATTTATCATCTACTAGGATGTTTGATATTCCCCTTGATGTTGCAAACCCTAGGTCAAAGTTTTCAAGAGGATATTCAAGACCCTTTAAAGTAACTCCTAGTACATCTGAATGTATTGGTATAACAGATACAATATCTCCTTTATTTCCTGCAATTTGTATCTTATCATCAGTTATATGTATTTCATTATTTTCATTTATTACGCTTGCTTTAATACCTCTTTTCAAAAGAGAATACAAAAGATTTATATTAGCAAGGGAATGATCCATACGAGTCCCTAAAACGCCTATAAAGTCTATTTCTTTTGATCCTATATGTATGGCATAATCTATACATATTTCGGTATCTGTTTTGTCTTTTTTAGATGGAAATTCATTAAACCTTATATTCTTATCTATAAAGTGTTTTTTTACTTTATCATCTATAGAATCAAGGTCCCCTATTATAATATCTGGATTTATATTCATATTATATGCATGATTAGATGCTCCATCAGCACATATTATGCAATCATATTGATCTATTATATCTTTATAAAAATCATAGTTACTTATACTTCCATTTGCTATTATTAAAGACTTCAATACATCACTTCCTAAAGCACTGAGTTTGATCTAAACTCTTGTACTGTCTTATTTATATCATCACTACCGAATATAGCAGATCCTGCAACAATAACATCTGCACCAGCCGCTACAGCCTTATGAACATTACTTGGCTTCATTCCTCCATCAACTTGTATTTCAATGTTAAGATTTCTCTCATTAGCAAGATCTCTAACCTCTTTTATTTTATCTGTCATACCTTCTATGAATGATTGTCCTCCAAATCCAGGATTAACAGTCATTATAAGAACCATATCAAGTTCATCTATGACATGCTTTATAGTTTCAACAGGAGTTGCAGGATTTAACGATACACAAGCCTTAACACCCATTGATTTTATATTTTGTACTGTTCTATGAAGGTGTGTACATGCTTCTTGATGTACTGTTATTATATCTGCACCAGCATTTACAAAATCCTGTATATAATTATCAGGGTTCTCAATCATAAGATGAACATCAAATACCATATCTACATCTTTTCTCAAACTTTTCACTATACCAGGTCCTAGTGTAATATTAGGCACAAAATGTCCATCCATTACGTCTATGTGTAAATACTCACACCCTGCATTTTCTACCTTTTTAATATCCTCTAGTAATCTTGCAAAATCCGCCGAAAGTATTGATGGGGCTAATTTTATCATATTTAGTACCTCCTATTTTTTTTTCTTATTTCATTTAATAGTTGTAAGTAACTTTCATATCTTTGATTAGTTATTTTTCCTTCTTCAAGAGCATTCTTAACTGCACAATTTGGCTCGTTCTCATGCAGACAGTTTCTGTAAAACTTACAATCATCAGCATAATCATCAAATTCTATAAAATAATCTTTTAAGTCTTGTGGTTCTATAGAGTCTAATGTTAAAGAACTAAATCCAGGTGTATCAGCAACCATACCACCATCTTCTAACTTTAGAAGCTGTGCATATCTTGTTGTATGCTTTCCTCTTTTTATCTTTTCACTTATACTTCCAGTTTCGAGACTTAAATTTGAATCTATTTTATTTAAAAGACTAGATTTTCCAACTCCAGATGGTCCAGCAAATACTACTATACTGTCTTTTAGTTCATCTTTTACCAGTTGTATGTTGATATCTTTTTTTGTGCTTATAGGTATTACTTTATACCCTGCATTATTATATACTTTTTTCACATTTTCATATTCTAGTTCTTCATCTAAATCTATTTTATTAATAACTATAACTACCTCTAAACCTTCTTTTTCAGCCAAGACTATAAATCTATCTAGAAGCGAAAAATGAGGTTGTGGATTTTTGATACTAAATACTATTATGGCCTTGTTTATATTGGCTATAGGAGGTCTTATTAATTCACTTTCCCTTTTTTTAATATCCTCTATTACGCCTTTTTTTTCTTCTTCATTTACTACAGATATATCTACTATATCGCCTACAAGTGGAGTTATTTTCTTCTTTCTGAATATGCCTCTAGCCTTACATTCATATATACCTTCACTTGTATCTATATAATAAAAACCACCTATACCCTTTATTATCATACCACTTAACATAATTTTCTCCTTTTATTTAAATTCAGCCGTTGTCTTAGCATAAAAAGCATCATCTACATATATTTCATATTCTTTTGTTTCTCCTTCATAGCCTTCAATTGGAACTGATATCATATTTCCTGATTTTTGTATATCTATAGTCTTATTGTATATATTCTTTGAACCATTTTTTCCTTTTTCTTTCACTACAACCTTTACAGTTTCTTCTTCTTCTGATAATGCAAATGATATTTGCTTCTCTATAACTTTCTTAGAAGGTTCTTCTTCCACTACTTCTTCTTCCTTATACTCATTCACTGTTAAGTCTATTTTTTTACCTTCCTCTACATGCTGTCCACCTTTTAGACTTTGACTCAGTATAACACCTTCTTTTTTATCCTTATTTTCTTCATATTTTATCTTTCCTATTCCTAGTTCAACTAGTAATATTCTAGCATCTTCCAGAGTTTTGCCAACTACGTTTGGTACCTTAACTAATTTAACTTCTTCTCCCTTACTTACTATAAAGTCTATACCAGTTCCTTGTTCTACTTCTGTAAAAGCTCTTGGCTTTTGACTTATTATAGTACCCTCAGGTAACGAGCTAAACTCATAGTCTATAACTCCTTCTTTTAAATCACTTTCTTTTAATATATCTTCTACACTCTCAAGTGTTTTTCTAACTACATTAGGAACAGTTACAGGTTCTCCACCTTTACTTACATCAAATTTAACAGTTTGCCCTTTTTTAATAGAACTTCCTGCACTTGGAACTTGGCTTATTATATGATTTTTTTCTACTGATGAGTCGTATAATTCTTTTCTAACTTGAACACTAACACCTATTGCTTCAAGTCGATTAGTAGCATCTTCTAGTGTAGCATTTTCAAAGTCTATCATTTCATAATTTTTTGTAATAAAGAAACCCTTCAAGTTATATGCCACAAATACAATTGAAAGAGACAGTATAAGAGCCAATAAAATCCCCAAAATAGTCAATTTCTTCTTATTATTAATTTTATCTTTAGATTTTCTTCTCATATTTGTATTAACACCTTCTTCTTCCAGTTGTTTAGGTATACTAGTTTTTAATTCTTCATTTAAAATGTTTAATTTTTGTGTATGATAAAGCTCATAATCTTCTTCAAAATCAAGTTCTATATTATTTTCAATATGCTCTATATCATTTATCAATTCATATGCACTTTGATATCTATCTGATTGTTTTTTTTGAGTTAATTTGTATAATAAACCTTTTATATCTTTTGGTATATCTTTTGGTATATCTTTTTCAAAATCTATATTTTCATTTATGTGCTTTAAAGCTATATTTACAGGTGTATCTCCTTTAAACGGAACTTTTCCTGTTACCATTTCATAAAGTACTATTCCAAGTGAATAAAGATCTGAAGTTTTATCTATATATCCGCCTCTAGCTTGTTCAGGTGAAAAGTAATGTACAGATCCTATTACATTTCCAACTACTGTTATAGTTGAACTAGTAGTAGCTTTTGCTATACCAAAATCTGCAACCTTCGCTACATTATCTTGTGATATCAAAATATTGTGAGGCTTTATATCTCTATGTACTATCCCATTTTTATGTGCTTGATTTAAAGCCATAGCTATTTGCTTCATTATATCAAGTGCATAAGAATAGTCTAGTGCTCCTTTTTTCTTTATCAAGTCTTTAAGATTCATACCATCTACATATTCCATTACTATATAGTTTATCTCTTCATCTTGTCCTACATCGTATATATTAACAATATTAGGATGAGTAAGCCCAGCGGATGCTAATGCTTCATTTTTAAATTTCAAAAGAAATTCTTCATCATCACTAAATTCTGGTCTTAAAACTTTGATAGCTACAATCCTATTTAAAATAGTACATCTAGCTTTATATACAAATGCCATTCCTCCATCGCCTATTTTATCTAATATTTCATACCTATCATTAAGCATCTTCTTCATAAACTGTATCACCAACTCTCTGTTTAAATTGTTATGCATATAACTGATATATTATCTTTACTGTCATTTTTTTTTGCCATATCTATCATTTCAATACAAGATTTTTCTAGATTATCGTTACTTATCAATATATTATTCATTTCATCTATAGTTACAGAATTTGTAAGACCATCAGTTGCTAGTATTATTTTGTTGTCTTTTTCTAGTATTTCTTTATAAAAATCTATTTTTATAAATTCATCTGTACCTATTGCTCTTGTTATTACATTTCTTTGAGGATGAGTAAGAGCCTCTTTTTCTGTTATAGCACCTTCATCTATAAGTTCTTGAACTAAAGAATTATCTTTTGTAACTTTTTTTATATCGTTATCAGTGAATAAACAGCAGCTACTATCTCCTATATTTGCTATATACAAATCTTTTTTATGAATTATAGCAGTAGTAAGAGTAGTTCCCATACCCTTGTATTCTTCTTCATATAAAGATGTTTTGTACACTATAGCATTAACATATTTATAAGCCTGCCTTAATACAGATTTGACTTCTATATAGTTATCGAAATTTACATTTACTAAATTCTTTTTTAAAAAATATAGTATATTTTCTACAGATAATTTACTAGCTACTTCTCCTTTTTTATGACCACCCATTCCGTCTGCTATGGCAAATACACCAATATTTTGATTATCGTGTTCTATTATCTCATAGCCACAAAAATCTTCATTTTGTTTCCTCTTATTTCCTATATCAGATAAAATATGATACTTCATAAAATCACACCCCAATCAAAGGACCTTACAGTTTTATCTTCTTATTTTTCACCTTTATTTAAATGCTTTCTTCTCAATTGTCCACAAGCGCCCTTAATATCGCTTCCCATTTCTCTTCTTATAGTACAATTAATTCCAGCTTGTTTCAAGTTTTCTTTGAATTTATATACATAATTTTTATCTGGTTTTTCATAACTTCTCTCTTCAACTTTATTTATAGGTATTAAATTCACATGACACAGAATTCCTTTTAGCTTCTTTCCTAAAAGATTTACATCTTCTTTTCTATCATTTATTCCTTTTATAAGTGAATATTCAAATGTAATCCTTCTATTGGTTTTTTTAATATAATACTTACAAGCTTTAATAATTTCATCTATGGTATATGATTTTGCTATTGGCATTATCTCTCTTCTAGTATTTTCATCTGCTGCATGAAGTGATATAGCTAGGTTTATAGGAATTTGCATATCAGCAAGTTCATATATCTTTGGTACTATACCACAAGTAGAAAGAGTTATATGTCTATACCCTATATTAAGACCATTTTTCTCATTTACTATTTCTAAAAATTTTTTGACATTTTCAAAATTGTCAAAAGGCTCCCCACTTCCCATCAACACAATATTTGATACTCTAGTTTTAATATCTTTTTGTATTTGAAGAACTTGATCTAAGATCTCCCAAGACTGTAAATTTCTTTCCAATCCATCTATTGTTGATGCACAGAAATTACACCCCATTCTACAACCAACTTGAGTTGATATACAAACGGATACTCCGTGCTCATACTTCATCATAACACTCTCTATTATGTTGCCATCTTCAAGTGCAAACAAATATTTTATAGTTCCATCTATTTTAGATTCAAACTTTTTGTATATTTCAAGTTTTCCAAGCTTTGATTTTTCTGATAGTTTTTTTCTTAAATCCTTAGATATATTTCTCATATCATCTATAGATTCTATCTCCTTATATATCCAGCTAAAAATTTGATTTGCTCTAAATGGCTTTTCTCCTATTTCTTTCATAAATTCCTTCATATCATTTTCAGTCAAAGACTTTAAACATATCTTGTTCATTAAAATCACTACCTCATCCTTCTTAATTTAGCTATAAAAAATCCATCCATACCGTGTATATTAGGATATAGCTTTATATATCCATCTTCTTGATTTTCTAAATCAACATTTATATTTTCTATTGGTTCAAGCTTATAATCATCATTTAGTTTTAAAAATTCATTTACTATATTTATATTTTCTCTATCTTCTATTGTACATGTACTATATATTAATAATCCACCTTTTTTTACATATTTAGAACTATTTTGAAGTATTGTTTTCTGAATTTCAGGTATACCCTCTAAATCCTTTTTCTTTTTATATTTTATTTCTGGTTTTCTTCTTATTATACCAAATCCAGAGCAAGGAGCATCAACTAATACTGCATCAAATTTTTCCAAACTCTCTTGGTCATATTTCGTAGCATCAAATTTTTGAATATCTACATTATTCAGACCTAGTCTTTTTGTGTTTTCCTTTATAAGATTTAACTTATGATCAAATATATCTCTAGCCACAACTTTTCCTGTATTCTTCATCAATGTAGCTAAATGAGTAGTCTTTCCACCTGGTGCTGAACAGACATCTAATATATTATCATCTTCACTCGGGTTTATAACATGACCTATTATCATAGAGCTTATATCTTGTATTTGATAATATCCCCTTTTAAATAGTTCGTTATTTTCTATATTTTTAAGGCCCTTTACCTTTATTGCTTCTTTAACTAATTTAACTGCTTCACATTCTACACCTTGCTCCTCTAACTTTTTAATTAAATCATCTCTTGATATTTTAAGTTCATTAGTTCTTATATACAAATCAGGTTTTTCATTATTTTCTTCAACAAGTTCCTCAGTAAAGTCTTGTCCAAATTTATTTATCCAGTTTTTAATAATCCATTCTTCATAAGAATATTTTATAGATAAGTACTTTACTATATCTTCATTTTTATCAGGATATTTTATCTCTGTTTGCTTTCTAACAACATTTCTAAGTACTCCATTAACAAAACCTGATGCCTTTTTACAGTATTTTTTAGATAGATTAACACTTTCATTTACAGCTGCAAAATCCTTTGTACTATCTAAAAATAATATCTGATATATTCCCATTTGAAGAATGTTTCTAACATGTGGAGATAGTTTCTTCGCCTTTATTTTTGAAAAACTATTTATAACATAATTTAAGAAATATTTATTTTCAGTAACTCCATATATAAGTTCTGTACAAAATCCTCTATCCATATCTTTTAAATTACTATCTCTTAAATGTTTATTCACTCCTAAGTTAGAGTATAATCCGTTATTTTCTATATCATATATAGCGTTAAGTGCTACTTCTCTACTACTCTTCATTTTATTCTCTCCTTTAAAATTCGTCTACTCGCTAACGCGGTGACTCATGTCGCCAACGATCCTTACAGGCTCCGTTGCTCAAAAATAGTTGCAAGTATAACTTTTTCAACGAGTTATCCATAAAAACAAAAATATTATAATTTACTATAGAATAAAAAAACCATATTATTTTTATTTTTAAAAATAATATGGGATTTATTTTTTAGTCATCTCTACTGTTACTTAAAATTACTAATCTAATCAACTGCATTATTGCACTAGCTGCTGCTGCTACATAAGTAAGAGCTGCTGCATCCAGTACCTTCTTACTATATTTTCTTTCTTCAGTTGTTATTAAACTATTAGTAACTAATTGATCTATAGCTCTTGATGATGCATTAAATTCAACTGGAAGTGTTACAACTTGGAACAATACAGCACCAGAAAATAAAAGTATACCTATTTTTAATAATGGAGGTGTAACTAAAAAACCTAACATTATGAATATCCAAGACATAGATGAACTTATATTCACTATAGGAACTAAATTATTTCTAAATGTAAGTGGAAAATATTCTTCTCCATGTTGAATAGCATGACCAACCTCATGAGCTGCTACTGAAACTGAAGCTATAGAAGTTCCATGGTACACATCATTTGAAAGTCTTAGTACCTTACTTCTAGGGTCATAGTGATCACTTAGTCTTCCTCCAGTTAACTCTATATCTACATTTCTAAGCCCATTTTTATCTAGTATATATCTAGCTACCTGAGCTCCTGTATACCCTTTTTGACTATAAACTCTTAGGTATTTATTAAAAGTTGTTTTAACCTTAGTTTGAGCGTAAACAGCAAGTAGCATAGCTGGAATTAATAAAATCATAGTTGGGTCAAATCCATAATAATAAGGATACATACTAATTACCTCCTAATAAAAATTTAATGGCCCCTTCTACTTTTTCAACATCTATTTCTGTATTAAAACAAGGTCCATTTGGTCTTTTGTTCAATATACCTATTACAGGAAACTTAGATACATCCTGTATTCCACTGATTAAATCTCGCTCACAAGCAATAGCTATTACAGCCTTTGGTTTATTCTCTATTATTATTTTTCTAGCAAGAGTTCCACCTGTTGCCACAAAAGCCTTTACATTATATTTTTGCTTTAATTTTACTAAATCCTCAACATTACATTGGCCACATCTTCTACAGTTTTCTATATCATTTGTAACTTTATGTTTGCAAAAGTTTTTTTGTATACAGTGAGGTGTTACAAGCATTATATCCTCAGCTTTTAAATTATAATTATTAGAGTATATATACTTATTGTTTAAAATGACATATACTCTTCTAATTTCATTTTTAGGTATACTAAACATTTTAGTAGCTACTATTACAAGAGGATACATTACATTAACTATATTCAAATTTATTTTCATTATATTCTTATTTATTTTTCTATTTTTTAAAATAATATAAGATACTACTGATGATAGTATTATTATAGTTATTATTATCATAAGCAGTATATTTAATAATGTAATACTCACATTTACGAACTGTGTATCATTGCTATAAATAACAAAGTTTAGCAATTTATATACTAATGCAAAGAACAAAGCTATTACACTCATTATATACATGAATTTTTTTTCATTATTCATATCATTCACCTAGTACTAATGTTTTGTCTATTTGATTTCCTCTTATATAATCTTTGACTTGCATTCTCTTTTTACCAGGCATTTGAATTTCTTTTATAAGTAAATTAGTAGTGCCTGTTGATACTTCAATTCCATCCTCTGTTACATCTATTATGCTACCAGCAGGTTTGTCTGAAGTTGAATTAAGTACCTTTGATGACCATATTTTTATAGTATCACCATTGTACTTTGTAAATGAACTTGGCCATGGATTAGTTCCTCTTATAAGATTGAATATGTTCTCACATTTATCATCCCATTTTATATTACCAAGGCTTTTATCCATTATAGGAGCATAGCTAGATTTTGAATCATCTTGCTTTTCTCTTTTAAGATTTCCTTCTTTTAATAATTTTAAAGTATCTCTTAAAACTTTTCCTCCAAGTGCACACATTCTATCATAAAGTTCACCTGCAGTTTCATTTTCCCCTATATCAAGCTTTGATTTTAATATCATATCTCCTGTATCAAGTCCTTCATCCATATACATAGTTGTAATACCTGTAGTTTTTTCTCCATTTATAACAACCCAATTTATAGGAGCTGCACCTCTATACTCTGGTAGTAAAGATCCATGAACATTTATACATCCAAACTTTGGTATATCAAGTATTTCTTTTGAAAGTATTTGTCCAAACGCAACAACTATTATAACATCTGGATTCATATCCTTTAATACTGATACAAATTCCTCAGACTTAACTTTTTTAGGTTGATACACCTCTATTCCATGCTTTAGTGCCTCCTCTTTAACAGCAGGCATACTCATTTTTTTTCCTCTTCCTTTAGGTTTATCTGGTTGAGTTACTACTCCAACAACATCAAACCCTTCTTCTATTAACGCTTTAAGTGATGGTACTGCAAAATCTGGTGTTCCCATAAATACTGCTTTCATCTATTTCACCTCTTTATTTATCCTTGAAGTTTACCTTCTACCTTATCAGTAAATAAAATACCTTCTAAATGATCAATTTCATGACAAAACGCTCTAGCCAATAATCCTTTACCCTCTATTACAAATTGTTCTCCATTTCTATTAAAAGCTCTAACCTTTACATTATCAGGTCTAGTTACTTTTCCAAATTTACCTGGTACACTTAAGCATCCTTCATCATCAGTTTGAGTTCCAGATACCTCAAGTATTTCAGGGTTTATAAGTTCTATTACTCCATCTCCTACATCTATAACTACTACTCTTTTTAATATTCCAACTTGAGGAGCCGCAAGACCTACTCCATCTGCATGATTCATAGTTTCTACCATGTCATCAAGTAATGTTATTATCTTAGAATCTATTTTATCAACTTTTCTAGATTTTTTTCTTAAAACCGCGTCTCCATCTTCTCTTATATTTCTAAGTGCCATTTAAATTCCTCCTATAATATATTCACTGGGTTTATATCTATACTTATATTTATATCCTTATCAAATATAAATTCTCTTTTTTGTATACATATATATTTTATTATACCCTTTAACAATTTTATTTCAACATCTAAATCCTTAACAAGTATTTGCCATCTATAGTTTTGATTTATCTTCGATACAATGCATGGATTTGGTCCTAATATAAAGTCAAAAGAATTATAGTTCTTTTTTCTCAGAAGATAAACTATAGAATCATAAAGCTTTTGTATATTGTTTATAACTTTTTTTTCATTTTTACCAGATATAACTACGCTTATCATATTATCAAATGGTACGTAATTAAAAGCCTGTCTTATTTTGATTTCATCATTATAAAAGCTTTTAAAATCATGTTCTACAGCATGTTTTATTGCATAATGATCTATATCATAAGCTTGAAGTATAACCTTCCCATTTAAATCCGCTCTTCCTGAACGACCAGCAACTTGACTTATAGTTTGAAATGCTTTTTCAGAACTTCTAAAATCAGGAATTTTAAGAGCCATATCTCCACATAAAATTCCAACCAATGTTACATGTTCAAAATCAAGTCCCTTACCTATCATCTGAGTTCCTACTAATATATCAGCATTTCTGTTTTTAAATTCATTTAATATCTTCTCATGAGATCCTTTTTTAGATGTAGTATCTTTATCCATTCTTAAAACTCTAGCATCTTTAAAATATTTTTTTATTTCTTCTTCTATCCTTTGAGTCCCTAGGCCAAACTCTTTTATATAATTACTACCACAACTTGGACACTCGCTTAACTTTCTCTCTTCAAAGCCACAGTAATGACATTTTGCTTTATTAATACCCTTATGATAAGTCAGTGATATTTCACAATTTGAACATTTAAATGTGTAACCACATTTTCTACAAGATATAAAGCTTGCATATCCTCTTCTGTTCAGAAATAGTATAGTTTGGTTATTATTTTCGAGATTGCTTTTTATAGCTTCATATAGCCTTGAACTAAATATAGTTTTATTTCCCTTGTCTAATTCTTCTCTCATGTCTACAACTTCTATTTTAGGCATTTCTTTATTATTCGCCCTTTTTTTAAGCTCAATTAATTCATATTCTCCCATTTGGGCTTTATAATATTCTTCTATCGGTGGTGTTGCAGACCCAAATATTAATGTTGCATTTTCTATTGTTGCTATAAACTTAGCAACCTCTATAGTAGAGTATTTTGGGTTTGAATCTGACTTATAAGAGTTTTCATGGAATTCATCTATAATTATAACTCCTAGGTTGTTACAAGGAGCAAACAAGGCAGACCTTGCACCTATTATAATTTTGGCTTTACCTTCTTTGACCCTCCTATATTCATCATATTTTTCACCACTTGAAAGTTTACTATGAAAAACAGCTATTATATCTCCAAAGTTATTTTTAAACCTTGCTATAGTTTGAGGTGTTAAAGAAATTTCAGGAACTAAAACTATACTATCTAAACCTTTAATTAAGGCTTCTTTTATTGTATTTATATATACTTCAGTCTTACCGCTCCCAGTTACTCCATGAAGTAAAAACGGTATTTTATTATAATCATCAATAGAGGACTTTAATATTTTTAAAGCCTCCATTTGTTCATCATTTAAATCTATGTTTTTTTGTTTTATTATATAGTCTGATTTAGGCTTTCTATAATAATCTAGCTTCTGTATATTTATATATCCTTTTTTTTCTAATGAATTTATAGAACTTTTAGTTATACTTAATATACTCATAACATCATTTATTTCGGCATTTTTATTATCCTTTAAAAACCTTATAATCTCTGCTTGCTTAAATGCTCTTTTTTTATTTAATGATTCTATCAAATCATCTATATCTGATTCAACATTCAAACTTATATTTTGAATATATTTTTCATTTTTTATACTCTTATATTCCCAGTGGATATCTAATACTCTTTTATCTTTTAATTTCTTTATAGTATTGTTTATGCTCTTCCCAAATTTAGTTACTAGCTTGTCTATCTTCATTTCATTTTTATTATTCTTTATTTCATCTATTAAAATTTGTTCTTTTGAGCTAATACTATCATATTCACAAGATATTAATTTTACAATCTTGTAATTGGTAAGTCTAATTCCCTTAGGATATATACAGTTTATAGCATCCATAAATGTGCATATATATTCTTCTCTCATCCACTTTACAAGTTCTACATCTCTTTTCTTGAGTATAGGGTCTTTATCCAATATATCCACAACTTCTTTTACTCTAAAATCTCCGTCTTTATTAGGTGACATATCAAATACAAATCCTTCTATGGGCTTGTTAGTTCTACCAAAGCTTATTAAAACTCTATGTCCTATTTGTACTTCATCAATTAAAAATTCAGGAATCTTATAAGTATAAAGTTCATCTGTATGACTAGAATTATTATTGACTATAATTTTTGCATATTTCTCCATAAACTACACCCACTTTATAATATAAAAGTCCAATATTATTTAAAATAATATAGGACTTTTATAAAATAACTATTTTGATAACATCTTTACTCTATCTAATATAACATTAGACAATTCATATTTTTTCATTTTAGGATACTCTTGTATGTTTCCATTTTTATCTATTATTTTAACTATATTAGTGTCAACCCCAAAACCTGCTCCTTCTTGAGTTAAATCATTTGCCACTATAAAGTCTAGATTTTTCTTTTCTATTTTCTTCTTAGCATTTTGAATTAGATCATTTGTCTCCGCTGCAAATCCCACTAATATTTTATCTTTTTTTATTTTTCCTATTTCCTTCAATATATCTTTATTTCTATCTAATTCTATAATTAAATCATCATCAGATTTCTTAATTTTTATATCAGATATATTCTTAGGTTTATAATCAGCAACAGCAGCCGATTTTATTATAATATCATTTTTATCTAAATTATCTACAACAGCCTCATACATTTGTTTAGCTGATTCTACCTGTATAAATTCAGACACTCCATTAGGTATATCAAGGCTTGTCTTTCCAGATATCAACGTTACATTAGCGCCTCTTTCAATAGCCTTTCTAGCTATTGAATAACCCATCTTCCCACTTGACCTATTAGTTATATATCTTACAGGATCTATATTTTCTATAGTAGGTCCAGCTGTTATCAATATATTTTTATCTGTTAAGTCTTGTTCTAATGTCAAAATACTACTAACCTGCTCAACTATTGCCTCAGGAGAAGCAAGTTTGCCTTTGCCTATATCTCCACAAGCCAACCTTCCTGATTCAGGCTCAACAAATTTAAATCCAAGTTGGCTAAGTTTTGATATATTATTTTGAACTATTTTATTTTCATACATATTAGTATTCATAGCAGGTGCTATCAAAACTTGAGCTTTTGTAGCCATAACAGTAGTAGATAACATATCATCTGCTATTCCATTAGATATCTTACCTATTATATTGGCAGTTGCAGGGGCTATTAAAAATAAATCAGCCCACTGTGCCAATGATATATGTTCAACATCCCATGTTTTTAATTCATCAAACATATCTACAACCACAAAATTCTGGCTTAGAGATTGGAATGTCAACGGCGTTACAAATTCTGCAGCTGATTTTGTCATTATAACCTTTACATTGGCATTTAATTTCTTTAATCTACTCACAATATCACATGCTTTATATGCAGCTATTCCACCTGATACCCCAACTACTATATTCTTTGAATTCAACATTTTTTACTCCTCTATTTTTTGTTCTTCTACAACTTCTTCTTTTCCTTCATTTTCTATTTCTTCAGCAGTCATAGGTCTATAGTTTATTTTATCTTCATATACTTCTTGAGTTGCTATGTCAACAGGTTTTACTTCTTTTGTTTTTACTAATTCTTCTTCACCTTCGATTAAATTTCTAGCTCTCTTAGATACCGCTATTACTAAGTTGTATCTATTATCTATCTTCTTTAAAAGATCGTTTATTGATGGATATAACATATTATAATTCCTCCTTAAATTTCTTTATTATATTATTTTTGTATCTACATACTTTGTTTTTCTCTGCATTGATTATATTTTCAAGTTCACTAGTTGATTTATCAACATCTTTATTCATTATAAAATAGTGATAGTTTTCAATCTTCTCTATTTCAAATATAGCACTTCCAAATCTTTTATTAATATCTGCTTCAGTTTCTGTTCCTCTTTTTACTATTCTATTTTTCAATTCATCTAATGATGGAGGAAGTATAAAAACGAATACTCCAGTTGGATATCTATCCTTTACACTCATAGCTCCTTGTATATCTATTTCAAGTAAAACATTTTGACCTTTACTTAAAGTATCAAGTACTGCTTGCTTTGGAGTTCCATAGAAATTATCATACACTTTAGCCCACTCTAAAAACTCGTCGTTATCTATCATATTTTCAAATTTCTCTTTAGATATAAAATGATAGTTAATTCCATCTACTTCACCTTGTCTTGGCTTCCTAGTTGTAGCAGAAACAGAAAGATGTATATCTTCATTTCTACTTAAAAGTTCTTTGCATATAGTTCCTTTTCCAGCTCCAGATGGACCTGAAACTACTATTAAAAGTCCTTCTCTATTCATTTGTATCTTCCTTCCTATTCTTCGTGATTATTATTATTCTCTTCTTTTAATTCAAGTCTATGTGCCACTGTTTCTGGCTGAACAGCAGAAAGAATTATATGTTGACTATCTGTTATAACTACAGCCCTAGTTCTTCTACCATATGTAGCATCTATAAGCATATGTTTTTCTCTTGACTCTTGGATCATTCTTTTTATAGGAGCAGATTCAGGGCTAACTATAGCTATTATTTTATTTGCTGAAACTATATTTCCAAATCCTATATTTATAAGTTTTATTCCCATTTGTATTTCTCCTATTCTATGTTTTGAATTTGCTCCCTAATTTTCTCTAATTCGCTTTTTATTTCAACTACAAGCTCAGTTATTTTTAAATCTGAAGACTTAGAGCCTATTGTGTTTACTTCTCTATTCATTTCTTGAATTAGGAAATCTATTTTTCTACCTATTAAATCATTTAAGTCTATATTTTTTTCAATCTGTTTTATATGGCTTTTAAATCTAACTAGTTCTTCTGTTATGCTGCTTTTATCAGCATAGATAGCAACTTCTTGTGATAGTCTAGTTTCATCTATTTCAATAGAATCCTTAAGCAATTCTTTTATCCTATTTTCTAGCTTATCCTTATATTCAGCAACTACATTATATGAATTTTTTTCTATTTCATCAATACATTTTTCTAAAAGATTGCATCTTGATTTAATATCTTGTGCAAGTCTTTCACCTTCTACCTCTCTCATATCTTTCAAGTTTATAAGAGCATTTTCAACTGCTTGCTTTAAGCAGTTCCATGTAGCTTTTTCATCATCTTCTTTTTCTTCTATTTTTATTACTTCTGGGAATTTAGCTATGCTCATAACAGATATATCGTCTTTTACATCAAACTCACTCTTTATTTTCATAAGTTCGTTATAATACTGCGCTGCAAGATTAGAGTCTAGCTTCAAATTAACATCAGATTCTCCTATTATTTCGTATCTTACAAATATATCCACTCTACCTCTTTTTACATAATTTTTTGCAAGTTTTCTTACATTTTCTTCTAAGAAAGATATTTTTCTTGGAATTTTAACACTTATATCTGTATACTTATGATTTACACTTTTAGCTTCAATAGTAAAATTAAATTTTTCATTACTATTTTCGCCTCTACCAAATCCAGTCATACTAATTGCCATTTAATTAACCTCCAATAATCCTTCGCATATTTTAACAGCAGGTCCATTCATATAAACTGTATCGTCAGTAAGCTCTATAAATAGCTTTCCACCTTCTGATTCTACATTAACTTTTTGTGATACTAATCCTAAATATCTACATACTGCAACAGATGAACATATTCCTGTTCCACATGCAAGTGTATATCCACAACCTCTTTCCCAAGTAAACACTTTTATATTATCTTCATCAATAACTTGAACAAAATTTACATTAGTTTTTTGAGGAAAGATATCTAACTTTTCGATTTTTGGACCATAATTTAATATGAATTCTTTATCTATTTTATCTACAAATACCACGGTATGAGGTACTCCTATTAATATAGATGATATATTGATACTCATACCATTTATATCTACTTTTTCATTGATAAAAATATCCTTGTTAGTAATTACAGGTACAGCCTTTGGATCAAAGTTTACTTTTCCCATATCTACTTTTATACTTTTTATTTCATTGTCTTTAAGTTCTATTTTAATATACTTTATTCCATCTAGGGTTTTTACTGTAAACTCTGTTTTATCTACAAGTTTATTATCATATATGAATTTTGAAAAACATCTTATTCCATTTCCACACATAGCACCTATTGAACCATCTGAATTATAGTAAACCATTTGAGCATCTGCATCATCTGGTTTTTTATAAACTAAAATTCCATCTGCCCCTATTCCAAAATGTCTGTGGCAAACATGTTTTGCAAATTTAGAATAATCATTTATAAAATATTGTTCCCCATCTACTGCTATAAAATCATTTCCAGCTCCATGTAATTTCCAAAATTTAATCATCGAATTTACCCCCTTAAAAAGTTATTATATATTAATTTTCATTAAAATAAACAAATTACCGTCTAAATATTACGATTTTGTAACATTTAGACGATAATCATACAACTATTAACTTGTATTTGTATAATTTTATGAGATATACTAATAAGAGTATATATTTAAATAAACATGAAGGCGAGGTATTATAATGGCATTAGATGGATTAGTTATAAATTCATTAGTTAAAGAACTTTCATCTCAATTAGTAGATGGTAAAATAGATAAGATATATCAACCTGAAGACGATGAACTTCTTTTTAATATAAGAAGTAACAATACTAATTATAAATTATTGATAAGTGCTAACAGCTCAAACCCTAGAGTTTACACTACAAACTCTCATAACAAAAAAAATCCTATAAAAGCACCCCTGTTTTGTATGCTCCTTAGAAAACATATACAAAACGGAAGAATAATAAAAATAGAGCAGCCCGGTTTTGAAAGAATAATAAAAATAACTATAGAATCTTTAGATGAACTTAAAATAAGAAAATCAAAAGATTTAATAATAGAGATAATGGGAAGACATAGCAATATAATACTAGTAGATAATGAAGAAAATAAAGTACTTGATTCTATTAAAAGAGTACCACTTAGTGTAAGCAGATATAGACAAGTTCTTCCAGGTCAAAAATACATAAATCCACCATCTCAAAATAAACTAAATCCAGTGAATACTATAGATGAAAAAACATTTATTGACACACTTTTAAATTCTTCTAAACCTGAATTATATAAATCAATCTATTCTTCATTTGAGGGTATTAGTCCTGTTGTGGCTAAAGAAATTTGTATTAGAGCTAAGTTAGATATGGATATTAATATAAACCACATGAACAAAAATGATTTCGCATCACTATATGAAATCTTCAATAGATTGTTTAACCAAATAAAAAATAATATTTTCTTTCCTTGTATAGCTATTGATAAAAGATTAAATAAGATTATAGATTTTAGTTGTATAAAGCTTACGATGTTTAATCATTATTCTTTTATAGAAAATGATAGTATTAATGTTATACTTGAAACTTATTATCTAGAAAAAGATGTTAAAGAAAGAATACATCAAAAATCTCAAAGTCTTAGAAAAAGTATCTCTAATAAATTAGACAGACTATACAAAAAATCTAAAAAACAAAATGAAGAATTATTAGAATCTAAAAATGCAGATAAATATAAGATAAATGGTGAACTTATAACCGCTTATATATATATGATACAAAAGGGCATGGATGAAGTTGAAGTGGCTAATTTTTATAATCCTAATAGTGAGAATGTAACTATAAGACTAGACAAGAGACTTACTCCTTCTGAAAACGCTCAGAAATATTTTAAAAAATACAACAAGCTTAAACATGCTTTAATTGAAATAACTGAGCAACTTAAAATAACTCAAGAAGAAATAAACTATCTTGAAAATATAATGTTAAGTATAACGAACTGTGAAAGTATAGATGAACTAGATGAAATAAAAGAAGAGCTTATTAAAGTAGGTTATGTAAAAGGAAAAGTTAAAGATAAAGGTAAAAAAAATAAAGAAAAAAATATTTTAAAAACTGCTCCTTACGAGTTCTTATCTTCAGATGGATTTAAAGTATTCGTTGGTAAGAACAACAAACAAAATGATTATTTAACTTTAAAAATGGCTACAAACAACGATATGTGGCTTCATACTAAGGACATACCAGGATCTCATGTTATCATAAGGTCTGAAGGTGGAGAGATTCCTGAATCTACTATATTTGAAGCTGCGATGCTTGCTGCTTATTACAGCAAAGGTAAAATGTCTTCTAAGGTTCCTGTTGATTATACATTGAAGAAAAATGTTAAAAAACCTAGTGGAGCAAAACCAGGAATGGTTATTTATGAGACTAATAGTACTATGTATGTAACTCCTCTTGAGGAAGAAATAGTTAAAATACAAAATCATGTTGAAATAGCTTCTGAGGATAATTAAATCAAAATCATGTTCTTAATCCCAAAATAAATGGCATCAAAATACCGCTTATGCATTAAGTATTTTGATGCCATTTATTTTGTCAATTTTAGTATCTAACTAACTCCTATAATCATATATTTTCACATTAAAATACCACTTTTTAAATTCTATTCCTTTATACGGATTTTTTGTATATCATTTATATTTTTGTATATTATTCTCTAAATTCAGAATTTTCTTTACTTCCTTTGTATTTTGTTGTTATAATATATTTTCCTAATATATTTATTGTAGAAAGGATGGTTATTATGATTGAATTATTCTTAGCTTCTTTATTTTCAGCGATTATAGCCTTTACTTGGTCTAATATAAGCTCTTTAGGAGGAATATTTATATGGGTAGGTTTTGCTGGTTGGACTAGTTTTTGTATAACAGATGAAACCGATTCCATCAAAAAGATGATTAAATCCTATTCATGTAACTTAAGTGGTATATTTTGGGCAACTGTTACAATTTATATAAGCTCTTTAATAGATGTTCCTATAGTTACAAACCTACTTACATGCGGAGTAGCAACATTTGCATTAATTTATCAATCTAGATTTAAGATATTTTCATGTGTACCTTGTAATTTTATAGGTTGCTTCATAACATTTGCCTTAAACGGAGATTTCAAAATGGCAGCTATAGGATTATTATGTGGTGCTATTTTAGGTTATATATCTGATAAGACTAGTCTTTTGGTTACTAAAATAAAAAGTTCTGATTCAGCCATGGAAAAAGTTTCTTAAAGTTTGCATATTATAAAAATAATAATAAAATCAAAAAGTAGTTACCTAGATTTCATTTGTATGAAATTTAAGTAACTACAAATATATTTACTATTTGTTATACAGATTATGCTCTATCCATTTATCAATTTGTTTCTTACTATAATACCTTCTACCATTTAAATCTATATATTCAATAAATGTATTACTTGAATAGACACTTACGCCTTCTCTTTCATCTCTTTCTTTTTCTAGAATCACCCTAAAATCCGGTACCGATATTTTAAGATATTCTGCGGTTTCTTCCATGGACAGTAGTTCAGATGTAATAACTTCTTTATTAACATCATGTTTAGATAAATTAGATATTTTTACTACATTCCCAATGTAAATGCTACTAAAAATTATTGAAAAAGATAATAATAACGATGATATAAGCATATATTTATTTTCTTTGATAATATCTCCTCCTTCACATGAAATACATTACAATTATATCATAAATCACCTTTTTCTAATTTGTATTATACATATCGTAAATATAAATCACACAAACTCTAAGTGCTCAAATTCAAAAATGAGGGTCATTAAAATGTTAGCTACTTTTGGTTAACCTTTTACCATAAAACTTAGATTGTGACGTTTAAATATCCGTTAAAAAACTTTTTTGTCTGACCATAGGGAGTTTAAAAAGTTTTAGGATATTTAATAAGACACAACCTTTAGTTTTATTAAAAGGTTGACTAAGTAGCGGTATTTCAATGCCCCTCATTTTCCGCTCAACCGCAATTAAAAAAAGAATATAATTTCCTATTCGTTATAAAAAATAGCTACCTATAAAATATAGGTAGCTATTTTAAATTTATTATATCTTTATATAGAATCTCTATTAAGTACTCTATTTAAAACTATTCCAACTATAGCTGCAAGGCTAAGTCCTGTTATTTTAACCGATTCAGTTACCGGTATTCCTATTGATATTCCTTTACCTTGAAGATAATTTGTTCCAAATCCTATGATTAGTATAGATGCCATTATTATTAAATTAGATGCTTTAAATTCTATATCGCTATTTTTTACTGTCTTAACTCCTATTATAGCTATCATAGAGAACAGCATTAAGCTTATTCCACCCATTACTGGTGTTGGTATTGTTCTTAAAAATATTCCAACTTTGCTTATACATCCAAGCGCTATGGCAAATACAGCTGTTATTCTAAGTATAGATGGATCGTAGTTTTTAGTTATTGCAAGTACTCCTGTATTTTCTCCATATGTTGTATTAGCAGGTCCTCCTATGAATCCTCCAACTATTGTAGCAAGTCCGTCTCCTATTAATGTTCTATTAAGTCCTGGATTCTTTATAAAATCCTTACCTACAACTGCTCCATTAGTTGTTACATCTCCTATATGCTCCATGAACACTGCTAGTACTACTGGTGCTATTATTGCTATTGCTCCTATATCAAACTTAGGTAATGTGAAATTTGGAACCATAACCCAAGAAGCTTCTTTTATAATATTTATATCTATAAGTCCTAAGCTAAGTGATAGTATATATCCTGTTGCTACAGCTATCAGTATAGAAAGTTGCTTTATAAATCCTTTTGCGAATAATGTTATTAAAAGTGCAGTAGATAAAGTTGCTATTGCTACTATGAAGTTTCCTGATGCCATTCCAAATGCTACAGGTATAAGGTTAAGTCCTATTACAACAATCATAGGTCCTGTAACTTGTGCTGGGAAATATTTTTTTACTTTTTCAATTCCAACTGTTTTAACTATTAAAGACATAAGTATATATATCATTCCAGCTACTATTATTCCACCTTGTGCATAAGCCAAATCTCCATTATATAATTCTTTAACTGTGATTATTACAGGTATGAATGCAAAACTTGATCCTAAAAATACTGGAACCATTCCTTTTGTAACTAAGTGAAATATTAAAGTTCCAAGTCCTGCTGATACTAAAGCTACTGATGGATCAAATCCTGTTAAGATAGGTACTAATACTGTTGCTCCAAACATCGCGAATAAATGTTGTATAGCCAGTATAGCTCTTTTTAGATTTTCATTAACTCCTATATTTTTTTCAACTATAGGTGTTTCAATAGGTGTGTTTAATACTTTCTCTTGCATAAAAATACCTCCTTCATTTTTTTAAGGAGGGAGAATATAATCTCCCCTTTTCAGCATCTCTGTACTGATTTAAAAGGTCAAAACATTATTTATTTTTCGTTTATAGAAACATAATCTTGACCATCAACTTCATTAAAATTAACGCTTATAATTTCTTCATTAGATGTAGGAACATTCTTTCCTACATAGTCAGCTCTTATAGGAAGTTCTCTGTGTCCTCTATCTACAAGTACTGCTAGTTGTATAGATTTTGGTCTACCTACATCCATCACTGCATCCATGGCAGCTCTCACTGTTCTACCAGTGTATAATACATCATCAATCAAAACTACTTTTTTATTATTTATATCAAAATCTATGTCAGTCCCATTAAGTACAGGGTCTGTATCTGCTTTACTTAAATCATCTCTATATAATGTTATGTCTACCTTACCTATATTGATCTCTTTTTCTTCTATAGATTTGATTTTTTCTCCTATTCTATCGGCAAGAGGTACTCCTCTTGTCTTTATTCCAACCAAAACAACATCTTCTATTCCTTTGTTCTTTTCTATTATTTCATAGCTTATTCTAGTTATAGCTCTTACTATAGCCTTATCATCCATTAATTTAGCTTTTTCTTTCAAGAATTACACCTCCATAATAAAAAAACTTCTCACCAATGGCAAGAAGTTATAATACGCATGTAAAACGTAGTTAATCTACGTATAATCCTTGCCAGTCTCTCTGTACTGTAATTAAAGGTTTGTTATTCACTTTTTTTAAATTTTATCACCTTAACTTATTTTAGTCAAGTATATTTAGAATTCTTTTAAAATGAGGTGGAATATCTGAATTAAATTCCATATACTCATTTGTAGTAGGATGTATGAATCCCAACGTTTTAGCGTGAAGCATTTGTCCATTCAATTTAAATTTTGAATTCTTAGGTCCATATACAGGATCTCCTACCAATGGATGTCTTTTACTCAACATATGAACTCTTATTTGGTGAGTTCGTCCTGTTTCAAGTTCAGCCTCAACATAAGTATATTTATCGAATCTTTTTAATACTTTAAAGTGTGTTACAGCTCTTTTACCACCTTCAACTATTGCCATCTTCAATCTATCAACTGGATGTCTAGCAATAGGTGCATCAACAGTCATAGTATCTTCCTTTACTACTCCATAACATATCATGTGATATTTTCTAGTTATACTATGATCCTTCAATTGCTCTGATAAACAATTATGTGCATTGTTATTCTTTGCTATCATCAAAAGTCCAGATGTGTCCTTGTCTATTCTATGCACTATTCCAGGTCTTATAACTCCATTTATAGAAGATAAATTATCCTTACAATGATACAGTATAGCATTAACTAATGTTCCAGTATAATTTCCAGGTGCAGGATGAACAACCATTCCAGCAGGCTTGTTTACTACTAGTAAATCATCATCCTCATAAACTATCTCTATATCTATATTTTCAGCCTCAACCTCTAATTCTTTTGGCTTAGGTATATTTAAATTTATTTTATCGTTTGTTTTAGTTATATATCTAGGTTTTTCTTTTTTGTCATTTACCAGTACATTTCCTTCTTTTATAATTTTTTGGATATATGATCTTGACATATTATCAAATTTACCTGATAAAAAAACGTCTAATCTTACACCTTCATTTTCTTCATTTACATCAAAATTCACTTGTTCCATAAAGTCCTCCTACTCATGCTCTTTGTCAAATAATATAATATACGAAAGCAGTATTCCCCCTATTACAACACATATATCAGCCACATTAAACACAGGCCATACTATAAAGTCAAAAAAATCAACTACAAAATTTAGTCTTATCCTATCTATTACATTACCGATAGCTCCTGCTAATATAAGTATTAATGATACTTGATATAATCTACTAATATTTTTATTGGTTTTCAAGTGATATACAATAAATGAAACTACCACAATTGCTACCAAAACAAAGAACCATTTTTGATTTTGAAGCATTCCAAATGCTGCCCCTCTATTTTCAACATATGTAAGATTAAATATATTATCTATAATAGGTATACTTCCTACCTTTGACAAAAAATTGAGTGCGTAATACTTTGTAATTTGATCTAATAACACTAAGAATATAAATAATGCTATATTCAATTTAATCCCCCCCTTATAAAGTAAATCTTAATTCAGATGGAGTTTTCCATTCCAACTTAATTTTTAGTTGCGTATTCCGTAATCCAGAAGCTGTTAAGTTCTTCTCTCCAACCTTAAAAGGATGAATCCTTAGAACTTTTGGCTTTGGGACAATCTCTGTACCCGTAGAATTATATCATAAAATGCCATGGATATCATCCATGGCATTAATTAAAGCTCATCGTAGTCTAAATCTAATCCTTCATATCTATTAGTAGATTCAAGTCCTTCTACCAATTCACTATAAAAATACTCGCTCTTACTGAATATATCTTCTTCTACTGTTTCAAATTCCTTCTTATGCTGTTTTGAACAGTTAGAACAAAGAAGAGTTTCAGGTATTATATCAAGTCTCTCTGAATCTATATCAGCATTACATTCTTCACACTTACCATATAAACCTAAATCCACTTTCTCAAGTGCCTTATTTATATTGTATAGTCTCATGGCTTCACCATTTTTAAGCTTTAAATCCATCGCTCTCATAAACACTTCTGTTCCCATATCAGCTGGATGATTGTCGTATCCAGAAAGTTCTCCAGTACTTTCTTTAATACTTGAATTTTTAAAATCATCTTCTGATACAGTATCATCTTCAATTTCCTCTATTAAATTAGCTACCTTATCTTTTTCCTTTAAAAGAATTTGTCTATAATACTCCATATCACTTTTGTTCATTTTTTCCTCCTATCTATAGTTCTCAATAATGTCTAAAAGCTTTGCTATATATTGCCCTATTAAAGGAAGATTTACCCAACTATGCAGTATATATGCAACTATCGCAGCAAGCATTGTAAGTCCTATAGCAGTTCCAAATCCCTTAGCAAGTCCAGCCACGAAGTTTAAGTAAATAAGTCTTTTGGGATTATTGACTATTTCTGAATATTCTCTAATTCTACTTTTATCTAGGCTTTGAGCCAAATCATCTATCTTTTTTTCTATTTTATCAATTCTATCTTCCTTCAATTAGTTTTCCCCCTATTTAATTATTTATCCTAAACTTTAAAGTTTTAGATTATTGCTAAAATCAATGTAATGTTATGAAGTATTATTTGTAAATTTTTTAAAAAAATTCGTATGATCTTTATTTAATACTATTTAAAAATAGACTGTTGCAAAACAACAGTCTATTTTATTTATAAAAAGGTTTCTCTTTACAAGAATCTTAAATATAAACTTTTTTGAAACTCATAACGAAAATTATACTTATTCAAACCTTAAAGAAGAATATAATTTCCTATTCGTTATAAGGAAATCTTTGTTAAATAAATTTTCTAGGAATAAGTCCAACCTTTTTATACACTTTTCTTAAAGTTTTTCTAGCATTTTGCTCTGCCTTATTAGCACCCTCAGCATATACTTTTTCTAAATAATCTTTATTGTTTAATAAGTCATTATACTTCTCTCTTACAGGTCTTAATGCTTCTACTATAACCTCAGCAGTATCTCCTTTGAACTGTCCATATCCCTTACCTTCGTACATAACCTCTATTTCTTGTATTGATTTTCCTGATAATTTAGAGTATATATTCATTAAGTTTTTAATTCCAGGTTGTTCATCTGAGTATGTAACTACTCCAACAGAATCAGTAACAGCTCTTTTTAATTTTCTTACTATAGAATCAGGATCTTCCACCATTAATATAGATGCATTTTCATTTTGATCTGATTTTGACATTTTCTTTGTCGGCTCTTGAAGACTCATAACCCTAGCTCCAACCTTTGCTATATAAGGATCTGGAATTTTAAAAGTATCACTATATCTATTATTAAACCTTTGAGCTAGATTTCTAGCAAGTTCTAAATGCTGTTTTTGATCTTCTCCAACCGGAACCATATCAGTTTGATAAAGTAAAATATCAGCAGCCATTAAAACTGGGTAAGTGAATAAAGCTGCATTTAAATTTGCCTCACTTTTTTGAGATTTTTCTTTAAACTGAGTCATTCTATTTAACTCACCCATATAAGTAATAGTGTTTAAAATCCATGCAAGCTCTGCATGTGCACTAACATGTGATTGTATGAACATAGTATTTTTTTCAGGATCAAGTCCACTAGCTATGTACTGAGCAAGTGCCTCAATAGTATTTTTTCTTAAGTTCTTTGCTTCTTGGGGAACTGTTATAGCATGAGAATCAACTACACAGTAATAGCAATTGTATTCATCTTGAAGATCTACCCAATTTTTTACTGCTCCTATATAGTTTCCCAAAGTAAGCTTACCAGATGGTTGCGCCCCACTAAATATTATTTTCTTATCACTCATAATTTACCTCCTACTTTATACAAAAGTTACTTAAAAATAAAAAAACCCGTCTCTAAATTATATAGAGACGAGTATATTCCCGCGGTACCACTCTTGTTGACATTTGTCCACTTATTATCCTCTAACGCAGGATTTGCGTCAAATCCTACTATTATTTCAGATTCAAACTCATAAGTCCATTCAATACAAACATTTGTATTAGGCTTCCACCATCCCTAAATCGCTGAAACATTATTCATATATACTAATCTTAATCATAGATTTATAAATATAAAATTATATAATCAATTATATATCTTTTTTTATATAGTTTCAATTATTATTTATCTTCTCCTTCTAAACTATGTATAATAGCTATATTATTATCAAAATTTTCTATTTTCATATTTATGTTAGTCCATTTACCTATTAATTCACTTTTATTTTGCTCAAAATAATCACAAATATTCTTTTTATTAAGATCACTATCATTACCAACTACAAACGTTATATTCTTGACTCTCTCTATATTGTTTTCTTTACATATTTCATTTAATGAGTTATATATCCTGTTTATTAAAAATGTATCTTCCACAATTTCCCCTCCTCTACATTTTTATTATTTTAATGTCATACTATAAACTATATGTATTTAAAATAAATATAATGACAGAAACAATAAAAAGCCCTAAAAAGGGCTTTTTATTGTTTCTGTCATTATATTCTATAATATATCCTCGACACTATATAATCCAGCTTCTTTCCCATAAAGATATGTTATACATTTACAAGCTCCTTTAGCAAAACAATCCCAATTATATGCATGATGAGTTATTTCAAGTCGTTCTCCCATAAGTCCAAACATTACTGTGTGGCTACTAGATATATCTCCACTTCTTATAGAGTGATATCCGATACTACCTTCTTTTCTCTCTCCACATCTTCCATATTCAGCTAAATCTGAAAGTTCTTTATTAAGCGAATTTGCTATAACCGATCCCATCTCTTTAGCAGTTCCACTTGGAGCATCTTTTTTTAATCTATCATGCATCTCTAATATTTCTATATCCGCTTCATCTCCTACCGATTTAGTTACCATATCAAGTATCTTATACATCAAATTTACTAATCTAGAAGTATTTGCTGCATAAAGAATTGGTGTATCATTTGAAAAATCTTTTATAGTATCAAATTGTTCTTTACTAAATCCAGTTGTTCCGCATACTACTGATTTATTATGCTTTGCAGCAGTCTTTAAAACTTCCATAGAAACCTCAGGAGATGTATAATCTACTATTACATCACATTTTTGTATAATATCATTCAAATCATCATACACTATTGCTTCTATATTTTTACCCAAATTACAAACTGATCCAATATCTTCTCCTATATAATCTCTTCCTTTTGGAGCTACTGCTCCAACTATATTTATTTTTTCACTTTCATACGCAAATTTTGTTATAAGCTTACCCATTTTACCTTTTGGTCCAATAATCACTAAGTTAATCATTTTTTCCCCCTCAATATTCTTATGTAGTTATATCGTACAACCATATATTATCAACAACAAAATCTCCCCTAAATTTAGAAAGATCTTAATTATACAGTTAAAAAATCCAACTCTTTACTTGTCATACTCGGCACAAACTCCGTAATATCATACTCTGCTACTTGATTTTTATAGAATGGATCTTTTTTAAGTATATTCATAAGTTCTTCTTTTTCTTTAATATCAGATAAAATTACGCCTCCAGTTCTTGGAACTTTTCTTCCTGATGCTATAAAAAATCCTTTTTCATATTGTTCTTTTAAATATTCAACATGTTTTTCAAGATAAGAATCTACTATATCAAAATCTTTGACATATGTAAGCGAAACTATAAACATTATAATCTTCCTTTCTATAACTTTTTAAGAGCATTAATAAATCTATTTATTTCACCAACATTATTATACATCCCCATACTTATTCTTACAATACCTGGGTTTTTTCCCCCAATATATTTTTCGTATGCCTCTTGTGGACTAATTCCTAATAAAGACTGTACGTATATATCTGCTCCAGCTGTACCCGCTCCCACTTCTATTCCATGTTCATATGCAAGATAATTAGCAACATCTGTATGGTACATTCCTCTAACATTAAAAGCAATATACGGGATATTTATGAGATCTGAATCCTGCGCATACATTATTACTTTTGGAATATTTTTCAGTTTCTTTTTCATATATCTATACAGCATTTTTTCATATTTTGATATATTATCGATTCCTACATTTTGGATAAACTTAATTGTTTCTCCCATAGCTATAATTCCAAATATATCTGGATATCCAGCTTCATAACGTTTAGGAGGATCTGAGTATATAACTTTTTCACTACTTATAAAGTTTGTAATACCTGCACCTTCCAAGTAAGGTTTATATTTGCAAAAAAAATCATATGGGCCTACTAAAGCTCCTCCCTCAAATGGTGTATAGCATTTATGTGCACTAAATACTACAAAATCTATATGTTCATCATCATAATGAGGCTTCATATCAAAAGGTCTATGTTGAACTAATTGAACCGCATCAACTAATATCTTTGCTCCATATTTATGCACTAACTTTGAGATTTTATAAATAGGAGGTGTAATTCCCGTTACATTACTAGCTCCTGTTACTGTAACCAATTTTACTCTACCTTTATACATATTCAACTTATTTTCAAGATCATCTAAATCTAAATCTCCCTCTTTTGTAACTCCTACTACGGCTGTTTCAAACCTAGTTGTAAATGGTAAATAATTAGCCATATGCTCCATAGCTGTTGTTATAATTACTTGATCAGGATCTTCTTGATAAAATAAATCGCTTAATAAATTTATTCCATCCGTTGAATTCTTTGGATAGATAACTGTATCTTTACTTGCATCTGCTCCAACAAAATTAATAACAACATCCCTTACATCTTCATATTTCATAGTAATTCTTTTACCTAAAGGTCCTGGAGCATCTATATAAGCAATAAGAGGAACATTAGCATTCACTTTTTTCATTACAGGTCTTAACACTAATGTTGTAGCAGCATTATTAAAATATATTCTCTTGACTACTTTCCCGTCAGTAGTTCTTACTGGAATATTTGCACCTTCAATATATTTGGCTAAATCGTTAATCAATACATCTCCCCCTTTCAACTTCCAAAGAAAGCTTTAGTTAATATATATTTTTTTTACAAAAAAAAATACCTCATTACTCCTTAATATAATAGAGTATGAGATATATAATTGATAAATATAGTTTATTAACCCCAAAATAAATGATATTAAAATACCACTCATGTAATAAATATTTTTAATAAAACTAAGCATTACATCTTATTGAATATCCTAAAAGTTCTAAACTCCCTAACGGTCAAACAACGAACTTTCTCAACGTATATTCAAACGTTATAATGCAAGTTTTATAAAAAAATATTTAAATCATTCACTAACATTTTAATACCATTTATTTTGTAAGTATAATTCTTAAATTTTAAATGAATATTTCCAAGATTAAGATTCATTACAAGTCTTTTAGAATCTTTTATAGAGAGGTAAGCTTGATTCTGTAATATAGAGATTAATATTAAAAACTGTCTATGAAAATGTTAGCAAATGCTTTTAGATATTTTGACTAATATAACTTAGTTTTTGGTGTTTAATAATCCGTCAAAAAATTTGCGTGTCTGACCGTAGGGAGTTCGTAAATTTTAGAATTATTAATAAAGCAAAAGCTTAGTTGTATTCAAAATATCGTTGTATTTGCGGTATTTTTATAGACAGTTTAGATAACCCACATATAATAAGAAAGTTTTAGGGCTTTATTATTTTAAAACATTATTGTAAATTCTTAAGAATTCCAAGAACTATATCTTTTGAATTATGAGCAGCCTCATTTACAAACTCTTCATAAACTACATCTGCACTTCCATCAGCTTTATCAGACATAGCTCTTATTATTATAAATGGTGTTTTATTTACATAACAAGCATGACCAATAGCTGCACCTTCCATTTCAGCACAGTATCCGTTCATATTGTTTACAAGTCTATCTTTTAGTTCTTTACTTGAAACAAAAACATCTCCTGTCAATACTCTACCTTTAACTACCTTATATTTTTTATCAGAGTTAACACTAGAGTTGTAAGCTGCATCAATCAATCTATCATCTGCCTTAAAAGTTGACTCTTCCATTCTAGGAATAACTCCTACTTCATACCCAAATACAGTAGTGTCAAAATCATGTTGTATAGTATCTGTTGATATTACTATATCAAATACATCTAAATCTTCATGTAAAGCTCCAGCAACTCCTGTATTTATAACAGCATCTACCTTAAATTCACTTATAAGTATTTGAGCGCAAAGTGCAGCATTTACCTTACCTATACCACATCTTACTAAAACAACATCTTTTCCTTCTAGTTTACCTACATAGAACTTTAAAGAAGCCTTTTCTATAGTCTCTTTAATATCCATTAAATCTCTTAATATATCTACTTCCTCATCCATTGCTCCAATTATACCTATTATGTTCATATTTACTCCTCCTAATTATAATTTGATTACAGATAAAAAGCGCTCCTTTAAGGAGCACTTTTTATATTAATTAGCTTTTTCTAATTTAATTCCAGTTTCATGATCATTTAAGTTATGCTTTTCTAAATCTGTTTCACAAACTTTTTCTATAGAAATACCTAAAGTTTCAGTCATTATATACTCTTTATATACCTCAACAGCATTTGATATAGTATCATCTCCATTGAAGAATATCTTTATATTATCCATCATTTCATAATCGTTATTCTTTCTCATTTGTTGAACTTTAGATATGAATTCTCTTGCATATCCTTCATTTATAAGTTCTTCATTAAGAGTTGTATCTAATATAACAAATAGATTATTTTCAACAGATACATTGAATCCTTCTTTCGAAGAAATATTTATTAATACATGATCTTTTACAACTTCAAAGTTTTCTCCATCAAGATCTACTGTTATAGACTCTCCTGCTTCAAGTTTTGTAACTGCATCCGATGCATCAAGTGAAGACAGAGCTTTTCCGAATGATTTAATCTTTGGTCCAAGAACAGGGCCTAGCACCTTAAAGTTTGGCTTTAAGCTAAAGTTCATATATTCGCCTAAATCTTTAGCAAATACAACATCTTTAACGTTAAGCTCTTCTTTGATTAATTCTACTAAATCATCTATTACTTCTTCATATTTACCATCTATTAATACCTTTTGTATTGGTTGACGAACTTTTATTCTAACATTTTCTCTTGATGCTCTACCAAGAGTAACTAGATTCTTAACTAAGTCCATCTTTTCTTCTACTTTTAAGTCTATTAAGTTCTTATCAACTCTTGGATAATCACTTAAATGAACTGAGAATTCACCTGTAAGTTTCTTGTATATTTCTTCTGATAAATAAGGTGCAAATGGTGCAACCATTTGAGATATTCCAACTAAGATTTCATAAGTTGTATTGTACACAGCTTTTTTGTCTTCAGTTAACTCTGTAGCCCAAAAACGTCTACGAGAACGTCTTATATACCAGTTTGAAAGATTTTCATTTACAAATTCTTGAATACTTCTTACAGTCTTTGTTAAATCGTATGCATCTAAGTTTTGCTCTACTTCTAATTTTAAGTTATTGTATTTTGATAATATCCATCTATCAAGTTCTGGTCTATCCTTGTATTCAACAAAGAAATCATTAGGGTTTATTTCATCTGTATTTGCATAAAGAGCAAAGAAGTTATAAACATTTTTGATAGTACCAAAGAACTTGCTTTGAATTTCCTTAAGTCCATCAACATCAAACTTAGTTGGGTTCCAAGGTGGTGATACATATAGTAAGTACCATCTTAATACATCTGCTCCATATTGATCGAATAATTCAAATGGATTTATAGTATTTCCTTTTGATTTTGACATTTTCTTTCCATCTTTATCTAATATAAGATCAGTAACTAAAACTCTCTTATATGGTGCTTTTCCCATTACAAATGTTGAAATAGCAAGAAGTGAGTAGAACCATCCTCTTGTTTGATCTATTCCTTCAGATATAAAATCAGCTGGGAATAATTGATCAAAGTTTTCTTTGTTTTCAAATGGATAGTGATGTTGAGCATAAGGCATAGCTCCACTATCAAACCAGCAGTCTATTACATCCTTAACTCTTGTCATAGTCTTTCCACATTCACTACACTTAATATGAACATCATCTATATATGGTCTGTGTAGTTCTATTGTTTCATCTATATCTTCTATAGCTTTTTCAACTAATTCTTTTCTTGAACCTACCGAATCTTTATGTCCACATTCACAAGTCCAGATATTAAGTGGTGTTCCCCAATATCTACTTCTAGATACTGCCCAGTCATTTAAGTTCTCAAGCCAGTTTCCAAAACGCTTTTCTCCAACGAATGATGGATACCACTCAACAGTGTTGTTGTTCTCTATAAGTTTATCTTTAAGCTTAGTCATTTCAATATACCAACTTGGCTTAGCATAGTATAAAAGTGGAGTAGAACATCTCCAACAGTGAGGATAGTTGTGATCCATTTTTTCTTTCTTATAAAGTTTACCCTCAGCATGTAACCATTTGATTATTTCTACATCTATTCCATCCTCCATTACGAATCTACCTTCCCATGGAGTTGCAATAAATTTACCGCTTTCATCAACTGGTTGAAGTACTGGAAGATCATATTTTCTACCTACATTATAGTCATCTTCTCCAAATGCTGGAGCTGTATGTACTATACCTGTACCGTCTTCTGTAGTTACATAATCCCCACATACTACGAAGAATGCTTTTTTATCAGCATTTGCAAACGGCATTAATTGTTCATATTCCATATATTCTAAATCTTTACCTTTAAGTTCTTCTATTACTTCATATTCTCCTTCTATTACTTTAGGAGCTAAAGTTTTTTCTATATAGTAAACTTCATCGTTAGATTTAATTTTTATATAAGTTTCATTTGGATTTACTGCAAGTGCAACATTCGATGGTAAAGTCCAAGGAGTAGTCGTCCAAGCTAAGAAATATTCATCTACATCTTTTCTCTTGAATTTAGCTATTACTGTATTAGTCTTTATCTCTTTATATCCTTGTGCAACCTCATGAGATGCAAGTCCAGTTCCACATCTTGAACAATAAGGAAGTATCTTGTGTCCTTCGTATATATATCCTTCTTTATTGAATTTATTAAGTATCCACCAAACACTCTCTATATAATTATTATCAAGAGTTATATATGGATTATCAAGATCAGTCTCATAAGCCATACGCTCTGTCATTTGTCTCCATAACTTCTCATATGAAAAAACAGATTCTCTACATTTTTCATTGAACTTATCTATTCCATAGTTTTCTATTTCTAACTTATCTTTTAGTCCTAACTGCTTTTCTACTTCTATTTCAACAGGAAGTCCATGAGTATCCCAACCAGCTTTTCTTTTTACTTGGTATCCGCTCATAGTTTTATATCTACAAACAGAATCTTTTAAAGTTCTAGCCATAACATGATGTATTCCAGGTTTTCCATTTGCTGTTGGTGGACCTTCAAAGAATACAAATGAAGGATTATCACTTCCATGTTCTATAGTTTTTTCTAATATATTTACTTCATTCCAAAAATCAGATGTTTGTTTTTCACTTTCTACAACTGAATTCAATAGTGATTCAAACTTTTTCATATATTTCATCCTTTCTTTTTATATATAGTATTGTCATTATTTTAATTAAAAAACATTAAAAAAACCTCGCCCCCTATAAAGGGACGAGGTATATGCACGCGTTACCACCCTAGTTATTACAAATAACATAAAGTTATATGTAACATCTCATTTAAGATTAACGATTCTAACGGCTAAGCTTACTTTTGTTTCAGCCTGCAACTCTGGGGTGATATTCCATCTTGATAATTTACTGATTTTCACCAAACATCAGCTCTCTGCAAAATTATTTAAAATGTACTTGTCCCCTTCTTAGTCTTTAATTATTGAGTTTTAATTAAGATTTAATAGCATTTTATAATATTTTTTTAAATAGGTCAATATGTTTTTTTAAATTTATAGAAAATTTTGCATTTTGTCGTTATTAATCTATATCATCAAAAGTTTCATCTATTATCTTTATTTCATTTTGTAAAAGTCCCTTAAACTTACCCTTGAATAGCTTAAATGACTTTCTAGTTTCTTCGTATTCTTTTCTTATATCTATAACTTGATTATTAGCTTCCTCTATTAATTTTCTAGCCTTAAACTCAGCTTCCTCGATTACAAGCTGTGCCTTTTTCCCTGCATTAGTATTTACTTCTTCAGCTGTATTTTGAGCTACTATAAGAGTGTTTTTTAAAGTCTCCTCTATATTTTTATATTTATTTATTTGCTCAGTCATCATACTTAATTTATCTTTTAATTCTATATTTTCTTTATAAAGCTTTTCAAAGTCTTCTTTAACCTCATCTAAAAATTCGTCTACCTCTTCTTCTTTGAATCCTCTTAATGCTCTTTTAAATTCTTTATTCTCTATATCTAATGGAGTTATCATTGCTTTAAAACCTCCTACAATATTATTTTTGCTTTGATTCTTAGTCTTCCTTTTTTATTAATATCTCCTATATCTGATATTATACATCTACCTTTTCCCCTTACAGATATTAATGAATTTTTCTCTATCTTCTTTGATATATTATTTATAGGCTCATAATCTACATAAACCCTATTTGACGAAATAATTTTATTGGCATCTTGTCTAGATATATTGTGTATTGATGATATAATACAATCAATTCTATTAGACGAAACAGTGAAACCTATTTCTTTATAATTCATATCCACTTTTTTAATATCCGAAATTGATATTTCTTTAACTGATATATTATTCCGAGCAACCTTAGTCATATTAAGAAATATATAATCCTTTATATCATTTTGAACTACAACTTGACAAAAATTTGTATGTATTAATATATCTCCTATTTTTTCTCTTTTTATACCAAGTCCAAGTATGGATCCTAAATAATCCTTATGAGATACCTCTTTGAACTTAAAGTTACCTTCAATCATCAAAGCGCTTATAGGAGAATCTATATCTTCTTCTGATACATAGTATGGATATATATATATTACATTTCTCTCCGACCCACTGTACCCTCCATATACACTGTACTTTATATCATCTATAGAATTTAAAACCGCTATACAGTTTTTTAATTCATATGGATTTAAAAAATCTGTATATCTATAGTCATAATTTTTTAAAACTCCTAAAGCCTTGTCTATAACTTTATATACAGTTTTTTTAAGTTCTAAATCCTTTATATGCGAAGTTATTCTTTCCTTATCAATCATTTAAAACACCATAAATATTATCCTAATAACCATCTTGTATACAAACCCTATAAGAAAATAAGCTATTATAGGTGACAAGTCTATTGGACCTGTATTTGCATACTTATATAACATCTCTCTTATAGGATATAGTATCGGCTCTGTTACTGAGTATACAAAGTCTGAAATCTTAGAATATTGTAGATTTGGTATAAAAGAAATTACACATCTTATCAAAATCATAAGTTCTAAAAACTGAACAAAATACCCTAATGCCTTAATTATAATCCACATAAATGATTTCTCCTTTTATACATTTTTTTGCCATGGAAATAACCCCTTATTTTCAAGTTCTTTTTTTATATTTCCATCAATATCTATATTGCTAGGCGCTAATATAAATATTCCCTTAGATACTTTCTGAATGCTTCCATCTAGTGCATATACTGCTCCACTTACAAAATGAAATATATTCTTTACAAGCTCTAAATCTTCTATATTTTCTAAATTTACAACTACAGCTTTTCTATTTTTTAAGTTATCTACAATAGATGCGGCTTCATCATAATCTTGTGGTTCATGTATCATAACCTTCATTTGAGTAGTTGTATGTATATTCACTATCTTATTATTAGATTTTGAAGCTGGTTTTTGATTTAAATTTAGAATTTCTTCTTCATATTCTTCTTCAAATTCTTCTTCATACTCTTCTTCAAAGCCCATAAATTTCTTCACTTTATCTACAAATTTATCAGACATCTCTGTCCCTCCTATTTCATGTAATTTCTCTTTCCAAATATAGATGTTCCAACTCTTACCATATTTGCTCCCTCTTCTATAGCTATTTTATAATCATTACTCATACCCATAGACAAATACTTCATTTCAACATTTTCTAAATTAAGTTTTTCTATTTCTTTCGACATATTTTTTATTTCTTTAAAATATATTCTAACATCTTCTGGACTATCAACATATGGTGCCATAGTCATAATTCCATTTATTTTTATGTTTTTATATTTACTTGATACAGTTTTTACGAAATCCATAACATCTTCTTTAAAAAGTCCATGTTTAGAATCTTCTCTTGATATATTAACTTGTACCAAACAATCCATAACCTTATTTATACTTTTAGCTCTTTTGTTTATTTCTTCACATAAAGATATTCTATCTAAAGAATGAATCATATCTGCTTTATCTATAATGTACTTTACCTTATTAGTCTGTAAAGATCCTATAAGATGCCACTTTACTTTATCTCCTATGACCTCATATTTTCTTACAAGCTCTTGCGGTTTATTTTCCCCAACATGAGTTACTCCTAAACGTATAGCTTCTTCGATTATAGGTATATCTACAGTTTTTGTAACACCTATTAATGTAATATTCTTCGGATTTACATTTGCTTTATTAGCCGAATTATTTATTGCACCTAATACTTCATCTAAATTATGTTTTATGTAATCCACTTTTAACACCTACCTTATCTTTTGACCTTCTTTTATATTTTTAGGATTTATAATAAGTTCATCATATAAATCAATAGTATCTATTCTATTTTTTTTAATATCTAAGTAATCAAGTACTATGTATTCATTATTTTCCCCTAATATACTCTTAAGTTCTTTAAAAACAGAATTTCCTGTTTCTGACAATATATATACTCCTTTTTTACCGCCAATTGTTACAACAGCATTTTTAGGAATTTTTATACCACTTACTTTTCTATATATAATGTTAAAATCACAAATTCTTTCATTATAAAAATCTACTTTTTCTTCATCTACTTCGAGAACTAATATATTCTTATTATTTTCATCTTTATATAAGTTTTTCACACTAGCATTAAACATCTGTTCATTTTTCTCAACTTTTACATTTGCTCCTATTTTTAAATGACTAGCTTCTTTTTCATCAAGAACTACAGCTATATACCATAGATGATTATTTATTATTTTACCTATTGCCTCGCCTACTTCTACTTCGTCATTTTTCTTTATCATTTTTTCTTTATTTTTAACTGTTGAGAGATATTGTGAATTTAAATGGTCTATACTAGATACCTTGAGAACATCTTCATATTCATCTTGATTAAAAGATATAACACCTGATTCATTTGCAAAAACACTTTGAACTGAAGAATTTAATTCATTTTCTATCTTGAATTTTTCTGATTCTAGAGTTTTTATATTTTTACCAACAATACTTTTTTCTCCCCATATTAAACTCTTCTTATCTATAGCCACTAGTAATTCCTCTTTTAAATTCTGTATACTTTCTATATCCGAATTCATAATATTAGTCTTTATTTCATCTCTCAACCTTTTTGTTGTAACATCTATTTTCTGTATGTCACTTTTAAGTATTTCTTCATTTCTGTTAAATTTTATACTTTCTATCCTTCTGTTTATAGTATCAAGTTTTTCTTTTTTCTGAAGATCCACTTCACCTTTTTGTATTTCTGCTATCTTTTTATTTTTCGGAACTCTTTTACCTTCTTGAGCTAAATAATCTATATTTCCCTGAGCTTGTGATAATATTACTTGCTCATCCTTTATTATAACCCCTTGTTTATTTATAGATTCTACTAAATCTCCATGTTTTACAGTTTCAACTTGTACTGTATAGCTAGTCATACTATTTAGAAGTTTAGCGACTATATAAATAATCACACCAAGTATTATCAAATAATTATATTTAATTTTCAATCTCTTTTTCTTTCTTTTTTTTCTCTTTTTCACAGAGTTCACCTCTATATAATTTAATAATTCTTCAAAAATATTATTTATCCTTTTTATAATGAGTAGGAAATTATATTCCTATTTAAATTGTTGATAAATATAATTCACGTTATATGTTTACAAAAAAAATAGGGTTAGAAAATTTAACCCATCTTAATTAATAGATTATATCAACATCCACCTAAAAGTCAAGAAAAAAAGAGGCTTAAATAAGCCTCTTTTTTATAACGATTAGGAAATTATATTCTTCTTAAAAAAATTGTGAATAAATATAATTTCCGTTATGAGTTTCATAAAAGTTTACCTTTGAATTTCTTTTATTCTTTTCAAAGGAAAACTTTTTTATAATTACAATATTATAGTTATTAAATTAGCACTACCTTCATTTATTATTTTTTGAAGTGTTTTTTGCATTTTTAATCTCACATCTTCTGGCATCATAAACAATTTATTTTGAAGCTGCTCTTTAACTAGATCGTGCAATGATTTTCCAAACATATTTGATTGCCATATTTCTTCTGGGTTTTCTTCAAATCCCTCTAGAAGGTATTTAACAAGCTCTTCACCTTGCTTTTCAGTCCCAACAACAGGAGATACCTCAGTAGTTATATCTGCTCTAATCAAGTGAATAGAAGGAGCCTTAGCTTTTAATCTAACTCCATATTGGTTTCCTTTTTTCACTTTTTCAGGAATATCTAAAGTCAATTCTTCTAATGATGGTGGTACCAATCCATATCCTTTTTCTCTAACATCACTCAATGCCACTTCTACCTTATCATATTCTGATTTCACTTTAGATAATTTAGATATTAGACTTAGTAACTGATGCTCTCCATCAATTTTGAATCCACTCTTCTCTTCCAATACATTATAGAATAAATCTTGTTTTGTATCTAATTTTATATTTACTATTCCTTCTCCAAGTCCAACATCATCCAAGTAGCATTTATCTAAAAATTCAATCTCTTCAAATTTATTTAATATATTTTTAAAATCTCTTATTTTACCTACATCATCAAGACTTTCTTTTATAGTCTTTATAATATCATTTTTTATCCAATGATTTTTTTCAAGTCCTTCTACCCATTTTGGTAGATTTATATTTATTTCTCTAAGTGGAAAATCAAACAATATAGTTTCCATAACATTTTCAACATCATCTAAATCCATATTAAGTATATCAAGAGGTAATACTGGCATATCATATTTACTTTCTAACTCATTTTTTAATTTTAGTGTTTGTTCATCTTCAGGTGTTCTTGTATTTAAAATAATGCTAAATGGCTTATTTAATTCTTTTAATTCATTTATAACTCTTTCTTCTGATGCTACATAGCTTTTTCTATCTATACCTGTAACACTTCCATCTGTAAGCATTACAACCCCAATTGTAGAATGTTCTTTTATTACCTTCTTAGTTCCTATTTCAGCTGCCATTTCAAAAGGAATCTGTTTTTCCATCCAAGGAGTAGATACCATTCTTTCTTTTCCTTCTTCTTCATGACCTAATGCTCCCTCAACTAAATAACCTACACAATCAACCATTCTAATCTTCATTCTAAGCTTATCTTTAACCTTTATTTCTATTCCATCTGCTGGTACAAATTTAGGCTCAACAGTCATTATAGTTTTTCCTGTACCACTTTGAGGTAATTCATCTCTAGTTCGTTCTTTTTTATAATCATTATCAATATTAGGAATTACTAAAAGTTCCATAAATCTTTTTATGAATGTTGATTTACCAGTTCTAACAGGACCTACTACACCTATGTATATATCACCTTGAGTCCTTTTGGATATATCTTCATATATATTACTCTTCACAATTATCCCCCCCGCATAAAATTTCTTAATAAATATATATTTAAAAAATGCGAGTTTTATTACAAAAAAAGAAAACTAAACTTTTAAAAGTTTAGTTTTCATCCATAGCTACTTCTTCCATTTCATGTGTCTTACTTCTCAACATAAGATTTATAACAGATTCTTTTACTTCATTGTCTCCATATAAAACTTTATATATTTCATTAGTTATCGGCATATCTACATTATATTCTTTAGACAGTTTATAAGCTGCCTCAGTTGTAAGTATTCCCTCAACTACCATTTTTATTTCATCAAGGGTTTCATCTAAAGATTTCCCCTTACCTATTAGTATACCTGCTCTTCTATTTCTACTATGCATACTAGTACAAGTAACTATCAAATCTCCTATACCTGAAAGTCCTGAGAAAGTACTTGAACTTGCTCCCATAGCCATTCCTAGTCTTCCTATTTCTCTAATTCCTCTCGTCATTAAAGCTGCCTTTGTATTATCTCCATATCCAAGTCCATCACAAATACCAGCTCCAAAGGCTATTATATTTTTAAGAGCTCCTCCGAGTTCAACTCCTATAACATCTGGATTTGTATATACTCTAAATTTAGGATTTGTAAACGTATCTTGAACATATTCAGCTATATTCATATCTTCGCATGCTACAGCTACAGTAGTAGGCATATCTTTAGACACCTCTTCTGCATGAGATGGTCCTGATAAAATAACGTAATGGTTATTTGGAATTTCTTGCTTAACCACCTCAGATATTCTAAGATTAGTACCTTTTTCAAATCCCTTTGCTACATTTACTATAATCTGATCGTCTTTAACATAGTCCTTTATAGACTTTAACAGACCTCTAACACCTTGTGATGCTACTCCTAAAACTATTATTTTAGCTTCATCAACAGCTTCTTTAAGATCAGTTGTCATCTCTATATTGTTTGGCATTATTACGCCTGGAAGATATTTTATATTTTCTCTAGTCTTTGTCATACTCTCATACTGATCCTTATTTCTCATGTATAAGCTTACTGGGTATCCTTTTTTAGATAATAGAATAGCAAGAGCACTCCCCCAACTTCCAGCTCCTAATACACAAATTTTTTCCATAAAAACACCCTCTATCTCTATTTTATTTGAACCTTTTGACCTATCTTTTTTTCTTTTCCTTTAATAAGTCTTTTTATATTTTCTCTATGTGTAAATAAAATTAAAATCGTCAAAATAATAGAAAGTATAAATTCATTTTTACCTACAAAAAACATTAAAAATGGAAGCGTACATATCCCAAGCATAGATCCTAATGATACATATTTAGTAATGCAAATAATTATTATACCTGCCAATACGGATATTATAGCTTGTAAAGGATTTATAAGCATAATAGTTCCAATGGTAGTTGCTACTCCTTTACCCCCTCTAAATTTTAGTACCACAGGCCAATTATGACCTAAGACAACAAATAATGCTGATATTAAAGCAATGTCCCTGCCACCAATTTTAAGTCCTATATAAACAGCCAAAGAGCCTTTTAAAGCATCTCCTAAAAATGTGATTAATGCAGCTTTTTTACCCAAAGTTCTAAGTACATTAGTTGTACCTGCATTTCCAGATCCATGATTTCTAATATCTATTTTTGCAATAGTCTTTCCTAAAATATAAGATGTTGAAATATTCCCTAAGAAATAAGAAATTAAAGCAGCTATAAAATAATTATTCATATTATCTATCTCTTCCTTTCTTTTTCTTTATAAGCAAATCTAACAGGAGTTCCCTCAAATCCAAAATTCTCTCTTATTTTATTTTCTAAGTATCTTTGGTAAGAAAAATGTGTAAGTTCCTTATCGTTTATAAATAAAGTAAACTTAGGAGGCTTAATGTTGGTTTGAGCTCCGTAGTATATTTTAAGTCTTTTACCTTTATCAGAAGGTGGTTGATTTAAAAGTACAGCCTCACCTATTACATCATTTAAAGCACCGGTTCTAATTCTCTTAGAACTTTCATTTGAAACGTATTTAATCTTAGGTAATACAGTATTCATTCTTTGATTCGTCTTAGCCGATACAAATACTATAGGTGCATACAACATAAATGGAAATTTCCCTCTTATATCATGTATGTAATTATTCATAGTTTTATTATCTTTTTCTATTAAATCCCATTTATTAATTACTATTATACATGCCTTACCTTCGTCATGTGCAATACCTGCAACCTTAGTATCTTGTTCTGTAACCCCTTGAGTAGCATCTATAACTATAAGTGCAACATTTGCTCTTTCAACAGCTGCAATAGCTCTTATAACACTATATCTTTCTATATTCTCATATACTTTACTTTTTTTTCTAAGACCAGCAGTATCTATTAATAAATACTTATCATCTCCATCTTCAAAGTAAGTATCTATAGCATCTCTTGTAGTACCAGCTATTGGACTTACTATTACTCTTTCTTCTCCTAATATGTTGTTAAGTATAGAAGACTTACCTGCATTAGGCTTTCCAACTATAGCTACTTTAATTACTTCTTCGTCATACTCAGTATCTAATCCTTCTGGGAATTTATCAACAATCTCATCTAATAAGTCTCCTATTCCAAGACCTATTGAAGCAGATATTTCTATTGGATCTCCAAATCCTAATTCATAAAAATCATAAAAATGTTCTGATTTATCCTTGTTATCTACTTTATTTACAACTAACAATACAGGTTTCTTAGTTCTTCTAAGCATTTGAGCAACTTCTCTATCATCATTTGTAAGTCCCACTTTTCCATCTACTACGAATAAAATTACGTGTGACATATCCATGGCAAGCTCAGCTTGAGTTCTCATTTGAGACAATATTATATCTTCACTCTCAGGCTCAATTCCACCAGTATCTATTAAAGTATAGTATTTATTCAACCATTCTCCCTCTGCATAAATTCTATCTCTAGTTACTCCTGGTGTATCTTCTACTATTGCAATTCTCTTACCTACTAATTTATTGAATAACGTTGATTTTCCAACATTAGGCCTTCCAACTACGGCAACTATTGGTTTACTCATTTAAAATTACTCCCTTTCTATGTTACTTTATTAGTTTTTTTACAAAATCTGCACCTTCATTTTTAGCTGCATCTATTTTTATATCCAATCTTTCTTGAAGCTCATCAAGAGTTATGTTGTCTAAAAATATTTCTTCATCCGATTTTAACATTGCTCTAGGTATTATAAGCTTGTCTCCAAGTTCAATATCCTTTAGCTGATTAATTATATCAGTTGCAGTTATAAGTCCTGATACGGTTATCGTCTCTCCAAAATACTCATTTTTTATATTATATACGTTTATTTTAAGATTCTCCACATTATTCATAACCTTTAATGAAACACTTTTTATAAACTCATAAGCTGATTTTCCAGTTGCAATAGAAACTGTTTTTTGTTTTTTTAATTTAACAAAAGTCTTTTTAAGATAATCATCAATTTCTCTTTCAAACTTACAAATAAGACCCACTCCATTTTCTATTTGTGCAAATCCTTCATAAGATTCATAAGAAGGTATATCTTTTTTAGCCATAACATAAAATTCATCTGATAAAAAAACAAATCTAGTTCCTATATCATTAAGTTTCTTCTTTTGAAATTCATGTATAAAGTTTATAACTTCTGATGAAGAATCATGATCATATATTTTAGCCTCAAACAAACCTTCTCTATATTTAGTAAGTCCAATTGGAACCACTGCAACACTTCTCACATGAGGATACAGCTTAGATAAATCATTCAGAGTTCTTTGTAGATTTTCTTTATCATTAACATCAGGACATAAAACTATCTGAGCATTCATCTCTATTCCTGCGTCTGCTAACCTCTTCATTATATCATATAATTTGCCTGCATTTTTATTGTTGAGCATCTTAACTCTAAGATTTGGATCAGTTGTATGAACCGATATATTAACAGGGCTTATTCTATATTTTATCATTTTTTGTATATCATCTTCGCTCATATTTGTAAGAGTTATGAAGTTTCCTTGTAAAAATGAGAGTCTTGAATCATCATCTTTAAAGTAAAGAGTTTCTCTCATTCCCTTTGGAAGCTGGTCTATAAAACAAAATATGCATTTATTTCTACAACTTTTCGCTCTATCTATTATAGGATTTATAAATTCAATCCCTAAATCCTCATCATATTCCTTTTCTATTTCATATATATATATTTCTCCATCTTTTTTTTGTATCTCAACTTCTAAGTATTCATCCGCTATAAAAAATTTATATTCTATGATATCTTCTATCTTTTTATCATTTATACTTAAAAGAATATCTCCAACCTCAATACTTAATTCTTCAGCTATACTTCCTTTATTAACAGCACTTATAATATTTTTTATTTCTTCAATGTTTTTTAGTTCCAACTACATCACCACTCTTTTTTATAATATGTCAAGTTATATTATAACGTAATGGCTCAAATAGTCAAGATAACAAAATTCGTCTACTCATTAACGCGCTGACTCATGTCACCGACGATTCCTAATAGGCTTTGTTCTCAAAATTCACATAGTTCATAGCACCAACAAGTCTGCCAACTCTGTTGCTTAAAAATAGTTTTAAGTGCAGCTTTCTTAATAATTTATCAACAAATTCAAATCATATATAGTAAGAAATAATGCTCATTACAACATTAACCAAAGTAGCGGTATTTTAATGAGCATTATTTTGAGCTTAACTATCCAACTTTAATTATTAACTTCAATGTTTAACTATTATAAATGTATCATTTAATACATCATGCACCATACCTGTAACACACTTAGATATCATAAGTGATCTTTTTTCTAAATCATCTCTATCTTTTGCATAAAATATAGGTACAGTGTTGGACTTCATATCTTTATCAGTTGTAACAATAGCTATTATATAATCATTTAATCCTATATCCATTATTATCTCCTACCTTTCAAAAAATTAGTTTTTCCTTTTGCAGATTCTATAATAGGAGTGTTTTTAATTATTTCTATTAGCAGACTTTCATCTTTTTTTATAGGTATTATAGGCATTACTATACTTTCTTTTTCTGGATTTCTTCTCAATATAGGGGCAAAATCAGGTTCATCTGCATCTTTTTTAATTCCAAGTTGAACTGATGAATTATGTGCTATAACCTGTCTTTGACCAAAATTAGATAAAATACCTATATCATTAGGATCTTTCGGTATAATCTCAACACCCAATCCATCTTTTAAGTATCTCTCTCTAGACGATGAAAGCCCTACGTTCATGATAACTACTCCATTTACCATTAGAAGAGGTCCATCAAATTCTATTTTGGCAGGTATAACTTCTGCTACTTCTCCCACTTTATCTCTGGTTAACATAGTCTTTAATAATCTAGCTACAACAAAACCTGAAATAACAGATGCTGAAATCGATACTGAATTATTCATACTAAATATATCCGATGATAAATAAAATACCATCCCTGTAGCTAATGCTGTAAGTATTGCCATATAATTTCTAGCTTCAAATGCCTTGGCTATATCCTCTATATAAGCCATTCCCCTTGGAACTATTTCAGTATCCTCTATATTATCAAGACTTTGTCTTTCCATATTTCTAACATCTCTAAACTGCTGAGCTGCTAATGTTAAGAATGTAACTGCTGAAAATTCTTTTTCAGCAAGTGATGGAACCGCTACAGCTCCAAGTGAAGCTGCTATTATACCAAGAGTAATATGAGATATAAAGCCTTGAGGATATGTAGGGTACTGTCTGTAATCTAACTTCATCATATACAATCTTGCAAATATACCCATAAAAAATGAACAAGACATTAAATATACATAATTACCCAAATCATCATCTCCTTTTATGTAATTCATTTAATTTCATATACTTATTTTTACAAAAAAAAAAATAAATATTCCCTTGTAATTTAAGGAAATATTTATTGATTTATAGTTACTGTAAATTCAGTTCCTCTATTGAGTGCACTTTTAACACTTATATCTGCACCCATAGATATTATTATATGTTTTACAATAGCAAGACCAAGTCCTGTTCCACCTATTTTCTTACTTCTAGCCTTATCGACTCTATAAAACCTTTCAAATATCCTAGGTATATCAGATTGAGGTATTCCCATACCCGTATCTTTTACAGATATCTTTATTTCATCCTTTTTTTGGTTTACAAAAACCGATACCTCTCCATTTTCGGGTGTATACTTTATTGCATTGTCAATTAAGTTTAACAATACTTGCTTTATGTAATCTTTATTTGCCTTTAATTCTATATCCTTACTTGAAAATTCATAGATATAATCTATATTTTTATTTTCAGCTAAGTTGTACGTAATATCATATACTTCTTTAAATACAGAATATAAATTTACGTTATCATATTTTTCATTTTCGTTATTTTCTATAAAAGATAACACCAATATATCATCAATTAGTCTTCTAAGTCTATTAGATTCGATCTCTATTATATCTAAAAATCTATTTCTCGTTTCAACATCTATCGAATCATTGTTTTTTAAAGTCTCCACAAATCCATTTATAGATGTAAGTGGTGTTTTAATTTCATGAGTTACATTTGCAACAAAATCCGATCTTATTTTTTCAAGTCTCACATTTTCAGTTATATCCTCTATATTAATGATAGATCCTATAACTACATTTTTTTCATTTTTTAGGTATACAGGATCCATTTTTATTTTATAATATCTATCATTTCCATCTTTTATCTGAATTTTTTTATTTTTTCTAGTAGGGATTAGTGTAGCTATAGATTTGGCCATGGCTTCATTATTTATGACACTGTCTATTTTTTGTCCCTCAAATACACAATCACTATTTTCAAATAACTTTTTAGCCACATCATTTATAAGCAGTATTTTTTGTTCGTTGTCAATAGCTACTATTCCATTTGATATACTCTTTAATATAGATTTTAATTTCATATTCCTATCTTCTAACTGTTCTATATTAGTATTTATCTTACTTATCATAAAATTAAAATTACTAGACAACCTACCAAGATCTCCACTATACTGATTCTTGAGTTTAACTGAAAAATCACCCTCACTTACTCTATTTGACACATGTATAAGCTCTTTCAAGTACTTTCTAAGTACACGCAAATATCTATATATTAGATTTGATATTATAACAAGTAATAGAATAATTACATATATATCATTCATTTCTACACTAATCACCTTCTTTTAGATTTATCTTATATCCTACGCCCCTTATAGTTTCTATATATTTTTCATCGTCTTCTATTTTCTTTCTTAAATGCCTTATATGAACATCTACAGTCCTAGTTTCTCCAAAATATTCATATCCCCATATTTTGTCCAACAAAAAATTCCTAGATAATACTTTTCCTTTATTTTGAACTAAAAGTTTTAACAACTCAAACTCTTTTAAGGTCAAGTCTATCTTTTTAGAATCTTTGAATACTTCATAATTTTGTAGATCTATTTTTATATTGCCTAACTCTATAAATATCTTTTTTTCAGGCTTGTTTGAATTATATCTTCTAAGAACAGCCTTAACCCTAGCCAACACTTCTTCTATACTAAAAGGTTTACTTATATAATCATCTGCTCCCACTTCAAGCCCCTCTATCTTATCTTTTTCCATAGTCTTTGCTGTAAGCATTATTACAGGTATATTCTTTGTACTGCTATCTTCTCTTACTTTCTTTAAAACCTCAAGCCCATCCATATTCGGAAGCATTCTATCTAGTAATATTAAATCAGGCTTTAAATCTCTTATTTTTATAAAAGCATCAAGGCCGTCATATGAAGTTTCTATATTGTATCCTTTTGTCTGAAGATTAAATTTTAAAAGTTCAACTATATGCTCCTCATCATCAACAACTAGTATATTTGTGTTCATAGGCTTTCCTCCTTTAGAGTATCTGCATTACCATAGCCATTCTCTTTGAAGTTGTATTTTCTCTTCTATAAGAATGAAATGTATTTTCATCACAATAAGTGCACAAATTTGGATTAAATATATTTTCTGCCTTTATACCGTTTTTCATAAGTATAAATTCATTAATCTTAAAAAGATCCAAATAATATTTTTCATCTTTTATTATATATAAACTTTCATTTAAGTTTGTAAACTTAGTGTTAAATTTTTCTACCAAATCATATGAAACCTCATAGCAACAGCTACCTATAGCAGGTCCTATTATACACTTTATATTTTCAACCTTTGATTTATATGTAGTCTTCATTTTATTTATAATAACCGAAGATATCTCCTTATAAGTTCCTCTCCATCCTGCATGAACACATCCTACAACCTTATTTTCAACATCTATAAAAGCTATAGATACGCAATCAGCTACAAATACCATTATAGGAACATCAGATATATTAGTTATTATTCCATCTGCTTCCTGTATATTTCCTATATTATTTTTATCAACTATTACTACATTATTTCCATGAACTTGTTTATTATATGTTAAATTCTCAAAATTGAAATTTAAATCTTCGCATATTTTTTTTCTATCATCATAAACAGACATATCCAGTTCCTTAGTTGTAAAAACAACTTTAGCAAAATCATATTTATTCACATCATCGAAATCTATATACATCATGTCTTCACCTTTTCTCACTTAGTATTTTTTCTAATTCCTGAACAAATGTATTTATATCCTTAAAATGCCTGTATACAGATGCAAATCTAACATAAGATACCTCATCTATATTCTTGAGTTTTTCCATAACTAATTCACCGATTTTCTTGGTTTCTATTTCTTTGAACATATTTTTATTTATATTATATTCTATTTGATCTACTATATTTTCAATTTGCTCAATTGAAACTGGTCTCTTTTCACAGGCCTTTATTATTCCATTTATTATTTTACTTCTATCAAAACTCTCTCTATTCCCATCTTTTTTTATAACTACAAGTCTTACATATTCTATTTTTTCATAAGTTGTAAATCTTTTTTTACAACTCTCACACTCTCTTCTTCTTCTTATAGAAGTCCCCTCGTCAGTTGGTCTAGAATCTATTACTCTAGACTGCAAAAAGCTACAGTATGGACATTTCATAGCATACCTCCAATAAATTCTAATAACCTAATTATATACATTAATACTTTATATGTCTATGTCATTAAAATCAACTTGTTGATCTATTTTTACTAATATCATATCATGTCCTATTTTAATTATATTATTCCACGATACAGCACAAGCTTCTCCTCTAGATAATAAATAACTTTTTGAACCTTCGTTAACAATTATCAAAGATTTTATTCTGCCTTCTCCCATATCAAATTCTATATCATTTATAAAACCCAATTTTTTACCATTATTTACATTGACAACCTCTTTCTCCATCATATCTGAAATTTTAAACATACATATCCCTCCCCTTTATTTATAATAACTATGAATTCAAAAGCTATTTTATACTAATTTATATGCAAAAAAAATGACCACTTAGGGTCATATGTGTTTTCTCATGTTTTTCAAAGCATTTTTTTCTATTCTCGAAACTTGCGCCTGAGATATTCCTATTTCATCAGCAACTTCAATCTGAGTTTTACCTTTATAAAATCTCAAATCAAGAACTAACTTTTCTCTGCTATTTAATTTTTTCACAGCTTCTTTTAAAGCTATCTCCTCTATCCAAACCTCATCTCTTCCTTTTTTATCTTGAACTTGATCCATAACATATATAGCGTCTCCATTATCTTGATATATAGGATCAAACAAAGATATAGGATCTTGTATTGCATCTAATGCCAACACTACATCTTCTCTATTCATATTTAACTCTTTGGCTATTTGAGTAACATTAGGTTCTTTTAAATTTTCTATAGTTAATCTCTCTCTTACTTGTAAAGCTTTATACGCTATATCCTTTAAAGATCTACTAACTCTTATTGGATTGTTATCTCTTAAGTATCTTCTTATTTCTCCAATTATCATAGGTACCGCATAAGTTGAAAATCTTACATTTTGACTTAAATCAAAATTGTCTATAGCTTTAATAAGGCCTATACATCCTATTTGAAATAGATCGTCTATATTTTCTCCTCTATTGTTAAATTTTTTTATAACACTTAAAACAAGTCTTAAATTCCCATTTACAAATTGTTGTCTACACTCTTCATCTCCATTCTTTATTTTAACCAAGAGTTCTCTCATTTCTTTGTTTTTTAATACTGGTAATTCAGATGTATTAACTCCACATATTTCTACTTTATTTATTTGCATCATACCAGCCCTCTCTTTAAGTTATTTCTATATTAAATTATTTACAGAAATATAAATTTTATACTTAAAGAGAATGTTCAAAATTTGACAATCTAAACAAATTTTTTCATTTCTTTCGTCAATCTAAATATGATTTTTTTCTCTAGTCTAGATATATATGATTGAGATATTCCAAGCATACTAGCTACTTCTTTTTGAGTTTTTTCATCTCCACTTTGCAATCCAAATCTAAGTTCCATTATCTGTTTTTCTCTTATAGAAAGTTTATCCAGTGCTATTTGGAGTAGTTCTCTATCTATCTCCTCTTCTATTAATTTATATATTTCATCATTGTCAGTTCCCATAACATCAGAAAGTAAAAGTTCATTTCCATCCAAATCTATATTTAAAGGTTCGTCAAACGATATTTCTATTTTTTTCTTACTGTTTTTTCTAAGGTACATTAATATTTCATTTTCTATACATCTTGATGCATATGTAGCAAGCTTAATATTTTTATCCAATTTAAATGTATTAACAGCTTTTATAAGACCAATCGTACCTATTGATATTAAATCTTCTATATCAAGGCCTGTATTTTCAAATTTTCTAGATATGTACACTACAAGTCTTAAATTTCTCTCTATCAATATACTTTTAACACTTTCATCACTTTCAAGTTTCTTTAAAACCTCAGCTTCTTCTTCAGCTTTTAAAGGTGGAGGAAGTATATCATTACCACCTAAATAATATATCTCATTTTTTCTAACCAAATTACATTTAATCAATAATTTATTGACTAAATATATAATTTTGTTCTTCAACTTATAAAATAACTTAACCATAAACTACACTCCCCCTTTAATAATCATCAAAATTCGTCTACTCGCTAACGCGGTGACTCATGTCGCCAACAACCCCTAAACACTCTGTTACTCAAAATAGTTGCAATTCTAATTATTACATCAATATTATCCATAAAACAGAAATTCTACGATCCCTTATTATATAAAATTAGGATTTATTATTGCATCGTATTCATTCATATCATCCGAATTGAGATTTGATAAACCCAATATTATATTCCCCTTTTTGTGCCCCTGTATTTCTATGTAATCTGCTTTTATTCCTATCAACAACCCATCTTCATTCCCAACTACCTTATAAGGTATTACTCTAAATCTACTCGAAATAGTCTTGCTTAACTTACTCATTAAATAATCTACTTTTTTAAAGTTCATAACTGAATAGTCAATATATACCAGTTCTTGAGGTAAAACATCTTCTAACTTTTTGACATCTACTATCATTACAGGATCTTGACTTACAGGATCCTTTAATAGATTACCGGTATCCATTAAAGTATTAAATACAACTTTCCTGTCTTCAATTTTAACAGTTATATCATTTTTTAAATCTTTAAACACATTAAGCATCTTTATTATCTTGTGAAAATTATTAAAAAAACCACTACTAACTATAAAATAAATAGCATAAATTAAAACTAACGATACTTTACTGTACCCTATACCAGTGCAATAAACTATGTAAAATATGCTACCTGCTAAAAATATGTTCACAATATAAAATGTCATCAATATTTTGAGATATTCTTTAATGCCTTTATACTCAAAGCTTATAAATACTATAAATAAAGCAAAAATAATTTTCATCAAAATATTGTATAAAAACATCAAACTTGGAATAAAATAAACCATACAATATAAAGCTCCTATAAACCCACCTGTAAAAGCTCTATATTTTGAAAAATTATTATTTACTATCCTCGAGGTTGTTTTTAATATCATGTAATTTGCTAATAGATTATGTAAAAAGTAATATTCCGCATAAACTATCATTTAAACCACCTTTTTCTTTTGACATATATTAGTTATAACTCATAAATAAATTATACTAAATTTTAAGTTATTTTTATGTCACAATAGGTAGTCGAATTCTAATTTATTTTCCTCATTTTTTAACAATATTTTCTTATCTAAAGATTTTTTATTCAATATATTCAATTTGTGAATTCCTAAACTAAAAATTATACTTATTAAAATGTTAGTGAATGCTTTTAGATATTTTGACTACTATAACTTAGTTTTTAGCGTTTAATAATCCGTAAAGAAATTTACGTGTCTGACCGTAGGGAGTTCATAGATTTTAGGATTATTAATAAGATAAAAGCTTAGTTATATTCAAAATATAGTTGTATTCACGGTATTTTAATAAGTATAATTTCGGTCTTGAACATAAAAAAAAGAAGATAAAATTATCTTCTTCTTAAAAATGTAGGTATGTCCAAATCAGGATCTACACTAGTATTTACTTTTTCTTGTTTAATCTCTTTTACTTCTTCTTTTTTCTCTTTTTTATCTACTATATTTAAAGTAGTATCTTGTCCTTCTTCAAATCCTGTTGCTATAACTGTTATTCTAAGTTCATCACCTAGATCTTCATTTATAACAGCTCCAAATATAATGTTAGCTTCTTCGTCACATGCTTCTTGAACTAAGCTTGCAGCTTCGTTGATTTCGAATAATCCTAAATCGTCGCCTCCAGTTATATTTAGAAGAACACCTTTTGCTCCTCTTATAGAAGTCTCTAGTAATGGACTTTGAATAGCTTGTTTTGCAGCTTCAATAGCTCTATTTTCTCCCTTAGCATTACCTATACCCATATGAGCTAATCCTTGCTCTCTCATTATAGTTTGGACATCTGCAAAGTCTAAGTTAACAAGACCTGGTACAGCTATTAAGTCAGATATACCTTGAACCCCTTGTTGTAATACATCATCAGCTTTTTTGAAAGCATCAAGCATAGATGTTTTCTTTTCTACTATCTGTAATAATCTATCATTAGGTATAGTTATTAATGTATCTACATTAGATTTAAATTCTTTTATACCTTGCTCAGCATGAATCATTCTTCTTTTACCTTCAAAAGTAAAAGGTTTTGTAACAACACCTACTGTAAGTATTCCTAATTCCTTAGCAACCTTTGCAACTACAGGAGCTGCTCCCGTTCCTGTTCCACCACCCATTCCGGCAGTTACAAATACCATATCCGCACCTTGAAGAGCTTGTGTGATATCTTCCTTACTTTCTTCTGCTGCTTTTTGTCCTATTTCAGGATTTGCTCCAGCACCCAGACCTCTTGTTAATTTTTCTCCTATTTGTATCTTTTGCTCAGCTTTTGAAGTAAAAAGTGCTTGTTTGTCTGTATTTATAGCTACAAACTCTACACCTTGTAAATTAGCCTCTATCATTCTATTAACAGCATTGTTTCCTCCGCCGCCTACTCCTATTACTTTAATCTGTGCAAACTGATCCATACCAACATCAAATTGTAGCATGTAAGAACCTCCTTACTTATAATTCCTTTTTATTTTTATACTATATTTATTGAATCATATCTTTTTAAAATTTTTATTAATAATTAAGGTATTCAACAGAAAATATTAATTTCCTCTTTTTTTATTAATCAATTTGTCAAAAGCATGCCTTCTGATAATAGCAAAGTTTTGAAATAATCTTCCTCCAAAAACAAATATACTTGCATAATACAGAGGAAATCCTAATCTATCTCCTATATAAGCTAATATTCCAGCCAAAATTGCATTTCCAAAAAATCCAGTTACAAATATAATTCCATTGTATTTACCTTCAAGAGTTGCTCTTATAGCTCCAAATACAGAGTCCATTGCCGCTAATAATCCTACTGATATGTACAAAGAATAGCTATCAGGATAAGTCACAGGTATATAATATCCAATAATTATTCCTAGTGCAAGTCCTATCAAAGATAAAATCAAATTAATCACCTTCTTTTATATATTCAAATTTAAATTGACCATTATATTTACGTATTATTATTTCATCTTTTTCTTCTACCTCAAATCCAATGTCATAAAGATATTTTTTTAAATTTATTTGAGAATCCGGAGCTTCCATCGCAGATTTCAAAAATTTCTTATTTCCTATCGCCTTTATAACAAATGGCTGCCCATATGTATTTCCATTAACTGTTATAGTAGGACCTGCACACTTTATTTCAGAAAATGTAGTAAGTCTTTCTCCATTTATAGATATAGCTTCTGCTCCAGCCATTTTAAGATCATTTATAACAGGTATTACATCATTATCATGTATTATGAAATCTCTTATAAATTCCCAGTCTTCCATTTCTCTTTTACTGTCACTTATTTTAACTACTACACCTTCTCCAACTACATCTTCAAATCCAGCTATCAACTTAACATCATCTAATTCTTTTTCTATTATATTTTTTATAGAACCTGTATCCTCAATTTCAAGTTCATACTTTGCTATATTAGACTTTTTATCAAGTATTAATTTATTTAAATTTTCAACCTCAACTCTTTCTATCTCTATTTGATTTTCAACCTCTTTTATTGTTTTCAATGTAACAAAAGTTTGATTACCACTTAGATTTTTAATGTTTATAGCTATTATTATGCCTATTATGAAGTTTACAATTATCATAGATTTTCGTTTTATCTTTATAATACCCATAATCATTTCACCTTCACATTAGCTTCTACAGGCTTAGCATATTTAAACTCTATAGTCTTATTATATCTAGATATTTCTATATTATCTTCCTTTTTCACATCAACATCTAAGTTCCAGTCTTTCCTAAGATGATAAATTGTACCAAACCTCATATTCAAAGCTGATTCTAATATATCAGAATTCCCTATGCATTTAATTTCAAATGGAGTCATTATAGGGTTTCCATTTACCATTACCTTGTCTCCAGACAAATGCATTTCTGTGCTTGATACATATCTTTCTCCATTTATAGATATAGCTTCTGCACCAGCTGCATTGAGCTTGTTTATTATAGTAAGTATCTGATCGTAATTGTAAAGCAATTTTGTTTCATCAGTTTCTCCCTGTGCTTTTTTCATAGTTATTATAACACCAGGGCCTTTAACATCATAATATCCAGCCAAAGTCTCATATTTTTTAGTATCTTCTTTCAAGTTTTTTACAAGAACATTTTTTTCAGCTTCAGAATCCTTATATTCCTGTATTCTCTCATCAAATGCTTGTACCTCTTTTTCCAATGCTTTTTTTCTATCTGTCAAACTTTTCAGTTCAATTGATAACTGATTTGCTTTTTGTGAGGATACTACACCACCGGTAGTCTTATCTACAGTTTTAAATTCAATTATAATTAGCATCCCTAATAAAAAACTCAATATTAACAATGACAAACTATTTTTCTTCAAAATAACCCACCACCTATTCAGGTCTATATACAGGATATGAGTCATACCTCATATCTACTATCCCAGCTTTTATATTTTTAGTATACAAATCTATTAGAATTTTGTTCAACTCTATCATCTTGTAATGCAAGTCTTCTCCTTTTCCAAGAAGAACTCTTATTCCATTTATTGTGTATAAATCTATATTCTTACTATTATCTATATTTATTTGAGATATATTACTTAGAATTTTAGCATTATTACAAGCGTTTAGCAAATCTAATATTTTATTTAGTAACTCATCATCTTTTAAATCTACATTTTGACCTATTTTCAATTTTTGAAGATTTATTCCTCCAATTAAGGGAACATCTACGTTTTTCAAATCATCTTCAACCTTTAAAACTATACCTTCTTCATTTATAAGAGCATAAGAACCCATATAAGGTATAGCACACATAGCTACCCTTTCTTTTAAGTCTATAATTATTTTATCGGGAAGTTTTATTTTTACATTAGCATCTTCTATATATGGATTTTTGAGTAAATTTTTTCTTATTTCCTTAGAGCTGTATTTATATATATTCTTCCCAGACTCTATTTTACCACTAATTAATATATCTTGTCTGCTAAGTTTAACTTGTCCAACAACACTTAATTTTTTTAAAGTAAAATAATCTGTTTCTATAACCATATATCCAAATACACATATAATCAAAATCATTATAAAAGTAATTATTTTATATTTCTTTTTCATAGAACTTGTCCCCCCCTCTAAAAAAATTCGTCTACTCGCTAACGCGGTGACTCATGTCGCCAACGATCCTTACAGGCTCCGTTGCTCAAAAATACTTGCAAATTTAGCCTTTTCAATAAGTTATCCATAAAACAAAAAATAATATAATTTCCTATTCGTTATAAAAAAGGGCTTAAGTCTAAGCCCTAATAATATTAGCTCCTAGACTAGTCAACACCTTTTCCATATCCTCGTATCCTCTATCAATATGGTGTATACTGTCTATTTCCGTATATTCATCTGCAGCAAGACCTGCTAGAACAAGAGCTGCACCTCCTCTTAAATCAAAAGATTCAACCTTTGCTCCCATTAGTTTATCAACGCCTCTTATTACAGCTAATTTCCCATTAACATTGATATTAGCTCCCATTCTAATAAGTTCTTCACAGTGCTTGAATCTATTTTCAAATATATTTTCATTTATTATGCATGCTCCATTTGCCAACGTCATTAAAGCCATCATTTGAGCCTGCATATCCGTTGGAAATCCAGGATGAGGTAAAGTTTTTATAACATCTATAGAATGTATAGTTTTAGGTGCAATCAATTGAACCTTATTGTTTATATACTCAATCTCACATCCAGTTTCTCTAAGCTTTGAAACAATACTGTTAATATGACTCGGTATTATGTCATCTATGATTATTCTTCCATTTGTTATAGCCCCTGCTACCAAATAAGTTCCTATAGCAATTCTATCAGGTATTATTCTATGCTCAACATCATGCAATTTGTTGACACCATGTATTTCTATACAACTATTTCCTGCTCCTTTTATATCAGCTCCCATAGAGTTTAAAAAATTTGCAAGGTCTGTTATTTCAGGTTCTTTTGCACAATTATATATCTTTGTTACACCATTAGTTTTTACAGCAGCTAGCATAACATTTTCAGTAGCTCCAACACTGGGAAAATCTAGATTTATTTCACAAGCCTTATTGTGTTGTTTATTACACTTTATATATCCATGTGTTTCTTCAATATTGACTCCCATTTGAGATAACGACTTTAAGTGTAGATCAATCGGTCTTGGACCTATTTCACATCCACCTGGATAACTAATTTTAGTATGGCCAAACCTACTAACCATAGCTCCTAAAAATATTATAGACGATCTCATCTTTCTAACAAAGCTCTCTGGAATTTCAGATGAGTTCACATTTTTAGTATCAATAGTTAATGTATCTCCCTCCATTTTAACATAGCAACCTATATATTTTAATATATCAATCATTACTTTAACATCTGATATATTAGGGACATTGTGTATTACACTCTCCCCTTCATTCAATATAGTTGCTGCTATTATGGGTAATACTGAATTTTTTGCACCTTTTAATCTAATTTCACCTTCTAATTTATTTCCACCTTGGACTATATATTTTGCCAAAAGGGCCACCCCCTACTAAAAGTTAAATTGATATATTTTAAATTTGTCTTTATAATATATAATTTTATGTATTAGCAAGGTTTTATGTTACTTTAAGACGTCTATAATTTCTGTATATATATTATCAATAGCTTTAGAATTCCCTATTTCTCCACTGTTTTTGCCCATTTGAGCTAGTTTTTCTCTATCTCCAAGTATCTTAAATATCGTGTCTTCTAATTTTTTATAAGTCAATTGTTTTTCTAGTATAGCTATTCCAGCCCCTTTTTTTTCTATACTTTTAGCATTAAATTCTTGATGATTTTCTGCCGTATAAGCCTTTGGAATAACTATGGAAGGCTTTGATAATGCCGTAACCTCTGCAAGTGTTATCGCTCCAGCACTACATATTACAAGATCACAAGCAGATAAAGCACTTGCCATATCGTCAAGATATGGAACCACCTTTTGACATCCTCTGAAGTTTTGCACTTCTAATGATTCTATAAATTTGTCATAGTGCGTTTTTCCTGTTACATGTATAAACTGTATATCCTCTTTTACAAGTTTTGGAATTATTTTTTTCATAGAATCATTTAGTTTTGTAGCTCCACCACTTCCACCTACACATAAAATCATTCTCTTATCTTCATTTATTCCAAGCTTTTTTCTTGAGGAAAATTTATCACTTATTAAAATTTCTTTTCTAACCGGATTTCCAGTAAGAACTACATTATCTTTATCTTTAAAATATTTTTTAGCATCCTCAAAGCTTATCAAAATTTTACTTACAACTTTAGATAAAATTTTATTTGTTACACCTGGGAATGCATTTTGTTCATGTATTATAGTTGGTATTTTATTAAGACTTGCATTTAAAACTACAGGTCCACAAACATATCCACCTGTTCCTATTACAATGTCAGGCTTAAACTTTTTTACTATTCTTCTTGATTGTTCTAGACCTTTAAATAACTTAACAACTCTTTTCAAATTATCTACACTTATTTTTCTTCTAAACCCTTGAACAGTTATAGTCTTAAGTTCATAGCCTGCTTTTGGAACTATTTCACTTTCTATTCCATTTTTTGTTCCAACAAATAAAATTTCTACATCTTCAATTTCATCTTTTAATTTATTTGCTATTGCTATAGCTGGATAAACATGACCTCCTGTTCCTCCACCTGAAATTAAAACTTTCATTCAATCAACTCCTGTCTAACTTAACATGTCTTGATATATTTAATACAATTCCCATAGCGGCCATGAATATTATAAGAGAACTTCCTCCATAACTTATAAAAGGAAGTGGCATACCTGTAACAGGCATTGAAGATGTTGCAACAGCTATATTTATCATAACCTGTATTCCTATTTGAGCTGTAATTCCCGTAACTAGCATACAAGAAAAAGTATCAGGACAGTTAATAGCTATTCTTATACATCTATATATTAAAAATAAAAACAACAACAATATGAATATACATCCTGCATAACCCAGTTCTTCTCCTATTATAGCAAATATAAAATCATTTTGAGGCTCAGGTATATAGAAAAACTTCTGTCTACTTCTTCCAAGACCTAGACCAAATAATCCTCCTGAACCCAGTGCATATAATGATTGAATAACCTGATATCCATCTCCTAATGGGTCTTTAAATGGATCTAAAAATGATGTAAATCTTTTAAGTCTATAAGGTGCCACCGCTATAAGTCCACCTAGCAAAACAAATCCTCCACCTATCATAGTGTATACATATTTTAAATCCATACCAGCTACAAATAACATCACAGATGTCGTCATTATTATAGTTCCTCCAGTAGATAAATCAGGCTGAAGGACTATAAGAGCAAAGAATACAACTGATATCATAAGAGGAGGTATTATCCCCTGTATAAGGTTATTCATTTTATCTTTTTTGTTGTCTATTACCTTTGATACTATTATTATGGAAGCAAATTTAGCTATCTCAGATGGCATTATAGTAAGTCCCCCCACTCCAAGCCAACGTCTAGCTCCATTAAATGACTTTCCCAGTGGAGTAAGTACTGCAACTAATAATATTACAGTAATGGTTCCTATCATAGGTATAAACTTTTCAAGTCTCTTGTAGTTAATCTTAGATACAAATATCATCATACAAAATCCTAATATTGAATATATCATATTTCTCTTTAAAAAGTAGTATGCATCATTTTGTTTGAATTTAGCTTGAACATAACTTGAGCTAAATACCATTACAATACCTATTATGACTAGTAACAACGTAGTATAAAATACATAAGGGTCAAAATATTTTTCTCTTTTTTTAGCCATTTAAAAACCTCCTTAATAGCTTAAAGGTTAAATACTTCATTTTTAAAATGATTTCCTCTAACTTCATAACTCTCATACATATCCCAACTAGCACAAGCAGGAGATAATAAAACAACATCATTCGGAGAAGCTAATTTATATGCTTTTTGAACCGCTTCTTCCATATTTTCAACTTTATGACAGTTGTTAAATCCTTGTTTGATAGCACTTTCTTTTATTATATCCGATGTTTCTCCTAAAAGAATTACATGTTTAACTTTTTCATTAAAAAGTTTTGTAAACTCTGTAAAATCACTTTTTTTGTCAAGCCCACCAGCTATCAATACAATAGGATTCTCATATGAACTTAAAGCTTTAATAGATGCATCAGGATTAGTTCCTTTTGAATCATTTACAAACTTAACATCGTTTATTTGTCTTACAAATTCAAGTCTGTGCTCAACTCCACCAAATGTCTTTAAAACCTGCTTAACAACATCCATGTCAAGTCCATATACAGCTGCTATACTTACGGCTGCCAAAGCATTTTCTAAATTGTGACTTCCAGGTATACTTATTTCGTTTATACTCATAAGCTTAATTTCTTTATCGTTTAAATTTATTGTTATAATATCATCTTTAACATATACACCTTCATTTAAGATTTCTTTTCTACTAAAGTATACGATTTTACTTTTACATTTTTTTGCCAGATCCCTAGTAGTCTCACAATCGTAGTTTAAAACAGTAAAATCATTTTCATTTTGATTTTCAAAAATTCTACATTTTGCATCTATATAATTTTGCATAGTTTTGTGTCTATTTAAATGATCCGGTGTTATGTTAAGTATTGCACTTATCCTTGGTCTAAATTCTTTTATGCTCTCAAGTTGAAAACTACTAAGCTCTGTAACAAGCACAGAATCTTCGTCTGTATTATCTACTGTATCAATTACAGGGTTTCCAATATTTCCAACTATATAAGTATCCTTGTTTGCACTTTTAAATATTTCTCCAACAAGTGTAGTAGTAGTAGTCTTTCCATTAGTTCCTGTAATACCTATAAAAAAACTTTTAGATAATCTATATGATAGTTCTACCTCCCCTATTACTTCTATATTCGCTGATTTTATTTTTTTTATAAAATCAAGATCTAGAGGAACCCCTGGAGATACTATAGTTAGATCTATATTATTTATATCTTCTATATGCTTTCCTAACACATATTTGATATCGTATTCTTTTAAATCATCTAATATATCTTTTAGTTTTTCTTCATTTTTTATATCATTTACTGTAACCTTTGCACCTTTTTCATAAAGCTTTTTGATTGTAGATATTCCTGTTCTAGCAAGCCCAACTAATAATACATTTTTACTATTTAAGTCCATATTAAACTCCCCCTTAATCATGTCTAAGCTAAAGATATGAAGCCTATAATACTAAGTATTATACTTACAGTCCAAAATACCATAACTACTTTTGTTTCATGCCATCCTTCTAATTCAAAGTGATGATGAAGCGGACTCATCTTAAATACTCTCTTTCCTGTAAGCTTAAAAGATGTCACCTGAATTATTACAGATAGTGATTCTGCAAAGTATATGCCCCCTACAATCGGAATTATAAGTGATAGGTTCATAAGTATAGCCGCAGCTGCAACTGCCCCTCCTAGAGCCATAGAACCCGTATCTCCCATAAATACCTTAGCAGGATGTGCATTAAACTTTAAAAATCCTAAACAAGCTCCAACTAAAGCTGATGAAACTATAGCTATACCTGTATTTCCACATTGAAGAGCTATCATAGCAAAGAATGCTCCAACTATAAGCGTAACGCCTGATGCTAATCCGTCAAGTCCATCTGTTAAGTTTACACTATTCACTGTAGCCACTGTTACAAACACTATAAATGGTACATATAAAAATCCTAAATCTATATTTTGATTTAAAAATGGAACTATTACTTGTGTTCCAAGTATTGAAGTTTTTGATTGATATATTGCAAGTATGATAGCAAGTGTAAATTGACCTATTAGCTTTTGATAGGCTCTAAGTCCTAACGATCTTTTAAGAACTACCTTTATGTAATCATCTATAAATCCTATAAGTCCAAATCCTATTATAGATATTAAAGCAAATATCATATCCTTATTTACTCTAGCTGTTGTTATACAAGTTATAAGTATAGCTATTATCATTATTATTCCACCCATTGTAGGCGTTCCATTTTTCACCAAATGACTTTTAGGTCCCTCATCTCTTACTGTTTGACCAAATTTCAATCTCTGTAACATAGGTATAAATATCGGTCCTAATATTAAAGTTATTACAAACGAAACTACTATAGTCATTATCATATGTTGTATATCGACCATTTTCTAAACTCCTCTCACGTTTTAAGCTTTGTTTTTTAATAGTTAAATTTTATAATCATTTAAAAAATTAACTATTTCTTCCATTCTCATCCCTCTTGAACCTTTTATTAAGACGACATCATCTTTTTCTAATATATTTTTAAGATAATCTATAACCTGTTCATTGCTATTGAAGTGTATAGTATTTTTTTGATCAAATCCTTTTTTCATAGCACCATTGCCTATATGCTTGGAATCTTTTCCAACAGTTATTATTAAATCAGAATTTCCAACTGCATATTCGCCTACTAATTCATGACCACTTTCTGCATATTCTCCCATCTCAAGCATATCTCCAAGTATAGATATTTTTCTATTTTGCTTATATTCACCAAGTATATCAAGAGCTGCCTTCATAGAATCCGGACTTGCATTATAAGCATCATTTATTATTTCAAAAGTGTCTGTCTTTAATATATCAAGTCTCATTTTTCCATTTCTAAAATTTAAAAGTCCTTTTTTTATTTGATTTATATTGAGTCCTAGCTCTATTCCTGTCAAAATAGCTGCCATGGCATTATATATATTGTGTTTCCCTCTTGCTGGAATAAAAAACTCTTCTTTTTGATTATGAACGATACATTCAAAATCTATCCCTGTTTCATTCATTTTGTATTCAACACAATATAGATCATTGTCTTTCTCAAATCCAAATGTTTTTAATTTGTAGTTTAATTCTTTATTTTTTAAAGTTTTCAAGTGCTCATCATCTGCATTTATTATAAGAGTATTGTCTTTAGTAAAGTTTTTAGTTATCTCAAGCTTTGCCTTTAATATTCCTTCCTGTGATCCAAGATTTTCTATATGCGAAAGACCTATATTAGATATTACAGCTATTTTATGATTTACTATGTTTGATAGATATTCTATTTCACCAAAGGAAGACATTCCCATTTCAAGTATAGCACATTGATGCTCATCTTTAAGCTTAAATATAGTCAAAGGAAGTCCTATATGATTATTGAAGTTTCCCTCTGTTTTTAATGTGTTGTATTCACTAGATAACACGCTATATATCATGTCTTTAGTAGTAGTTTTACCTGTACTTCCTGTAACGGCTACATAATTTATCAAAAATTTTTCTTTATACAGTCTAGCTATATCCCCTAATGCCTTAGTCGTATCCTCAACTTCTATAATATTTATATCTTCACTATTAAAATTAAAATCATGGTTTTTATCTTTTAAAAAAGTTTTACATCCATTTTTATATGCATCATTCACAAAATCATGTGCATCAAATTTTTCTCCGATCAAAGGTATAAATAAACCTTCTTCATCTACACTTTTACTATTTATGCTTATACTTTTTATTAAAGCCTCTTTATTTCCCTGTATAAGCTTCCCTTTTGTGTTATCAATTATTTCACTTATATTTATCGCCTTCATATTCTACTCCTTTCCTAATATTTCTTTGACAACTTCTTTATCATCAAAATGTATCTTATCTTTACCTATAATCTGATAATTTTCATGACCCTTACCAGCTATAATTACAACATCTCCATCTTCAGCCTTATCTACTGCATTATGTATAGCTTCTTTTCTATCTAATATAACTTCATAATTTGAACTATTTGTATCTACTCCAATCAAAATATCTTTTACTATATCACCTGGAATTTCTGTTCTCGGGTTATCACTTGTTATAATTGTATAATCCGAATACTGCTGACTTATTTTTCCCATCAAAGGTCTCTTTGTCTTATCTCTATCTCCACCACAACCAAATACTGTTATTATATTTCCCTTTACAAACTCTTTAGCAGTTTTTAACACATTTTCAAGTGCATCTGGTGTGTGTGCATAATCTATTATTACACTAAATCCTTCTTCTGTATCAATGCTTTCAAATCTTCCAGATACACCATTTGTATTTTGTAAGCTTTCAGCTATAGTTTCTTTTGGTATATCCATTAAATAACATAAAGCTATCACTGCTAATGAATTGTATACAGAAAATCTTCCTGGTATAGGTGTTTTTATATTCATTTGATATTTTGGTGTTATTAATTTATATTCAATTCCACTTGAATATATTTTTATATCTTTTGCCATAATATCTGCTTCTGCTTCTATAGCATACGTTATTATAGGTGTTTTTAAGTTTTTTATAGACTCATATATTTTTTTACCACCATCATCATCTAAATTTATAATGTTTCCGCGAGTTGTTTTGTGAAATAACTTTTCTTTTGCTCTTCTGTATTCATCTAAGTCTGTATGAAAATCAAGGTGCTCTTCAGTTAAATTTGTAAATATACCAAACTTAAACTCACATTCATCAACTCTTTTAAGCTCTAACGAGTGTGATGAGACCTCCATAGCACAATCATTTATATTTTTATCAAGCATTTCCCTAAAATATCCCTGTAGTTCTACACTCTCTGGCGTAGTTCTTGAAGAGGCTATTTCCTCATTCCCTATTACATTCTTTATAGTTCCTATAAGACCTGTTTTTTGATTATTATATTCTAAAACTTCTTTTATAAGGTGAGTTATAGTTGTCTTTCCATTCGTTCCTGTAACACCTATTAAGTTCAACTTTTTAGTCGGGTTATTATAAAAATTAGAAGCTATTTTAGCCATTGCTTTTCTCGTATCTTCAACTTTTATAAATGTATACCCTTTTATGTAAATATCTTCTTCTACCAAAAAAGCTACACTTCCTTTTTCAATAGCATTAGATATGAATTTATGTCCATTCAAACTAAATCCTTTAATACAAATAAATAAACTATTTTCTTTTAATTTCCTCGAATCGTAGTTTATATCATCTATATTTATCTCAACACTCCCTTTAATATCGATAATATCTAAATCCTTTATCAAATCGTTCAACAACATATTTAGTGCCCCTTTCAAAATAAAAAATTCGTCTACTCGCTAACGCGGTGACTCATGTCGCCAACGAGTCCTGACGCACTCCGTTGGTCAAAAATGTTGCAAGTGCAACTTTTTTAATAAGTTATTCGCAAAACGAAAATGGTATAATTTACCACAAAGTAAAAATCATTAGAAAAGACAATGCATACAAAAATACATTGCCTTTTTAATTATATAACACTTTATCTTTTTTTAATAGTTTATTTGAACTCAACAGTAATTATAGAATTTACATTCAATTCTGTATTCGGTTGTTTATCTTGCGACACAGCAAGACCTGAACCTATTGGTTTCAATTTTAATCCTAATTTTTTTAAAATATCATCACATTCCTTTACTGTTTTTCCAGTTAAGTCAGGAACTACTACCTTTATTATATTCTCATTCCCTTTATTATTTGGCTTAGTATAAAGGATTATATTAGATTCTTCAAACACCTTAACTCCAGGCTTTGGAAATACATCTATAACCTTTTCTTCTCCAGTTGCATATATATTAGGCTCCACTGTAAATTTAAAATTCTTTTCTTCTAAAATTTTTCCTGCATCTTTGAGTTTTATATTTCTAACTTCTGGGACACTTATTTCTTTTTTTACAAAATCAATTTTTTCTTCTTCTGTATAATCTGGTTTTATTTCTAGATACTTTAAAGTATTATAAATTACCTCTTTTATTATAGGTCCTGCAGTAGTACTACCAAACTGCGTATCTCCATTAGGCTCATCCACTATAGCAATCACTGCTACTTCAGGCTTTGACGCAGGAGCTATTCCAACAAACGATGTAATATATCTTCCCTTAGCATACCTTCCATCTATAACCTTTTGTGCAGTTCCAGTTTTACCTCCAACATGATATCCTTCTATATAAGCTTTTTTACCCGAACCCTCTGCAACAACAGATTCCATTATACCTCTTAATGTTCTTGATGTTTCCTGGGAAATTACCCTTCTGACCATCTCAGGCTCTATACTTTTCACAACATTTCCTTTGTTATCTATAAATTCCTTAACTATTCTAGGCTTCATAAGTTTCCCATCATTGGCTATACAGCTTATAGCTGTTATAAGTTGTATAGGAGTAACAGATATACTTTGCCCAAAAGATATTGTAGCAAGTTCTACTGGTCCTACATTTTTCTCATTGTACATAAGACCATTCTCTTCTCCAGGAAGATCTATTCCAGTTTTACTAGTAAGACCAAATGCCTTTATATATTTATATAAGTTTTTAACTCCTAATCTTTGACCAACCTCTACAAACACAGGGTTGCATGAGTTTTGAACAGCTTCAGTAAATGTTTCGTGACCATGAGGTCTATAATGTCTCCAGCATTTTATTCTTCTTCCTCCTACCATAATAAATCCTTTATCATAAAACTCATCCTCAGGAGTTACAACCCCTTCTTCAAGTCCAGCTGCCGATGTTATAAGCTTGAATGTAGAACCTGGTTCATATGTATCATTAACTATTGGATTTCTCCACATTTTAAACCAGCCTTTTATCTTATCCTTTTCACTGTATTTATTTAATTCTTCTTCAAAACTTTTATATATAGGAGTCCTATAATTATTAGGATCATAATCAGGCTTTGATACCATAGCTAGTATATCGCCAGTCTTTGGCTGCATAACTATTACATGTACTCTTTTAGCCTTATTTATAATAAGAGCTTTGTCTGCTGCTTTTTCAGCATAATGTTGTATAGTTTCATCTACTGTAAGAACCATTCCAGATCCATCTTTGGGTTCATGATATTTTTCACTCCCCCTTGGAATTTCTCTACCAGATGCATCTGTACTTATAACTAATCTCCCCGAAAAACCTTTTAATTCCTTATTGTGTCTAAGCTCAAGTCCAGATACACCTTCATTATCAGAGGATACATGCCCCAATATATGAGCTGCAAAATTTCCATATGGATAATATCTTTTATTGTCTTCTGCTATCCATATACCTTTCATTTTCAGCTTTCTTATTTGAGACGCCTTGTCATCCTCTATCCATCTTTTAACCTTTACAAGAGCTACTTTCTTACTGATTTTTTTATATATTTCATCTTCTTCTTCTTCAAGTATCATAGATAGTTCTTTAGCTACTATTTTTTTATCCTTTATTTCTGAAGGCTTAGCCCATACAGTGCTCTTAGTTATACTAACTGCAAGTTCTTTTCCTTTTCTGTCATATATAGTTCCCCTTTTGGGTTCTATAGGTATATCTCTTGTTTGTTGTGCTATTGCTTTTTCTTTTAGCCAATCTCCTTTTACTAATAATAAATATCCTATTCTAGCTATTAATAATGAAAATATCAATGATACTATTATCAATATGAATACCAGCCTCTTTTTAGTCTTAACCCCAAATCTAGACAAAGACCTATCCCCCTTCGCATTACCCCACCTATATTAAAATCATACTTTTCATTATAATTATTATTCATAATAAAAAAAAGATATGCGTATTACGCATATCTTTTTTTCTAAAGAAATTATATAATTCCAAACTTGTAAATAATACTGATAGAAAGTAAAATTATCAGCTATTTTTAAGCAACAAAGCTCGTTAGCGATATGAGCCCATGCGATAGCATAAAGCGAATTTTTCTACTCAAAATTCACTGTAACTATAGAGTTTGGTTCTACCTGAGTATTTGCGGCTGGATTTTGAGTTACTGCCTTTCCATTTCCTATTGCCTTAAGCTTTAAACCTAAACCCTCAAATATATTCGAAACTTCTTTTATAGTTTTCCCCTCTACATTTACAACGTTCACCTTATTGTTATCGTTTTTACCTTTTATATATAGTATTACATTTGACTCTACAGGTATTTTAGTATTGGGCTTTGGAAACATATCTATAATTTGTTCGTCTCCATGTACATTTATATTAGGTTCTATAGTAAAATTAAGTTTATTATTTAATAATATTTTACCAGCCTCCTGAAGAGTTAAGTTTCTAACCTCTGGAACTGTAGTTTCTTCTTTTATAAGTTCTTGTTTTTCTTTTTCTGTATAAACAGGTTTTACATTTAAGTACCTTAAAGTATTATATATAATATCCTTAACAGCAGGAGCTGCTACACTTCCTCCATAATAACTTTGTACATTAGGTTCATCTACAACAACCAAAACTACAACCTTTGGATTATCAGCAGGAGCTATACCTACGAAAGAAGATATATATTTACCTTTTGCATACTTTCCATTTATAACTTTTTGAGCAGTTCCAGTTTTTCCTCCAACATGATAACCTGATATATATGCTTTTTTACCTCCACCTTGTGTAACCTCAGCCTCCATTATACTTCTAAGTAATTTAGCAGTATCCTCAGATATTACATTTCTTACTTTCTCAGGCTCAAATCTTTCAACAACATCTCCATTACTATCTATAAATTCTTTAACAACCCTTGGTTTCATAAGTTTTCCATCATTGGCTATAGATGAAATAGAGGTTATTAATTGCATAGGAGTCATAGCTATTCCTTGTCCAAATGATATAGTTGCAAGTTCTACAGGCCCTACATCTTTTTTCTTATATGTAATTCCTTTTCCTTCACCAGGTAAATCTATACCTGTTTTTTCTGTAACTCCAAATGCTTGTATATATTCATATAATTTATCAAGACCTAGTCTCTGTCCAACTTGTACAAACACTGGGTTACACGAATTCTGGATAGCTTGAGCAAAAGTTTCTTCACCATGGCTTTTAGGATATCCAGCATCCTTTATCATTCTATCTGCAACCATAATATACCCTTTATCATAAAACTTTTCATGAGCCTTTACAACATCTTCTTCGAGTCCTGCTGCAGCTACTATAAGTTTAAAAGTAGATCCTGGTTCATATATATCATTTACCATAGGATTTCTCCACATATCCATCAATACATTTAACTGATCTTCTCCTGAATCCATACGCTGTTGGTATACAGGATATACAGGTATTCTTGGCTTGTTAGGATCGTAATCTGGCTTTGATACCATAGATAAAATTTCACCGGTTTTAGGGTCCATAACTATTGCATGAGCTTTTTTAGCATTTGCAACTATTAAAGCTTTATCTACCGCTTCTTCCGCATAATGTTGAATAACCTCGTCAATAGTTAATACTATATTCATTCCATCCTTTGGTTCATTATATTTTCCATTTCCATATGGAATTTCTCTTCCTGATACATCTGTGCTTATTATATTTCTACCAGGAAGACCTCTTAAATCTTTGTCATATTTATTTTCTATACCCGACATCCCAGAATTTTCAGATGAAACATGTCCAATTACATGAGATGCAAAGTTACCATATGGATAATATCTCTTATTATCTTTTACTATCCACACACCCCTTAGGCTATGTTTTTTTAATTCTTGTACCTTATCATAATCTATCCATCTTTTTACTCTTACAATTCTTTTATCAGAATTTAATTCATCTAAAATAGCATTTTTATCTTCTTCTAACACCTCAGCAAGAACGTTTGCATAATCTTCTCTTAAATCTTTTTTATTTGAAGATATCATTTTAGACGGTTCCGCCCAAACAGTATATTTAGTAAGACTTAACGCAAGTTCTTTTCCTTTTCTATCGTATATTGTTCCTCTTTTAGCTTCTACAGCGACATCCTTTGTCTGTTGAGATAAAGCCTTCTCTTTCAGCCAAACGCCTTTTACCAGTTGTAAATATCCAATCCTTACAACCAAACATAAAAACAGAAAAGATACTAAAAATAGCGCAATCATCAATCTGCTTTTATATCGCATATTAGATTTAGACAAAAGCTCCCCCCCTTATCATCAATCAGTATTTATATAAACAGTTTGTTCCTCAGTTGGGTAATTCATATTAAGCCTTTCTTTTGCATCTTTTTCTATAAATCCACTTCTGCTTAATTCATCTAAATTAAAATTCAACTGTTTCTTTTCATTTTTTTTATTTTTAAGTTCTGTATCCAAAGAATGTATATCATATTTAAGATCTGATATAACAGAATATCTATACATAAAGGTTATTACTATGGATAATACAATTGCAACAAATACAATGTAAACTATGGTTTTCCTTTTATTTTTAGAACGTTTCTTTTTAATCTTGTTTATATTATCTAATTGAGATTTTTTCTTTAATTGCTTCTTCTTTTTTTTCTTATATTCATTTAAATTTACTGCCCCTTTTTTATCCATACTTATCCCCCCTTTTTATCCAAAAACTAAAAATTCTAAAACTATAAATTATATTTTTTCAGCAACTCTTAATTTAGCACTCCTAGATCTAGGATTAACTTCTACTTCATTATCCGTTGGAATTATAGGTTTTCTAGTTATTATCTTAACTATTCTCTCCTCATCGCATTGACATATAGGAAGCTCTGCTGGACATATGCAATCTGTATATAATTTTTTATATATATTCTTTACTATTCTATCCTCAAGAGAATGGAAAGTTATAACACATATTCTTCCTTTAGGATTCATAATACTTGCTGCATCTTCTATAGTTTTGTCTATTATATCAAGTTCATTATTAACTTCTATTCTTAGAGCCTGAAACGTTCTTTTAGCAGGATGAGGTCCATCTATTCTTGCTTTTTTAGGTATAGCTCTTTTTATAATATCAACCAATTCACCAGTAGTCTTTATATAATTTTCCTGTCTTAACTCAACTATAAACTTTGCAATTCTTCTAGACCAATTTTCCTCACCGTATAATTTTATAATTCTATCAAGCTCATCTTCGCTGTAGTTGTTAACTATATACTCAGCTGTAAGAGGATTTCTAACATCCATTCTCATATCAAGGTCTGCATCTTGCATATAAGAAAAACCTCTTTCTCTCTCATCTAATTGATGAGAAGATACTCCAAGATCCATTAATATACCATCAATATGATCCACACCTATTTTTTGAAGTTCCTCTTTTAAATTAACAAAATTAGAATGTACAAACTTAACCCTACCCTCATAAGCTTTAAGTCTTTCTTTAGCAACAGTAATAGCATTTATATCTTGGTCAAATGCTATTAACATTCCGTTTTCTCCAAGTCTTTTCGCTATCTCACTAGAATGTCCTGCACCTCCTAAAGTACCATCAACATATACTCCATCAGGTTTTATATTCAAGTTTTCTATACATTCATTTAATAATACTGATACGTGATTAAATTCCATATTTTCCTCCTAATTGTTACATAGATCAAATCTTTTTATTTTTTTTATTCATAAATGCTAAATGAATAATAACACCTACAACCATTGTACCTAAACTTATAACTTGAGCCATTCTAAGCGGCCCAATCATTAAGCTATCTATTCTAAGACCTTCAATAAAAAATCTTCCAACAGAATATATAATAGCATAATATACAAACACATTCCCATCATATTTCTTATTTTTTCTAAGCCACATTAGAAATAAGAACAAACAAAAGTCCCAAATGGATTCATATAAGAAAGTTGGATGTACATTAACTCCATTTACATTAATTGCCCAAGGAAGGTCAGTTGGTCTACCATAAGCTTCTTGATTTATAAAGTTTCCCCATCTACCTATAGCCTGACCAATGGCAAGACTTGGTGCTGTTAAATCTAGTATTTTAAGAAAATCCAAATCTTTAAATCTACAATATATATATCCAACTAAAACAGCAGCTATTATAGCTCCATGAATAGCTAGTCCTCCTCCTCTAATATTTATCATTTCATATATATCACCCTTATATATATCCCAGTTAAATATAACATAATACGTTCTAGCTCCAATTATAGAACAAGGAATAGCTATTAAGAATAAATCTAGTAATTTATCTTCATTTATACCTACTCTTTTAGCTTCTCTAAGTGCCAGTGCCATACCTATCATTATACCTGTGGATATTAAGACTCCATACCATCTAACGTCTATTCCAAGTATACTAAATGCAATAGGATCCATAAAAAACACCTCCAAAAAATAAAAATTCGTCTACTCGCTACGCAGTGACTCATGTCGCCAACGCTCCCTAACAGGCTCCGTTCTCAAAATTCACATGCGTTCATAGCGCCAACAAGTCTTACGACTCTGTTGCTTAAAAATAGTTGTAAGTGTAGATGTTTCATCAATATTATCTACAACCTAGAAATCACACAATCTTTTAAGCGTAATAAAAGCTAGGTTAAACCTAGCTTTTATTATACCACAATATCTATTTTTAAGTTATTATTTAGGATTTATTATTGATATAACAGAATACTTTTCATCAAAATGTTTGTTGAATCTATCACTTACATCTTCAAAGGTTACAGACTTCAACACATCTAAATAATCTATAAAGTTTATGTCTCTGAAATGATAAGATATAAAATTATTTGCTATAAATTCTACGGAATCAAAATATTTTAAAAACATTCCTATTTTCTTTTTCTTTATTCTATCAAAATCTTCTTTTTCAAGACCATCTTGCTTATATTTATTTATATACTCAAATATAATATCTCTAACCTTATGAGGATCTTTGGATTCTCCTCCTAAAATAGTGTATCCATGATCTATTTGAGATACATGATCACAGCCGAAGTTTTGATTAATAAGTCCACTTAAATAAAGTTTTTCATATACACTACTTCCTTTTTTAAGTATCATATCTAGTATTATTTCTGTACATATTTCTTTTTTAAGAAGATCATTTCCGCTCCTATTTACATCTAAATCTTTTATACCTATATTAAATAAAGGGATAGAAACAGATAAGTTCTCAACTATTTCTTTTTGATTAACTTCATTTGGTTCATCTTCTTTAAATATCTTTATATTATCAAGGGTATCCTTAGGTTTAATAGCTTTATTTACAGTCTCCATTACCTTATTACAATCCAAATCTCCAACTATAAACAGTGCCATATTAGAAGGATTATAAAAAGTATTGTAACACTTATATAATTCATCCTTATCTATCTTATATATGCTTTCTACACTTCCAGCAATATCTATTCTTGTATTATGTTTAATATACATAGCCTTTAATGTATTAAAATATACCTTCCAGTCCGCATTATCATCATACATATTTATTTCCTGTGCAATAATACCTTTTTCCTTTTCTACATTTTCGTCAGTAAAATGAGGAGTTTGCACATAATCTATTAAATGGTCAAGTGATTCATGAAAATTATCTGTTGCTGAAAATAGATAAGCAGTCATAGTAAAATTAGTATAAGCATTTGCACTAGCTCCTAGTAAAGAAAATTTATCAAATGCATTTCCTCCATCTGGCTGTTCAAACATCTTATGCTCTAAAAAATGGGCTATTCCCTCATTAACTTTAATTTTTTGATTTTCATTTATAGGTATAAATTCAAGTTCATTAGAACCATAATTAGTAGCGAACACAGCGTATTTTTTACTAAATCCTTCTTTAGGCATAAAAAATACTTCTAAGCCGCAATCTAATTTATCATAGTATAATTCTTCTTTTAATATATCATTCACTATTTTTTTCATATTTCTACGCCTCCTTTAGTTTCTTAAAAAATACACAGTATCTAGTGTTATATCCGAAGATACATCTACAACATCTTTAATTTCAACATTTTCTATTTTCTTCATTATACTATCTAGGTTTTCATTAACCCCACTTATACCCTGGCTATAATAAAAATCAGATAAAGAATTCAAACTATCTCTAACAGAATTTATAGAGTTTATTATAGAATTTTTACTATTTACTATCTCTTCATTTGATATCTCAGATTTTTTGATCTTTTCAAGTTGTTCACCTATAAGTTCTATAGCCTTGTCATACTTATCTATTTCTATTCCAGATGATATAAACATTATAGATTTATACTTTTCTATCATAGAGTAAACATAATAGCATAAACTCTCTTTTTCTCTTACATTTACAAATAACTTAGAATGAGGTCCTCCTCCTAATATACTAGAATAAACCATTAAAGAATAATATCTATCATCTTTATAGTCTATATTTGTTCTATAACCAAGTGTTATCTTACCTTGAGTAACATCCATCTTATCTACTACATTTTTAACAGATTCTACGGTGCCGATATTGTTATCTCCAACTATATCTATAACATTTTCTCTTTCAAATTTAAATATATTTTTTATATATTCTAAAACCTTGTCTTTATCCAAATTTCCAGCAATAACTATATCTATTGGAGATGTTTTTATTATATTTTTGTAATGATCATACAGATTCTTCTCATTTATAGATTCTATATCCTCTTCATATCCGTATTCATATATACTAAATTTTTCATCCTTACACATTTCTTCAATGCATCTTTCAAGTGCATATCTACTCTTATCGTTTATTCTAGATTTTATTTTGTCACTTAAATTATTTTTTTCTATATCTACATATTCTTTATTAAATCCTCCATCTTCTACTAAAGGATCGTTTATCATATCATTTAAAAAGATTAAGCTTTCTTTAAGTATTTTTTCATCTAAATAAGTTTCATCTGTTATAGACATCTTAAAACTAAGTATTTGCATATCTCCTTTTTTAGCTATATCAGCATAAATTCCTGCTCCATATAAGTTATCTAGCTTCTTAGATATTTCTCTCTGGCTTTTAAATTTATTGCTCCCACTTTTAAGTATATTAGGTATCAAAGCATTTTTAGTAACTTCTTTTTTGTCAAGTGGTCTTTGCATATATACACTTATCAAATTAGTCTTAAATTTATCTACACCTATAAAAGTTAAGTTTATTTTATCACCTAAATTTATTCTTTCTACTTTGTGCAATTTATTTACCTCCTTCATTTTCTATTAATTTTATTTTTTTATAAAGTTCATCTACAAATACCTCATTTTCATTAAATGGTCCTATGTAATAAAATCCAGTTCCATCAGGTATATCTAGCTTTTTAAGTATATATTCTCCCAAAGATCTTATATATATGTTTTCAAATAATGAAGTTGGCATAACTAAGTATAAACGATCTATGCCATATTCTAGTAATTCATCTCCTGTTTTTATTATATCCTTTTTATGATTTTCTAAAAGAGGTAATTTTACTTTTATATCATAATTTTTGTCATATTCAAGATATTTTTTTATCTTTTCTCTAAAAAGTATATCCTCATTTAAATTATTCTTTTTCTCAAGTCCAACCAAAAGTACACCTACAGACTTTTTATTTTCACTTATACTCCCTATGATTTCTTCCTTATAAGCATTAGCCAGTGCCTTTGAATTCCAAAACAAATCAGTCATCTTTATATTTATCTCATACTTCAATATTCCTAGATTATCGATTCTCTTTTTCAATAAATCGTAATCCTTGCCTTGAGTTAAAAGTACCGGACATAATATTATATCTTTATAACCTCTATTTACCAAGTCTATCAAAGTATCTTCTATATAATTATCTGTATATAAGTTGCTATTTACTATTGTATACTCATTATTTAATTTTTTAGATAATTTCTTTCGTAAAACACTTGCCTTATCTTTAAATTGACTAGATCCTAAATGTTCATAAGCATCTTTATATTTATAGAGATTATAAGTCATATTAAAAAACGAATATATGCTATCTCTATAATAAATTTCTTTTGCTCTTTGACTTAAGTTATACCTTCTATCCTCTCCATCGTACACCAGAACTATAGCTTTTTTAGATTGTGCCTTATCAGATAATTCTAAGGTCTTCGTATTGACCTCTTGTTGAAAAAAAATTATTATAACCAAATTGAGTATAAAATAAGATATAACAAAACTTGTAATCAAAAATTCAGTATCCTTATTTGATATTATATTGTAGATGCAAATAGTAAATATTACTATACATACCCGTTCTAAGAATCCATCCAATACGAATATACAAAAAAAACATAATCCTAATATTATTTTTTTTATCAACATCATCACCCACATTTTTATAAGTATGTGGAATAAAATTCCATCCAAATTAAGCTTCACTTTATATACTTATAAAAATATGAATGTTTTCAAAAATAAAGAACAGAAGTTTTTCTGTTCTTTTAAACATTTGGTATAAAATTATTAACTATATTTTGTATCTCCCATTTTAAATCTACAGTTTTGCCTCCATCTGCATTCTTAGATATGTTTTGAATTTTTTTTGATATATTCTCATCAGATGTTATAAATATATTTTTTATATTTGAGTTTTCATGTTTTACTATATCTTTTATATTTTTTTTAAGTGATTGTTGACTAATATAATTCATATCATTTTTATTTTTGAAGTTTATGTTGATTAGTGCCGTAGTGTTAGTACATAGCACATTACAATTTTGTATATACTGTATTTTAGATATATCTTGCTCTATGTCTACAGCATTTATCATAGAAGCATTATTTGAAGCTGAATTGCATCCTGAAATCATAAAAACTAATACCATAATCATATAAAAAACATATCTTCTATTCAAAATATCACATCCTTTATGCCAAATCTAAGATTTCTAAAGCGCACTCTTTTGAGAGTGTAAATAAAAACTCTACAGCTTCTGGATTAATTTAACTAAAAATTCAAATGGAATAATAATTACATCTGAATTAAGTTTCATTTTATATAAATAGTTTTTTCTTTTTTGTACAGATTAATGTTAAGTAATTTTATATTTTTTAGGAAATTCTAAACAGTATAATGTGATTTTTTTCAACATGTATTTTTGTTTTGTTGCACGTATAGCTTATATAAGTTATAATAACTCTGTATGTTTTAGAGTTTTTTACAAAAACTAGTTGATAATTAATGAACGAAAGGAAGATTCATATGAAATTAGGTATAGTTGGTTTACCTAACGTTGGAAAAAGTACTTTATTTAATGCAATAACTCAAGCTGGTGCAGAGTCTGCAAATTACCCATTCTGTACTATTGAACCTAACGTTGGTGTAGTTTCAGTTCCAGATGAAAGATTACATAAATTAAAAGAAATATATAATTCTCAAAAAATAGTTCCCACAGCAATAGAGTTTTGTGATATAGCAGGTCTTGTTCGTGGTGCTAGTAAGGGAGAAGGTCTTGGTAACAAATTCTTATCTCATATAAGAGAGGTTGAATCAATTATTCACGTTGTACGTTGCTTTGAAGATCCTAACGTCGTTCACGTTGATGGTTCTGTAGATCCCTTAAGAGATATAGAAACAATAAACCTTGAGTTAATATTCTCTGATATTGAGATACTTGAGAGAAGAATCCAAAAAACTCAAAAAGCTGCAAAAGCCGATAAGTCTCTTATGTCTGAGCTTAACTTCATAAATAAATTAAAAGATACTTTAGAAGATAATAAGTGCATAAGAACTATGGACTTTACAGATGATGAGCAAACTTTTGTTAATCAATTAAATCTTTTAACTTCAAAGCCTGTAATATACGTTACTAATGTATGTGAAGATGAACTTGCTGATGAAGCAGCTGATAATCCACTTGTTGCAAAAGTTAGAGAATTTGCTTCTTCAGAAAATGCTCAAGTAGTAGTTGCTTGTGCTCAAATAGAAGCTGAAATTTCTGAACTTGAAGAAGATGAAAAGAAAGAATTCTTAGCAGACTTAGGTCTTCATGAATCTGGTCTTGATAAGCTTATAAAAGCTTCTTATTCTTTACTTGGACTTATAAGTTATTTAACTGCTGGACCAAAAGAAGTTAGAGCTTGGACAGTAAAAATGGGTGCTAAAGCTCCTGAAGCTGGTGGAAAGATACACTCTGATATCGAAAGAGGATTCATAAGAGCAGAAACTATAGCATTTGATGATTTAGTTAATGTTGGTACTATGAGTGCTGCTAAAGAGAAGGGTCTTGTTAGACTTGAAGGAAAAGATTATATAGTTAAAGATGGAGACGTTATATTATTTAGATTTAACGTTTAAACTTTAAAATATTATAATTAAACCGTTACAACCTTTTATAGGATTGTAACGGTTTTTTATATTGTCAATACTCACTTACTAATATTTATAATACGAATCATAGGGTTACTTTTTTCGCTTCCTCATGTTGTGACATTCCACATTATTTTACTAGAGTTGTATAAAGATGTCTCTTTTATTTCCCAATATTTTTGTTTGACCCTAAAAAAATTTCTCTACCATACACATCGTATAACTAAATTTTTATCAGTATTAATTTTTAATACAGTACTTCTTCAATATTATTTGGTATAGAACTACTAAAAGTTTCAAATGCTTTTTCAGGATCGCTTCTATACATTTTATATATTGATTCAACGCCTTTTACATGAATCTCATCTTTCCCTTCCATCAAACCTTTAATAGCCAAAGCTGCGGCTTCATCTGGCATAATAGCTCTGTCGGATACATCCCCCTGTTGAAATGGAGTATTAACCTCGGGATATAGTATTTCTTGAACATGAATACCTCGATCTTTTAGCTGATAGCGCAATGTTTTTGTCAATGAATGTAGTGCGGCCTTATTAGAACAATAACTTGCTTTAGTAAATAAGGGAATATAAATCAATCCCGATGTGATATTCACAATAGTTCCCTTGCTTTTCTCAAGAAGAGGCTGAAATAATTTTGCCATTAGTATAGGTGATTTTTGATTAATCTCATAATCAGCATCCATATACCTTTCAAGTTTCTCCATATCTTCCATATTGAAAAGATATCTATTGGTACTCCCTGCATTATTAATTAGCATATCCAATTGTCCAAACTGGCCATTGATTTTAGTAAATAGAGATGTTCTATCCTTAGAATCTGTAACATCACATACGTAGGTATGAAGCGAAGGAACCTGTTTTTTTACTAAATCAAGTTTGTTCTCACTACGACCACATATAAGAACAGTGTAGTCTAACTTATCCATCTGCTTTGCCATTTCTAATCCTATACCTGAGCTTCCACCCGTTATTAATACTATTTTTTTCTTCATAAAAAAACCCCCTAATCTGTTTTCTTATAGTCTACAGTACAGGAGGATATTGTTCCTTGACATAGGTCAATTTTATAAATAATTTCTGTATATTTAAATTTTTTTCCTAATTCTACTTAAAGTCTCTGGAGTAATCCTTAGATATGAGGCAATGTGATATTTTTTTATTTCATTTACTAATGTAGGATATCTCTTAATAAAATCTTGATATCGTTTGGTGGCATCATCAAGTAAAAAGGATTTTTCCCTTAGCTCCTTCATCATATACATCTTCTCCACCAACTTAAAAAGAAAGGTATACCATCTAATGTCCCTATCTGCTAAATCTAATAAATCTTTATATGTTAACATCAGTATTTCTGAATCCCTTAAAGCTTCAATCGAGAAAAAAGATTCTCTGTTTTCAAGCATAGCACTATATGATACAGTAAAAATACCAGGCACAGAAAATCCCTTAGTAAAATCGTTTCCATCTCTATCAACATAATACAGCCTAAACAGACCATTTATATTATAGGCTAAGGAATCCGGTACCTCTCCTGCCCTAACGAAATACTCTCCCTTTTTGACCATTTTATAAGTAGTCACCTTGTAGAGTTCATCAATCATATCCCTTGTTACCGTGTGTATATTGTTAAGTCCAATCATCATGCTATTCTTAAGTGCTATATCATCGATGCTACTATTTCTATACTCCATTTTCTAACCTCACTTTACCAATCTATGATACGCCCACATAATCTTTTAAACTTACTTAAACCCTCGTTCTAGCCCTACTATATCAAATTTCAATATATGTTCAATGATTAAGCTATCTACTTACTTAAGCAATATTTCATATCAATCAGGTTCTCACTCCCATCTCTTACAAATCATTATTTACTTCTTCTTCATAAGAATCGTCTAATTTTTCATCTTCCCATTCTCCATCTTCTTCATAAGAATCGTCTAATTTTTCATCTTCCCATTCTCCATCTTCTTCATAAGAATCATCTAGTTCTTCCTCTTCCCATTCTTCATCTTCTTCATAAGAATCATCTAGTTCTTCCTCTTCCCGCTCTTCATCTTCTTCATAAGAATCACCTAATTCTTCTTCCCACTCTTCATCTTCTTCATATGTATCATCTAGTTCTTCTTCCCACTCTTCATCTTCTTCATATGTATCATCTAGTTCTTCTTCCCACTCTTCATCTTCTTCATATGTATCATCTAGTTCTTCTTCCCACTCTTCATATTTTTTATAAAAATAAGTTGGTTCTTTCTCTTTCCAAACTTCTTTATCTTCTTTCAATTTTATTATTGATTGTAAACTTTCTATTACTTCATAGAGTTCTTCGAATTCTGAATCTTCATTAATAAGCTGATTTTCCATTATGTCAATATCATCAAACAAATCTTCGATTTTTTCAAAATCCTCTCTATTCAACACATCTTTTAATTGATCAACTCTATTTTTGATGTCCTCAATATTTTCTTCTATTTGCTCCAGTTTCTGTAAGTCTTTCCCATCAATTATTTGAATAGTTTTATCCATCTTCAGGTCATCTTTAATCTCTTTTTTCTTGATAAGATCAGATACTCTGCCTTTTTCAATTGTTGTTTTATCAATTTTATGGTCACCCATCTCAAGTAATCGATACTTACCTACACTGAGTCTCTGTTCTTCTGCTGCTTTAAGATCCTGTTCATCTGATTCAATAAATATAACTTTTACACTTTTATAAACCTCATTCTCTGACATGGCTAAGCTAACGCCATCCGCTACTACCTTTTGTAACGGCTTATCATCATCATTCTTAAAACTTACCGTTGATACCAATACCGTATTATCCGATTCCAATGCATAACCCGACTTTTCAACATCCGATAAAATTTCTGACACAACAACAGTTAGGGGTTCGCCAATCAATTCTGTATCCAGAATGTTCTTGCTTTCATCATTCATTGCCTTAATTTGAATAACATTATATGCATCATCTATTCCGAGTTCAAAACTAGGATTAATATCAAGACTAACCATTGCATACAGTGGACGATTATCTTTTAGAAATATATTATTTATGAGTACTACAATTGCGATACATGCAGCCAGTGTAGCTACAACTTTTAAATAATTGGACTTAATTGAACGCTTTTCATTTTCTTCTTCTAAAAAAATTATATCTTCATCAAGGACAAAAATCTTTTGTCCTATTCTCATTCCTTCTCTACGTTTTATTCTGATTAAATCGGAGTCATCAGTTGCAATAAGTGCATAATCATTATTTAATTTCAAAACCATGCCACGTCTCATTATGATGAACACCTCTTTCTATCTGAATAAATCCATTGTTTTAAAGTGGCTAAGTTCTTTGTGAAAATAACCACAGTTGCTATTATGAATTTCTTGCTTCGTTTTAATACTTTTTTAGTCGTTCTAAATCTAAGTATAATCTTGGCCATTGGTAATTTGTATTTTTGATACATACGATCAACAATTTCACTATCATGACTTATTTTTTCAGACAAATCAATTGCATTGTTCCTTGTATCTGCATGTCTAGGTAATTCATCCACTAACTGTTCTAAATCAAATCCAAATTTTTGTATAAAAGACTCCCATATTTCAACTTCAACTGCTACTTCATTCTCAAAATTTGAATCATTCATTCCAGCTTGATATCCATTAGATTCGGTCATCTGTTCAAGTGAAATTACTTTATTAGTTCTTCGTTCTTTATTTATAAAATCTTTAATCCTACTGCTAATGACTAGTCTGGCAAAGCTTAAAAATGTAGCACCACGGTCTGCATAATACTTTGACATTGCTTCATCAAATGCTATCAGTCCAACACTTAGTTCCTCACTGTTTTCCACCTCTACATACCTACCTGTGACTTGTGTTATCGTATGTACAATGAATGGCAAATGAGCCTCAATCACTCTACTTTTATATACTTTTTCCTCTTCAGGATGAGCACGTATATATTCAATTATTTCTTCGAGTTTTTCCATCTTTGCTGTCATTTGAACCCTCCAGTAAGAATTGGGATGCCAAATGGCATCCCTTTATGTACTCACATCTAATTAATATTGATCTTCATTATCCCAACTATCTTCAAATTCTTCATCATCTTGGTCATCCCAGTTGTCTTCGAAATCTTCATAATCTTCATCATCCCAGTTATCCCCGAAATCTTCACCATCTTCTTCATCCCAATTGTCTTCGAAATTTTCACCATCTTCTTTATCCCAGTTATCTTCGAAATCTTCACCGTCTTCTTTGTCCCAGTTATCTTCGAAATCTTCACCGTCTTCTTTATCCCAGTTATCTTCGAAACCTTCAACGTCTTCTTTATCCCAGTTATCTTCTAAATCTTCATCATATTCTTCATCCCAGTTGTCTTCGAAGCCTTCATCGTATTCGTCGTACCAATCATTTTCGAATTCTTCATCCATTCTATATAATGATTTGTATGATTCTTCTAGTTTTTCTTCAATACTTTTAGCTTCTTCTTCACTCAATTCTTCGTTATTAAGTTCTTCCAGTTTAGCAATTACTTCTAAAACTTCTTTTCTACCTTCAATTTTTTCATTTTTTACTTTTTCTTCAATCTCTAGCAGTGTTGTTTCTAATGATTTAATACTTTCTCTCACTTCATCTTCATCTAAATCTTCTGAAAGAATCATAGTAAAACTCTTTTTCAATGTTTCTGTCAATTCATCAGTAAGTTCCTTGTCAACTTCATCTCCAAAAGCAATGTATAATTCTATACCTTCGTTAATAAGCATGCCCAGCTCTTTATCCAAATTAACTTTCTCAACAACTGAACTCTTTGCCTTTTCTGGAATCTCATTAGCATATACAGGAACACCTGTTGCAGTTATCATAATACTCAATATTAATACTAAAAATTTTTTCATATATTTCACCCTTTCTTAAATAGTACTACTATATACGATTCACCTATTTATTTTAGGGACCCTTTTTCATAAAAAATGAAAAACTTTTTAGATAAAAGTATTATTTACTTTGTAACTTCCTCTAAATATAACTAGCTACGCTATTATTTTACCATATATAGATTAATTACTCCTATAGATAATAGGAGTTAATCCAGTCTTCATCTACCCTAACCTATAAAACTTTTTTATTTTGTAATACAACTTATTTAAATGGTATGTATAAAAAAGACAACAAATTTCTAGTAACCTACCAGAAATTTACTGTCTTTTTATACACTAATAAATTATAAAATTTGTGTTCTATTTATAATATTTATGAAAAAGCTACACTTTCAACTAGAGGAATTTATTCTTTTTTAGGTACTGGTGTCATTATATTGAAATTTGGATCTACTCGATCTTGTGTCCATAAAAATAATTGCCATTTGCAAATATCTCCTTCTACTATTATAGATGAGCTATCTGGTTTATTATTGGTTGTTGCTAGTTCATATAATGTTTCTTTTGACATCGTTACCGTTACAACTGCATCCTTTGCAAGCTCATTATTTAAGTATCTAAATATACCACGTTTAACTTCAGTTGAGGCAACTTCATCTCTATCTGGAATTATAAAGTTGATTTTATAATCAAAATCTCCTGCTTTTAATCCATCTATTCTTATACTCATCAAATATAATACATTTTCAAGTGGTATTGCATTTAAAACTTCATCTGTTATTACCGAACGTTTAATTGGAATGATACCAAATCGTAGTTCTTGTGCTCCCATTAAGTATTCATTTCTCCATGGCCCTGATTCTGCTATATATCCTAATTGCTCTAAAGCATCAGCACAAAGTAACTTTGCATCTCTATTATTTGGATTGGCATAAATGACTTGTTTAGTGACTTCTGCCACCCATTGGTATTCTCCATATTCAAATGATTTCTTTGCTTTTTCTAATACAGAATCCTCTCCACCCATATACTCTACATATTTTTTTGCTGATTCTTCTGGGAATAACTTGTTTAAATCCACTGGATTTCCGTTGTACCATCCTATATATTTTTGATAAACAGCTTTTGAGTTATGAACCACAGTTCCATAAAAGGAGCTGTCATACCACTCATCACTTAATGTTTCAGGAAATTTGACCATTCTTCCAACATCATCTATTGTATATCCTTTATTTATCAACCTCAAAGTCTGATCGTTTATATATTGATATAAATCTCTTTGTTTCTCCATATATTCGATACAGTACTTATTGCCAAATCGTGGCCAAGTGTGAACTCCAAACACTGATGTTAAATTATCACCCCATAAGTTTATTGCTTTTTGTATATCGCTAGCCCAAGCAACTGGATCTCGAACTTCTGCACCTCTTAACGTATATATATTGTGAAGGGTTGCACTACAGTTTTCTGCAATACATAAAGACTTTTCACTTGGAATATACATATCCATTTCTGAAGGTGCTTCAGTATCTTCAGTTAATAAAAACTGCATAGTTACTCCATCAATCACTTTTTCTATATATTCCTCATTTCCAATTGGAGATATTTCGTTAACATCATTTGTAAGAGTTACTGTCCCTCCAGAAACATACTTTCCAATTCCACAATCTATTTGACCTTTTTTATCACGTGGTAATAATTCTCCATACATATACAAACCACGACGAGTCATTGCAACTCCTGCATTAACATTTTCTTCTATCACCGCATCCATAAATCCTCTTGGAGCATATATCTTAATATTTTCTGTTGTATTGCTATTTAAAATTCCTAATATTCCTCCATAATGGTCTACATGAGAGTGGCTAAATATTACAGCACTAATAGGTATATTTCCAAAATGTTCATTAACTAATTTTATTGCAGCTTCTGCTGTCTCTTTTGAAGTTAAACAATCAATCACTATCCATCCCGTATTACCTCTAACTAAACTTATATTTGCAAGATCAAAACCCCTAATCTGATATATTCTATCTGTAATTCTAAATATACCTGAATTCAAATTTAACTTTCCTTGCTCCCAAAGTTTCGGATTAACAGTATATGGTATTTTATTTTCTAGTAAAAAAGCATACCTTCTCAAATCCCATACAGGTATCAAAGAATCTTCTTTTTTAATTACAGGCAATGGTACATCTACAACTACATTCTTTTTTGCTAGTTCTTCTTCTATTTTTAATTTATTCAAATCAATATTTATATATATTTCTTTGTTTATCATCTTAGTTTTATAGGTAGCCTTTTTTCTCCTAGCACTAATATTCTCTTTATTATTTTTGCTATTCATCGTAACACCCCCTTCATTACATTATGTTTTAATTTATGCAGACTAATTAATAAGCGTGCTGCATAGAATTTTTTCAAAAGAATAAACTCTAATGGATTTTTGTTTAAAGTTTCTATATTTGTTTTTGAATGTATTATATACCTCCTCCTATTATCACAAAAGCTATACTTCTTTAATATTATAAGTCTATATATTATATAGATTTTAGAAGGAGGTCAAAAGGTGTATAACAAATTTGTTGAATCACAAATATCAAGTACAAAAAAAAATGATAATATAGCAAAAAATAAAAGTACTCAAACTAATAAAAAACAAAATTCAGATGAAAATTTCAACTTAAGTAAATCTTGTGAAATCGGACCATTAACACCTCTTCAACATAGTGAAAAAGCACATACAATCCGTACAGATGCAGCTAGCTTCCAAAAAGATCTCCCCATACCAGGTAACCCTTGTAATGGAGATTCATCATTATACCCAAATAAAATTGCTAACTACTCTAAGGCTTTACCACATAATGAATTAGGCGAAGTTAATATGAGTGCCTATAATATATGGCTTAAGGCTTTAACAACCGGTAATCCTGAAATATTTGAAGATATACCTTTAGGTGGCATTAGGAAATTGGCTAATCCTCAGGCTTCATATGCATTTGATCTAGAAGGACCTAATTCTCATCATTTAACTATGCCTGTGCCACCTAATTTTAGTAGTGCATGTATAGCTAGCGAAATGGCTGAAGATTATTGGAGAGCATTAACTCGTGATATACCCTTTGCAGAATATAATTCTAATATTCTTATTCGTGAAGCTGCTAATGATATGTCGACATTCTCAGATTATCGTGGGCCAAAAGACGGGGGAATAGTTACTTCAGGTACATTATTTCGTGGTAATACTAAGGGAGATTTAGTTGGACCTTATATTTCTCAATTTTTGTGCAAAGATATTCCATTTGGATCCAAAATGGTTAAACAACAATACCGTACTCCATTACCCGAGAAGGACTATATGACTTCATATGAAGAGTGGTTAAATATTCAAAATGGTGGGACTCCTAGTAGTTTAATTGAATTTGACCCTAAACCTCGTTATATTCGAAATGGTAGAGACTTAGGAGAATGGGTTCATGGAGATTTTACGTATCAATGTGCCTTAAACGCTTGTTTGATTTTATTAAGCTTTGGAGAGAAAGCTCTATGCCCAGAAAATCCTTATTTATGTTCAAAAACACAAGTTGGTTTTATTACTTTTGGGTCGGCATATATTTTAGATTTGATTGCTAAATCGGCAAGGATAGCACTGGAAGCTGCTTGGTTTCAAAAATTCCTAGTTCATCGTCGATTACGCCCTGAGGAATTCGGAGGACGTGTTCATAATGATTTGACATGGGCTACTGATTATCCTATTAATTCAGAGTTATTAAATTGTAAGGCTATTTCTAAAGTTTTTGATAAATATGGAACCTACTTGTTGCCTATGGCGTATCCAGAAGGTTGTCCTACTCATACATCCTATCCAGCTGGTCATGCTTGCATTGCTGGTGCAGGTGTTACTATGATGAAAGCTTTCTTTGATGAAGATTTTATTATACCTAATCCAGTTGTAGCTAGTCCTGATGGTTTATCATTACTACATTATTCAGATGAACAATTAACTATAGGTGGTGAATTAAATAAACTAGCTTCCAACATTTCTCTTGGTAGAGATACCGCAGGTGTTCACTGGCGTTCAGATGGAATAGAGGGACTAAAATTAGGAGAATCTGTTGCTATTGGTATCCTTCATGATTTTAAGAAAACTTATAATGAAGACTTCAAAGGATTTTGTTTTACAAAGTTTGACGGAACTACCGTAATAGTTTAAAGTTAAAGCCATATGAAATTTATATGAAAATAAAAAATTCGTCTACTCGCTAACGCGGTGACTCATGTCACCAACGATCCTTCCAGGCTCCGTTGCTCAAAAATACTTGCAAATATGTAGCCTTTTCAATAAACTATCCACAAAACAAAAAATGATATAGTTTCTTTAAGCATAAAAAGAGTTTGCGTATACGCAAACTCTTTTCTATTTAATCATAACTACATATTTAATTAATCATGCTGTACTAACTTAATTAATAAGCATTAATTTTATTTTTTATCATCTGACATATAAACATCAACTAAAACACGTGGTTCTGGTTTTGTACCATCTTTTAAATAAGCATCAACATACTTCACTGATTCAGATCCTATAAATTTAAAATCTTGAACTGCTGTTACTGCCATTTTCCCTTGATCGATTAAATCATATGCTTCTTTTGCACCATCAAAACCAATAACAATAATACCATCATCTTGTCTTCCAGCTGTTTCAATAGCACGTGCAACACCAACTGCCATTGTATCATTTTGTGTGAATACTACATCAATATCATCATGTTTTGCTAGTAAATCAGACATAGCAGCCTCTGCTGGTGCCATAGAAAATTCACCTACAGCTGTATCTAAAATCTTAAATTTACTGTTTGAATTTTTTTCTGGATCAACTATACTAAGGAATCCGCCTCCACGTTCACGTTGAGGAGCAGTACCTATAATTCCTTCTATATGTACAACATTACCACCTTCTGGTAATTTATTTTCTAACCATTTACCAGCAAGTTCTCCACCTTTTTTATTGTCTGTAACTAAATAAGATAAAATACCATCTACATCTACAGATCTATCAACTGTTACAACTGGAATATCTTGAGCTATTGCATCTTTTAATGAATTTGCAGTTGATGATTCATCTGAAGGGTTTATAATAATTGCATTAACACCCTTTTGGATAGCATCTTCAACTTGAGAAGGTTGTTTAGAAGCATCATTTTGTCCATCATAAACTAATACTTCATATCCTAATTCTTCTCCTTGATTAACTACAGCATCACGAAGTACATGAAAGTAAGGATTTCCTAAATCAGCCATAAGCAATGCAATTTTAGGTTTTTCATTTTCATTGCTTGTAGTAGTTTTACCACACCCTGCCATTGTAAATAACAAAGTCATTATTAATAATAGTGTTGTAATCTTTTTCATTATAATTCCTCCTATTTTTATATTTATTTAGTACTTTTGCGATCTAAAATAACCGCAAATAGTATTACTAATCCTTTAATAAATTGTTGATAAAATGCTGAAACTCCTATAATATTTAGTCCATTATTTAAAACTCCAATAATTAATGCACCTAAAAATGTTCCAAAAATCTTTCCTTTTCCACCTGATAGGCTTGTACCACCTATAACAACTGCTGCTATTGCATCTAATTCAAAACCCATTCCTGCAGTAGGTTGTGATGAACTTAATCTAGAAGTTAAGATAATAGCTGCTAATGAAGATAAAAAACCACTAATAACATAAACTAAAGTTTTTACTTTAATTACTGGTATCGAAGACAACCTAGCAGCCTCTTCATTTCCACCTAGTGCATATACAGATCTACCAAAAGCTGTATTTTGTAAAAGAACTAATAAAACTGCTAGTAATAATAAAAATATAATCATTGGAAAAGGTACTTTTAGGAATCTTCCTTGACTAAAATAATCTAGTACAGGTGCATTTTTTGTAAGACCCATAAATGGAATACCATCAGAAATAATCATTGTAATCCCTCTGAACATAGTCATTGTTGCTAATGTAGCTATAAATGGTTGTAGTTTTATTTTAGAAACCAAAACCCCATTTATTGCTCCAAGCATAGTACCAAATACAATTGCAATTAATATAGCAATCACATCTGGAGTGCCTGACTTTATCATTAGTCCTAATATTACACCTGTAAGCCCAAGTATAGATCCTACAGATAAATCTATTCCACCTGTCAATATCACAAATGTCATTCCAAAAGCAATAAGCCCATTAATTGATACTTGTCTAAATATATTTAAAATATTGTATAGTGTCAAAAATTTAGGATTCATTGCCGTTACAATAATTACTAAAATCAATAAACTAAATACTGTTCCAAATTTTTTGTATATATCCCCAACTTTTTTCATATTCATAAGCTATTTTCCTCCACCTGTTGCATATTCCATAATCTTTTCTTGAGTAGCATGTTCAATATCAAATATTTTTTTCAACTTTTTCTCATGCATAACAGCGATTCTATCACAAATACCTAATACTTCAGGTAATTCACTAGAAACAACAATAATTGCAACTCCCTCTTTCTTAAGTTCATTAATTATTTCATAAATTTCTTTTTTAGCACCTACATCTACTCCACGTGTTGGCTCATCTAAAATTAATATTCTAGGTTTTGTAATAAGCCACTTTGCAATAACTACTTTTTGTTGATTACCACCACTTAAATTACCAACTTCAACCTTTGGACTAGATGTTCTAACTTTTAATTTCTTTATAAATTTATCTGTAGTTTCTGAAATTTTAAAATCATCCATTAACCCATTTTTTTTAAAATCTTTCAATGAAGGTAATACCATATTATTATTAATATCAAAGTCCAATATCAACCCTTCATTTTTCCTATCTTCAGTAATAAATCCAAAACCTAATTTTTTAGCGATTAATGGTGAGTCTATGTTAACTTTTTTATTATTTAAATAAATTTCTCCACTATCACATTTGGTGCTTCCAAATATAGCATGCATAACATCAGTTCTACCTGAACCCATTAATCCGGAAAAACCAAGTACTTCGCCACTTCTCAAGTCAAAATTAATACCTTCAAACTTTCCATGTTTTTCGAGTTCCTTTACAGATAAAACCACTTCTCCTGGAGTTGTATTTGATTTTGGAAAACGATCATCCATATCATATCCAACCATCATACTAACGATTTCATCAAAACTTGTATCACTAATTTTTTCGCATCCAACATACTTTCCATCTCGAAGAACAGTAATTTCATCGCATAGTTCAAATATTTCTTCCATCCTATGTGATATATATATAAACGAAACTCCCTTTTCTTTTAATTCTCTCATTACTCTAAAAAGAAGTTCAATTTCTTTATCTGTAAGTGCAGCTGTTGGTTCATCCATAATAATAAGTTCAGCATCTAATAAAAGCGCCTTTGCAATCTCAACAAGTTGTCTATATCCAACAGATATATCTTTAATTAACGTATTTGGATTAATATCTAAACCTAATATGTTTAATTTCTCTTTTGCTATTTTTAGCATCCTCTTTTTATCAATGAGTCCAAATTTATTTTTAAGTTCTTTACCTAAAAACATATTATCTACAATGCTCATTTCACGTAGCACATTTAATTCCTGATGAATAAAAGCAATTTTTAGATTTTCACTTTTTTTTATATTATAAATGTCCTCTGTTTTTCCATTGATGATTATTTCTCCAGAATCTTTAGTATAAACTCCTGTTAAAATCTTCATCATAGTTGATTTTCCAGCTCCATTTTCGCCCATCAGTGCATGAATTTGCTTATCCTTAACGTGAATTCCTGCGTTTTCTAAAACTTTGACATCACCAAAAGATTTGTTAATATTTTTCATTATTAGTTCCACGTTAACACCTCAAATTCTACAAATTTCTAAAATATAAAACTAGTTGCTTATAGAATAAATCCTGTAGCATCATATATTCATATACTATAATTAAATTTCATTTTACTTTTAAAGTATTGTTGTCCCTCTATTTATAAGTTTAACTTCCATCAAATAATCTTTAATAGGAATTTTTTCATTATTAATTAATTTAATTAATATTTCAATTGTAGCCTTTCCTAATTCTTGTATTGGCTGATTTATTGTTGTAAGTGAAGGGTGCAATAATTCACAAATAAAACTGTTGTCAAAACCAATTATTTGAATATCCTTTGGAATTTTAGTATTATTCATTTTTAAAAATTTCATTACTGTAGCTGCTGCAATATCATTAAAAACAAATATCCCATCATATTTATTGATTCTTTTTAGCTTTTCAATATTTTCTTTAAGCATTTCAACTTGAAAATCTGTTTCAAACTCAATAAAATCTATTTCTAAATTCTTTTCTTTTGCAGCATCTAAAAAACCTCTATATCTTTCCTCTGTTGCTTCAAAACACTTTGGTCCTTTTATATGTAATATTCTTCTACATCCGCTTTCATATAAATGTTCAAATGCAATTTTACCTCCACTATAATTGTCTGAAGACACTGTTATAATTTCATCAGAAATATGATTTTCAAATGATATTATTGGGATATCTATATTACCGTACTCTTCTTTACATTTACTTCTGGCAACTACAATTCCCGCAACCCTATGACTTTGAAGCACATCTAGATATTTTTTTTCCTTTTCAATATCATCATCTGTATTACATAAAAGTATATTATATCCATTATTATTAGCATTCTCTTCAATAACAGATGACATTTGATTAAAAAACGGATTTGATATATTTGGTACCATAAGACCTATTGTTTTTGAGTTTTTTGTAAAAACAGCTCTAGCTAATGCATTTGGTTTATAATTTACTTCCTCTATAACCTTTTGTATTTTCAACTTAACTTCATCACTCACATGCTCAGTTCCATTTAAATATCTAGATACTGTAGCAATACTTACTCCTGCTGCCTTTGCAATTTTTCTAATATTCGACATATATCCTCCTATACGTTACCTACATTGTGTAATTTTTAAAATTATATCCTTGTTTTATGAAACATGTTTCATAATAGTCACAAATCTCATATAAATATAACTTTTAAAATAGATTATACTATTTTTTTAAACTATACAAGTAAGATTAAAACATGGTCAATTTTAACTGTATTTTCTATAATTTAAACCAATCTTTTAAACAACCATATAGGGATGTGTATTTTTTGTATATTTTTTCATATTCTTTTACATTTTTTTCAATTGGATTTATTTGATTTACTTTTTTTATTAATGTCTCACAACCTTGTTCAACATTATCATACTGACCAGATCCAACTGCAGCTAATATTGCAGCCCCTAAAGCTCCACCTTGATTTGTATTTATTTCATCAATATCATAATTTAATATATCAGCAAGAATTTGTTTCCATAATTTACTTTTTGCTCCACCACCAATTACTCTTATTTGATTGATTGGTATATTTAAGTCTTTTAATATTTCGACAGAGTCTCTAAGTCCAAATGAAACACCTTCTAATACTGACCTTGTTAAATCTCCTCTTTTAACCTTCATGTTCAATCCAATAAAACTTCCTCTAGCATCTTCATCAGCATGTGGTGTTCTCTCTCCCATAAGGTATGGTAGAAAAACAACTCCATTACTTCCTACTTCACTTTCTTCAGCTTCTTTTAATAAATCTTCAAAAGATGTACCTTTATTTACATCTTCAACCCACCATTTTAAACAACTGGCTGCTGAAAGCATTACTCCCATTGAATGGTATTTCCCATTAGCATGACAAAATGAATGTAATCTGTTCTCTTTATCAACTACGAAATTATTATGTGATGCAAATACAACGCCTGATGTTCCAAGTGTTATGGATATTATACCGTCTTCTATAGTTCCTGTTCCAATAGCTCCAGCTGCTTGATCTCCTGCTCCACCTACGACAAGTACTTCACTTTGTATTCCAAGTGTTTTTTTGATTGATTCTGATAATACTCCAGTAACCTCGTATGATTCATATAGCTTTGGTAGTACTTCTTTTTTTATATCAAGAAATTCTATCATTTCCTTTGACCAATCTCTATTTTTGATATCTAACAGAAGCATTCCAGAAGCATCTGAAACATCAGTTGCATAATCTCCTGTAAGTTTGTACCTTACATAATCCTTTGGAAGTAAAATATGTTCTATTTTATCAAACAATTCTTTATTATTATTTTTAAGCCACAATATTTTTGGAGCTGTAAATCCAGTTAAAGGTTTATTAGCAACTAATTCAGTAAGTTTATCTTTACCAAAATACTTTTCAATCTCGATACATTCTTTACCCGTTCTTTGGTCATTCCATAGTATTGCAGGCAATAAAGTGTTTCCATCTTTATCTAAAGCTACCAAGCCATGCATTTGCCCACTAAGTCCAATTGACTTGATTTGATCTTTTGGCAAATTAAATTTGTCAATTAATTCTTTAAGCCCTTTTTCAGTTTTTTCCCACCAATCTGTTGGATTTTGTTCAGCCCAATTCGTTTTTGGATAATATACAGGATACTCTTTTGTAATATCTCCTAATATATCCCCCTCTTGATTAAGAGCTATTAATTTCACAGAAGATGTTCCTAAATCTATACCAATATAAATCATATTCTATTCCTTCTCTATTCATAGTATTTTTATTAATCATTATTTTGTTAATTCTAATTTTTTAGTTTTACAGTTATTTATATCATTTACTAATTAAATGAAATACTTATGAAACATGTTTCATAGAAATTTTACCAAACTAATTTCCAAATGTCAACATTAATGTACACACAATCGACTATTTTTTATGTATTTTTGAAGAAAAATCACCAATATAGTATATCACTTTTGCTGATTTAATACTTTTAAATATATATTATTTTAATGATTTAAATCTATTTTTTATTGATTTATATAGGATAATTAAGAATTTTTTTGTATAATTATGTAATAAAAGAAGGAATTTGTATAATAGTTAGCGAATTATATACACTTCCTGTTCATCCCAAAACTAAGAATTCTAAAAACAAACTATTTTAAAATAAATATTAGAGGTGATATTAATGTTTACGTTTTCGTTCTTCCAAATTATATTTAACATTATGTTTTTTATTATTATAAGCATGTTTGTTATAGCAGTAGTAGGAGGCATAAAACAATGGAACAAAAATAATAATCAACCAGTTTTATATGTTAATGCAAAATTAATATCAAAAAGAACAAATATATCTCGCAATAATAATAATCATAGTCGTTCAACTTCATATTATTGTACTTTTGAAGTTGAAAGTGGTGATAGAATAGAATTTCGTTTATCTGGTAATGAGTATGGATTACTTGCTGAGAATGATGCTGGGAAATTAAAGTTCCAAGGGACAAGATACCTTGGTTTTCAGAGAAATTTAGAAGAATAGATTTGATTAATTCGCTAAAATTGTTCAAAAAAATATGTCTATGGAAATATATCTTATACGTTATATATTTCCATAGACACTATTTATTGTTAAACACTTTAGAATATCATAAACCCATGCCACAATTATCATCAGATTTGAAATCTTTTTCGAATTTAAATTTAGTACGGTGTACACGCTTGAACCAAAGCCTTAAATAGATTCAAAAAGTCTGGATACTTGACAGCCAAATCCTCTGGATGCCATTGAACACCTAATGCAAAATCTTTACTTATATGCTCAATTCCTTCAACCACTCCATCTACTGACCAAGCAATTTCCTTTAGACCATTTCCAATCTTTTTAACAGACTGATGATGAAAGGAATTTATGCTTATCTTTTCTTCATCAAATATATCAAAAAGTATACTTTCGTCATCTATTTTTATTTGGTGGTAAAGGTTATTTGCTGGTGTATCCTTTTGATAATGACCTAAAGAATTTTCTATTTGTGTATTTATATCTTGATATAATGTACCTCCTAATGCAACATTCATTACTTGCATACCTCTACATATCCCCAATACTGGTATGTTCAACTTAAGAGCTTCTAAAAAAAGTTCTTTTTCAAATTTATCTCTTTGTGCACATATCATTTGAACTTTTTCCGTAGGATTTTCTCCATACATTAGCGGTGATACATCTTCTCCGCCTGAAAGTATGAGTCCGTCTATTGATTTCAAATAATTATTTACTATTTCTTCATCTTCCACTATTGGAATCAAAACAGGTATTCCTCCAGCTAAATAAACAGACTTTATATAATTATGATTAACTGAGTCATATGTTTGTTTAGCCTTACTTTCCAAAAATGTTGTTATCCCAATAATTGGTTTCATATTATAAACTCCCCCTCTTTTATTATTTCAATCCATCTTTCTAAAACCAAATTCCGTTCACGTCTTTACATGTAAATTTTTTACATACACATTAAAAGCATTATATCACATTTTTTCAACTTACAATACTTTCCTTATTTAAATTTTAAAAATTCATTGCATTTTTTATATGTAGTTTATATTTATTATGAAAAATTTCCTTTACACTATCTCCTCTAATAAGTCCTAGATAGGTCTATTAAACAAAAATCTTTTCCATAAAATATTTCTCGTCTACTCATCTGTGTATTATAATCTCTATTCTTCACTAAATTGCATCAATAATTTTTGATCCCTTTTCAACCAATTTATTTAATATATCTATTACAAGTTTAGAACTATACCCACAAGTAAAACTTATTAACTCAGGGGTAATATTAGCCTCTCTTACTTTTCCGGATTCAAATATTAACTGAATAAGTATAATTGGTATAATAATAGCGAACAAAAATCTAATTAGTAAATTAAATACTATTCCAGAACTTTTTTTCTCTAGATAAGATAAAAAATATGAAATAGCTCCTATTATTCCAAAGAAAATTAAATTTTTAGACTCATTAATAAAGCTTACTATCGTTTCTGAAAAATAAACCATAGTACTACATAAAAGTATTAATATTAATAAATATGGTATAAAAGAAAAAATTAACATTTTATAAGGTGTTTTGAGTTTTTTACTTTCAACTCTGATTTTCATAACTTGTATTCTTATTTGTGAAATTTGTTTTATATCATCATCTTCTATATCTGAAAGTTTTTCTTGTAAATCTATACATTTATTTATAAGATCTTCAATTTTATATGTATTAAAAAATAAAATCCAATCAAATATTTTACTTTTTTCTTTATTAAATGTTTCATCTTCACGAACATACATTTCCTTTAATAAATCGTTTAACTCATTATATAACTTTGCTTTTAGCTCATCTTTAGATGTATCTATATAACTTTCCATACGAACCTCCTTTAGAATTTTTTACTCCCCGCTGATTATTCTATAACTTTGTATTCTTTTAATTATATGTAATTAAATTTATTTAATTAAAAAACAAAACCTGAGGAATTAATCCACAGGTTTTATTTTAAAACTATCTATAATAAAAGGGACACAATAACTTTTTTATATTTTATTTTACTCCTACAGCATCAAAAGCATCAGCTACAGCTTTACATTCTGAACTATCTTTTCCATAAAAATCTTCTGCTGATTGAATTAAAGCAAGTTTTGCATCATGGAAGTTTGCTGTTGAAGTTAAATAATTTGTTAATGCTTTATAATATATTTTTTCAGCTTTATGAACTCCTATCTTATTTGCAACAAGGTATGCTGCTTTATTTGGTATTCCTGAATTTGTATGAACTCCACCATGGTCTCTAGTAGTATGTACATATTCTCTCATGTGAGCAGGTTGAGGTCTATAAGCTTTATTACTTCCCGGATCTGCAACATCTCTTAATGCATCTCCTTCTTTATATGGTGTCCATACATCTTCACCACATAACCAGTCAGCTTTTTCTGGTTGATATTCAAATTCTATAAATGTACCAAATACATCTGAAAAAGATTCATTTAAAGCACCTGATTGATTTTCATATACAAGATTGGCTTCGTTTTCTGTAACTCCATGTGTCATTTCATGACCAACAACATCTAATGCACCAGATAAACCTAATGATGTGTATCCGTCTCCATCTCCATATGTCATTTGGTCATAAAACCAAAAAGCATTTACATAATTATTTCCATAATGAACAGATGATACAATATCCATTCCTTTATCATCTATACTATTTCTTCCAAATTTATCATGATAATAATCATATACGTGTTCTGCGTATTTATGAGCATCTACAGCTGCTTTATATTTTTCATCAGAAAATTCATTCTTTTCACTGTACATCATTAACCCTGGTAAAAAGTACTGCATTTTATTTTCATTATCTTCATCTTCTTCAATATCTGGAACATGTTTAGCAGTAAAAGTTTTTATGCTTATACCATCTTTAGTATTATCAATCATGTAGTATGCTCCATTTTTATATTGAACGTTTATTTCTTTTTTATCATTTAATATTCCAGTTCCTACTCCTTTAACATCTGCCGTTTGTATTCTGTTGTATTTTTTTACTATTTCACCATTATCAGCATTAATGAAAACGCTCCAATCTCCAGGTTGAGATCCTAAATTCATTACTCTTACTTCGTAAACAGGTATGTATTTTCCATCCATTTCATAAAAATAACTATTTACTTGTGGGTCTTTTGTAGTTGTATCCACGTTAACTTCTGATTTAGCAAGTTCTACAGCAACTTTTTCTCTAATTTCTAATTTCTTGTAACTTTTGTCAGAAATTTTATTATATACCTCATTATCTATTTTTCCATTAACAGCATACACTTCTCCATCTTTATTAAAATGAATTATATATTGTTTTCCAAATAGAGGAATAGACTTGTACATCTGTTGAACTTTAACATGTGTATTCCCTAATTCATCCGTCTTAGTGCTCATTTCCTTTAACTCTTCTTTTGGGTTATTTAATTTGAATAAATCTTTATTTTCTTCAAAAAGCTCTACAACGCCATTCATATCTGCACTTTTTTGTGTCGCAAGTATACCTTTTAAAAATCCTAGCTCATTTTCTTTATCAAACTTTACTATATTTTCATTTTGTGCTTTTACAGTTTCTTGTATTTTATTCTCAACTTCTTCTTTCTTACTTTCTATTACTTCGGCTTTGTTTTCTTCGATAGTTTTATCAATTTCCTTTGCTTTGTTTTCTTCAGTCTTCTCTACTTTTTCCTCCATATTTTCTTCTTTATTTTCTACTTCAGTTTTTTCTACTTTTTTATCTGTGTTTTCCTCTTTGTTTTTTACCTCTTTATCTTTATTCACATCTTCTTTAGCTTCAATCTCTTTTCCTTTATTATTTACTTCTTGTTCTTCTTGAGTATAAATTTCAGTATTCTCAGATATTGTTATTTTACTAGTGTTTATCTCTTCTGCATTAACTACTGGTGTTAACAATATTGAACCTGTCATAACTGTAGAAAGTACTATAGAACTCAATTTTTTATTCATAAATATACCCTCCCGATAAATTTTCTTAAAATTCAAAACATTATTCGTTTTAAATAATACAAAATTCGCACAATTATTGCAAATCGTCATTTTGTCACATAACAGGAGTTTAATTTAACAAACAATCAATTTATTTGCGTAAAAGTTACTTATTAGATAATTTGTACAATAAATGCAATTTTTTTATAATTCAGAAAAAGAACCTGTGTAATCACAGGTTCTCATATTCTTCTATTTGTAATTATAAGTGTAATTCCAGTTTATATTGCTAAGATCAACACCAAACAATCCATAGGAACTAGGTTCAAATGAAAGTTTAATCCTCTTCCCCTGATACGGCCTTAAAGACCCTCCAATATCTATATAATCAAACGTTTTTTCAGCAAAAGTTCTTCCATTTGTATCAGTTAAAATCAAGTTAAAATCAGTTATCTCAGAAAGAAATTTGTCAGTTAAATTAACTATATATCCATCAACATAAAGCCTATTATTCTCATCATATATAGAATTAACTATCATATCTATGTTATCTCTTTCAATATTAAAATCGTTTCCATAGAATATCTCCCGTCTACTCATCTGTGGATTATAGTTTCTATTCTGCTTTTTTTGAGAATTAACATAATAATTTCGTCTATAAAGATAATATGGATTAATTCCATAAAACATAATATATCACTTCCTTTTTATAGTCTCATTATTATATCCTATAAAAACAAATATTTTATGTTACTTTAATCCACATTTATTTCTATAAAATCAAACTTAGTAACATCAAATAATCCCTTATCAGTAATCTTTATCTCAGGAATAACAGGAAGTGCCAAGAATGCAAGAGTCATAAACGGCTCTATATTCTTATTTACATTCAACTTTTCATAAGATATATGCAGCATTTCAGATAATATCTCACTAACTTTTTCGATATTCAAATCAGACATAAGACCCGCTATTGGAAGTTCTAGAGTTTTTAATATTTTTGAGTTTGAGCATATAGTTATACCCCCTCCTACTCTGGCAACTTCATTTATAGCCATTAACATATCTTCGTCATTATCTCCTATAACAACTATATTATGAGAATCATGAGCTACGGTTGATGCTATAGCTCCACCTTTTAATCCAAAATTTTCAACCAGTCCAAGTCCTATATTTCCTGTTGCATTATGTCTTTCAACAACTGCTATTTTAAGCACATCATCTTCTTTCGTACTTTTAAACAATCCATCTTCAACATTTACATTTCTAACTACCTTCTTAGTCAATATGCTATGATCTATTACACCCATAACGTTTGCTTTATTTGTTTTCATATTTATATTTAAATCTTCTTTTTTTACATTTTTTATATTTACAGTATCTTTTACATCATAACTGCTATTTTCACTTGCATTAAATAAAGGTTTCTTATTTTTTGATACCAATTTCCCATTTTTAAATACTTTAACTACATCAAACTCTTCTAAATCATCAATAACTATTAAATCAGCATAATATCCCGGTGCTATTGCACCTAATTTTTCAAGATTATAGCATTCAGCAGTATTTATGCTGGCCATCTTTATAGCTGATATAGGATCTATTCCATTTTTTATAGCTATTCTTACACTATTATCTATATGTCCTTCATTCAATAAATCCTCTGGATGTCTATCATCAGCACATAATATACACCTTCTCATATTTTCATCAGTTATCCCCTTTACTAATGATAATAAATTTTTGGCAGCAGATCCTTGTCTTATGGCTATATACATACCCAGTCTTATTCTCTCCATCATTTCCTCAACCGTTGAACATTCATGCTCAGTTTTAACCCCTGATACAACATATGCATTTAAGTCTTTCCCAGATATTTCAGGACCATGTCCATCTATTATTTTTGAGTACTCATTAGCAAGGTTAACTTTTTTTATAACGCTATCATCACAATTTATAACGCCAGGATAATTCATCAATTCTCCAAGCCCCAATACTCTTGGATTATCTATTAATTTCTCCAAATCATCAGCTTCAAGTACAGCTCCTGAACTTTCAAAAGGTGTAGCCGGTACGCAAGATGGAAGCATTATGTATACATTTAACGGTATATTTTTAGTTTCATTCAGCATGTATTCAATTCCTTTAAGCCCACATACATTCGCTATTTCGTGAGGGTCTGCAATTATCGTAGTAGTTCCTCTTGGAACTATTGCTCTTGCAAACTGAACTGGAGATACCATAGATGATTCTATATGTATATGTCCATCTATAAGTCCCGGAGATACGTACCTTCCTTTTATGTCTATTTCTTTTTCTCCACTATAATTTCCAACACCTACTATCTTTCCATATGCTATAGCAATATCAGCTTCTATTATTTCATGTGAAAATACATTTACAACCTTACAATTTTTAAGTACCAATTCTGATTTTTTTCTTCCACTAGCCATATCTATCATATTTTTCATGTTATTATTCATCCTATTCATCCCCTTATATAAATCCTAACTTAATTGTGTATTTAATATACTATTTTCGTCATTTTCACCTTAAATGTCAATACTAAATATTTATTTAATGAATAATTTTTTAATGTATAAAAAAAAAGAGAAGCTTTCGCTAAAATGGTACCTATAGATTGGACACATAAAAAAGAGTGTCTAGTTTATAGGTACTTTTTTGTGTATAATTATCATTGAATATGGAGGCCTTTAGTATGAGTAAAATTACATTTTCAAAAGACAATATTGAAAGATTAAATAAGAACCCTTATGTAAAGCGCGTTAGCGAGAAGTCAATAACATACTCTGACGAGTTTAAAATAATGTTTATTGAGGAGTATTTAAGAGGAAGCACACCACGAACTATTTTCATTGATGCTGGATTTGACGTTGAAATACTTGGTGTCAAGCGCTATGAACAGGCGGCAGCCAGATGGATAAAAGCGTACAAGAAAGATGGAATTATAGGATTAAGTGATACTAGAAGAGTGAATTCAGGCAGACCAAGTAATGCTCCAGTTTCAAAGGACGATATTATTAGCAAACAAGAAGCTAAAATAAAACTGCTTGAGGAACAATTAGAATTGCTAAAAAAGCTCGACGTGACAGAAAGGAGGCTGGTAAACAACTGCGTAAATCTAACAAATAATGAAGTATATGAGTTAATTTTAAAGACTGTGTCTAAAAAAGATTATTCAGGCACAGTTTCTTATTGCTGCTCAATTTTAGGGGTTTCACGTTCAGGTTATTATCATTATTTAAAGACAGCACCTTCTAGAACTATAAGGGAGAATGAAGATTTAAAAGCTAGAGATATTATATTAAAGGCTTATAATTATAGAGGTTATAAGAAAGGTTCTAGATCAATTAAAATGACACTAGAAAATGAGTTTGGTATTATATACAGTAGAAAAAAAATCCAAAGGATTATGCGAAAATACAGTATAGTATGTCCTATAAGAAAAGCCAATCCGTATAGAAGAATAGCCAAAGCGACAAAAGAACATAGAGTAGTACCTAATCTGCTACAGAGAAATTTCAAACAGGGTATTCCTGGCAAGGTGCTACTTACTGATATCACATACATCCCTTACGGGATAAATAAAATGGCATATTTATCAGCTATCAAAGATAGCTCTAGTAACGATATTCTAGCATATCATGTATCTGATCGAATTACTTTAGATATAGCTACAATTACAATTAAAAAATTAGTTAATACACATAAAGCTGATTTACATGATGAAGCTTTTATCCATTCTGACCAAGGGGTCCACTATACAAGCCCTAAATTCCAAAAATTACTAAAAAGCCATAATCTAGGACAATCCATGTCTAGACGTGGTAACTGCTGGGATAATGCACCTCAAGAATCCTTCTTTGGTCATATGAAGGATGAAGTAGATTTCAAAACATGTTCTACACTTGAAGAAGTAATTAATAAAGTTGATAATTACATGGATTACTATAATAATTATAGATGTCAATGGGGATTAAAAAAGATGACTCCTAAACAATTTAGAAATCATCTTTTGAATGCAGCTTAACCCTTTTTTTATAATGTCCTTGACAAAGGGTCCATTTTACGCTTCTCTCTTTTTATTATTTATTAAGCTTGTTCAGCCATTTTTTTGTAAGTTTCATATCTTTGTTTAGAATCTTCTTCAGCTTTAACAAATAACTCGTCAGCTATTTCAGGGAAAGCCTTTTGTAAAGATGTATATCTTACTTGTCCTAATATGAAATCTCTAAAGCTTGCTGTTGGCTCTTTAGAATCTAATGTAAATGGATTCTTTCCTTCTTCTTTTAATGTTGGGTTGTATCTGTATAAATGCCAGTATCCAGCTTCAACTGCTTTCTTAATATTAGCTTGGCTACGTCCCATTCCTTCTTTAATACCATGACTTATACATGGAGCATAAGCTATGATTAGAGATGGTCCATCATACTTCTCAGCTTCTATTAAAGCTTTCATGAATTGGTTCTTGTCTGCTCCCATAGCAACTTGAGCTACGTATACATATCCGTAAGTTGCAGCGATCATACCAAGATCTTTCTTCTTGATTTTTTTACCAGAAGCTGCGAATTTAGCAACTGCTCCTGTTGGAGTAGCTTTTGAAGATTGTCCTCCAGTATTTGAGTAAATCTCTGTATCAAATACAAGAACATTTACATTCTCACCTGAAGCTAACACGTGGTCAAGTCCACCATAACCGATGTCATAAGCCCAACCGTCTCCACCTACGATCCACATAGACTTCTTGATTAGGTAATCTTTCTTATCTTCTATTTCAACTAATAATTCTTTAGCTTTTTCATCTGTTATATTATTTGATTTTAATAATTCAAGAACTTTAGCACTTGATGCTTTAGAAAGTTCTCCATCTTCTTTAGAGTTTAACCACTCAGTAAATACTGTTTTGTATTCATCTGCTATGTCAAGCTCTAATATTGCATTTATTGAATCAATTAATTTATTTCTCATTTGTTTAACAGCTACTGACATACCAAATCCAAATTCAGCATTGTCTTCAAATAATGAGTTAGCCCAAGCTGGTCCTTTACCTTCATGGTTTGTACAGTATGGAGTAGTTGGAGCTGATCCTCCCCAAATTGATGAACAACCTGTTGCATTAGCTATTATCATTCTATCTCCAAATAATTGAGTTACAACTTTAGCGTAAGGTGTTTCTCCACAACCTGCACAAGCTCCTGAGAACTCAAATAATGGTTGCTTGAATTGGCTTCCCTTAACATTGTTTGGACTTACTAAATCTTCTTTTGGTGATACAGTCATAGCGTAATCCCAGTTTGGAACTTCTACTTCTGTTTGTGTTTCAAGAGGCTTCATTATTAATGATTTTTCTTTAGATGGACAAATGTCAGCACAGTTTCCACAGCCTGTACAGTCCATAGTAGTTACTTGCATTCTATATTGAAGACCTTCAAGACCCTTACCTACAGCTTTCTTAGTCTTAAATCCTTCTGGTGCATTTTTAACTTCTTCTTCAGTTAATAACACTGGTCTTATTGCAGCATGAGGACATACGAATGAACATTGATTACATTGAATACAGTTATCTATTTGCCACTCAGGTACATTAACAGCTATTCCACGCTTCTCATATGCAGCAGATCCATTTTCGAATGTTCCATCTTCTCTACCAACAAAAGTACTTACTGGAAGAGAATCTCCCTCTTGTCTGTTTATTGGGTTTAATATTTTTTCTACAAACTCTGGAACTTCTTTAGATTCACCTATTGCAACTTCTGATTGTACAGCAGTTGACCAAGAAGCTGGAACTTCAACCTTAACAAGAGCATCTAATCCCTTATCTACAGCTGCATAGTTCATGTTAACTACTTTTTCACCTTTTTTACCATAAGACTTAACTATAGACTCTTTTAAGTATTCAACAGCTTTGTCTAATTCGATAACTTCAGCTAATTTGAAGAATGCAGATTGCATTATCATGTTTATTCTGTTTCCAAGTCCTATTTCAGCTGCTATATCAGTAGCATTTATTGTGTAGAAGTTGATCTTATTATCAGCTATATATTTCTTCATTGAAGCTGGTAATTTTTCTTCAAGCTCTTCCATTCCCCACTTACAGTTAAGAACGAAAGATCCTTCTTTTTTAAGTCCTTTTAATAAATCATATTGTTCTACATAAGATTGGTTGTGACATGCTATAAAGTCTGCCTCATTTATTAAGTAAGTAGATTTTATAGGTTGTTTACCAAATCTTAAGTGAGAAATAGTTATACCACCAGACTTTTTAGAGTCATATGAGAAATATCCTTGAGCATAAAGATCAGTCTTATCTCCTATGATTTTTATAGCACTCTTGTTAGCTCCAACAGTACCGTCTGAACCAAGTCCCCAGAACTTACATCTTATAGTTCCTTCTGGAGCTGTGTTTATTTCTTCTGTTATTTCTAAAGATGTATTAGTTACATCATCTATAATTCCTAAAGTAAAGTTGTTTTTGATTTCTGCTTTCTTTAAGTTGTCATATACAGCCTTAATTTGAGAAGGTGTAGTATCTTTTGAACCAAGTCCATAACGTCCACCAACTATTATAGGTGCATTTTCTTTTCCATAGAATAAAGTACGAACATCTTGATATAGAGGCTCTCCTAATGCTCCTGGCTCTTTTGTTCTATCAAGTACAGCTATTTTTTTAACTGACTTTGGAAGAACATTGAAGAAGTATTCAGGTGAGAACGGTCTATATAGACGAACTTTTACTAGTCCTACTTTTTCACCTTTTGATGCTAAATAATCTATAGTTTCTTCTATTGTATCTGTTACAGAACCCATAGCTATGATTACGTTTTCTGCATCTTCAGCTCCATAGTAGTTAAATGGCTTATATTCTCTACCAGTTATTTCGCTTATTTCCTTCATGTATTCAGCAACTATTCCAGGTACTTTTTCATAATATGTATTAGATGATTCTCTTGCTTGGAAGAAGATATCTGGGTTTTGTGCTGTACCTCTAGTTACAGGATGCTCTGGATTTAAAGCTCTATTTCTGAACTCTTTAACAGCATCTTTATCTGCAAGTCTTGCAAAATCTGCATGATCTATAAGCTCAACTTTTTGAATCTCATGAGAAGTTCTGAATCCATCAAAGAAATGTACAAATGGCACTCTTGACTTAATAGATGCTAAGTGAGCAACTCCTCCAAGATCTATAACTTCTTGAACTGAACCTGATGCTAAGAAAGCAAATCCAGTTTGTCTTGCTGCCATTACATCTGAATGATCTCCAAATATAGAAAGTGCATGACTTGCTATTGCACGAGCACTTACATGGAATACTCCTGGAAGAAGTTCTCCTGCTATTTTATACATATTTGGTATCATTAAAAGAAGTCCTTGAGAAGCTGTAAATGTTGTAGTTAAAGCTCCAGCTGCTAGTGATCCATGAACTGCACCTGATGCTCCTCCCTCAGATTGAAGTTCTACAACTTGCACTTTTTGACCAAATATATTTTTCATTCCATTAGCTGACCATTCATCAACATGCTCTGCCATAGGAGATGATGGTGTTATTGGGTAAATAGCTGCAACGTCAGTAAATGCATATGATACATATGCAGCAGCAGTATTACCATCCATAGTTTTCATTTGCTTTGCCATGATAGTAAATCCTCCTTGTTTTTTAATTTTCTTACTTTGAGTATAGTATACAATATACATTCTGTCAATCATAGTATGATTTAAAAAAACAAAACAAAATCACATGATTAAACTTTCTGTATTTTTATAAAATTTAATTTCTTTACTTACATAATAGTTCATATTTTTATTAAAATCAAGTCAATATAGTATAATTTTGTTAATAAAATTCTTTTTTTCTAACTTTTCATTATTTTCACACTTTTTATAGATATAATTTAAATTTAAATATATTTGAAGTTTAAATTTTTTATCATATGGTTAATTATACCAATTAAACTTTGCTCCATACACTACTTTTTTAATAATAAAAAGGTAGCCTTATTAAAGGCTACCTTTCTATTATTGTTAAATATAATTTTTTTATTCATTAATTAATTCTACTAAATCTCCGTTTCTAACTCCAGCTGCATTTCCTTCTTCTACATCAACGTGCATTTCAAGAGCAAACTTTGGACTTACTCTTACTAATACATTTTCAAATACTACCGCTCTTTGTCCAGAAGTTCTTATCTTAACCTTTTGCTTATCTTCTACATTAAACTTTGCAGCATCATCAGTATGCATATGTATATGTCTTGAAGCTACTATAACTCCTCTTTGAAGTTCTACTTCACCTTTTGGTCCTACTATTTTAACTCCTGGAGTTCCTTCAACATCCCCTGAATCTTTTATAGGTGCTTTTACTCCTAATTTAAATCCATCACTTAAAGATATTTCAATTTGAGTTTCTGGTCTTGCAGGTCCTAATACTCTAACTCCTTTTATTGTTCCCTTTGGTCCTACTATATCTACTTTTTCTTCACATGCAAATTGTCCTGGTTGAGAAAGATCTTTAAAGTGAGTTAACTCAGTTCCCTCTCCGAATAATACGTCGATATCCTTTTGTCCTAAATGTATATGTTTATTTGATAAAGCTATAGGTAATCTCATTACACCAACCTCCTAAATTATTTTTCAAGGAATATTATACTTTTTTTAATATGAAAAATCAAATTTTTAATAAGTTATTTGTTTTAATATATCGTAAAAATGAGGAAAAGATATTTCTATGCAACTTGTATTATCTATATTTGTATTTCCAGACGCTACTAAAGAAGCTATAGAAAATGCCATGGCTATCCTATGATCTGAAAAACTCTCTATACTGCAACCCCTCAACTTTGTTGGTCCTTTTATAATCATACCATCATCTAATTCTTCAATATCTGCTCCCATTTTCTTGAGATTAGAAACAACACTACTTATTCTATTTGACTCTTTTACCTTAAGCTCCTTTGCATCTTTTATAATAGTTGTTCCTTCTGCCTGCGTTGCCATGACAGCTATTATAGGTATTTCATCTATAAGCCTTGGTATTAACTTTGAATCTATTATAGTAGAATTTAGGTTAGAATGTCTAACTAGTATATCTCCCATCAATTCTCCACAAACATATTTTTTATTTAATACTTCATAATCTCCACCCATATCTTTTAATACATCTAAAATTCCAGTCCTCGTTTCATTAAGTCCTACATTTTTTATTAAAACTTCAGATCCCTTCAACATACTAGCACCCGCTATAAAAAATGCAGCTGATGAAATATCCCCTGGAACAAATATATCTTCAGAATATAGATTTTGAACAGGATTTACATAAATTTCATTGCCATTTACATCTATATCTGCTCCAAAAGACTTTAGCATGATCTCAGTATGATTTCTACTTTTGTTCTTTTCTATTATCTTACTAGGAGAATTTGCATATAAAGAAGCAAGTATTATAGAGGACTTAACTTGAGCTGAAGCTATAGGCATCTTATAATCTATTCCACTTAAATTTCCTCCTCCTATAGTTATAGGTGTAAAATTAGCATCTTCATTCCCAGATATCTTAGCTCCCATAAGCCTTAATGGATCTGTTACTCTTTTCATAGGTCTTTTAGATATAGAATTATCTCCTATTAAAGTTGATTCGAAATTTTGACCAGCTAGTATACCCATCATCAGTCTTATTGTAGTTCCCGAATTTCCTACATTTAAATTTTGAATTGGTTTTGTAAGTCCTCTAAGTCCTCTACCTTGTATTATAACTTCATTTTTTCTACACATTTCTGCTTTTATCCCCATTTTTTGAAAACACGATATAGTGCTTAGACAGTCTTCTCCACTCAAAAAATTTTTAACTATATTTTTTCCATTAGATATAGAAGATAACATTATAGATCTATGTGATATAGATTTATCTCCTGGAATATTAACTTCTCCTCTTAATTTATTGTTACTAAAACTCATTTCCAACCTCCTGTATTACATAAAGTATCTCCTCTTCATCTATATTATCTACTACCTCAACAGACGAATGTCCAGTTGGTAGTACTAGATTTATTTTTGAGAAACTATTTTTCTTATCTTTTTTCATTATTTTTAATATGTCCATAGAATTTATACCATTAAAACTTATAGGTATGTTGTAGGCTTTATAAACGCTTAAGGCTTTTTCATAGTAAGATTTATTTATATATCCTTTTTTATAGGATAACCTAAAGGCTATGTGGGTTCCAATTGCAACAGCAAAACCATGGCTCAAATTACCTAGCTTTTCTATCCCATGTCCAAAAGTATGTCCTAGATTTAATGTTTTTCTAATTCCAGACTCTTTTTCATCTTTTTTAACGACATCAATTTTTATATTCGAACATTTCTTTACTATATATGTTAAACATTCCTCATCTAAATTTAATATCTTACTTTTATTATTTAAAAGATAATCCAAGAATTCATAGTCACATATAAGTGCATACTTAATAACTTCTGAGAGCCCACTTAGAAATTCATTATGTTTTAATGTTTTAAGTGTATTAATATTTATATGTATAAACTCAGGTCTATAAAAACTACCTATAATATTTTTGTAATTTCCTAAATTTATTCCAGTCTTGCCTCCGATAGAACTGTCAACCTGAGATAATAACGTTGTAGGACAATGAATTAGATCTATTCCCCTCATATAAGTAGATGCTATAAATCCACTTAAATCCCCTACAACACCACCACCTAATGCTATGATCAATGATTTTCTGCTCACTTCATTTTCTATACAAAACTTAAATACATCTTCATACACGTTTAGAGTCTTAGAGTTTTCTCCTGGTTCTATAATGTATTGTATAATATTCTTAAAATTTAAAGTTCGTATAAAATTATCCATATACAGTTTTTTTACATTTTCATCTGTTATAATTAAAACTTTATCGTAATCTTTTTTTATATCTATTTCACTAAAATCTTTTTTTATATAGACTTTGTATCCATTTTCCATCCTCTATCAGACAACCTTTCCAAATAATTTTGATACGTTTTAATTATATCCTTCATATTATCTTGTCCAAACTTTTCTATAAAAAACTTTGCAATAACGAATGCACATACATTTTCAGCAACCACACAAGCAGCCGGCAGAGCACAATTATCAGATCTTTCTATCGATGCCTTATAATTTTCAAGAGTATTTATATCAATACTATTAAGTGGCTTATATAAAGTAGGTATGGGCTTCATTACACCCCTTATTACGATTTCCTCACCAGTACTCATTCCACCTTCTATACCACCTAATCTATTAGTATTTTTATAAATACCTCTTTCTTTTGAATAATATATTTCATCATGAATATCAGAGCCCTTTAAGCTTGCCATTTCAAATCCAAGTCCGAACTCTACTCCTTTTATCGCTTGTATTGACATAATATGAGCACTTAACTCAGAATCAAGTTTTTTATCATAATGAACATAACTCCCAAGCCCTGGAACAACATTTTTTATCCTAACCTCAAATATTCCACCTAAACTATCTCCCTCTTCTTTTGCTTTTTTTATTTCATCTATAAATAAATTTTCATATTCCTTATCTACACATCTTACCTGTGATATCTCAGATTCTTTTTTTATGTAATCAAATTCAAACGATTTATTAAGCTTGTGATTTCCTATTTGTATTACATGAGATGTAAAATCTATATCGAACTTTGACAAAAATTCCTTGCAAACTCCTCCAACTGCAACTCTTGCTGCTGTTTCTCTAGCGCTTGCCCTTTCCAAAACATTTCTTACATCTTTAAAATCATATTTTAAACTTCCTACCATATCAGCATGTCCAGGTCTTACTTTTGAAACACACTTACTTTCTTTATCTATTTCTTCAACTGGATTCATATATTCTTTCCAATTTTCATAATCCTTATTTTTTATTTCAATAGCTATAGGACTTCCTATAGTAGTACTTCCTCTCATACCAGATAAAATATTCACTTTATCTTTTTCTATCTTCATTCTATCTCCTCTGCCATATCCCTGTTGTCGTCTACATAATTCTCCATTAATATTGTCTATATCTATATTTAGATTAGACGGAATACCTTCTATTATTGTAATTAAAGATTGTCCATGAGATTCCCCACTAGTTAAATATCTAAGCATATTTTTCCCCTTTCCTCAAATAAGGGCTAGTTATAACTAGCCCTTATTCTTTAAATCTATAATTAATTTCTTTATATCTTCCTTATATAAATCGTTATTTTTTAAATCTACATCATCCGTATTGGATATATAGTAATTATGAATCAATTTTGTATTTATACTCTTAAATAAAAAATCAACTGTTATTTGGCCTCCCATGAACTGAGTTTTATAAGGTTTGCTTCCCCCTACATGTATAAACATACCCAGTCTTTTTTTATTTCTATCTATAGATGGTCTTTTTAATATATATTTACTTGCAAAAAAAGATTGAGTTCTATCTATTAGACTTTTAAGCTTTGCAGGAACACCATCAAAATAAACAGGAGATATCAATATTGTTCCATCAGATTCATCAAACTTTTTATACATGTGACTCATATCATCTGTTTTGTGACAAACCCCCGTCTTATCACAATAACCACAGGCATTGCAGTATTCTATATCCATATCCCATATATTTATCATTTCATACTCTATATCATTATCATAAAGTATATCCGCTACATAATCAGATATAATATAACAGTTTTTTCCCTTTCTTGGACTTGCATTTATAATTAAAAACTTCATCCATATCCCCCCATTTGTTTTAGTCTACTCTTTGCAAGTCAAAAATATTATGATTTCCTTACAAATAAAATAAGTAGATCGTCTTCTAAGCTTTCTTTACCTGTAAAGCTTTTTAATTTTTCCTTAAGTTTGTAATATATATGAGGAGTATCCTCAGCATAATTATCTTTTATTAATTCCTTTAATCTATCTAATCCAAATTCTTCTCCAGATTGATTAGATGCTTCTATTATACCATCAGTGTATATACATACAAGTTCATAGTCGTTTATATTGTATTCATATTCATTGTATACCATATCTTTTAATACACCAATGGGCATACCCTTATCAAAATCAAGATCATCTATAATTATATCTTTATCTTTTTTAATTCCTATAGAATGATGATGTCCTGCATTTGATATTGATGCTTTTCCGGTTTTAGAATCAAATATTCCAATCCTAGCTGTAGCAAATATATTGACCTTATCAAAATCATCATATAATATCCTATTCATCTTTGTCAGTATGTTCCCAACCGATTCTTTTTCATATACCAAAGTCTGAAGTACTCCTTTTATCATAGCTACAAAATAATTAGACATTATACCATGTCCCATAACATCTGCTATAAATATGCATACCTTACTTTCATCTATTTTTATTATTTCACAAAAATCTCCACCTATATATTTTGATGGTTCATGAAAAAATACTATTTCTTTTGAATCTGAGAATTTAATTTGTGTATCACTCATTATAAGTTTTTGCTGCTTTGACACAATTTCAAGTTCTTTTTCCAATAACTCATGCTCAAATATTTTCTTCGAATTATTATACATTTGAATAGCAAGGACTATTTGAGATGAAAATATACTAAGTATTTTTATATCATCATCAGTGTATTTTTTACTGTTTACAGCAGCTATATATCCTATAGTTTCATTTGATATCTTTAGTTCATAATATATTAAGGACTTTATATTATCATCATTTATATATTTTTTTAAATCCTTAGGATTATAATATTTTCCACTATCATCCATATCATTATTTATAAAGAAACCTAAAGCCTTGTGTATATTTATATTTTCATTTCCGTATTGGTTAAATGATTGTGTTTTATTATTATTGTCATTAAGTATTACTATTGAACTTTCACTAAGAGTAAGCTTACACATTTGCCTACTAATTAAAGAAAGAAAGTTATCTATGGATCTGTTTGCATATAATTCCTCAGTTGCCTTGCTTATATAGTTTATAGCTCCTCTTAATTTTTTTATTAGAGTATCTATTTTATAGTTTTCTTTTGTTATTTCTATTGAAAGACTTATTAACGAAGAAACAGAAGATATAAAGTTTATATCTTCTTGTGTAAGATCATCATCTTCTGTTATATAACAAGTTATAAATCCTATTACATTGTTATTAGCTATAAGTGGAAATACTATTCTTCCTATATATCCTTCTTGTGTAGCCATATCTCTTTCCATTATAGCTCTATCATCTTCAAATATATTTTTTATCCAAACTATTTTTTTTTCAAATACAGCTTCATGAATGTATTTAGGATATTCATTAAAATCTATTTTAATTTCATCTTCATCTTTATTTGAAAACAACTCAGGTATATAATCTAAAGTGGCAGAACACACTAAATATGCATATTTATAATTGTTTTTATAAAATAAGTTTATACAAGCTTTTCTAGGATGTATTACTTTTAACATTTTGGATACTATTTCATCTTTTATTTCAAAAAAATTCATAGATGCAGTAACCAATTTTGATATTTCTAATATGTTATAAACTCTATCTCTATCATTTTTCATAATATCGTCCCCCACTTCAAGTAAGTTTCACTTGATCTAAAGCTATTTAGAAAGTTTTTGTTGAAAAGTATTTTCGTTTATATTTTTTATGTTACTATATATATCATTCATAGTAAATACTAAAAGAATCATAATTATACCCATGTAAAGTTTTGTATAGTCTGAGAACTGCATAAGTATAAACATAACCATTACTGTTTTTATTTTTAATTTTGAATTTTCTTTTACCACTTCATCCAACAGCTTTTTTAAAGAGAATGTTCTATTTTTCATATTTTCTTTAACGGTATCAGTTATAATTTTTTTATAAAATACAAATCCTATTAAAAACACTATGCTTACGTATATATTTATTTTCACCATAATTAAAAATATAAATATATTCAATACATATTTAGCTATTTTACCTAGTAAATTATCTATTTTTTTTATAACATCAATATCTTCTTTTTTCTTAATGCTATATTTATTTACTTTTTTTAAGTCTTTTATTTTTCCCTTTATCAATTCCTTATATATAAGCCCTACAAAATTACTAAGCATAAAATCACCTCTTGTTTTTTATTTTATTTTTTCCATTTATAAATTTTTTATACTTTTTATAAATTCATAATCAGTTATAGCTGTATCAATCAAAAATAGAGATATGTTTTTATAAAAACATATCTCTATTTTTGTCTTATCTTATCCCTTGTATTTAAATATTTAGGTCTTTTTTTAGATACAGTTATATCACTTAAAATATAATTTTTTAAATCTTTGAAATTAAAAGGTGACATAGGAGCAACATAAGGTACTCCCAGAGTTTTAATAGAACATAAATTAATTGCAATAAGTGTAAATCCCATAACGAATCCGAATAATCCAAATATACCTGTTATTAGAATCATAAAAAACTTTAATATTCGAATTGGATTCATGATAGTGTAGTCAGGTGCCACAAAAGAACACATAATGGATAATGCTACCATAATGACCATAAGAGGGCTAACAAGTCCTGCCGCAACTGCTGCTTGACCAATAACAATAGCACCTACAATACCAATAGCTGGACCTATTTGTTTTGGAAGTCTTATACTAGCTTCCCTTAGTATTTCAGCTACAAATTCCATTAATGTTGCTTCTACAAAAGCATTAAATGGAACTGTTACTCTAGAACTTGCTATAGCTAAAATATATTGTGGTGGAAGTATATCGGGGTGAAAACTAACAACTGCAACATATAAAGAAGATAATGTTAAAGATACTACAAGTGCTACTATTCTCAATGATTTAGAAAACATTCCTAAGTATATATTATCATAATGATCATCACCAACATCTAGAAATTCAATAAAGGTTTTTGGCATAACTAAGGCTAAATTGCTGCCTTCTACTATGATAATAAGCTTACCTTCAAGTATGTTTGCACATGCCGTATCGGATCTCTCTACAATGCCCGCCTGTGGAAACAGGTTAAAAGTATCTTTTAAGACAAATTTTTGAATATATCCTGATTCAAAAATCCCATCTATATCTATAGCTTCTAACTTTTTTGTTACTTCAGTAACACATTTTTTATTTATAATATCTTCCATGTAAATTAAAGCAACATTTGTATTTGTTCTTTTCCCGATGATAAAATGATCTATTCTAAGGGATTTATCCTTTATTCTATATCTTATCAAGGACATATTATCATCAAAATTTTCAGTAAAAGAATCCTTAGATCCCCTTAATGTAGTGTCTATGACAGGTGGTTCAATTCCTCTTTTTTCAATCTTTAAAGTATTTGCTACTATATATTTTTCTTCATTAGGTATGAAAATAATAGATGTTCCTGACAAAAGGTGATCAATCATCTTATTTTCATCATCATCAATCGAAATATCATCTATATAAATAACCGAATTTGCTATTTTATCTATACTAAGAATTTCATGTTTCCCATCTTGTAATATGGGTTTTATAATATCATTTGATAGTCTTTCTTTATCTGTAATGTGTTGGATATATAGTATAAATATATCTATATTCATAATGGATAGCTTTCTTGTAGATATTCCTATGTTAGAATTTTTAAATTCTTCCATCTTATCTATAAATCTGTTTTTTTTAATCATATTATCCATCCTTTAATATTTCTTTTTCGCATTTGGGTCTGTTAAACTACTGTTTATAATTTTCGTATTAACATTCACATTTATATTTGCCTTTGTAAAGGCATCTTCCCAATCTATTTTCTCATAAATTTCAGGATGTTCAGCTCTAAAGTATCTTGCAAATCCAAAAATATCACACTTAAATTCACTTTTTGCTCTCTTTATAATATACTCAATATTATTTTTAGCTTTTTCTGATATCTTATTTTCTAAGATCTTAGTATATTCATCACTTATTGGTTCCATATAATACTGATATCGTAATTGTGCTTTTAAATCCAAATCAATATTAATCGTAACTTGCCCATCTATATAATCTGTTTTAATCTTTCTTTTCTTAACAAATGTTCGAAAAGAGATTTTATTTTTTTCATTATTACTACTATTTATAATTTGAATAATCTTAGGTTCTTTTGCTAATATATATGTGATTCCAGATGTTTTTTTTATATCAATAATTCCTATTAATTTTGAATTTTTCATAACTGCAAGACCTAAGTATTTTATAGTGCCTTCCTCTATTCCTATATACGGAAGAAGATAGCCTATTTCACCTAATTCAATATCAGAAAGAAGTTCTCCAGTTACTGGATATAATCCTTCTCCATTACTCGATACATGCTCCATAATATCTTCTATTAAAAAGCCCACTGATATATCTTTTTCTACTTTTATATTAAATAGTTCTCTTGGTGGTTCACGACTTACTACAGACAAAAGTGTTTTTCTATAATCATATAAGTGATCAATTCTATTCAAATAAGGTTCTATACCTTTTTTTGCATATTTCTCGCCAAAAACAACAACCCTTGTAGCCCCTAAAAATACAGAAAAAGGATTTACTGAATCGTAGTTTACCCTAGCTTCTTCAAAGGTTTTACCATAAGATAACATTTTATATACATCTGATGTCTCAGCTTTTTCTTCTTCTTTAGATGCGGATGCAAGCTTAGCAACTTCACCAGAAAATTCAATATTATCATTTACATAATCTACACCAATACTAACGGTAATGCTTTTTTTATTTATGTCTTCAGAATCCCAACAACTTGTTAGTAATAACACAGACATACTTATAGTTAATGCTTTACCTAATTTTTTTATCATATTTTTTCACCTTCGTAATTAAAAATAATATCATTGGTATGAATCCAGCTGTTATTAAGGTACAATAACTAATATAATCCATTATTTTTTCAACATCATCAATAGTCTTAGGAATCTGACCAACAATAAAAGCTAAAATAATTACAATGAATGCAAGAAGATTAAAATGAATATCTTTAAACCATTTACTCATAAGAAAAACTGAACCATAAGCCTCTATAGAAGCAGTACAAAACATACCCATTATCCATATAGTTAAAAAGATACCATCTATCCTTTCTAAAAACTGAAGACTTTTAATATCAACTCTTCTTATTGTAGCAAATAATGCATCTTTGTAATGAACAATACCATCAACTCCCATAATAGAAATACATGATTCTACAATAAGTATATAAAGAATTCCTATAAATCCTACCATAAGAGTTGTATATTTAAATACTCGTTTATTATTCTTCTTTTTGTTAAAAGATATAATTGTAAGTATTTCTACACCTAAAAATGGAAATATGGTAACTAAAGTTGCGTTTAAATATGCTTGTAAATCTCCTGCAACGAAAAAAGGTCTTAAATTAATTAATTTTCCTTGGCTTAATACTGCTAAATGTATAGTTATATACCCTATTATAAGAATCAAACCATAGATTTCACAAATTCTTGCAATTACTTCTAGTTTTTTTATTACTGCATAATATACAACTGAAAGAAATAGCAAACATAATGCCCATACAGGAGTTTTTATTAATACTGTAAGCTTAATAGCTTCACTAGCCATTCTTATAATCATAGTAAAAAGCATAAAATAATAGATAATATATATAATCATGAATATAGATGCGATAAATTTTCCAGTTAATATATTACTATACTCATATATTGTTTTATTTTTATGAACATATCCAAGATATGTAATTATATACGTGAAAATAATGGTTATTGCTGTAGCCATTAATAACGTAAACCATCCTCCTGTACCTGCATTTTCTGTAACATTTTTAGGAAGACCCAAAACACCATATCCTACTACTATTCCAAAAATAATAAAAGCAATTTGTCTATTTGTAAGAGATTCATTCATATTCTCATCCCCTCCATTTAATTTTATAATCCCCATTAATACATATATAATTCCCATTATTTAAATTTAAAGGGATGATTTTCTATAAAAAAATCATCCCTTTAAATTTAAGTCTCGTAAACCATCCATATTTTCTTTTATCATTTAACTTCTAATAAATATAAAAAAGTTCTTCTTTAGAAGAATCTTAAATGTAAACTTTTTTGAAACTCATAACGAAAATTATATTTATCCGTTGCTTAAAAATAGTTGAAAGTATCTCTTTCTTAACCAGTTATCCACAAAACAAAAATGATATAATCTGCTATTGAATAAAAAAAGCTAGAGTTTTGGCTCTAGCTTTTTTCTTTTGATTAAAAAGAAGTTAATAGAAATTACAATACAGCTTACAATTATAGTAGTAATAAAAATATATATACTTATGCTCTTAAAAAACTCAAGCGGTAATAAATTTATTATTATACTCTCTTTTGGACTTAATAGCCAATCATCGTTATTGAAAAACATTTTATGAAATATAGTGAAATACCTATAATAATTTAAAGAGATTATAGAACATAATAATGTAGATACAACACACGTTGTTAAAATACTTTTATTGAAACATTTTAATATATTCTCAATATCTTTTCTATTAACATAAATTATTGTACAAATAGCTATTATGGCCAATCTTTTTATCAAAATTCCTTTTTCAAACATATACTTTACATCTTTCATATGCCTTTTTTCTTTATCTGAAAAAACATCTTTATACTCTAAATTAGAGTCAGATTTTAAATAGTTTATCAAATTATAAGTTACACTTTTTACATCTTCTTTTGAATATGTAATATTTTGATAAACATCATTTTTATCATATTGATTAAAGTAAAAAAAAGAATTTAAAGAATAAAATTCAATACTAATTAAAAGTATAAGAAAAAATATTAAACCTCCACATAAATAATATATAGTTTTTTTCATTTTAAGCCATGGCTTTTTCCAATTTATCTAGATGTTGTATAGGAAAATATTTAAGTAATTCTTTAAACTGTTCAACTGTAAGACCAGATGTAGTTGTGTATATTCTTATTTGTTCATCTAGTGAAGAATTTTTAAATTGTTCTTTAACCGCTTCAAAATTCACATTTTGTTCCATATAAATCACTCCTAAAATAGTTTTAATTCTATTATTTACTAAAACACATAAAAATATTCTATATTGCTTTTTAAGTTTGGTTATATTATTATTTAGTAAAAAAGTCTTTACTCTAAAGACTTTCAAGGAGACCATTATGTTGGATTTAGAAAATATTTTAAAATCAAGTGTATTGTTCAAAAATATAGCAGATAACAATTTAAATAATATACTCTCTAATATCAATTACAAAATTAAATCATTTAATAAAAATGAACTAATTGCCATAGAAGGAGACCCTTTAAACAGTATAGGTATTTTAATATCTGGTAACATAGAGATTCAAAAGATCTATCCATCTGGTAAAACCCTTACAATTTCAACCTTATCATCAGGCAATATATTTGGAGAAGTTATAGTTTTTTCTCAAAAAAACACATATCCAGCAACCTTAGTTCCCATAACTTCTGCAGAAATTATGTTCATATCAAAAGAAGATATTTTGAAGATTTGTACAATAAATCCAGATATACTAAAAAACTTTATGTCACTTTTATCGAATAAAATACTTATGTTAAATAAAAAAGTAAAAACACTATCTTATCAAACTATAAGAGAAAAAGTTGCAAGCTACCTTTTAGATGAGTATACAAAACAAAAAAAACTATTGATAAAGATACCTTATTCAAGACAAGAAATGTCAGAGCAATTTGCTGTAACTAGACCATCTTTGTCTAGAGAACTGATAAAAATGAGAGAAGAAGACTTAATAGAATTTAATAAAAATACTATACTTATAAAGAATTTAGATAAACTAGAAGATTGTATATTATAAAAAAGTTCTTCTTTAAAAGAATCTTAAATGTAAACTTTTTTGAAACTCATAACGAAAATTATACTTATACACAATTTGAATATGATTATAATTTCCTATTCGTTATAAATAAAAATAAAGGTGAAGAATTAATTCTTCACCTTTATCTTCTAAACTACTATTTAGGTTGTTGTCCTCCACTCATTTGTTGCTCAGCCATTTCAACTAATTTCTTAGTCATTGATCCACCTACATAACCATTTTGTCTAGCTGTTAAGTTTCCCTTATCCATATTTTCATAATTAGATAGTCCTAATTCATTAGCAGTCTCAAGTTTCATTTGATTTAATGCTGCCTTAGCTGCTGGAACTGCTTTGTTATTATTATTGTTGTTAGTCATATTAAATCCCTCACTTTTTTTTTTATTTGTTGCTTGTTAGTATTTTGTGAAAAATTTAAAATTTCATGTATAGTATTTTTTGTAAAACTATACTTTTTATGGTTAATGTCGTTTTATCCGAAAGCTAAAAGTTCTACAACTCCACAATATTAAGACTGGAGATAAGAACTTAACAGCTTCTGGATTAGCTCAACTAAAAATTCAGTTGGATTAAAAACTCCATCTGAATTAAGTTTCGCTTTATATATTTAAACACTCTAATCTCAAGAAATTTAAAGCTGTAATAGCAGTTATATTTCGTATTCTATTTCTATCTCCTTTTAAATTCAATTGTTTAACTTTTGTAACTCCATTTATACAAATCCCTATATATACAAGTCCAACAGGTTTTTGCTCACTTCCGCCACCTGGGCCTGCTATTCCTGTTACAGAAATTCCTATATTAGATTTTGTGTTTTTCGCTACTCCCATAGCCATCTCAGTAGCTGTCTGTTCGCTTACAGCTCCATATTTTTCAAGTGTTTCCTTTTTTACTCCAAGTCTTTTCATCTTTGATTCGTTAGTATAAGTAACCATTCCTTCATTAAAAACAGAAGATATCCCAGGATAATTTATAAGCTTTGATGCTATAAGCCCTCCTGTACAAGATTCTGCAGTAGATATTGTAAGATTTTTATTTATAATCATCTTAGCAACTTCAAATTCAAGACAAGTATCATCTTCTCCATAAACAAATGGAGCCAGTCTTGAATAAATCTCATTTTTTAATGGTTCAATCAAGTCTTTAGCTTCCTTTTTAGATGAAGCTCTAGCTGTTATTCTAAGAGTTACCTCTGAGTTTTTTGCATAAGGAGCTATTGTTGGATTAGTCTGTCCTTCAATTAAATCCTGTATTTGATCCTCTACACTACTTTCTCCAATTCCACATATTCTTAAAGTTTTAGATTCAAAAATATCCTTTTGATATTTTTGAAGATATGGTTTTGCATAGTTTTTAAACATATGAATCATCTCTCTTGGAGGACCAGGAAATAACATAACCGTATTATTATCATCCTTGATTATACAGCCTGGTGCTGTTCCACAATCATTTTTTAATATAATACTATCTTTAGGAAAACAAGCCTGTTTCTCATTCGATTTAACCATATTTTTGTTTTGAGATTTAAAATACTCTTTTATATAGTTCATAGACTCTTCATTTACTTCAAGCTTTTGATTAAAAAATTCAGCACACACTTCCTTTGTCAAATCATCCTTAGTAGGTCCTAAGCCTCCAGTTGTAATAACTAAGTCTGCTCTTGAAAAAGCTATTTTAAGAGCCTCCTTTAATCTATCTGGATTATCCCCCACAACAGTTTGATAATAAATACAAATACCTAAATCAGCTAGTTCTTTAGCTAAAAATTGTGCATTAGTATTAACTATATCTCCTAATAATATTTCTGTTCCAACACATAATATCTCTGCTTTCATAATAAATCCCCCCTTAACTCATATATACATTTGGATTAAAAACTTCATCTGAATTAAACTTAACTTTATATTATACGGTTTTTAACAATTCATACCAGCAAGGTATCCTGTAGAAAAAGCTATTTGCAAATTAAACCCTCCTGTATAAGCATCCACATCAATAACTTCACCTGCAAAATACAATCCTTCAATTAATTTAGACTCCATAGTACTTGGATTAATTTCATTTATTTTTACTCCTCCAGATGTAACTATAGCATCCTTTATAGGTCTATATTTTTTTATATTTAAAGTCATATTTTTTAAAGAGTAAATCAGTTTTTTGCGCTCTTCTTTTGATATTTGATTTACTATTTTTTTAGGATCTATCTCTGTTAACTCTACTATCGTAGGTATCATCTTTTGAGGAAGTAAACCTTTTAAAGCTTCTTCAAAATCTTTGGTTGAATACTTATCAAAATCTCTTTGTATTCTATTATCAAGCTTTTCATTAGATAAAGCTGGTTTTAAATCTATTATAACTCTGTAATCATTCTTATCCATATCTTTTATATAACAACTTGCAGACAATATAACAGGACCTGATATTCCATAACTATTAAAATTAAGTTCTCCAAAATCATCATATACCTTTTTGTTGTTTTTATTCAAGACCTTTATAGATATATTTCTAAGAGTTAATCCTTGTAAATTTTTTACCCATTTTTCCTTAGTTTCAAGTGGAACTAAAGATGGCTTTATTTTATTTATATTATGTCCATTTTGTCTTGCAAATTTATATCCATCTCCAGTTGACCCTGTTTGAGGATAAGATGCACCTCCTGTTGCAATTATTACACTGTCACACGTTATACTTTTTCCATTCTTTAACACTATATTTTTTACACATCCATCATTTGATTCTACTTTATCAACCTCTCCTTTTAAAACCTTTACATTATTTTGTTTCATATACTTTTTAAGAGCTTCAACTACATCAGACGATCTATCTGAAACAGGAAATACCCTATTTCCTCTCTCAACCTTAGTTTTAACCCCTAATTTATTAAATAGCTCTATAACGTCCATATTAGTAAAAGTATAAAAAGCACTATATAAAAATTTTCCATTTACAGGAACATTTTCAATCAACTCTTCAACATCACAATCATTAGTTATATTACATCTTCCTTTTCCTGTTATCAAAAGTTTCTTTCCCACCATACTATTTTTCTCAATCAAAGTAACATCTAGACCTCTACCTCCAGCAATAGAAGCTGCAATCATTCCAGCTGCTCCTCCACCAATTACTACTACTTTTTTATCTATCAATTAAAACTCCTCCTCAATTAACTCATCTAGTTATTATACTTTAAAATAATACCCGAAAAACAAAATAAGGACAAGATTAAATCTTATCCTTATTTATTACCCTAAAAGAGCAGCTCCAATTGCACCTGTAAATTGAGCGCGATCATCAGTATTTATTTTTTTATTTAGTCTTTTTTGAAGTGCATCTTTTAAGTATTTATTAGTACACAATCCACCTGAAAAAAATACTTCTTCATTTAAGTTAATTTTTGAGGTAAGAGAACTCACTTTATCTACTATAGAATGAACAAGTCCAGATGCTATATCTTCCTTTTTAGCTCCCTTAGATTTTAAACTTATAATTTCAGATTCAGCAAATACAGTACACATACTATTTATTTTCACAGGAGTACCGTTATAAGCCATATCAGACAACTCTTCTACATCTATATCCATAGCATTACATATAACCTCTAAAAACCTACCAGTACCTGCTGCACACTTATCATTCATTATAAAATTTAAAACTCTTCCATCATCATCAAGCTCAATTGCCTTGCTATCTTGCCCTCCTATGTCTATTATTGCACTAGTTTTTTCATTTAAAAATTTAGCTCCCTTAGCGTGGCATGTAATTTCAGTTATTTTCTTATCAACAAAATCTAGTGCAACTCTTCCATATCCAGTTGCTACAATACTTTTTATGTCTTTTTTATTCAAATCATTATTATAGAGCATATCATCAACTAAACTCTCACAAGTTTCCTTTGGATTCCATCCACTTGGACATACTCTATATTCAACAATCTTTTTATCTTTCATAAGAACTATCTTAGTAGCAACTGAGCCAATATCTATTCCTATTGTATACAATTTAAGCACTCCTTAAATTACCATAATTTTTCACATGTATTTACTTCTTTATTTACTTTGTATAAACCTTCATTCTTTAATTTATTTTTATTCACCAAATTATGTACACAAGATAATACTTCTTCTTTTAACATTATAGACATTCCACAACATTTGCTTATAATTCTAGGCGTTGGTACTATTGTGTATTTTATTTTGTCTTTTCTTAGAACTTTTTCAAAACAAAATCCATCATTATAAGATTCAAATAAAATATAATACTTTATCAAGCCATAACACCTTTCTTTTCTCTAACCATTTCAACTAGAGCTTCCACTCTTGTTTTTATCTGACCTGTATCTTCTTCACTATAATCAGTTTCTATCATGATAACAGGTATTCCTTTTTCTTTTAATGCTTTTTCTATATTCTTATATTCAATTGCATACGTAGAACAGAATTGTAAAGAATTATATACAACCGCATCCACTTTATATTCATCTACATATCTTAATACATCCTCTACTCTTCCTTCATTAGGTGTAAAACATGCACAGTTTATTCCAAGATATCTATTAGCTAAATTTTCAAATTGTTCATCCATATTTTCTGCATCTTCACTAACTTGATTTTCAAAATATCTAGTTCCAGTACAAGTTTCCTCACAAACTACTACAGCATCACTTGTCTCTACTATGTGATGTATCTTCCAATTAGGGATTGACATAGGAGTTCCTGTAATCATAATTCTTGGGGTATCCTTATCAAATACTCCTTCATCTTTTTTTACTCTTTCTTCTAATTCATCACATAAATTATTAGTCTGTTCTATAAATCTATCTATATCATCATAAAAAGCAATTTGAGATACTAAAAGTGCATCTTTTCCACTTATAGGAACTGGATCACATTTTCTAAGGTCATATAATCTCTTTAAAACTTTTCTCTTTTTATTTACAAGTTCTGTTTTCTCTTTTAAATTTTCAAAACTAAGTTTATTTCCTGTTTTCTCTTCCAAAACATCTTTATATGTATTCATTTCATCTATCCAATGAAGTTTATCTTTTTCTCTTTTCATCTGTGGTAAATCCATTACATGTACATCCATATGTTCACCTAATATCTCCCACGCCTTCTTCTTTCCATCACATGTAGTTTCTCCAACTACCATATCACATGATTGGAAATACGGACATGTTCTACTTAGCTTAGCTCCAATTGAAGCTTTAATAAGAGGACATGTATTTCTTGGCATCACTTTTTCGCCATCAGGAACCCAAAATTGAGATCCAGAACATATACCTACAGGTACACAATTAAGAGCCAGTGTTATCTCATCTGGAACAAATACACAAAATGATCCAACAACTTTTTTATCTTCTTTTTTTGAATCTTGAAGCTCTTTTATTCTAAGTCCATGAACTTCAGATATTACAAAGTTATAATAATTCATATTTTCTGGTCTATTCTCTTGCGAAAGATATATATTTTCATAAAACATTGGAAGAACTTCACAAAGTCCATCGTGCTTTTCAATATCAACATCTAATTCTTGCCACATTTTTGTATAATCCGCCATATTATCTCCTCCAAAATAAGATTTATAATCACTTTCCTTAATATAGTACCTTATTTTGTAATAAAAACCATTAAATATAAAATTTATCAATATGCAAATTTTTATCATAGAAAAAATTTATAAAAATCTTTATCTGAAGATTTTAAGTACACGACTTCTTTACTTTTATAATCGTAACATTTAATCAACAATTAAAAATGGTGCCCATTGAAATGCTAACTACTTTTAGTTAGTATTTCAATGGGCACCATTTTCCCTCAACCACTAATATACTTCATTTGATATATAAATCTAGTTATTAATCTTGTTTTTCAACAATGCCTATGTAAGGTACATTTCTAAATTTCTCTCCACAATCTATTCCATATCCCACGATGAACTTATCAGGTATTTTGAATCCTACATAATCAACTGGTATATCACACTTTCTTCTTTCAGGTTTATCAAGTAGCGTACATATTTTTAATGATTTTGGATTCCTAGCCATTAAATTTTCACGTAAGTAACTAAGAGTAAGACCTGTATCTATTATATCTTCTACTATAATTACGTTTTTACCTTCTATATCACTATCTAAATCTTTTAATATTCTTACAACACCCGAGCTTTGAGTAGACATTCCATAACTTGATACAGCCATAAAGTCTAAGCATATATCCAAATCTATTTTTCTTATAATATCTGATATAAATACGCAAGCACCTTTTAATATTCCAACGAATACAACTTCCTCGCCTTTATATTCTTTTTCTATAGTTTTAGCAAGTTCATAAACCTTTTTTGATATTTCTTCTTCACTTATAAGAACGTCCGTAATTTTATACACTTTTATCACTCCCGTTTGTTTATTCTATCAAATTATATCATACTTTCGATATAATGTGAATATTTTTAGATTTATGTTTTTAAATATTCGTGTTTAATTTCAATTTATTAATTTCCTTCACTTATTAATGTTATCCATAATTTCAAGGTATTATCCATTGCAAATTTAGTTCTCTTGTCAATGTTATCTACAAGTCGAAAATCCTAGAATTTCCTTAAGCATAAAAAAGTTCTTCTTTAGAAGAATCTTAAATGTAAACTTTTTTGAAACTCATAACGAAAATTATACTTATTCACCACTTAAAGAGGAATATAATTTCCTATTCGTTATAAAAAAATAAAAGCTAAGTATGTCCTTAGCTTTTATCTTCTATATCGTACTCTATATTCTCTATAATATTACTGTATTCACTGTTACTTCTACATTTTATATTTTTTGACTTCAATTCATATTCATCTAATTCCCTGTTTATTTCCGTAAGCAAGTAAAGAATTACTACTCCATCATCAATAATACCAAGACCTAATATAACCTCTGGAATTAAATCTAGTGGAGATATAAAATATATAAAACCAAATAGCAATAGCATAATAACCTTTACTTTTTTAAACTTAGACACACAGCTATCCTTTAAAAATTCAGACACAAGTCCTATTCTTTTAAAAAACGACAAAGCATACTTAAATTTTTTCATAATATATCATCCTTTTACATATTTATTTGTATATATTTTTCCACAACTCATTAACACTATATATTAAATATATATTATAATTATAATATATATTCATAGATAAAGCTAAACTTAATTCAGATAGCGTTCTAGAAATTTTAGCCTTCGCACAAAATAAATATTTAAAGGAGATTTTTATGATACAGAAGATTACTAGTAGTTTTAACAAATTTAAACCTCAATTAAATGGCTATACAAATTTAGTAAAAGCATCCGTTTTAATTCCTTTAATTGAAAAAAATTCAGATATTTTTCTTTTATTTGAAGTTCGATCAAAGAATTTAAATACCAGTCCTTCAGAAATTTCATTCCCAGGCGGAAAATTCGATGAATGCGACATAACTCTAAGACAAACAGCTATACGAGAAACATGTGAAGAACTAGGATTAAATGAAGACAATATATCTATAACAACCCCGTTGAATGTGCTTCTAACTCCATTTAATATGATCATCCACCCATTTCTAGGTACAATAAACGATTATAATGCTATTAGCATAAATGAAGATGAGGTAGATCACATATTTTTAGTTCCTTTAAGTTTTTTTATAAATACAAAACCTAAGTCTTATAAACACAAGATAAAAATACACCCTTGTAATGACTTTCCCTATAGCTTGATACCAAACGGTCAAAACTATAAATTTAAAGACGGTATATATGACACATTGATATATGAATATAAAAACTATGTAATATGGGGTATAACAGCTAGAATAATAAAAGATTTTGTAGATACACTTAAAGACAATCGATACTTATAAACTGTTTATTACAAATAGAGTTAAATTGGCAAAAAGAACAATGTTTACCTATTTTCTGCTTAAAATCTCTTTCATTTTTTATACCAACTATTTTGTCTTTAAGTTCCATTTTATTGTATTTATGATCATTATCGCTATAATCTATTTTTACATAATTATCAAACCTTGGATTATAATATATAAGACTTATATCATTAGGACTTATATTGAATTTTTCAGCTACATTATGTAAGTATATTTTAGTTTGATACGATTTTTCCATCTTAGATCTATTAAACTTACTTTTATTAGTTTTCCAATCGTATATAATTATTTTTTCTTTTTCTATTTTTATAAGATCTACTTTTGCTATTAATGACATTTCTTCATCTTTGTATTTTATATTATACTCAGGGTACATATTTTTTTCTCTTTTTAAGAACTTTTTCAAATTATTAAGTAGCATATAATCTGGTCTTCCTTGTTCTAACTGTTCATCTATTCCTATGTAATACCTTTGTGCCAATAGATGAAACTCACTACCAAAGTTTTGATCATCCTTGCTCCACTTTATATTATCAATATATATTTTCTTAAATTTAAGCCTACACGTATCATAGGTATCTATACTAGATTGGCTGAATTGTATATTTTTGAAATCACTCATGATTACTTACTCCCTTCTACAAATTCTTGTGTTACGTTAAAGTATATAGAATGATTAGATTCTTTCCCATTTGTATATACATATAACCTTTCCTTAGCCCTAGTAAAAGCTACATACACAAGCTTTAATGTTTCAGATAGTATATCACCTTTCATCTTTCTAGTTATATTTTGAATTTCTTTATTTTCTATTAAATAATCTATTTCAGCTTTATATAAAGTCTCTATATTTTTATATTCTGATTTTAAATAATACAACTCTCCTATAAACTTATCATTGAACTTTCCAGGATACTCCGATATTGTCATATGAGGTATAATTACAATATCCCATTCAAGTCCTTTAGCCTTATGACAAGTGGTTATAGTAACACTTCCTTTTTGAGGCTCATATCCTTGTTCTTCAAATACCATAGATGCAAAATAATTAAATGAATTTTTATTCTTTAAAAGTTCATAAGCTAAATTCTCCAATGTAAAGTTACTGTTTTCAAAAAACATTTTATTACATATACTCGATATATAATCTAGTATTGCAAGTTCTTGCAAGTTAAATTTAAATTCTTCCCCTATTTGAACTAAAAATTTATCTATCTTTTGTCTTGAATATTCAAATAAATTTCTAAGATTGTTAAGTACCTCATTTAACTCTTCTCCTATATCCAATTTTTTAATACCTTTGTTTGCAATAGGAAAAAATATATCCTCTATATCGTATTTATCAAATTCATTTTTTTGAATTTCACTAAGTTCTTCATCATAAACCATATCTATTACCTTAAATAAATTATCTTTATCTGGGTTTGCTATAAATCTTACTATCTTTCCTATCTTCTCAATTACAAGAGCTGCCTCTCCTCTATACTTATCTATAACTTGATAAGGTATATCTTCTTTTTCAAATAAATTAATATACCTATCTATCTTATAATTGTATCTAAGAAGCAATGCTATTGTTTTATCTGGATATTTCTTTACAATATTTTTTATATTACAAACTACATCTTTCATCTCTATATCTTCATTTTGGCAAGTTCTTGTATATATACCTATATCCTCTACAACAGGATTTTGGAATGGGTCATCCTCATCAACAGGCTTTATATACTGGTTTACTAAAACTTCATCTTTGTTTAGCTCCATTCCATTTTCATTACTCCACTTTACTAAGTGGTTTGCAAGATTTAATATATTCTTTGTATTTCTACTAGATACTGGTATAACTATTTTATCTACATCTTCTCTTTCACAAAATCTTCTAAAAAGTCTATGATCAGAATTTGTAAAAGTTGACATGATAGCTTGATTAGGATCTCCAACTCTAACTAAGTTTTTGTGATTTTTAGATAATAGAGCAAGTATTTTCTCTTGAGCAGGAGATGAATCCTGTGCCTCGTCTTCAAATATATATGTATATCTTTGTTGAAATTTATTTAATATATCTTCTTTATTCTCAAGTAACTTTAGAGCCCTTATTATTATATCGTCATAATCTAATTTTCCTTTTTTTATAAGATCTTTTTCATACAATATATATATATTAACTATTATCTTTAAAAGATCATCCATTTTAGGGTTATTTCTTAATATATCCTGGGCTTCATTGTAAGTTATTCCTTTTGACTTTAGATAACTTATTATATTCTTGGCTACTGCTATAAATTTATCGTTCCATTTTTTTTCAATCTTTTGTATATACTCTTGAGAGCTATTATTTCTTATATTTAAGTATTTAGAATATATATGTTTATAATTTTTATAGAATTCAAATGAATGTTTTCTAATTATCTCATTAGCTTCAATATCATCTATAACTTCAAAATCATCATCAAAACCTGCATCCTTTGGACTTTCTCTTATGACAGAATTAGCTAGAGAATGAAGTGTTTTGCATTCCCACCCTTTGTTACTATCAAGTCCTCTGTCTTCTAATAAGTTCTTCAACTTGGTTTTAAAGTTTGATACAGCACTATTAGTGAAAGTAACTATAAGAATCTTCCCATCTTTATTTAAACCCTGTTCTATAAGTTCTGCTGTCTTTGATGTTATAACTGTAGTTTTCCCAGCACCCGGAACAGATGGTACCGCAAGTGTACCTCCTTTATACTGCATTACTTGTATTTGACCTTCTCTCCACTTCATAACATATCTCCTTTAAGTATCTATCTTGCTTATATATTTACTCAGTTCACCCTTTTGCTCATATCCATTAGAGTTAAATTCACTACTATATATATATACTTTATCTGAAGCTTTTCTAAGTAAACTCTCTACTACACTTTTAGTCTGCTTATATCTATACAATTCATCATTGTCAAAATTCCATTTTTCACCTTTATTTTCTCTTAAAAATATAAATGGATTGTAATATTTTTTTATACCTATTTGATGCCATACATCTGAGCTTGAGTCTGTCCATATCTGTATTTTACTACTTTTAGAGCTTAATAAATATGAATAGGATGACCAAACCTTTATTCCATTTAGCTGTGTATCAGCTTTCATATCAGAAACCCTTATACCCTTTAAAATCATATCTATAAATAATTTATTTTTATTATCTTTAAACTTTTCGTTCTCATTTGCATAATCTATAAATGATTTGGCTAGATTTATCAAATAATTACACGTACTTAAATTTTCAGCACTTACATCTAGAGGTAATAATATATCTAAAAACATTTTTTTCAAGAATTTGTCCATATCAAGTTCACTGTTTGTATTTTCATATATCCAATTTCTTAAAATCTTATATTTATTTATATATTCTTCATCTATATCAATAGATGTTAACTCTTCAATTTCTGGAAGTTCATAAGGTTCTTTTTGAGTTATCTTATCAGTTATATACCTAGACCTTATCATATCTGCACCTAGTACAAAGGATATCATCTTACATATCGAATCTTTATTAGGACTCATTTTCCAAGAACTGTTCACTAAAAGCGTTATAGTAACCAAACTATTTATATATGGATTGTCAGTAAGAGATCCACTTCTAGTCATAATATTTATATTAACATCATTTTTCTCCATCTCTTTTTTTATTCTATTCTCAAATATAGAATCTACAAATGGTCCTATTATATCAATATCCTCTTCTTTATATCCACTTTTTAATAAATTCTGGATTTCTTCAGATATTTTAAGTATCATCTCACTTCTCATAGTACTGTTTTTAAATTCTACATTTTTTATATTTATAAAATCCGATGTTCCCATATCTATTTTTTCACATTTAGGTAGTATTAGCTGCTTAAAAGACTCCTCATCAGCTCCTAGTATCTTCGTTATAGCTCCATCTGAGTTATACGCTATATGAGTTTCATTTACTATATTCATAACCTTATTTATGAACTTAAGTTCAAGAAATGACTTTTCCTGAATATCATCAACAATAAAGCAATCTATATTATTTTTTATATAATTTTCATATAAAGGATCATCTATTATATATTTATTGAAAAGATATGATGCTAAACTAAAATTCAAAACACCTTCGCTTATATTTTTTCTAACAAATACATTTATTATATTCTTCATAGAAGATATATTCTCTTTGGCGAATATATCTTCTATATCCAAAAAGTTAATTAAGTACTTATCTACATCATCAAATTCAATACAATTTAAAGATATTTTAGATATATTATTAAGTATATCTGATGACAAAACTGAGTTAGGTATATTTACATCTAAAAACCTTCCCCCTTCTCTATACTTGTCCACAAGCTTATTTAAAAGGTATTCACTTATCTCCATATCTAGAAATTTAGGAGCAGTCTTTTTTATTTTTATATTTTTTTGTACTAGAGGCCAAAATAGTACTATGTGATTTCTAATTATTTTATAAAATGTACTAGTATCTATACCGTCCCAAAACTTTTTTTGAGATTTAGAGTTTATAAATATAATTATTCTATTTTCATCTACGTTATTTTTTATAAATTCTTTATATATACTTACTAATTTGGTCGTTTTCCCAGTATTAGACGACCCAGTGTATACATATTTACCCATCAAAACACCACCACATTTTTTATTTAAATTCTCACCCTATATTATATCATAACCAAAATATACAAATTTTTGTCAAAAGCCGTTATTTTAAAGGCATGTTAATATCTATATTAATGATAAAGAACTACATTAAAAATTAAGCTCATTTAAATGTTAACTACTTTTGGTTAACATTTTACTATAAAACTTATATTATGCTGTTAAAATATTCGTTAAGAAAGTTCTTTGTTTGAACAGAGTGAGTTTAGAACTTTTAGGATATTTTATAAAGCAGAATCTTTAGTTTTATTAAAACGTTGACTAAGTAGTGGTATTTTAATGAGTTTAATTTTTTGCTTAAGCACTCATTTTTAATTATTAATTTAAAATATAAAAAACCTTATGCTAGTAAGCATAAGGTTTTTTATTATTTAAGCAAAATTATTTTGCATATATTCTTCTATTTCTTTAGCAGTACCCATAGATACTACCTTTTCAGCTACTGGCTTCATATCTTCATACTTTAATGAAGTTATAAGTTTTCTAGCTGGAAGTATAGATATTGGACTCATACTAAATTCATCAAGTCCCATTCCAAGAAGTATTGGAATCATCCTCTTATCTCCTGCAGCTTCTCCACACATTCCTACCCATTTTCCTTCTTTATGACCATTGTCTATAACCATCTTGATAAGTCTTAAAACAGCAGGATTAAATTGGTTATATAGATTGTGTATTTTTTCATTCATTCTATCTACTGCAGTAGTATATTGAATTAAGTCGTTAGTTCCTATACTGAAGAAATCAACATGCTTCGCAAGAATATCTGATATTAATGCAGCAGATGGAACTTCTATCATCATACCAACTTCTATATTTTTGCTATAATCTATTCCTTCTTTATCTAAGTCAGATTTAACACTTTCAAGTATTTCTTTTGCTGAAAGTAATTCTTCAAGACTTGATATCATAGGGAACATAATTCTTAAATTCCCATGTACACTAGCTCTTAAAAGAGCTCTTAATTGAGTCTTGAATATATCTTGTCTATCAAGACATAATCTTATAGCTCTATATCCTAAGAAAGGATTCATTTCTTTATCCATTTCAAGATAAGAAAGCTCTTTATCTCCACCTATATCAAGAGTTCTTATAACTATAGGCTTTGGATTCATACTTTCAAGAACAGCTTTATAAGATTCATATTGCTCCTCTTCTGTTGGAAACTCTGACCTATTCATGTATAAAAACTCAGTTCTGTAAAGTCCAACACCTTCTGCATCGTTATTTATAAGGCCTTGTACATCATTTGGAGTTCCGATGTTACCCGCTAATTCTACATGTCTTCCGTCTAGTGTTTTACTTTCTTGTCCTTTTAAAGACTCTAGTTCTTTCTTTTCTTTCTCAAACTTTTCTTTTAAATCCTTATATTCATTTATAGTATTTTCATCTGGATTTATTATAACTTCACCTGTTTCTCCGTTAAATATTACATAATCCCCATCTTTAACAGTTTCAGTTATATTTTTAAGTCCTACAACTGCTGGTGTTTCTAATGTTCTAGCCATTATAGCTGTATGAGATGTTCTTCCACCTATATCAGTTAAAAATCCTAAAACCTTTTTCTTATTCATAGTTGCAGTATCCGATGGAGTTAAATCATGTGCTATTAACACAACTTCATCTTCAAGAGTTGATAAATCTACAAATTTTATATCTAGTATATGTCTTAAAACTCTATTACCTACATCCTTTATATCAGCTGCTCTTTCTTTCATATATTCATTATCCATAGACTCAAACATAGAAACGAACATATTCTTAACTTCATTAAATGCATAATCAGCATTAATTTTTTCATCTTTTATTTTGTTTAAAGTAGAATCTACAAGTTCTGGGTCTTGAAGAACTAGTAAATGAGCTTCAAATATTTCAGCTTTTTCTGCTCCTAATTCCACTAAAGCCTTTTCCTTAACCTTAGTCAATTCTTCTTTTGATTTATTTATTGCATCAGTTAGTTTTTTCTGTTCTAATTCTATGTTATCTATAGTTTTCTTTTCTATAACTATTTCATTATGTTCTAGTACTAACGCTTTCCCCAAAGCGATACCCGGCGATGCATTCGTTCCTTTAATCATTATGATCTCTCCTTCATACACAGGTATTGATTATTACTCTCCGAATCCACTTTCAATAAGCTTTGCAACTTCATTTGCAGCTTGATCTTCATCTGATCCATCTGTTATAACTGTTATTTCACTTCCCTTTGAAGCTCCTAAACTCATTATTCCCATTATAGATTTTGCATTTACTTTTTTTCCATTAAAATCTATTTCAACCTTAGATTCAAATTCAGAAGCTTTTTTAACAAGTAATGCTGCTGGTCTAGCATGTATTCCGCTTTCATTCTTTATAGTTACTTTTTTTTCCATTTTCAATTCACCTCATCGATTTATTTTGTACTTTTTTGTTTTTGGATATTTTTATATAATATAAAAAGACATTAACAAATGCTTACGAATATTTTTAACAAAAAAGCACGTCAATATCCAAAAAAACGTACAATTATCCATAAAACACTTTGGTTAATGCCTGCATGATCAGTAACACACCGATAGTCTTTTTAATTATAAACTATTGAGTTTGTATATATGTAGAGCAATATAGCCTACTTCATCCTTAGAAACTTCTTTTCTCAATTCATTTTGAATTATTTTAGAAATATCATATGCTATCTTATATTCAAAGAAAAATTCTTTTTTTATCATTTCTAAAGAATTGTTTACTACAGTTTTTTCACTGTTTACTCTCTCAAGTAAAGCAACTAAATGATATACAAATCTATTATATATCATCAAATCTTTTCTTATATTGATCTTTAATTTTTTTTCAACATATTCAACTATCATATTAACTAATTTTGTATTTTTTAAAGCCATACTTTTGCTAGCATTGCTTCTTCCTCCATGTATATGAAAAGCTATAAAACCTATTTCTGCATCAGGTATTTCTATATCTAATTTTTCTTTAAGCATAATTACAGCTTTGCTAGCTATATCATATTCTTTAGGATACATTAATTTTGTCTCTAGTAAGAAAGGATTTACTATCTCAATTCCTTCTTTTAATCTTTTTATAGCAAAATTAATATGATCTATAAGTCCAACATGAATATATGGATTTAAGTCTTCTTCAAGTTCATTTGAAGCCATATCTATTATTTGTTCAACGATCTCTAATATGTCTTTATCTACATTGTATATTAGATTTTTATCGTCGTCACTAAGTGCTACAAATTTATTTTCTACATTATCCAATTTCTCTAAAACCATACCCTTTTTTTTAGAAAAACCTATTCCTTTTCCTAATAAAATATAGTCTTTATCATCTTCACTTACAAAAACAGCGTTGTTACTCAATACTTTTTTCACAAAATATTTACCCATCTGTATCCTCCATGAAAAATATTATGAATTTTTCAATTCTATTTTATAAAATATTATTTTCTTTGTCAATATAATATCTTCTATTTTCTGACTTTTTAAACTTTGACATATATTGTGATATTTTGATAAAGCTCTACTTAACTCTATCCTGTATATCCATTATAATTTCTTTAGTAATATTATTTATTAAGTTTTCTTTTTTTATTAATATTCTATTTAAAATATCTTTACATTCATATTCTTCAAAATTATAATTTCTATTTATCCTCCAAAATATTTCTTTAAAGTTATATACTTTTAAACGCTCAAATTCCAACTGATTCATCCTTATTTCATATATACTTATCAGTAAATCTTTATAAGAAAATGTTTTCCCAAGATCTAGTAATTCTCCTAATTTAGGAACTACTTTTTCCAATAACAATCTTAACGAAATTTCTCCTTTAATTTTTAATTTATCTGCAATTTTACCTATTGTTTTATTATTCATATTTTTGATTAAATCAAAATAAAACTCATCACAAGTTTCATCTATTTTAAAATAATATCGATTCCCATATAATTTATTCAAGCTCTTTAATGCATCATGATAACCGAGTTGAATATTTTTTTCACTCCTATTTTTGTTAAAATCAAGAGTAGGACCAAGATGTTCAGACGGATTTATATATAGTATTTTCATTCCCTTTGTATCTACTCTTTTAGTTCTTCCAATTCCATAAAGTCTTATTACTATTAATTCATCATATCCTTTATCCTTTAAAAGACTAATAGGCAGATTATCATAAAATCCTCCGTCTAAATATAATTTGCCATTTATTTTTTCCAATTTAAATATAGGTAGACTTGAGCTTGCTATTAAATAGTCTACTAGCATATTTTGAGGTATATCATCAAGAAATAACCTTTGTGGTTTTAATGAATTGATAGAGACTGTTACTATTCCAAAATCCTTTTTTGAATTTCTTATTTTATTTTCATCAATATGTTGTTTTAGCATATCCTTTAAAGGTGATATATCTAATCCTTTATTATTTAAAGTATTAGATAGAATTTTTATTATCATATTAAAATTTTTTATATTTATATCTATATCTTTTATTTTTTCAAATATTTCATTTTCTATGTTTATTACCTTTTGAGGTGTTATATTAGTCCATATCTCATGAGCCTTTTCATATTCATCCTGAACAATCAAAGCTCCATTAAGTGCTCCAACAGAAGTCCCTGCTATTCCATCAAAATCTATACCAATTTCCTTTAATGCCTTATATGCTCCAATTTGATAGGATCCTTTAGATCCTCCTCCTTCTAATATCAAGCCTCTCATAACATCACCTATCCAAGTTTATATTCAAAATTATATAAATTCTTTTATATATAATTTTGAATTTTGATTGCTACTTAAATCTACTATTTCACCAGTGTTTTCTATTTCAACCAAAGGTCTACATATATTTTGAGATGGTATAAATATTATCTTAGCATTTATTCCATTATTCAAGATAACTTTACTTCCTAAATATTCTCCAGCTATCTTTTTTAAGAATAAATACAAAATTTTAGTATCTAATTTAGATAAAAACTGTTCTTCAAGTATTTTTATAGACTCAAAAGGAGTGTTTCTATCTCTATAAGGTCTTTTAGACGTCAGAGCACTATACACATCAGCTATTGCTATTATTTTAGCATATACTGATATCTCTTCTCCTTTTTTCCCTCTAGGATATCCACTTCCATCTATTTTTTCATGATGTTCAAGTACAGCCCTTTTGATTTTATTATTTATTCCACAAGCATCTTTAACCATATTATATCCTAAAATACAGTGTTTTTTTATTTCTTCATATTCTTCTTTTGTTAAAGTTTGTGATTTTCCTATTATATCTTTTGATACTTTAACTTTTCCTAAATCACTTAATATAGCAGCCAGAGTCAGTTCTTTTAATTCATCTTCACTTAAATTCATCCATTTTCCTATTTGATAACTTATCAACGCAACAGTCATAGAATGCATATATATATAATCATCCATATCCTTTATTTTATTTATCAATTTAAATAAATTAAGGTTTCCATTGCATGAATTAATTGCATTTTCTATTGTTTTTTCAAAATCATCTTTTTTTATCTCTTGGCCTGCTTCTATACAATAAAAATCCTTTTTCAATCCATCAAGTAAATTATTCATATCTTTTCTAAAATCATAAACTTCAAAATATTCTTTTGTGTAAATATCATCTATTCCTTCTTCAATGATAACCTTTAAGTTATGTATATTATGACTAAAAAGCATATTTTTTATTTTTTCCATCTCATTAAATTCAAATCCTTCTGATAATAAGCATATTCCGTTTTTATTTATAATATCTTGTGCAAGAATCATACCCATTTTTAATTTATCTATACCTATAACAAGTTCTCTTTTCATAGTCTCCCCCTATTTTTTACTGTTTTGTTATATTATGATAAAGCTAAAGTTATAGTTTCATTATACTATAAAAAAGTCTTTACTTTACAAATTTTAGTTGTAAACTTTTTTAAAATCAATAACAAAAAATTCAGACGAAGTAAAAACTCCATCTGAATTAGGTTTCGCTTTATGCAATATATATAGATACAGCATGCATAGTTATAGATATTATTAAAAATAACAAACTTCCCATAATAAGTGCCTTCATACCCTTATCTTTTATAGCCTTAATGTTTACACTAAGCCCCATTCCTACCATTGCCATTAATATAAATACTGAGCTTAATTTAGATAATATATTTATAAAGCCTATAGATAGTATATTCAAAGAGCTTATTATACCCGCTAATATAAAATATAATATATACATTGGAAACTTAACTTTGCTTTCTTTGTTCCCTCTATTAAATACATAACTAAGAGCTAATGAAACAGGAACCAACATCACTACTCTTCCCATTTTTACTAATGTCCCTATTTCTCCAGATTGATCTCCTCTTGCAAAGGCTGCTGCAATAGCATGTGCTACTCCTTGAAGAGATATTCCAGACCAAACACCATATTCTAAATTGCTCATACCAGAAGTTATTGCTATAGTAGAGTATACAAGTACACCTATAGCACCTAGAAAGTTTATTATCGATACTGCAACAATTGAATCATCTTCTTCAGCATTTATACAACTACTCATTGCAACAACTGCTGAAGCTCCACAAATACTCGATCCTACTCCAAGCAAAACAGCTACCTTATTGTTCATTTTAAATATTTTGCCAAGTAAATACGATAATATCAACACAGATGGAACATACAATATGATCATTACTACAACCTCAGGACCTAATTCCATAAGAGCTCTAAAATTAAGCTTGAATCCAAGTAATACTATACCCCACTTTAACAATGTTTTAAGCGAGAACGTAATTCCAGGCTTTAATACATCACTAGTTTTAAAAGTGTTGTTATATATAATTCCTAGTATAATGCCTATTGTCAATGCCTCTAAGTTTATTATGTGTTTTATACCATCATTTATAAACATAGATATTATTGATATTAAAAATACAAATAATAACCCCGGTAATAATTTTTTTATTTTTTCCAACTCAATCAACTCCCTTAGCTCGATTATACCAAAGAATTTATATAATTAAAAATTATGATTTGTTATGTATATATAAATTTTACTTATGGTTGTAACAGTATTTTATAAAGTCATTTATAAACTCTAAAAACGAGCTAGTTTTATATATAAAGTTAAATTCTCTTTTTATTTTTATATTTTTTATAGGTATTATTTTTATAAATTTTAAATCTACTTCTCTTTTTATAGCTTCTTTCGAAATTATAGTATATCCAAGATTTGATTCAACAAGAGATTTTATTGCATTTATACTTCGTATTTCCATATATACGTTCATGTTTTCAATACCATATCCAAACTCAGATATCTTTCTTTCGAATATATCTCTAGTTCCAGATCCTTTTTCTCTTAATATTAAGTTTCCCTTTATAACTTCTTCTAGTTCTACCTCTATTCTAGATGCAAATTCATGTTTAGGAGATACAGCCAATACAAGCTCATCATCCTTTAATTTTATATATTCGAATTTGTCTTTATCAAAATATCCTTCTATCAAGGCAAGCTCTATCTCTCCATCCTGTAATTTTTCAATTATGCTTTTAGTATTATCCACACTTAAGATAATGTCTATATTAGGATAATCTTTTTTATAATCACCAAGTATATAAGGCATTATGTATTCGCCAGTTGTCATAGTCGCACCAACATTGTATATTTTTCTTAAAGATGAATTATTTTTTATTTCTGATTTTAAAGCTCTATTTAAAACTTTCATTTTTTGAGCATACTCATATAATATATCCCCTTCTTTAGTTAGATATATTGTTTTATTGGCTTTTTTAATAAGCTCAACATTATAATAATTCTCTAAATACCTAATTTGTTGCGATACTGCAGGCTGTGTTAAATTAAGTATTTGAGCTGCCTTTGTATAATTTTTGGTTTTTACAACGGTGATAAATGTATCCAGTCTTGTATCTATCATAAAAATTCCTCCATTTACTCAATATAAATTTATCCCAAAGCTAATAATTCTAAAACTCTATCCTCTTAAGGCTAGAGATAAAAATTCTACAGCTTCTGGCTTGGTTTACCCTCAGGGCACTTACGCAGCTATAAATTCAGATGGAATAAAAACTCCATCTGAATTAAGTTTCACTTTATTATAATCTAAATATTTCTGATAATACACACAAAGTGTCTAATGACTATGTGGTTTATATAGAAAAAACATATCATTGATAGGTTTACAAGGACTTCAAGCTTGTGGTCTTTGCACTACTGATTAGAATCTTGAATATGATCTTTTATAAATAAAATAATCCCTAGAATTAATTCTAGGGATTATTTTATTTATAACTATATCCTATGTTAAAAGCTTTTATATTGTGGTCTATAAATTTTTCTGGAACATTTTTCTGGATTACTTTTTCCCATGTTTCTTTTTTTATATCTAATTTTTTCGCCATAATTCCTATTAAAACAGTATTACCCACTTTAGTATTTCCAAGTTCTTTTCCTACTTTTATTACATCTATCTCAGATACATTGTATTTTTGTTTTAAATCCGCTAGCATCCCTTCTGGATATTCCTCTACTTCTTGCTGAATACTAGTTGATGGTATTCTATAGGTGTTAACAATAGCCATTCCATTGTCTTTTAACATGTGAGAATATCTATATCCCTCCATAGGTTCCATGGCAAGCAATATATCACACTCTCCATGAGGTATATTGGGAGAATATACTTTACTGTCTATTTTAACACTTCCATATACTTTACCGCCTCTTTGAGATAGACCTATAACATCATTGGTTTTTACGTCATATCCTGCTTCTAGAGCAGCTTCACTTATTATTTTAGTAGCTATGACAAGTCCCTGACCTCCAACTCCTGCTATTAATATATTTTTTCCATCCATATCTATCATCCTTTTCTATTTATTCTTTAAATCATCATCTGGTTTAGATCTTTTAATAGCATTAACAGGACATACTTGTGCACAAATAGAACATCCAACACACATATCGGGATCTATAAACGATTTTAACTTCTCATGTCCATCATACTTTTTCATTAATAACGGAGGACAATTTGTTCTTATACAACTCCTACAGCTAATACAAATATCAGGATCTACATAAAAATGAGGATGTCTCATTCTATATTGAAGTGCACATGGTCCAGTAGCAACTATTATAGATAATCCTTCATGTTTTATTTCTTCATCAATAACTGATTTTGCTTTTTTATAACTATATTGATTTAATACTTTAATTCTTTCAAAACCTATAGTTTGAAGAAGCTCTTCTATACTTACATCCATTTCTTTATCTGAGCTTGCATTTGGTTGCCCACCTGTCATGGCAGTAGTCTTATTATCTAAAATTATAATTGTCATGTTTGCATTCTTGTCCAATTTATGCATTAAATTAATAAATCCTGTTACGCCAGAATGAAAGAATGTTCCATCACCAATCATTGCAACTAACGGCTTTTTATTTCCAGCTAAATCCCAAGCTTTTCTCATTCCTTTTACTATACCAATGCTAGATCCCATACTCATATTTATGTTATGGACTTCAAAAGGAGGAAGCACTCCCATAGAATAACACCCTATATCTCCAATAACATTTACTTTAGCTTTTTTTAATATGTCATAAATAGGTCTATGAGGACATCCTGAACAAAATTGAGGGCTTCTTGATGGAACTTTTAATCTTTGTTTTTCATTAAGTTTTCTTTCTTTTATTAATCCCGCTTTTTCAAGACCTTTTTCTACATCTTCAATTTGAATTTCTCCAGTAAATGAAAAGTACTCTTTACCTTTACAGTCGATCCCGTTTATTTTCAATTCATTTTCTATAAAAGGCATCATCTCTTCTAAAATTATTATATTTTTATATTTTTTACTTAATTCTTTTACTTTTTTAATAGATATTGGATAAACCATACCTAACTTATATATAGATGCGTCCAAATCTATTTCTTTCAGATGTTGATATACAAGTCCTGATGTTATTACTATTGTATCTGTTTCTTCTTTTTCTTCTAACTTATTTAAATCAGTGTTATAGGCATAATCTTCTAGTTTTTGAAGTCTTTCCTTCATAAAATACTGAGCTTTTTCTGTATAAGGTGGAAGCATACAGTATTTGTAAGCATCTTTTTCAAAAGCCTTAATATCAATATCTTTTCTTTCTTCTAGATTTACTACACTTCTGTTATGACATAATCTACTTGTTATCCTAAGCATAAAAGGCATACTGTAGTTTTCACTTAACTCTAGTCCTATTTTTGTGAAATCTTTAGATTCTTGAGAATCACTAGGATCTAATATTGCCATATTTGCAAATTTGCCAAAGACTCTATTATCCTGTTCATTTTGAGAAGAATGCATTCCAGGATCATCACCACTAATCAATACAAATCCTCCATTTATTGTACTCTGTGTAAATGTCATAAGCGGATCTGCACAAATATTAACTCCTACATGCTTCATACTACAAAGTGATCTTACACCTCCAAAAGATGCTCCCATAGCTACCTCTAATGCAACTTTTTCATTCGTCGAAAATTCACTGTATATTTCTTTATAATTGTTCATATTCTCTATTATTCCAACAGTAGGAGATCCTGGATAACTAGATGCTATTAATCCTCCTGCTTCATAAAATCCCCTGGCTATAGCTTGATTTCCCGTTAACACCACTTTTTCATTCATAAATTTAACAACTCCCTGCTATATATTAGTTATTTCTACTTCTCTATTATGTATTTATTTAATTATTTTTAATCAATATAGACTTGTTTTTAGATGTATATTGGCATTACTTGTATATTCATATGTATTTATATAAATTTCTTGGATATTCTAATTTAATGAGGAGGTTTTTTTATGAGAAATAATAGAAAAATAAAAGATTGTATAGTTTCTATAAGTCAGTCAGAGAGTGAAAAAAATTCATTAAAAGACGCTCTAGATATGCTTCCTATAGAAGATATGATAAAGAACGATGATACAGTAGTTATAACCCCTAACTGGGTTAAATCTAAACAACCGTCAACAGGTACAGTAATAGGACCAAATACTTTAAAATCATTAATTCAGTATGTAAAGACCTATAATCCTTCAAAAATATACATAGCAACAGGTTCTGGAGGAGAAGAAACCTTAGATGTAATGAAATTTGTAGGTTATGATAAGGTTATAAAGGATGAAAATGTGGAGTTTGTTGACTTAAACTACGGACCATATACAACAATAGATTTAGACCATGATATAATTCCAAATACTAAAATTAACAAGCTAATAGATGAAGTTGATGTATTAATATCATTTACACAGCTTAAACAGCACGAAGAAGCTACTATGAGTGCTAGTATTAAAAATATAATGCTTAGTTGGCCTCCAGCTGGAGTTCATGGATTTCCAAAGAAGAAATTAGGTATACATGAAGATCTACACGGATTTATAGTTGCAATGTCTAAAAAAATACCAATAGATTTAAGTATAATCAGTCTTGATAAAACCATGATAGGAAACGGTCCAAGTGAAGGTAAAGCAGTAGACACAGATGGTCTTATAATAGCGGGAACAGATCCTGTTGCTTGTGATACTGTGGCAGCTAGGATGTTGGGATTTTTACCACAAGCAGTTAATTACTTGTACAGACTCTATCTAGATAAGGTGGGTGAAGCAAAGCCCGAAAATATGATATTAAAGGGTATTCCTATTGCAAAAGCAGAAAAAATCTTTTCAAAAGCCGCTTATAATAAAGAGATCGTTATAGATAAAAACGGTATTAAAAATATTCATGGAAACCAAAAATAAGTTGAAAACATAATGTTTTCAACTTATTCTATCTCAGTCATAGAATCTACTATTGTAACTTTATTATAAAAAAATTTCTTTTCTAATTTACTCAGTCTTAGATTTTCTTTTATTCCTATTTTATCTAATATGTATATTCTTTTAAATCCGCTCTTCATAAATTTTTTAAATATGCTTTTTATAGAATGTGCTTCATCTGTTTCAAACTCATGTGGATGTACAACCAGATTATATTTTGATGTTCTTATTTCTTTTATATTTTCTTTATATTCTATAAAAAATTCATTTACTTCTTCCTTAGATATATTTCCACCTATATTTATTAGAAACATAGAGTCTTCTTCACTAACATTTATTTTAAACATACAATACCTCCTTTTTGATCCTCTATATATATTTATGAAGGATTGTATTATATATTGCTATTATTTCATAATTTTCTTTAATATATTTAACCTATTTTTAGAATTGTATTTTTCACTCAATATTTTAATATTGATTAAATAGTTTTTACATTTTTTATTCATAATTTCATCTATTGTATCTATATTCATATTTTCGATATCTTTTATTGTTTCTATATTTTTTTGTAAATATTCAGTTATCTCATCATATAATTCATTCATATTGTAGAGTCGCCATGGCTCATACTCAAAACAAGATATACTGTAATCATGCCTCAACTTAATTATTTTAAACTCATCACAATCATATAAATTAGACATATAACCTATAGATTTTTTTCTATTTATATGCATTTTAATGAATTCATTCTCTGGTATCATTTGTTTTAGCTTATCTATATCTAATATATTTAAATCATCATATATTATACTCAAGTCATCTTTAGTTAAATCAAATGAATCTATAATTATATAGTCTACATCTAATTCTAATCTGTATATTTCCTCTTTCAACTTTAATATATTAACACACTTATTATAAAAATGTTTTATAGGATCTTTTTTATCATAGCTTTTTTTATTTTTTATAATATCTACATCTCTTTTTAAAGATATTATTTTCTTACCTATGCTTTCTAATTCATCATATTTAAAATTTTTAAATATACCCATATCCATTATGGAATTGGGATAATAATCGTATATACGAGCACTTATTTTTTTTGCAAACATTTTAAAATAAAACTCATATACCTTTGAATTTAATAACGTCACTATGTACTCTAAAGAAAAAAACTTTTCATACCCATCTTTTATATAAAAAGAGTACACATCAGCACTACAATAATATCCATTTTTATCAATAGCAAACTTATTATGCGATGCCTTATAAGGGTACATTATTTTATCTTTTTCAAAACACTTATAATCTCTACCCCATTGAAGCTCATACCACTTTCTTATATTTTTTTTGCATTCTCTTCTATTTACCAACCTTTGTTTATATTTACCTATATACTTCAAAGCATTTTTATATTCAGATTCATCTTCAATAAAATCTGAATATATTATGAACAAATCGCTATCTTCAACAGAGTATTTATCTACATTCTTGTTTTTAACCCATTTTCTAAGTATGTTTGTTTCTATATTATTAGATTCAACTTCTTTACTATTTAAAACAAAAGCCTTATCACACCCAGTTATTATACCTTGAAAACTTGTGGCTATATCCTTTAATTCATAATCTAAATTTTGCTTGATTTTTTTATAAATATTGTACTTAACATCCGATACAAGAATCCATCTATCCTCTTCAAGCTCAGACCTTTTTAAATTAAATTTTTCGAAACACTTATCATTCAGCATAGTTTCAAGACTTGTATTACTGTCAAGGTTTAAATTATCATTTCCAAGTTTATAAACTGATATAATATCTGTGTCTAGTTTTTTCTTAAATGTAAATATAGCAATAGCTACACCTACTCCTTTAAATATTTGATTACCATAAAAATCTACTATTTCTAATATACTAGATTTTTCCTTTAAATATTTCCTAAGTGGTTTACCACTAGGACTTTCTATAAAATACCTAGGAGTTATGATACAAGCCTTACCATCATCATCCAAAACCTCTAGTATCCTCTTGTAAAAACAATAATATATGTCAGATTTATCCTTAAATACATCTCCATATTCTTCATTTAACCATTTCTTATAATCACTATCCAACTTCTTACTTCCAACATAAGGGGGATTTCCTATAATATAATCATATTTATTAATCCAAAATTCTCTTTTTTTAGTATACTTTTCATTTTCCCATCTAACTAAGCTATCTGAATGTATAATATTAATATCATAACTAAAGTTTTTTACATCCTTTATAATCAAATTCACAATAGTAATGTCTATAGCAAACTTATCAACATCAGATCCATATATACAATTTTTTAACAAATGATAATGTAAATTTTCTATCTTCCAATAATCTATACCCCTAAGTTCTATATACTTGCCTGCTTTTTTTATAGTATAAATTTCATCCTTGTATATTTTTCTCAGTACACTCATCTCTTCAATAAACTTCTTTTTTAACATATCATAAGCTTTTATAATAAAATGTCCACTCCCACATGCAGGGTCTAAAACTTTGATAAAAGGTTTCTTTACTATATCCTCATTTAGGATAGTTTTATTTAAAATATAATCTATTATAAACCCAGGTGTATAAAACTGCCCAAGAGACTTTCTAATCTCCTCATCCATAAAAACTTCATACAAATCTCCAAGTATCGTATTATCCATCCTCTGCAAATAATCTACATGTATTTTTATTTTATTTATTGCATTGTACATTACAGATACTTCATCTTCATTTAATTGGCTTTCACTTAAATCTATTTCTTCACAAAACAAATTCAAATCTTCATAGTTTTCTGTATTTTTAAGATAAATTTTTAACAGCTCATTGAGCTTATTCTCTATAATAAATTGTTTTTCATTACAAACCCCTAGCCTAAATCCATTATTCTGAAATATCCTAAGTAAAAAAACCTTATTAATAAAAATATAAGCTTGCCTAAACGCCAAAGATTCATCACAATTTTTGTATTTAATGCTTAAAATCCTTATATATATATCAGTCAATTGCCTGTGCACCTTTTTAAATTTAAATACTAATTTTTCTTTAGTAAAGTTCGATTTATTGTCCATACATCGCTCCTTAGCATTTATTTGTTTAAATAAATTATACTACAGCTAATTTATTTAAACAAATATTAGAACCATTTATTGTTAATCCAACTATCTATAAATTTTATATCATAACTGTCTGCAACGTTAATTAAATAAGGTATTTCTTTACAATCATCTAATGCAATAGACTTAGAAAGTTCAGGATTAGCTCTTAAAAAATTATTCCTTAATAATTCGCGACTATAATAACTATCCGCATCCGTATTTCCCTCAAACAATATATTAAGAAGTGGATATGGAGGATTTTGACTTAGACCCCACTCTATAGCTCCCCACTTTCTAGTATCTGCTTTTATATTCGTTGGAGTAAAGCCAGTTCCAATAGATAAAAGTCTCATATCCTCAAGTTTTTTATTGGCTCCCTTTGAGTCCTTAGCAACACAAATAGACGCTAAACTAGGATTATTTGCAATAACACCTCCATCTATATGTTTTTTATGAGATGGAAAATATATAGGAGCTGCACTACTATACAAAGCTACATCTATTACATACTCATTAGACGTTCCCTTGTCTTCAAAATTAGTATAAAACGTAGGTTTCCAACTCCCACCATCTTTACTTATAACCTCAAAACTAGGTATTAATACTTTCTTTTTTAAATCCTTCAACTTAAGTTTTTTAGGAAATACCCTCATAAGAACTTCCTTCAAATGCTTATTGTTATACTTAGGTCTGAAAAGTTCATTGTATTTAGGAGAAAATATATACTTACAGTTTAACTTAGAATATAAATTTAGTATTTCTTTGATAGATAAGCCATAAGCAAGACCTAGAGCTATAAAAGAACCAGTTGATGTGCCCGCAAATAAATCTGTACTTTTTATTAATCTAGGATTTTCTTTTTCTAATCTTTGCAGTATAGTAGCACTAAGAACTCCCCTTATTCCACCACCATCAAACGCCATTATTCTATACGTTCGCTTCCCCATATAAATACCCCCTTAAAACATCTTAATATTATGCTATGTTCTAGAGGGGTATGTGGTGAAACCAGTCCTAACGGACATACCTATTAAACTTTTTATCCTATTTTGTTGCGAGTATAGAAATGATGCCCATTAAAATACCTCTACTTAATTAAAGATTTTTATAAAACTACAGATTACGCCTTATTAAATATCCTAAAAACTCTAAACTCGCCCAGCTCAAACAACGAGTTTTCTTGACGTATATTTAAACACCATAATCTAAGTTTCATAGAAAAATTTTTAAAAAAGTAGCTAACATTTTAATGAACATCATTTTAACTTTATTCTAATACTATTTACCTAATACTGCTATCTCATTTCTAAAAAACTTATTTTACTATGGAAATCCCCAAAAAATATATAATAAAATATCTAATATTTTATTCATAATATTTTTAGGTTCTGTTAAACCTATTTGTATAAGTTATAATTGAATATGCACAAAAATATTTGGTTAAACTTTAGGCTTGATTTTGGGGTGTTTTTTTTCACTAACTATTATATTATCCTAAATAATATCAATATCTTTATAAAATAAAATCACAGATTTAATTTACAAATATTTACATGCAGAACTTAATATACTATAATTATATTAATAATCATATAAATTTCTTAACGAGGTGAACTAATGAAGTTAGATCTAAATAATGTTATATATATATTAATCTATATAACGTTCTTATTATCAACAATTGGATGTTTAGCTTACTTTTATGAAAAACGTACATCTTACCAAATTGAATATATTTTAATAAAAAATATATTTTTAAATAGATTTAAGTATTCTGAAATATTAGAACCACGACAGTACTTTAGTTTTCAAAAGTATGTTATTTGGAGGTATTATAGTTTATTCTAATTTGAAATGAACCTTTTTATAAACCTAAATTTTAAAATTAAAGGAGAAAATAAAATGGATTTCATTTCAAGTGTATTACAAAATTTATTAAATATATTATTTAGTTTTACAGGAGATTTAGGACTTTCAATAGTCTACATAACCTTAGTGGTAAAACTGCTTTTAATTCCACTATCTTTAAAACAAAGGTTTTCTATGGTAAAACATCAAAACTTAGCAGAAAAAATTAATCATATAAAAGAAAAATATAAAGACAATACTATAGAACTGGAGAGACAACTACAGAAACATTCAACCGAAAGCATGAAAAGTATGTTAGGATGTTCAACACTTTTAATACAGATGCCTATAATTTATTCACTATACAATACATTTTTAAATATGCCACAAAATTCAGCAAGTATATTGATTCCATGGATTAGTAGTTTAAATGTATCAGATAATTTATTTATCATACCTTGTATCTATACTTTAACTATGTTAGCTCCCAGTTTAATAAGTTTTATTCCATATTTCAAGGTAAGTTCTCAAATTGCATTTAGTAAGCAAATGGCTATATCTACAGTTATAATGAGTTTTATATTAACAGCTAAGACTCCAGTAGCAATTGGATTATATTTTATAACTAGTAGTGTATATTCTTTAATTGAAGATGTTTGCTTTAGAATATATGTTAAACATAAAAGTAAATTAATTATAAATTGATATAGTAATCAGCTATCTTATGACGTAGATAGCTGATTTTTTATTAAAATGTTAACTAATCAGCGGTATTTAAATGAGTCTATTTTCCTCTTAAGCAGATATTTGTTTTTTTAATTTCGAACACTAAAAAAGACCCAGCAAAAGCTGAGTCTTTATTTCAAATGAGTAAATCTATAAGCCGAGTTCTGTAATAAATAGTCATCTATCTAGGCCTATTGTTACCAATAGGCTCAAGCGACCTACCATCGGAAAGGGAACGAGCAGCTCCCCTTTCTAGTTCCTACTTGGTCTTGCTCCAGGTGGGGTTTACATAGCCAACTAGTCACCTAGTTGCTGGTGAGCTCTTACCTCACCTTTCCATCCTTACCATAATAAATTATGGCGGTTTATTTCTGTTGCACTATCCTTAAAGTCGCCTTCACTGGGTGTTATCCAGCACCCTGCTCTGTGGAGCTCGGACTTTCCTCGTGTTTGCACACGTAACTATCCGACTTACTCATTATTTATTTTTTCAACAAAATGTATTGTATCACAATATAATATTATTGTCAAAAACTATTTGATAACTTCTTTTATATCTACAGAAGGATGATTCTCATATTTTACGATTTCACCTTCCCAGGTTCTTATCATTACAAAATCTTTTCCTCTTGAAATTAAGTATTGAGGAAGTATAGGAGTTTTCCCTTTACCTTTTGGAGCATTAACTATATATGTTGGAACCGCCAATCCAGACGTGTACCCTCTTAAGTACTCCATTATCTCAATTCCATCATCTATAGATGTATTAAAATGCGTAGTTCCCTTAACATGCTTTGCATGGAATATATAGTAAGGTCTTACTCTACACTTTAACAATTCATGATTTAAGCATCTCATAACAAACTTATCATTATTTATTCCATTTAATAATACAGCTTGATTTCCAAGAGGCACTCCAGAATTTGCAAGTTTTTCGCACGCAGCTTTTGTCTCTTCTGTAATCTCCATAGGATGATTAAAGTGAGTATTTATAAATATAGGATGGTACTTTTTAATCATATTACAAAACTCATCAGTAATTCTTTGAGGCATAGTAACTAGAGTTCTACTTCCAAGTCTTATATAATCAACATGAGGAATAGCTCTTAATTGACTTATTACCCACTCTAAATAATCATCATTTAGTGTAAGTGGATCTCCTCCTGTTATTAATACATCCCTTATTTCTTCATTTTCTTTTATATAATCTATAGACTCTTGTATAACATCTTTAGATTTAGCCTCATCACATTGACCTATATTTCTTCTTCTCTGACAGTGTCTACAATACATAGCACATTCATTAGTAACATTTATTATAAGTCTATCTGGATATCTTCTAGTTATACTTCCAGCAGGATTTGTAAATTCTTCTCCCATAGGATCTAAATCGTCTACATTATCTTGAAGTTCTATAAACTCAGGTATAGACATAAGTTTTACAGGATCTAATTTTTCTTTTGGATCTATTAAGCTTAAATAATATGGAGATACAGCCCATCTAAATTGTTTGCCAACCTCTTCTATTCTCTTAATTTCTTTATCTGTTAGATCTAGTATTTTAGATAAAGTATCTACATCCCCGATTCTATTCGATAATTGCCATTTATAGTTATTCCAATCTTCCTCAGTTCCTCCAAGAACAGATAGAATTTTATTTTTTCTCTCAAGTAACGCTTCCTGATTTTCCAAGCCTTTAGGTATAGTTTTTTTAGCCTCTAAATAGTCCTCTATTCTACCCTTTAACTCCTCGGCTCTTTTTAATGAAATTTGTCTTTTATTGTTTTCCATTTAAAACCTCCTAATATTGCATTATTTATTTTAAATATGAAGAATCATACTATTGTAACATTTTTACATTAAAATAGAAGTTGTTTCTATTTTTAATAATTTTTAGTTTAAATTATACTTTTATAACTATATTATTAATATTCCAAATTTTAAGTCTTATATAGGTGTAAATACTACCACATAAACTATAAGTTGATATTATATTTATACAACAATTTAAACTATAAAATTTTTATAGCTTAATTAATTGGATATTTTCGACATTTTTCGCTATTTTCCTAGTCAAACATACTCTATAAAGTCTCAATTATGCATATTCATTGTGATCAATTGAATTTAGATATTGTATCTAGGTAAGAATTTCATAAAGATTTGTAAATTCTAATTTCGAAGTTTTTAGAGTAAAACAGTTCTATTTATTATATCATTCTTAAAGTTAAAAGTAAATATTTTTCTTAAAATTCCCATTATAATCTTAGGAAAAGAAAGACAGTTATTTATTATAAATAACTGTCTTCCCTTATACTTCCAAGTATATTTTTTGCTTTTTTAACATTATGACTTTCTCCAACAATCATTATAATGTCTCCCGGTTGAAGTATATTATATCCATGAGGTATTATTTTTTCAGCCCCTCTTAATATTGATAAAATTAAGCAATCTCCTGGTAAAACCACTTTATTTAATGGTTTTAAAAAATATTCTTCATTTTCAAGATATACTTCTTCTATCATAAAATCTTCTTCTTCAAACAATAAAGAAAACGCTTTTGGATGTATTATAAAATGTTCTGCCATAAAAGCAGTTGCAAATTCTGGCGATACACTCATAGCTCCGTATAAAGACTCTCCTTTAGGTGTTGACTGACTATTAGTTAATAGAATTATATGATCTATACCAAATTCAACCTTACATATTTCACAAATTTCAGTATTCATATCTTCTATACTTTTTGCAACAACAACTGTATCTGCTTTGTCTATTCCTATTTCTTCAAGCCATTTACTATCAGTTGCATCTCCTAAATATACAGTTTCTCCAGTAGCACTTATCTTATCAAACTGAGATTTATTATATGTTACAAAAGTCAAATTCATTTCGAACTTTTTAAGCCTTCTAGCAAGCAACATACTTTTATCATTAATACCTATTATAAATATATTTTTTTTATTTTTAAGATCAATTTTAGGCATCATTTGATTAAATACAAGAGGCGAAAATGTACAAGTTATTATAGCAACTAATATAATAGCACCATTAGTCTCCTCTTTTATAAGTCCAAGCTTTAACCCTATGGCACTTGCAGCTATAATAAGGCTAAGTCTTGAGGATAGCAAAAATCCTGCTGCTATACTTTTTTTCATAGAAAAATTAAATTTCAAAAGTAAAGATGGTATTACTTTTACTGCGTACACAGCGATTAGTAAAGCTGGTACAAGGTATATTGCCTTTGGATTATTAATAACTGCCTTAATATCAAAGTTAGCCCCAACCATTATAAAGAATATAGGTACAAAGAATCCATATCCTATTGCGTCAAGTTTAACATATAAATCCGATTTGTCTTTCTCATCTAGCAGGGCAACTATAAGACCTGCTAAAAATGTCCCCAGAATAATTTCAGTTCCAAGACTTTGAGCTAAAGCTATGAATATCAATATTAAAGAAAACGCTCCTCTAACCTTTATCTGAGATGTAGTATCAGCTAGTTCTTTTACTATCTTATTATCTACTACAAACCTAAGTCCCATTCTATAAAAGACAAAAAATGCAACAAATAATAGTAAAATTAAAAGCACTTCATAAGTTGCCTTTGATGTATAAAATGTAACAAAAAATGTTATAAGTACCATAGTAACAAAATCAGATATCAAAGAAGTAAGCAATATTGTTTGCCCATATTCTGAGTTTATTATATTTTTTTCTTTTAATATAGGAACTACTATTCCTAAAGAGGTAGTACTAAGTATCAAGCTCATAAGGGCTACATTAGATACAAGTCCAAATGCTTTAAACATGTACGCTATAACAAATGATAAAATCAATGTTATAAGAAATAAAATTATAGATACCAGCAATGGTTTTTTATACCACTTAGCTTCAGAACTTTTGTTAGTTGGCTTCATCAAATTAAAATCAATTTCAAGACCTGACAAAAACATTAAAAATGCAAATCCAAACGTGTACAGGAAGTCAAGCTGAGGACTCTCTTGAATCAAGTTAAATCCACTCTTTCCTATAATCATTCCGGACACTATTTCTCCAACCACTATAGGTATTGGTATAAACTTAATTTTAGTTATTAATATAGGTACAAATGTAGCAAGTAAAATTATTATCAACAAAGATATATATGAAATAGATGAATGTTCCATACAAATCTCCCCCTCTCTTATCTATTAATATTATTCTTTTATTAAGCAATATCTATACCAAGTCTACATATTCAAATCTATTTTTCTTAATATTTTCTATTCACTTTTATATTAAATACCCTTTATCTGGTGATTTTAACCATGTATACAATAAAAAAATTTACTTCTTCATACTGCAATTACTTATATTAATAAAAACTTTCCCAGAACTTAATTAAGTAAACAAATTTTTATCTAATATAATTATCAATATGTCTAAAATCTATACTTTATGTTTTAACTATGGACTTTTTATAAATAAAAAAGGTATGATTGATCTCAATCATACCTTTTTGTTTCATATTGATACATTTATCATATTGATAGCTTTTTCCTTGTGTTTCAAAACGATACACATGTTTCATTTTGATACATTCATTAAGCAGCTATCTTATCTTTATTTTTATTCTTTTTAGATAAGAATAATCCAAATATTACAAGTCCAAATATTATACCTATAGGATTTGCAAGACTTGCAGATTGTTTAAATCCTTCTGGCGCTTGTATTATATATGCTGTTGTTACAACAGTCATAAATGCAGCTGGTATACTTGCAATCCAATGATTCTTATTTTCTTTAGCTAAATAAGCAGCTCCTGCCCATAACATCATCATTGCTAAAGTTTGGTTAGCCCAAGAGAAGTATCTCCATATTATATTAAAATCTATAAATGTAAGAGCTATACCTACTGCAAATAATGGTAGTGCTATTGAAAATCTCTTAACTAAACTATCTTGCTTATAATTTATAGAGTCTGCTATAGTAAGTCTCGCACTTCTAAATGCAGTATCTCCTGATGTTATAGGACATGCTACAACTCCAAGTAAAGCTAATAATCCACCAAACTTACCAAGTAAAGAAGTCGATATTTCGTTAACTGCAACTGCTGCTCCACCTTTAGCAAGTACCGCAGCAAGTCCTTCAGTTCCTCCGAAGAAAGTCATAGCAGCTGCTGCCCATATTAAAGCTATTATTCCCTCTGCTATCATTGATCCATAGAATATTCTTCTAGCTTCACTTTGTTTTCTAACACATCTAGCCATAAGAGGAGATTGTGTAGCATGGAATCCTGAAATAGCACCACATGCTATAGTTATAAATAAGAATGGGAATATAGGAGTTCCCTTAGGGTGTAGATTTGCAACAGTTATTTCTGGTATATTGTATCCTTTTACAACTAATCCTCCAGCTATACCTACAGCCATTATAAGAAGAGAAGCTCCAAATATTGGATATATCTTTCCTATTAATTTATCAACTGGAAGTACAGTTGCTAATATATAATATGCTATTATCGCTATAACCCAAAATCCTTTGTTAAATGAAGTTAAGTTAGCTAAAAGCCCAGCTGGACCTGTAACAAATACTACACCAACTAATATTAATAATACTACTGTAAATACCCTCATTATTTTCTTTACAGTTTCACCTAAATACATCCCAACTATTTCTGATGCACTAGTTCCTTTATGCTTCATAGATAAATATCCTGATAAAAAGTCGTGTGTTGCTCCTGCGAATATACATCCAAATACAATCCATAAAAATGCTACTGGTCCCCATAAAGCTCCTGCTACTGCTCCAAATATAGGTCCAAGTCCTGCAATATTTAAAAACTGAATAAGGAAAATTCTAGGCCAACTCATAGGTATATAGTCTACACCATCTTCCATTTCAATAGCTGGTGTAACTTCTGAATCATCAATTCCAAGAATATTTTCTACAAACTTACCATATATAAAATATCCTAGGATTAAAAGTATAATTGCTGAGAAAAACGTTATCATAGTATTCCCTCCTTGAATTTTAATTGTCTTTAATTAAATTATAATGAAGTTTTTGTTCAAAATTTTATATTTTACACGAAATGCAAAAAAAAGCACATAAAGTGCATTTATATGCCCATTATGTGCTTAAATTCTTTTATATTTTTCCTACTAACTGGAATTTCAATATCTAATTTCTTTAATTTAACATTGTAAGTATTGTTAAACCAAGGTATTATCTCTTCTATTTTATCTATATTCAATATATAAGATCTATGACTCTTAAAAAAATTATACCCAGAAATCTTATTGTAAAACTCAGATATGCTCATATTAACAGTATATTCTTTATCCTTAGTATAAACTAGAGTTTCTCTTTCTGAAGATTTACAGTAATATATATCATCAATATTTACTACTATCATCTTCTCTCCTTTTAAAAGAGTCACTCTGTCACATATATATTTTTTTTCTTCACAATTCTCTAATCGCTCTATCTTTTTTAACGTAGTGAGTATTCTTTCTTCTGAATACGGCTTTAATATATAATCAAACGCTTCTAATTCAAATGCTTCTATAGCGTGTTCTTTATATGCTGTTATAAAAACTATTTTAAAATCTTTATTAAACTTATTTATAACCCTAGCTAAACAAACACCATCTAACTTTGGCATATTTATATCTAAAAATACAATGTCAATATCATTACTCTCTATAAAGTTCAACGCTTCTAATGAATCATCAAACTCTTCTACTATTTCTATTGAACTAAAGTTATTTATAAAGTACTTAAGCTCCTCCCTTGAAGGAGATTCATCATCTACTATTATACATCTCATATTATTGCCTCTTTCCTTCACGATATATTATAAAGCTGATTTTTGTTCCTTTATCAAGCCTTTGTATATCAAGACCTTTTCCATATATGAGTCTCAATCTATTGTGTACATTCACAAGTCCAATCTTATTTTCCTTCATATTTCTCTTATATATATTTTTTATTATTTTTTCATCGATTCCAATACCATCGTCTTGTATAGAAATTTCAATATCATCATCAAAATTTCTTTGAACTTTTACTGTTACGCATCCACTACCCGTTCCCTTTAATATTCCATGTTTTATAGAATTTTCAACTAACGGCTGTATTATAAGACTTGGAACCTTTATTTCTATACTCTCATCAATATTATATACTACATTTAATTTATCACCAAATCTGGCTTTTTCGATTTCTACATAAGCTTTAACTTGATCTAATTCTTTATTTATATCAACACAAGATTCACCAATTTCTAGGTTGTATCTAAGATAAGTAGATAAGCTTATTATAAGTTCTCTTGCACGATCTGGGTTTATTCTTATAAATGAAACTATAGTATTTAATGCATTGAATAAAAAGTGAGGATTTATTTGAGCTTGAAGAGCCTTTATCTCAGCTTTATTTGCCATTTCCTTAAGTCTTTCTATTTTAGCTATTTCAAGCTGAGTAGATATCATTTGAGAAAGTCCTATAGCTAAAGTCTCATCCTTAAAGCTTATAGAATCCTCTTTGTTATAATATATTTTTAATGCTCCAACAACAGATTCACTATCCTTTAAAGGCATTATTATAGCAGATTTTAATGGACAATTCTCACTCGGGCAAGCTATTTGCTTATTCGTTCTAAGTACTACTATTTCTCCAGTTTCTATTACCTTTTCAGTAGCACGAGTTAACACTTTTTCACCATCTATATGATGATCATCTCCATCTCCTACATGAGCCAATATGTACTTTTTATCAGTTATAGATACCGCACTAGCTCCTACACTATCTTTTATAACTGTACATATTTGCTTTAACGAATCATTGTTTATATTCCTGAAATAAGGAAGTGTCTTGTTAGCTATTTCAAGAGCCAATTTTGCTTGCCTTGCAGCTATCTCTTCTTTTTCTTCAAATATATTCTCAGTAATTAATATTACAATTCCTATACCCATTCCATTTACCAAAGTCATAGGTATATATATTTTTTTTACTATCAAAAATGCTACTGTAAATGGTCTTGAAAGTAATAGTATTAATCCCATACTTATACTTTCAATTAGTATTCCACCTAAAATACCGTATATCCATCTATTCTTATCAGTTGATTTATTGTATATAATTCCTGATATACATCCTCCAATAACAGTACTAACAAAGCAAGGAAAAGCTGTAATTCCCCCGACGTCTATTAAGTATCTGTGAAGTCCTGCTATTATTCCTGATACAATTCCAACAAATGGACCACAAAGTATACCTCCAGCCATAACCCCAATTATTCTAGTGTTTGCTATAGCTCCTCTAACATCTGTACCTATATAAGTGCCAAGTATCCCAAATGTTCCAAATATAAACGATAATACAAAAAGGTCTATATAGTTAAATTCATCTTTTTGTATTATTTTCTTAAAACTTTTAATCTTAGATATCATAAAGGCTATTAATACTACGTATCCTAGATTATTTATAAGATTTTTTAATAAGTATATCAATTTATCATCTCCAAATTAATGTTTCATATTAATTATATCAAAAAATATTGTTTTTTGTCATAATGATATGTTTCGCCTAAATCTAAAAGTTCTAAAACTCCATCTGAATTAAGTTTCGCTTTATATATTTATTATAATGTACTTTAGTTTTTTAATATATTCAAAAAGAACAACCCTTTATTCAGGATTGTTCTTAAAATTTATCAAACTATACACAAGTATATAAGTAAACAGTAAAGCCGTTCCAAGCATCAATGAAAAGTATATAGCTTCAAGTTTAAAACTATTTATAATATACCCAAATAACTTCATAGGATTTGATACTATATCCCAGCTATTAAATCTTACAAACCTACCTAAATATATTCCATATCCACCAAGAAACGATACAATGATTACGAATATCCAAGATATAAAAGCATTAAATTTATCTTTAACTATTATCTGATTGAAATACAAAGAGGCTACCCCAAGTAAATATCCTATTAAAGCAAAAAAAGCTATAAGTATAAAATCATACCATATCCAAAAGTTCCTTTGAAATTCTAAAGTATCTTCTATTTTAAATGGATACTTAGATACACTGATGTGTATAAAATCAGTTATTATATAAGGAGCATTAGGATAAAATAGTAACCATATGCACATACATATAAATATTACTATATTGTTGCTATTTCCCTTACCTTTATAGTACCTATTGTGTACTATTAAAGAAAATCCAAATGGTATCCAAGCTAAAAATAGATTCCAAATATATATAAGATATCTATATGTATTGAGCCTATAGCATCCGTTTGCAGCCATAACTACACCTATCATTGTGACTAAGAAAAATACACTAAAAATCGAAATTAATCTTTTGTTTATCACTTTTTACCCCCTAATCTATTTTATATTTCCAAATTCAGATTACCATATTTTTGTAAATATATCTATAAAAAAAATTCATTTCATACTAACATATTGCTTATATTGGCAACTATACTTATTTTAATATAGTCTACCAGAATCTTATTTATAAACAATGCATCTCTTTTTCTGATTTATCCCAAGTCACTGTATATCCTTGACCTTTTGAGCAAAATATAGAAGATGAGGTATAGTCAAAATCAGCATTTTTATTATACCCAATTCTTTCTATAACTTCTTCTTCATTATGACAGCGTTCATAACCAGCAAACAGTAAACTCATACTACCTTTTCCTTGCGTAAAGGCAACTAACTCTGTACTATAATTCATAAAAGTAGATACAGGTACCTTACCTGTTATAATTACTTTATTCCCCATAGTCTTCGGTGTATCAAAACTACCATATGCTTTTTGTATATCTGATAAAATCCTTCCGATATGATCTAATTCCACTTTAATTTTAAAATTATAATATGGTTCAAGCAAGATATTTTTTGCCTTTTCAAGTCCTTGTCTTAAGGCTCTATATGTAGCTTCTCTAAAGTCCCCACCACTAGTGTGTTTATTATGTGCTCTGCCTGTGAGCAAAGTTACTTTTATATCTGTTATAGATGAACCTGTTAATAGTCCATGATGATCTCTTTCATAAATATGATGATGAACCAAATTTTGATTTCCAACTGTTAGATCATCAGTATGACAATTATTTTCAAATTCTATACCCCCATTTCTTTTAGAAGGCTCTAATTTAAGATGTACTTCTGCATAATGCCCTAAAGGCTCGAAGTGACCATATCCATTTGCTACTGTATCAATAGTTTCTTTATATAATATTTGCGGATCTTCAAATGTAACAACAAAGCCAAATCGTTCTTTCACCAATTGTTCTAATACTTCTAACTGAATAGTTCCCATAACATGAATGTGTATTTCTTGTAAAGATTCTTCCCATATTACATTTAAAGAAGGATCTTCTGAACCCAACATTTTAAAGCATTTTAATACATGTTTTGTATTCAATGAGGAATCAAATATAACTTTAGATTTTAAGGTTGGTACTATTTCATAACTTACTTTTTCTCTCAAGTTTCCTAAACCATCTCCTATTGATGGTATTGTTAATCCAGTTACTGCAAAAACTTGTCCTGATGATACTTTCTCAACAGTTTTAAATTTATTTCCATTGTAAACTCTTATCTGAGTAATTTTTTCATAAATTTTATTTTCTTCATTACCATAACTTAACTCATCTCTTACTTTTAATGTTCCACTCAAAGCTTTAATATAAGTTACTTTAGTTCCATTATTTTCATGTCGTATTTTATAAACTCTACCTGAAAAAGAATCTTCATCAGAATAATTTGTAAAAGTTAGTTCATGTATTTTATCTAAAAATTCAACTATACCAATATCTTGCAAAGCAGACCCACTAGAACACGGAAAAACTTTATTTTGTTTAATCATACTTTTCATATTACTTAACCATAAATTATTTTCATATCCATCTTCAATATATTTCTCAAAAAGCACTTCATCTCTTTCTGCTATAAATTCTATAAGATCTTCTTTCATTCCATCTTTACTAAAAGATTCTGTTATATCACAAACATCTTCTGTTAGATTCAATCTAACTTCTTCTAATACACTTTCCACATCTGCACCCACTCTATCTACCTTGTTTATAAAGAAAAAAGTAGGTACTTCATATTTTCTAAGTAATTGCCAAAGCGTTTCTGTATGACCCTGTATACCTTCAACCGCACTAATAATGACAATAGCATAATCCATAATTTGAATTGACCTTTCCATTTCTGATGAAAAATCTATGTGTCCAGGAGTATCTATTAAGTAATAATTTGAATCTTTATAAGTCATTACTGCTTGGTCTGAAAACACTGTAATTCCTCGTTCTCTTTCTATATTATGACTATCTAAAAAAGCATCTTTATGATCTACTCTGCCTCTTTCCCTAATGCTTTTAGTATGATACAAAATTTGCTCAGCAAATGTAGTTTTGCCAGCATCTACATGTGCTAGTATTCCAATCGTTTTATTCATAATTCCATCCCCCAAAGAAAAAGAAAGTACCTACTTTAACTTGTAGGTACTTCTTTATATTTAATAATAATACTCTTCAATTTTTTTAGCTACTTCATCAGATAATTTGAACCTCAACTCATTTATTTTTTGAGCACCTTCTTGATCATCTGATTTTAATACATATTTATACTCAGATAATAAATTGTCCATTTCTTCTGATACGTGTTTTAAAATCTTAAGATCACTTGATTTAAGTTCTTCATATGTCTTCTTAACAACAGCATTTACTTTTCCAGTTTCATAATCTACAGTATCACCAAAATGATCAATTCTTAATAAAGCGTCTACATACCATCTCATCATATCTTCTAAATCTTTTTTATTCTCATAATCTTTATTATCTCTAATAAATTTTTCAAGCGTAACTGCTCTATTTTTTATTTCTTCAAAATCAATACTTACATATTCTTCAACAAATGTAGGCTTCTCTAATTCTTTCTTTCTAAGTTCGTAATATGGTTTTACATTTTCAGAAAGATAAGTACCAAAAGTATCATTAATCATGGAATAATCCATAGTTAGATAATAACTTCCTTCTAAAGATTCAAATGTATAACCAGAAGCTACAGCATCCATTACTTCTTTCTTTATATTTTCATCTTTAATTGATTCTAAGTTCAACTCATAATTTTCATCCATAGTGTCATTAACTGCGCCGAAATATTCCATTGAATTAAATTTCTTAGACAGCTTATCGAAATTATCCTTTAATAAAATTTCATATTTCATAACCATTTTATCTGCAGTTTTTTCATCAACTTTTTGTATATTGTCTAAAATAAACTTTTTTATTTCTAAAGTATTGTTTGCTTCTAATACTTTTATAAATTCAGCAAATGTTTTTTCACTAACTTCTTTTTCAACATTGTTTTCTACTTGTGTATTTTCTTTTGGCTCTTCTTTATTTGCGCAACCTGCTAAAACAGTAGCTAAGCAAACCATTAATAATGCTGCTATTACCATTTTTTTCATTTTGTATTTCTCCTTTTATGTGTTTTTATGTTTTATATAATTATGTATTACAAATAATTATATAGTATCAAATAATTTTTGTCACTTCCTAATTTTATTAATTTAAGGTTAGTTGAAAGTTCATCTTTTTTTATATATACTATATTTAGTTGAAGATTCATTCAATTCAAAAACTTAATATTAAAGGGGGATTACAATGTATAGCTTTAAAAACGACTATAGTGAAGGTGCTCATACAAAAATTTTGAACGCTTTAATAAAAACAAATATGACACAAACAGAAGGGTATGGATATGATTGTCATACCCAAAATGCAGTTTCTAAAATAAAAAATTTAGTACATAATCAAAATATTGATGTTCATCTTATATCTGGAGGAACTCAAACAAATCTTACCGCAATTGGAGCTTTTTTAAGACCGCATGAAGCTTGTGTATCTGCTAATACAGGTCATATTGCAGTTAACGAAACTGGAGCAATTGAGTATACAGGACACAAAGTAATTACAATAGATTCAAATGATGGAAAAATAGTTCCCGAGAAAATCAAGGAAATATTAAATTCTCCTTTAAATGAACATGTTGTAAAGCCAAAACTTGTATATATTTCTAACCCAACAGAACTAGGTACAATATATACAAAGGAAGAACTTAAAAATCTTAGTGAATTTTGTAAGTCTAATAACCTTATATTATATGCAGATGGTGCAAGATTAGGTTGTGCTATTTGTGCTAAAGAAGGAGATTTAACTTTATCTGATATGTGTAATTTTACAGATGCATTTTTTATTGGTGGAACTAAAAACGGAGCACTTCTTGGTGAAGCCTTAGTAATAAAAAAAGAAAGTTTAAAAGAAGACTTTAGATACCATATAAAACAAAAAGGAGCATTACTTGCCAAAGGAAAACTTCTAGGCATACAGTTTGAAGAATTATTTACCGCCAACCTTTATTTTGAACTTGCAAAACATGCTAATGAAATGGCATATCTTTTGAGTGAAGGTTTAAAAGAAGCCAATTGTAAGTTTTTAATAGACTCTCCAACTAATCAAATTTTTCCTATCTTAGAAAATAAAATAATCGAAAGATTAGAGAAAAAGTTTAATTTTTACACTTGGAAAAAAATAGATGATAATAATTCTGCTATTAGATTAGTTACCTCATGGGCCACTAAAAAAGAAGCCGTCCTTGAATTCATAAACGAATTAAAAAAATAGAAAAACAACAAAATAGTCAACCTTAAGGTTGACTATTTTGAACATTATATTCTCTTTCACCTAAATCCTGTGCAAACCTTAACAAATACCCATCAGGATCCATAACCAAAAATTCTTTTTGTCCCACTAATTTATCATCTGCCCTATACCAGTTCTCCTCTATATCTATTTTTATAGGATAGTCATGTTTTTTTATATTTTTATATAATGCATAAATATTATCAACCTCTATTTGAAAGTTAATACCCCTTCCAAAAGGATATGATAATTCTCCTGTTTCCCAATATCCATTTATCTCTTCAATCATAATCTGAGAATTATTCAGTGATATTAAAGCAAACTTGTCTTCTTTTCTCTCATACTCTAATTTAAACAAAAGAATATTCAAATAAAAATGCAGGCTTTTCTCTATATTCAAAACAGACATTTCTGGTATTAATCCATTAAATTTAAACATAATATACTCCTAAATTTATTTAATATTATCTTTTTTATATACATAATCTAAACTATACTTCTCTTTTTTCTTTAAAAATACTACATCCCAAAAAGCTATTCCAAATGCTCCTCCAAAAGCAATCGAAATTGCATTTAGTAATCCACTATTTGATATTTTAAAATAATTGCAAATATAGTTTAATAAGCTAAATAATATAAATGATTTAACAAACGTAAATACCCTTTTCTTCAGATCTCGTCTCTCTAATTTTCTTATATTAATAATAGTCATAATTACTATATATATTATATATAAAATGATAGAAATTATATATGTACCAATAAATTTATTGGTAACCCACTTATCTATTCCTGTATATACAGCAAAAAATACCATTCCAGTTTGTATCAGAAATATTATAGTAAGTAACTTTCCTAAATGTATATTCTTTTTCATTTTTAAGACCTCACTTTTTCTATACAATGTTTATTTTTTTAAAGCAATATAAATAATAACAAATACCATAATAACTATATATACTAGGTACATCATTTTAAATTTTTTATCTATTTCTTTTTTCTCTTTTTTATATTCTTCTAGATTAAGTTTTTTCCGCTTTGGAAGTAATGGTATTATTAATGTAAAAAATATTGCATTAATAAATAAAATCAATTCATCATATCTAATAAATCCTATTGTATTTTCAAAAGTTTTAAATTCAAATAACATGCTTATAGTTGCTAAAGTACTTATAGTAATTGAACTATATGTTAATATATTTATAAATTTCTCATTTTCTATTTTAACTTTTAAATTAAAACCTTTTAAATCTATATAATATAGTAATAATGTCACTATACTTATTGCTTCTATTGAATAAAAAATAACATTAATATCAATATTTTTGTGTCCTAATGAAATTGAATATAAGCTGTATACTAATAATGCTATCACATTAACTACAGAAGATATTTTTAATGCATTATTAAATGCAAAGTTCTCTAATTCATCTTTATCCATCAAAGCTAATAGTAAAAATACTGAACTCACAATAGTTGCTAATAGCGAATGTATACCTATCAATTGTTCCCCCATATTAATTATTCCTCCATCTCCTCCAGAATTTCAAAAACTTCATCAACAGTCTTATCAAAATATTTAGATATAGCAAAAGCAAGTTTAAGAGAAGGATTAAAAGTGCCTCTTTCAATCTCTAAAACAGTACCTCTGTTTATCCCTAACTCTATTGCTAAATCCTCTTGAGTCAATTTTTTTTCAGTTCTGAGAACTTTTATTTTTGTATTAAATAATTTTTTACGTTTTGCCATAAAACTCCACCTCTTATGTATAAGATACTATTTTTGTTGTATATAGTCAACATTTTGTCATATATATAAATCATTTTATAGATTAATTTTATTTAAAAACTAAAAAATAGCCAACCCATTTAAGGTTGACTATCTCTTTATACATTCTCTGCTAATTTTTCTTCACACTTAAATACCTTATTAACATAATCACTAGTAGTAGCTGCCATTAATGCTCCATATTCAAGATTAAATTCTATAGTATCTCCTACCTTATAATCTCTATCACTTTCTGTAACATCTACTATCAAGTGATCTGAACTTGCTCCTAATATTTCCTGTTTTGGATCAACCGTACTCATTCCATCTACATTAGTATCCTGCTTTCCTATTCCAACTATTGCTCTTTTTCTAATACCTTTATCTTCATAATGTGGCTTATTTCCAAATGCATCTACTCCAATTTCCCCTATAGGAATAGATGGTTTTTCTTTAAGTTCTACTATTTCACATACTAGCTTAAATGAATCTTGGTAAGCTCCTTTTATATCTTGAGAATAAGCGGTTTCCTTTCCAAGAGCTATAGCTTCTCCAAGTCTTAAATTAGTAACTCTTGAAGGCATTTCACCTTTATCCAATAAATGAAGAGAACTTGAATTTCCTCCAGATATAAAAGATAATTTAATATCAAATTTTTCTTCTATTTTTTGTCCAAGTTCACACAATCTTCCTAAGTTTTCTTTTGAAGGTATTACAGCTCCATAGCAAGTTAAATTCGTTCCAAGACCTACAAACTCTACATTTTTAAGTTCTAAAGTTTTTCCTACAACCTCAAATAATTCATCTTCTTTAAAATAACCTTCTCTTAAATCCCCAAGGTCTACCATCAAAGCTATTTTATGCTTCTTATTTAATTTTGCACAAGTTTCATCTATCTTTTCTATAACTTCAATTTCAGAGTTAAGACTTATGTCAGAATACTTTACTACATCTTCAACTTCTGTAAGCATAGGTATTCTTATGAGTATCTTTTCAAGGTCTATACTACTAAGCTTTTTTAAATTTTTTATTCTGGAATCAGCTATATATTTGACACCACTGTCTTTTAAGTAATCTACAATTTCAGGAAAAGCACAATACACCTTTGTAACTACAGCCGTTTCTATATTGTGTTCCCTACATTTTTTACTAAGCAAATTTGCATTATGTTTTAATTTATCAAGATCTATCTCTATTCTCGGATACAATACCATCCCCCCTATATACCTAAACTCTTTTTCATAAGAAGTAAAGCCGACTTAGGATGTCTCTTTGATAAAACTCCTAAAGAGGCCATAATATAATCATTATCAACAAGTATTTCAGCTTCCTCTAATGGAAACAACTTCGTCTTTGTTGTATTTGATTTTGCTATTGACTCCATTATTTCTATTCTTTGAGGTAATCTAGTCAAAGCGCCTCCAGTACCCACTATATACTTAACTTCTGTTAAGTCCTTTCCTTCAGCTATAGATGTTCTGCCTCCTGCACCATATAAATCTCTAACTATACCCGCATGTCTATCACATGCTCTTAATGTTGCTTCTTGAGCTAATCTTTCAACAAACTTTATTTGCTCTTTAGTTTTTGGGATAGGAACATGATTTTCTATTAAATTCTTAGAATCAAATCCAAGTTCTTTAGATAGTTTATCTTTGCCTATTAAATCGACTATATTTTTCATATTTATATATACTCCAAGATCACCTTCTACAGTTCTTTTTGCTAATGGCTCTGGACTTAAAAGTATTCTACTTATCTTGTCGCTTCCAGCTGTAACTGAGTGTAGATCTGTTGTTGCCCCACCTACATCAAATACTATTAAATCCCCTATTTCTTCATACAATAGTTTCGCACTCTCCATTACAGAACCAGGAGTTGGTATAATAGGTCCATTTACAAGTTCTCTTACATGTTCCATTCCAGGTGCATGTATTATATGATCTTCAAAAGCATCTTGTATTACTTTTCTCGTCGGCTCTACATTCAATAAATCTATCTTAGGATATACATTATCGACTATATATAGTTTGGATTTCATATCTTCAAATATAAGCTTTATCTCTTCTTGATTTTCTACATTACCAGCGTAGATAATAGGTATATTAAGATTCATATCTGCTATAAGTTCTGCATTATAAAGTGCTGTGTCTCTTTCTCCAAAATCTACCCCACCAGCTATTAATATAATATTTGGTCGTGACTCTTTTATTTTTTTCAAATCTGTTCTTCTAAGTCTTCCAGCAGTAACATTATGTACAATAGCTCCTGCTCCAAGTGCTGCTTCCTTTGCAGCCTTTGCAGTCATATCATACACAAGTCCATGAACAGTCATCTTAAGCCCACCTGCTGCACTTGATGTAGCAAGCATCTCTTCATATTCGACCTTATCTTCGCCTAAGCTTTTAGCAAGACTATCTATCGCTCCATTTAATCCAATCCTCACATCTCCTTCAAGAACTGAAGTAGGAGCTTGACCCTGTCCTATGAATTTAGGGTTATCTGTGTTTATATCATTAAATGCATTTACAACAGTAGTAGTACTACCAATTTCAGCTACTAAAACATCTATTTTCAAACTTTTCCCCTCCTTTCATCCAATAAAGTGAAACTTAATTCAGATGGAATTTTTACTCCAGCTGAATTTCTAGTTGAGCTAATCCAGAAGCTGTTAAGTTCTTATCTACACCCTTAAGAGTGTGTAGTCTTAGAACTTTTAGCTTTCGGATAAATCTACATTAAACTATCTTTAGACTATCTTTTAAACTTTCTGGGGTTTTATTATTTTCTCTATTTATTTATAAAAATATCTTTTAAAGTTTTATAAAGATAAATTTTCAATATTTAAAATTAAGCTTATTTAAATGTTAGCGATTGTTTTAAATATTTCTTATAAAACTTGTATTACATCGTTTGAATATCCGTTAAAAAAGTTCGTTGTCTAACCAACGGGAGTTCAGAACTTTTAGGATATTCAATAAGATGTAATACTTAGTTTTATTGAACATATTTAATACATGAGCGTTATTTAAATAAGCTTTATTTCCAACCTAAGTTATATAATATTTCAAAATATTTTAAGCCTCAGCTTCAGCTAATTTTTCTTTTCTTTTATTTACAAAGAATGTAGCTACATGTATTCCTCTATCAGTTTTTCCAAAACCTGCATCTACACCTTGTTTAACTGCTATTTCTGGAGTAACTTGAGTTCCTCCACAAGCTATCATAATTTTATCTCTAACTCCTTTTTCTATTGCATATTCATGAAGTCTTTTCATATTCTTATAGTGAATATCATCGTGACTTATTATAGTTGATGCAAGTACTGCATCTGCATTTAACTCTATTGCAGCATCTATAAGTTTTTCTATCGGGCAAGAAGTTCCTAAGTATTCAACCTCAATTCCCCATTTTTCTATTCCACCATGTTTAATATCTATAACCTCGCGAAGACCAACTGAATGCTCATCTTCTCCAACTGTTGCTGCAACTACCTTCATAGGTCTTTTTTCTATCTCACTCCAAAGTTCTTCATCACTCATAAGTTCAGGCTCTGGAGGTATTTCAAGCGTGCTTATATCAAGATCAGCATCTAATTTTCCTTTTACTTGGACTCTTGTTCCCTCTGATGGGTGCATCATTTCAACATGTATAACCTCAGGATCTTGAAGGTTCATTTTCTTAGCAAATTCAACAGCTGCAAATTCAGCTACTCTACTGCTTGTTGGAAGGAATAATTCAACTTGAACTGTTCCATCAGCAAGCCATTCTACTTCTGGTTTTATAAAGTTTGAATTTCTGTATTTTTCCTTTTCATCTAGACGATTGAATACATTATCATTTTCATCAAGCTCATCTATATAAACTATCTTTTCAGGATCTTCAAAAGTACATCCACCAATTAATGAAGATGGATTATCTATAGCATTTTCATCATATTGAGCAACGTTATTATATCCAAAGTGTGCAGTTACAGGAGCCATATAATCTTCATCTCTTTCGAATACATATCCTGCACCTATTCCACCATTTATTTTTCTAGCTATTCCATCTCCATTTCTTTCAGGATACATTCCAGAGTCTACGAAGAATCCTTTTTCTACTGATTCAAAGTATCCTCCAACTTCAAGCATTTCTTCCATGTAAAGAATAGCTCTTTCTTTTAATTCTCTAACCTTATCGCCTAAGTATCCTTCCTTTTTAAGTTCAACCATCTCAAGTAATCCATCAAGACCTACTAGAGTTTGCTTAGCAGTATCACATGCTTCTATGTTATACATATGCCATGGCACATTTCTTCCCTCATCAGGAGTTATAGTAGATTGAATATCCGCTCTAGTAAGCTTAGATATCATCATATTCATAACATGAGTTACAGTAGCCTCTCTTGAAGAAGATGTAACATACTTAGTATTTTGTTGAGCTCTCATTCTATACTCATCAAATAAATCTCTTAGGGCAACAGCATAAGGTAAATCATACTTAATACACGGAACTGGAGCTGCTGATGGAGGTACAGTTGATAAGCATATATCTTCTTTTTTCATACCTACTTTATGTGAGAATATAGAGTTTATAGCATGTTGTACCATAAGCTCTGGCATAACCTTCCAAGCATCTCTTGCAGTTGCATTTGCATTATGAGCACCATCTATTTGAGCTATATCTGCCCAAACCATAATCTTCTTAGATTCAGCTGCATCAATATAAGACCTTATCATGTTTATATTTCTATACAATACGTTGTACTGTGGATCTTGATGAGCTCCATTAACCCCTTCTTCTGCAAACATTACAGCTATATCAGGACCAGCTACTCCTGATACATAAGAATGGTAGTTTATAGGTCTTCCTACTTCTTCTTCTATTAAATCAACAGCTTTTCTTTGAGCTCTAACTTGCTTTCTTGTAACAGGAATACCTCCTATACCTTGAGGCGATCCCTCTATTAATCCATCATAATGAGATTGACCAGCAGTTCTAATAACCATTAAATGATCTGCTCCATGCCATGCAGCCATTCTCATTCTTCTTATATCATCCTCAAATCTACCAGAAGCAATTTCTGTAGTTATAACTTCTTTTGGTTGAGGATCCAAATTTTCAAAATATCTAACAGCAGCGGGTATTCCTATTGAATTTTTAAGAGCAGGTGAACAATCAGAGTACTTGTGTCCTCCCATTTCTATTTCTTTATTTTCTCTCCAAGTCCAACCTCTTCTTTTAGGTCTGTAGTTCTCCAAATCATCTAATATATTTCTTATATCTAATTTCTCATTAACATCTAGTTTTTTCATATTTTTCTTTCCCCCCTTTAATATCTATACAGTAGCTTCAGCCTTATCTTTTCCGAACACTTCAAGAGCATGATCCCAATATTTTCCGTCTATCATACTAAGGCCAGCTTCTCTAATAGATAAGTTTTTATCTTTAGCTACTCTATAAACTATATGTCCAACCCCTTTTCTCATAAGATTTCTATCCATAGCACCATCAACTAAAGGCTTAGCTTCAAGGCTTGAAAATCCCATTCTAAGTAAAACAGATCTTTCTACTGATGGTGTTGTGTTATTTTTGCCAAGCTCCAAAAGAGGATCTACTATTTTTCCAGCAAGTTCCCAAAATCTATCGTATAATTCTTGATCTGATAAATTAGCTAAATGTACTCTTCTCTCTTTAAAATCATCTGCTCTTTTCAAAATTTACACCCCCAAATTTTCTTTCAAACAATTAACACCAAGTTCTTTTAATATTTCTTTTACAAATTCATAACTAGACTTAGTATCTTTAACTAAAAATTCTAAATCCTTCTCGTTGATTTCAGTTAAGTTGATTCTTTCTATACAATTTTTAATATATGATCTTTTAATTTTATTTAAATCCAGATCTTTAATTTTAATCATAGATGGGTGGCTAGGAAGTATTATACTCTCTCCAGCAACTTCATCCTCTGGATTTCCAAATCTTATATCTATACCATTTTCTCTTGCAAATGTAAGTTGTGGCTGAATATGCTTACCAGCTCCAGTATATTCAGTTTCTTGGACAACAATTATCTTATCCTCATCCATTTCTTGAGCTATACAAAATGCAGCTGCAAGTGATGTATTTCCAGCAGGACCTCTTTCAAGGCCTTCTATTTGAGCTAATGCTTCTGTCATATAAAATACCTCTCCTTGATTTACAGTTACATATCTATCCATATATCTAAGTGGTCTTCCCGCAGATCTTGGAACATCTGATCTATCTGGATTAGTACAAAATGGTATCCCAAATCCAGTATGACCTGTTGTAAACGACTTTTTATTGAATTGAGTATCAGACGCCATATGTAGACCTTTTAAGTTAACACTAGCTCCTACAACCTTAGTATCAAAAGCTCCAGCTTTAATAAGGCCTCTTGCTGTACCAGTTAAATTTCCTCCACCTGCATTGGTACAAACTACAACATCAGGATCTCTTCCTTCTTTTTCTCTAAACTGCATGCTTATCTCATATCCTAATGTTTCAACTCCTGCAATTCCAAAAGGAGTATACAAAGATGCATTAAAGTATCCCGTTTCTTCTAATAATCTTAAAAATGTATAAAACAACTCTGGTCCTACACTTAATTGAATAACCTCTGCTCCATATGCCTCACACTTTCTAGCTTTTTCTATAATCTCTGGTTGACCTTTACCTTGGCTATCATAACATTCTTGAACTATAATGCATTTAAGTCCTTGCATTGCAGCTTGTGATGCAACAGCAGCTCCATAATTACCACTAGTTGCAGCAATTACCCCCTTATATCCTAGCTTTTTAGCATGATATACAGCATTTGCAGCACGTCTCGCCTTGAAGCTTCCAGATGGGCTAGACGCTTCATCCTTTATAAATATTCTTGCTCCTTTTCCTTTTGATGAACACTTTCTTGCAAGTTCAGTTATATTTTTAAGCTCTATCAAAGGAGTATTACATATAGATACATCCTTTTGAATATTTTGCATTTCATCCAAAGTATATCCTGTTTCTCTCATCATCTTTTCATAGTCAAAATCTACAGTGCCCGATTCAAATAACTCATAATCTATTCCAACAGCATTTTTCATTATTTCATTTCTTCTAGACATTACTCCTAAATAGCTCATATCTTTACTCACAGTCTTCACCTCCAAATAAAATACCTTTTAGTTGAAGACCTATTTGTAAAAGTTCAGGAATACATTTTCCATAATCATGCTTATAATATGGATTTGTTTCTACAAGCTTACCCTTGACTATTCTTTTAGTTATAGTAGTTATCTCAACTTCATCATTTATAGATGCATCATGATTTAAAAATCCTTTTACCCACATTTCAAGAGGTACTTTTTTAGTATCGTCTGGAACCTGTGGTGCTCTTTGATCTGGATTTAATATCACATTGTGAACTAAAACCCAATCTCCTTTTTTAACATTCATTCAACTCACCCCTAACAGCATCCGCATCCGCATTCTTTTTTTTCTTCAACCATGTTTCTCATATCTCCCATAATAGCTCTCGGTACAGGAATATCTAACATAGTTTTAAGTCCTGGTCTTGCATTTATAACATGAGGAATACTATTAACACACATAGCTATAGTTCCTATTCCTCCTGGTATTTCTGGTTTTATTTGAAGAGATATATCTGGTACTCCCTTAATTTGTACATAATCTCCTGTATCAACACCTTCAAGATTAGGTAGTATTTGTTGTGGATGTTCCATTTCAACCTTAACTTCCCCATCTACATATCCATAACCACATTGCTTACAACCAGCTACATTTCCAGCTTGAACCTCTGCATATTGACTTTGTCTATATACATTAGATACTATTGATTGTCTTGTTTGATCTACCTTTTCTAGATCCCATCCTATTCCATCTGTAATCATCTTTATAGATTCAGGGAATCCTACATGTCCTGCTATTTCTCCATTTTTAACTCCTTTTTCAAACTCTTCAGGAGTAACTCCAACACCTTGTTCTACCATAACAGCATGACCAAATGGAGATAAATCATTTACTCTTGATGCTTTTATATGATCTACTCTTTCACAAGTTCCTGTAAGAGCAAGTATCAATAAATCAAGTACAAATCCTGGATTGATTCCTGTTCCAAGTACAGATACATGATTTTCTTTAGCTATTTCATCTATTATCTTAGCAAGTTCTGGTTCTTGTGCATCTGGATAAGACATTTCCTCTGCAGTAGATATTACATTTATTTTTCTTTCTAAAACAAATTTTATTTTATCAAAAGCTCCTTTTGTAAATGAATCAGTAGCAAGTAAAACTACATCCGCACACTTTTCTTCAAAGGCCTCTTCTTCATTAGATTTTATTATTATTTCTTTTCTATCTTTTCTATCAACACCTAAAACTTCATATATATCTTTTCCTACTCTAGCTTCATGTTTATCACAAACAGCTACTATCTCTACTCCTTCTTTTTTTAATAGCATGTTAGCCATTCCGCTTCCCATAGCTCCAAATCCCCAAATACCAACTCTAATGTTTTCCATACTGTTTCCCCCTTAAATATTCTATTTTCGTATATTATAGTTTCTTGCACTAATAAATATAGCAACAAGTGTGCCACTTTATTTTAATATTCAGAAAATTCAATTTTAATAACACTCACCTCCAGTTTTTTCATAACTTTCAGAATAATCGTTCTTTTTTTAACAAATATACAGTTTTATTTTTATATACAAATTACATTTTTAGAAATAAAAAAAGCAAATATATTTGCATAAAAGTGCAAATATATTTGCTTAATTAAATATTATATTTTTTAATTTTATGCTGAAGAGTTTGTCTTTTTATTCCCAACTGTTTTGCTGATTTTGTAATGTTTTTCTCATTACTTATTAAAGCCCTTGTTATAAAATCAACTTCGATTTCTTTTAACAATTCATCTAAACATTTTTCATTTGATATATTTAGATTGTTTTGTACATCTTCGCAGTTATTAATATCAATATTTAAGTTCTCAACACTAATAGTATCTTCATAATCAAGCATACTAATGGCTGAATATATAGTATTCTCAAGTTCTCTTATATTACCATGCCACTTATAATTTAATAATGATCTTTTTGCTTCTTTATCTATCTTCTTAACATTTTTATCTAATTTGCTATTATATTTTTTTATAAAGTAATCTGCTAGAAGTATTATATCATCTTCTCTTTCATTCAAAGAAGGAATGTATATAGATATTACATTAAGTCTATAGTAGAGATCTTTTCTAAGCTTGTTTTCTTTTAACAATTTTGTAGGTTCTTCATTAGTTGTGGCTATTATCCTAACATCTATAGGAATATCCTTTATTCCACCAATTCGCCTTATATAACCTTCTTGTAAAACCCTTAAAAGCTTAGCCTGAAGCTCTACTGGCATAGAGTTTATCTCATCTAATAACAAAGTTCCCTTGTTAGCCTGTTCAAATAATCCAGGTCTACTTATAGCTCCTGTGAACCCACCCTTTTCTGTTCCAAACAAAATTCCCTCAAGCAAGCTTTCAGGAAGAGCTGCACAGTTTTGAGCTATAAAAGGCTTGTTCTTTCTTACTCCTTCATAGTGTATACTTTGACTAAAAAGTTCTTTTCCAGTTCCTGTTTTTCCATATATAAAAACAGGAGCTGGAGTTTTAGATGCTCTTTTAGCTAGAGATACAGCTTTTTTAAAAGTTTCACTCTCTCCTATTATGTTTTCAAATGTATATTTTTTAATCTTATTTTGAATTATTTTTTTCGGATTTGATTTTTCTCTGTGAAGGGTCAATATTTCTTCTGAAAGTTCTTTCATTTTAGTTATATTCTTAGATATTTCAATAGCTCCTAGTGTTTTTCCATTATCAATGACAGGTATTGTAGTATTTACAGTAGTAATTTCGTTTTTGTATTTATTTAGGTAAGTTTGCTTTTTATCTTTTATAATATGTCCACTATTTAGTACTTTTAAAAGAGTACTGGTCTCTTCATTTAATCCATTAAATATATCTAGCAAATTTTTATTTAATACATCCGTTTCTTTCATTTGTTCAAGTTCTGCCATGGCTTTATTATATACAACAGTATTTCCCTCATTATCGATAACATGAATTCCATCTTCTATATAGTGCAAAATGTTTTGCATTAACTTAATATAATCTTTAGTATTCATATCCCTATCCCCCAAAATTTGAAACTTTAATGTATATATTTGTATATATATCATATAATTTACACAAAATTAATGCAATTCAAATTTTTAAGTTAATTTTTAAACGTTCTACATATTATTCTAATATAAGACAAATTCATCAGTAAGATTTTTTATAATCTCTCCTGCCTTTTTAACTTCTCTATGAGTTATACAAAGATCTATTGCTTCAGCTATAGTCTTCATTTCATCTTCTTTCATACCTCTAGTTGTAATAGCTGGAGTTCCTATTCTTACTCCACTAGTTACAAAAGGACTTTCTGGATCAAAAGGTATAGCATTTTTATTAACCGTTATATGAGCCTCATCAAGTATCTTTTCTGCTTCTTTTCCAGTTATATTCTTATTTCTAAGATCCAAAAGGATAAGATGATTATCAGTTCCACCTGTCACCAAATCAAATCCTCTATCTATCAATTCATCAGCTAACTTTTTGCTGTTTTTAATTATTTGTTGTTGATAATTCTTAAAATCATCTTGTAAAGCTTCTTTAAAGCTTACAGCTTTAGCAGCTATAATATGCTCTAGTGGTCCACCTTGTATTCCAGGGAATATTGCTTTATCAATTGCCTTTGCATATTCACTCTTACAAAGTATAACTCCTCCTCTTGGCCCTCTCAAAGTTTTATGAGTAGTAGTAGTTACAAAATCAGCTACCTCACATGGATTTTGATGAAGTCCTGCAGCAACAAGCCCAGCTATATGTGCCATATCAACCATTAACATAGCTCCAACTTCATCAGCAATTTCCTTGAACTTTTTAAAATCTATTTCTCTTGGATATGCACTAGCTCCAGCTACTATAAGCTTCGGTTTTACTTCATGTGCTTTCTTTCTAACATCATCATAATCTATCGTTCCATTCTCTTTACAAACACCGTATTCTGTAAAATCAAAATAATTTCCAGATATATTAACAGGGGAACCATGAGTTAAATGACCACCTTGAGATAAATTCATACCCATAACTTTATCCCCTGGACTTAATATTGCAAAATAGACTCCTAAATTTGCATTAGCTCCTGAATGAGGTTGTACATTAGCATGATCTGCTCCAAATATATCTTTAAGTCTATCTATAGCTAGATTTTCTATAACATCTATATGTTCACACCCTCCATAATACCTCTTGCCTGGATACCCCTCTGCATATTTGTTTGTAAGATGACTACCCATAGCCTCCATAACAGCTAAAGATACTGAATTTTCAGACGCTATAAGTTCTATGTTCCTATTTTGTCTATCAATTTCATTTGCTAAAGCATCATATACTTGCTTGTCTTCTTTTATTAGATTTTCAAAATTCATATTTTACCTCCTCCATATTTTTTCTCCTTAAATTATATTTATATATAGTTTGCAATACTCCTTTTATTTTTAATATTTTTTCAAAACTTTTAAGATTTTTTAACAAAATTTTGATATAATTTTCTAGTATGCATTTTTCATAAGGGGGTGGGTTTTTTGACTATAACACAAAAAAAAGGAATACTGAGAATTGCTCTTTATGCTGGAGAAATAATGCTTAAAAACGGGGCAGAAATATACAGGGTGGAAGATACTATAATTAGAATATGTATGTCTAAAAGTATAAATCACGTGAATGCATTTGTAACCCCCACGGGAATATTTGTATCAGACGATAGAATGGATGGTATAAGCTTTATCAAAAGAATTAAAAACAGAAGTCTAAATCTCGACAAAGTGTCTATGGTAAATAACTTTTCAAGAGACTATGTAAATTCTAATATGACAGTACCTCAAGCTTTATCTGCATTAAAAAAAATAGAAAATGCAGATAAATACTCTTTTCCTGTAAGAATTTTCTTTACAGGAGTTATAGGTGGATTTTTTTCACTTATGTTCGGAGGAGAGTTTTTAGATTTTATATCTGCTTTTATTATCTCTATGGTATCAATATTCATAGCAGATGAAATAGATAAGATAAGTGATACTTCATTTTTATCAACAATTGTAGCCTCATCTACTATAGGACTACTAGGTATACTTTTTACACTGTTTGGAATAGGAAAAAGTCTTGATATGATAATAGTAGGATCTATAATGCCTCTAGTTCCCGGAGTATCATTTACAAATGGTTTAAGAGACTTTATATCAGGGGATTTAATAGGAGGTCTCGCAAAAATATTTGAAGCTATATTCATTGCTATATGTATAGCTGTTGGAATAGGTATAGTATTCCAACTATGGGTTAACTGGTTCGGAGGTGCATTCTAATGAGCTTATATCTTCACTTTATCTACTCATTTTTAGCTACAATAGGATTTTGCATATTTTTTAATGTCCAGAAAAAAGATCTCTTATATGCTTCACTTACTGGAAGTATAGGCTGGACATTATATATTTATATGAATAATATAACTAATTCAGCTTCTTTATCAAGCTTTATAGCCGCAACTGTAATAGGCTTATTAGGCGAGATGTTTGCAAGAGTAAACAGAAAACCCGTTACAGTATTCATAATTCCAGGTATAGTTCCTTTAGTTCCAGGTTATGGAATGTATTTAACTATGCTAGATATCATAAACAACGATTTCTATAGTGCAGCTAAAACTGGAAGTGATACTATATTTATAGCTGGATCAATAGCAATAGGTGTTGTATTAGTCTCATCTACAGCAAAAATGTTTAAAAGAAGAAATAAAAAAAATTCGTCCAATGCTACGCATTGACTATATAAATAAAAAAATGCTGATTAATATTAATCAGCATTTTTTTATTTATATAGTCGTCTCCTCAGCTATATTAGTTATAATAGGAGTATACTCTTCACTCTTTTTAAATTTAGGTTCATTCTTTTTTATTATAATAAATACTATACTCATTAAAAAAGCTCCTATTATAGCGCTCATAGTTTCTACATTTGAGCTATAATTTATAGCTGTTAATACTTTATTTGATATAACTATTCCAACAAATAAAACTATCAAAGGTATAACATATGCTATAGCCGCAGCCTTTAATACATTAGGAGTACTGACATCTACTTCAACAAAGTCTCCCTTAGCAGCACCAATTTTATTGATTGCCTCTATTTGTATATCCTTACCTTCTTCTTTTCCCATTCCGCATCCACCACAGCTTGCACAAGCTGAATGTCTTTGCATCTTTAAAATAGCTGTATTTTCATTAGTACTTACCACAACACCTGTTTGTCTCATCACAATCACCTACTTCATAAATTTAAGCATTGTATTTACAAGCTCATCTATAACTCTATCTTTTTCCTCAATATCATTAGAATTATCAATTGTGTTTTTTACACATCCTTTTACATGATTCTCAAGCATTATACCCCCTACCTTATCTATTGCAGAACGTATTGCTGCAATCTGTATTAGTATATCAACACAATATTTATCTTCATTTATCATCTTTTGAATGCCTTTAACTTGTCCTTCTATTCTTCTAAGTCTTTTTATTATAGCATCTTTATCTTTTTTACTTTTTTCAGCCATTTCATTCATTTTTTACAACTCCTTATTGTTTGAAATAAAAATAAACAGCAATTATTCCAATCATAGTCATTCTTCTTATAAAGTCAAAATTCCTAGCACTCATACTATACTTGTCTTTTGCAGTATTAAGCCAGTGTCTGAATGCTATATTTATCAAGCTCAATGCAAATATAAGAGTTATGTTGCTATAAGATATCATATCAATATTACCTTTAAATAATTTCATAATTACTAAAATAGCTAAAAAAGCAACCGCAAATATTCCAAATTCTTCTATGATCTTTCTCAATTTAATCTCTCCTTTAGATACCTCATACCAGTATATATTTATCTTCATTATACTTGTCTATGTAGTAAAATGTCAAATTATAAATAAAAAGTCTGCCAACAAATTTTGTTGACAGACTTTTTATTTTATCTATTTACTTTTCTTCTAACTCAACTTTTATATTAAGTTCTTCTAATTGCTTATCGTCTGCAACAGCTGGTGCATTAGTCATAGGACAAGATGCATTTTGAGTTTTAGGGAATGCTATAACCTGTCTTATATTATCTTCTCCAGCAAGTAACATTACAAGTCTATCAAGACCAAATGCTATACCTCCATGTGGTGGTGTTCCATATTTAAATGCGTCAAGTAAGAATCCAAACTTATCATAAGCTTCTTCATCACTGAATCCTAATGCTCCGAACATAGTCTTTTGTATATCTGCATTAGATATTCTTATACTTCCTCCACCTATTTCAAATCCATTTAATACTATATCATAAGCTTTAGCTCTTACATTTAATTTATCATTATCTAGATTAGCTAAATCTTCATCCATTGGAGATGTGAATGGGTGATGCATAGCAACATATCTATTCTCTTCTTCATCATGCTCAAATAATGGGAATTCAGTTACCCATAGAAGTTTAAATTCATTCTTATCAAGTATTTCAAGTCTTTTAGCTACTTCATTTCTTAAGTTTCCAAGAGAATCAAATACAACCTTATCCTTATCTGCTACAAATAATATTAAGTCTCCCTCAGAAGCTTCCATTTTTTCTAATATAGAATTCATTTTTTCTTCATCAAAGAACTTAGCTATTGGAGATGTAACTCCTTCACTTGTTACTTTCATCCAAGCAAGTCCCTTAGCTCCATAGTTCTTAGCATAATCTTCAAGAGAAGTTATGTTCTTTCTAGTGAATTTATCAGCAGATCCCTTAACATTTATACCTCTAACAGATCCACCATTTTCTACTGTTGATGAGAATACTTTAAATCCACAATCCTTAACTATATCAGATATGTTTTTAAGCTCAAATCCAAATCTTACATCTGGCTTATCACATCCGTATCTTTCCATAGATTCTTTATATGTCATTCTAGGGAATGGAAGTTGTATATCAACATTTGATATTTCTTTAAATATTTTTTGAAGCATTTTTTCCATTATATCAATTACATCATCTATTTCAACAAATGACATTTCGCAGTCTATTTGAGTAAATTCTGGTTGTCTATCAGCTCTTAAATCTTCATCTCTAAAACACTTTACTATTTGGAAGTATCTATCCATACCAGATACCATTAAAAGTTGTTTAAATAACTGAGGAGATTGAGGTAAAGCATAGAACTTTCCTTCATTTACTCTACTTGGAACTAAGTAATCTCTCGCTCCTTCTGGTGTTGGTTTGTTTAAAAACGGAGTTTCTATCTCTAAGAAGTTATTATCAGATAAATAATTTCTAACTATATTTGCTACTTTATGTCTTAAAATTAAGTTCTTTTGCATAGACGGCTTTCTTAAATCTAAGTATCTATACTTAAGTCTTAAATTTTCTGAAACCTCATCATCATCCTTTATATAAATAGGAGGAGTTTCTGATTTATTTAAAATCTTTATTTGATCTGCAAATATTTCTATATCTCCTGTTGGCATATTAGGATTCTTAGATTGTCTCTCAAGAACCTTTCCCTTTATAGCTATAACGTATTCAGATCCTAATTTTTCAGCTTTTTCAAACGCCTCTTTAGATACATCAGTATCAAATACTATTTGACATATTCCTTTTACATCTCTTAAGTCTACGAATACTAATCCACCTAAATTTCTTTTCTTTTGTACCCATCCCATTAATACTACTTCTTCACCTATGTTAGACTCTCTTAAGTCTCCACAATAATGTGTTCTTTTTAATCCACCTAAGCTTTCCATATGTAATCCTCCCTTAAATCATGTTTTTTAGTACATCTGCTATTTCGCTTAATTTTATCTCTGTTTGTTCTGATGTTTGCATATTCTTAAGCGTTGCTAGATCTTTTTCTATTTCATCATCACCAAGTACTATAGTGTATTTAGCATTGATTTTATCAGAATATTTGAACTGTGCCTTTACACTCTTACCTATATGGTCTTTATCGCAAGATATATTGTTTGATCTTAAAGCTTTTATAATTTTAAAACTTTCTATTTCAGCTTTTTCTCCGATTGTAACTACAAATATATCTATACCCTCTTCTTTAGGTATTTCTATATTGTTGTTTTCAAGAGTTAATAAAAGTCTCTCTATACCCATACCAAATCCTATACCTGGAGTCTTTGGCCCTTCTAATTGTTCAACAAGTCCATCATATCTTCCTCCACCGCATACAGTGCTTTGAGCTCCTATATCTTGTGAAATTATTTCAAAAGCAGTCTTAGTATAATAATCAAGTCCTCTAACTATCTTAGGATCTACAACATAGTTTATACCCATGCTATCTAGATATGTGTTTACTTTTTCAAAGTGATTTTTACAATCATCACATATATTATCTATCATTAAAGGAGCATCCTTTATTTGACTTTGACAATCTTCATTCTTACAATCAAGTATTCTAAGAGGATTTTTTTCATATCTAGTTTGACAAGTATTACATAATGTATCAAGCTTTTCTTTTAAATAACCTCTTAACTTATCATTGTATTCCTTTCTACACTTAGGGCATCCTATAGAATTTATTCTAAGTTCTAATTTTTCAAGTCCTACTCTTTTGAAAAACTCCATAGCAAGAGCCATAACCTCTGCATCTATAGAAGCAGACTCACTTCCAAACGCTTCAACTCCAAACTGATGAAACTGTCTCATTCTTCCAGCCTGTGGTCTTTCATATCTAAAACATGGAGTTATATAAAATAACTTTGAAGGTTGTGCATCTGCATAAAGCTTATTTTCAATAAAAGCTCTAACAGCACCTGCTGTTCCTTCTGGCTTTAAAGTTATATCTCTTCCTCCATTATCTTGGAATGAATACATTTCCTTTTGAACTATATCAGTAGTCTCTCCTACTCCTCTTTTGAAAAGATCTGTACTTTCAAACACAGGAGTTCTTATTTCTTTATATCCAAATAAAGAGCATACCTCTCTAAATAAATTTTCTACATAAGTCCATTTATAAGAGTCCTTAGGCAGTACATCTTTAGTTCCTCTTGGCGCTTTAATCGGCATCTTTTAAAACCTCCTCTTCTTTTTTCTTAATCATTTCATCCACTCTATTTATATAGTGTTCTATATTTTTGACATTAGCAACTCGCTCAATTCTATTTTCGTCTATATATACTATCTTAGAATTAGCTCCTGCTCCTAAAGCATATATCGTTTGTTTTTCTTCCATTATTTGTATATTATATATGCATTCAAATCCCTTCTTAGCATATCCTATATTTTCAAGATTTCCAAGCATATGTTTTTGTCTGTACATATAATATGGTATAAGATTCATTTTATAAGCATATTCCATAGATATATCTATCATCTTAACCATATCCATATAGTGGCTAAATTCATAGTTATCTATATTTTCATTAAGCCTTGAAGCTCTTTTTATTGCCATAGTATGAACAGTCAAGCTCTCAGGATCTAGCTTTAATATTTCTTTTAAAGTATTCTCAACCATCTCAGGAGTTTCTTTTGGAAGTCCCAAAATAATGTCCATATTTATATTATCAAAACCAATTTCTCTAGCCATGTGAAAACAATCTTTAATTTCTTCTACACTATGAGTTCTTCCTATTTCTTTTAAAGTTTCATTATTCATAGTCTGAGGGTTAATACTTATTCTCGAAACAGACTTTTCTTTAAGCACATTTAACTTTTCTCTTGTTATAGTGTCTACTCTTCCAGCCTCAACTGTAAATTCCTTCATTTTAGAAAGATCAAAATTTTCATATAAAGAATCTATCAGTAAAGAAAGCTCATCAGCTTCAAGAGTAGTTGGTGTTCCTCCACCTATATATACAGTTTCGATCTCTTTATTAGTTTTTTTAACTATCTCAGATACACCTTTTATTTCTGTTATAAGGCAGTTTAAGTATTCTTTCTTAAGATGTCCCCATTGCTTTAAAGTATTTGAAGGAAAAGAACAGTAAACACATCTAGTTGGACAAAATGGTATACTTATATATAAAGCTATTTTATTTTCATCTATGGGATACACAAACTTTCTTTCTACACAAGCTATATTGTATGCAAGATCTATCTTACTCTCATCCATCTGGTATTTCTTTTTTAGTATATCCTCTATATCTTTTTTTGATTTATTCTCATCTATAAGCTCATGTACTATTTTGGTAGGCCTAATACCTGTTAAAATACCCCATGGAACAAATGATTTATATATCTTGGTCAATACCTTAAATATACTTCTTTTTATTATTATTTTACTTTCTTTTCGTATCATTTTATCATCATAATCTAATTCATCTATTAACCCTTCTTCTTCATAGTGAAGTGCAAGCTTATTATTTTGATAAAAATATGTTTTAGATATTATCAAATTGTCTTTTACATTTACCTCATTAACTAAAATATTATCTTGTATATCTTCATCTTCTACAAATTCAAATTGAGATGTAAACAATTTTAATAATTCACTAACTTCATATTTATAATCATGATTCTTTAAAAATACATTAAGCATTAAATTCTCGCCTTAACCTTTCTCCTCTACTCTTAACTCTTAATATATGGATTGTTTAGTTTCTCTGTCCCTATAGTACTCGCAGGTCCATGACCTGGAAATACTTTCAAATTATCATCTAACTTAGCTAACCTATTTACAGATTCTATTATTTTATCATAGTCTCCACCAAATAAGTCCGTTCTTCCTATAGATGATCTAAATAATGTATCTCCAGCAAAAAGTGAATCATTTACCTTTATACACATACCTCCAGGCGTATGTCCTGGAGTATGTATTATTTGAAGTTTAAGATTACCTAACTCTACAGTTTGTCCATCACTTAAATATCTATCTGCCTCAATTTCTATGCTTCCGCCCATCATATAAGTTAAGTTATTTTGACTATTACTTAATACTATTTGTTCTTCTTTATGAGCTAATACATTAGCACCAGTTTTTTCTTTGATCTCTTCAACTGCACCTATATGATCTGCATGACCATGAGTAAGTATTATATACTCTAAGTTGAACCCATTTTTATTTACAATATGTAATATTTCATCACAAGCTCCACCTGGATCTATTACTGCACATTTTTTAGTTTCAATATCACCTAGTATATAACAATTTACACCGTATACCCCAGCCACTACTTTTTCTAAAAACATAAACAATACCCCCTTAGAAATTCTTTTTTGAATCTATTAAAAGAGTTACAGGGCCATCATTCATAATATCTACATTCATATGAGCCCCAAACTTACCTGTTTCCACTTTTATTCCATACTTTTTAGCCTTATCTATAAATTCTTCATATAAAGGTATCGCTATGTCAGGCTTTGCAGCATCTGTAAAATTAGGTCTTCTCCCTTTTCTACAATCTCCATAAAGAGTAAACTGAGATACAACTAAAAGATCTCCTTTTATATCTAATAAAGATAGATTCATCTTTTCATTTTCATCTTCAAATATTCTCAAATTTACAATCTTATCAACCAAATACTCTACATCTTTTGATTTATCCTCATCATTTACTCCTAACAAAACCATAATCCCTTTATCTATTTTCCCAACTACATTTTGGTCAACTGTAACACTTGAGTTTGAAACTCTTTGAACAACAGCTCTCACAATAACATCCTCCCTTTAATTTATAACTCTATTAATTTATAACTCTATTAATTTATAACTCTATTAATTTATAACTCTATATACATCTATAACACCCGATATATTTTTAACTTTTTTCATTAAATTATTAAGTTCTTTTATACTATCAACTTCAAGTAACAAACTCATGTTGACAATTTTGTCCTTATTAGTTCTAGCATTTATTCCATTCAAAGCTATTTTATCTACTGTAAAAACATGAGTTATTTCAGTAATAATTCCTCTTCTATCATGCGACTTAACCTGTATTTCAGCTTCGAACCTTACTTTTTTATTTAAGTCCCATTCAACCTCAATTGATCTATTCACTGTCTCAGTATTATTTACATCTATATTAGGACAATCTTTTCTATGAATAGAAACACCTCTACCCTTAGTTATATATCCAATTATATCATCTCCTGGAAGAGGATTACAGCATTTAGCTATTCTGACTAATATATTGTCGACATCTTTTACAACAACACCTTGGCTACTTGTTTTTCTTTTGCTTTTATATTCTTTTTCATTTATAGTCTCTTCAATCTTATTCTCAACAATTTGTTTTTGATTATCCTTTTCATATACTTCTCTCAGTTTTGACATAACTTGAGATACTATAAGTCCACCATACCCAATAGTTGCATACAAATCATCCTCACTTGGTTGATTAAACTTTCTAGATATTGCAGTTATGTTTTTATTTTTCAAAAATTCACCTAAAACATATCCTTGTCTTTTAACTTCTTTTTCAAGTAATTCCCTTCCTCTTTGGATATTCTCTTCTCTTCTTTCTTTTTTAAACCATTGTCTTATTCTATTTTTAGCATGAGAAGTTTTAACTATATTAAGCCAATCTCTGCTAGGACCATTACTATGAGCCGATCTTATAATTTCTACTATATTTCCATTTTTAAGCTTATAATCAAGAGGAACTATCCTTCCATCTATCTTTGCTCCAATACACTTGTTACCAACACCAGTATGAACCCTATATGCAAAATCTATAGAAGTAGATCCTGCTGGAAGTTCTATAACATCTCCCTTTGGCGTAAATACGAATACCTGATTCGTAAATAAATCTATTTTAAGAGCTTCCATAAACTCTTTAGGATCATTTAAATCCTTTTGCCATTCCATCATCTGTCTAAGCCATGAAAGCTTTATATCCATATCCTCTTCTTTGTTTTCTGTATCACCTTGTTTGTATTTCCAATGTGCTGCAATACCATACTCAGCTATTTTATGCATCTCACTAGTTCTTATTTGAATTTCAAGAGGTTCTCCATCAGGACCTACAACTGTAGTATGAAGAGATTGATACATATTAGGCTTTGGCATAGCTATATAGTCTTTAAATCTGCCAGGCATAGGTTTCCATATAGTATGAACTATTCCAAGAACAGCATAACAGTCCTTCACATTTTCAACCAGTGCCCTTACAGCCATCAAGTCATATATTTCTTCAAAACTCTTGTTCTGATAATGCATCTTTCTATATATACTATAAAAATGTTTAGGTCTACCGTATATATCACATTTTATACTTGACTTTTCAAATCGTTCTTCTAATATATCTATTACTTTAGTTATATAAGCTTCTCTTTCTTTTCTCTTTTTTGCAACCTTTTCAACGAGTTCATAATATCCCGGCATATCAAGATATCTAAGACCTATATCTTCAAGTTCCCATTTTATCTTCGATATTCCTAATCTATGTGCAATAGGTGCGTATATTTCGACAGTTTCTTTTGCTTTTTCTTTAGCTTTTTCAGGAGTCATAAATTTAAGAGTTCTCATATTATGTAGTCTATCAGCAAGCTTTATAAGTATAACTCTTATATCCTTCGCCATAGCCATAAACATTTTTCTAAGATTTTCCGCTTGAGTTTCTTCTTTTGATTTGTATTCTATTTGCCCAAGCTTAGTTACACCCTCTACTAGATCAGCTATTTCTCTTCCAAATCTTTTTGCAATATCCTCATAAGTATAATGAGTATCTTCAACTACATCGTGCATAAGACCTGCGGCTATTGTATATATATCCATTTCTAAATCAGCCAATATATAAGCAACTTCTACAGGATGTATAAAGTATTTTTCACCAGATCTTCTGTACTGACCCTCATGAGCATTTTCTGCAAAATTATAAGCCTTTATTATTAAATCCAAATCGCTATTGGGGCTATACTGCTGTATTTTTAGTAATAAATTTTCTAACATAAGACCACCCTATTTTAAATTTATGTATTTTCTCCAGAATGAGTAAAAATCCCATCTGAATTAAGTTTCACTTTATATATGAAAATAGTTGGTAGCACTACCAACTATTTGATTTATTAATATGTTATTAAAGAGTTAATATGATAATTGTCTATTTTTTTTCTTCCATTTAAAAACTCTAATTCTATTAAAAATTCCATAGCAACTACTTCTCCACCTAATTTTTCAATAAGCTTTGCAGCAGCACCCATAGTTCCTCCAGTTGCAAGAAGATCATCTACTATAGCCACTCTTTGTCCTGGCTTTATAGCATCTTTATGTATCTCAAGTACATCAGTTCCGTACTCTAAATCATATTCAAACTTTTCAGTTTCAGCTGGTAACTTCCCAGGTTTTCTAACCGGAACGAATCCTATTTCAAGTCCGTAAGCAACAGGTGTTCCCATTAAAAATCCTCTAGCCTCAGGTCCTACTATTACATCTACATTTTTATCTTTTAAATCTTCTATTATCTGATCAACAGCACATTTAAAAGCTTTTCCATCCTTTAATAATGTAGTTATATCTTTGAAGTCTATTCCTTCTTTTGGAAAATCTTTTATGTTTCTTATTGTTGCCTCTAAATTCATTATTTATTCCTCCCTAAAACTATCTCTTATACTCAATATAATGATATTTAATCTATAACTAAAATTATAAAAAAGTCTTCCTTTTGAATATTTTCAATGTTGACTTTTTTGAAACTCATAACAAAAATTATATTTATCCACAATTTAAAAAGGACTATAATTTCCTATTCGTTATAATATTCCATACAATCGAGTTTAATTTTGCGACTTATATACGTACAACAGTGAATTTAATTCAAATCTCGATATAAAAAGTCACAAATAACAATTATATTATATATTGTAAAATCAATTTTATCAATAAAAAATTCGTCTAGTCGCTACGCGCTGACTCATGTCGCCAACGATCCCTAACGGGCTCCGTTGCTCAAAAATAGTTGCAAATATAATTTCCTCATGACTATTACGGATAAGTTGAAAATTATATAACATCTTAGTATATGAAAAAAGGATTATAATTTACTATTCATTATAAAAAATTCGTCTAGTCGCTACGCGCTGACTCATGTCGCCAACGAGTCCTTATTTTAAATATTTTACCCAACTATGGTATTAATAATCTATTGCCTTGGAAATATAGCTATCGTTTATTCCTACCTGACATTAATATAGATATTGTCAAATACATCCCCATTACAGTTGCTATTAAAAATCCAACTATCCCTAAAATAGGATATCCTTTTATACTAGGTCCTGTCTTCGTAGTTATAATCATAGATGATCCTACTATTGTTGATGATAATATAAGACTTGCAGCTAATTTATTTGTCATATTATTTATTTCTTTTTCTAGATTTGTAAATTTAATTTCATCTATAGTAAATTTAATTTGATTTTTTTCTAGATGTTTCAAAACAAGTTTTATCTGTCTTGGTATAACTTTAAAATCAGTAAGTGCTTGTTCTATATAAGATCTTGATTTAAGTAAAACCTTATCCGCCTTAAATTTGTTTAAATAAAACTCCTTTATAAATTCCTTTACTATTGTAGATAAAGCAAAATCAGGATTCAATTTTTTAGCAGTGCCTTCAAGAGTTATTATAGCTCTTGCTAAAAGTGAAAATTGAGAAGGTAGCTTAACCTTATTTTTTCTACTAAATCGCATGAATTCATTTAATATTTCCGTTATATTTATCATCTTAATAGGCATATCATAATAATAATGTATAAAAAAGCTTATCTCTTCTCTAAATTTTCTTACATTTGTATCCTCACCTATAGCATCAAGTTCTATTAAAGAATCTATTATTTTATCTACATCTTTATTTATACTTGCAATTAATATATCCGTTATAAAATTCAATGTTATATTATCTATTAACCCAACTATTCCAAAGTCTATAAAAGCTATTTTATCCTTTCCTATTGCAAATATATTACCTGGATGCGGGTCTGCATGAAAAAATCCATTAAAAAATACCTGCTTCATAAATGACATAGCTCCTACATTAGCAATTTCCTTAGTGTCCCATCCTATTTTTTTTATATCATTTATATTACTTACACTTATTCCATCGATTTTTTCCATTACAAGAACTTTTTTAGATGATACATTCCAGTATACTTTAGGAATATATACCTTGCTGTCATTCTTGAATATTTCTCTAAACTTTTCACAGTTCCTAGCTTCAAATGTATAGTCAAGTTCTCTCATTATAGTGACAGAAAATTCTTCTATAACTTCACCAAAATCAACTACGGTTTCCTTATAATATTCTTCTATTACCTTTCCCATTAGCTGAAGCATCTCTAAATCAGATTTTATAATATTTTCTATATTAGGTCTTTGTATTTTAACTATTACATCTTTACCGTCTTTTAGCTTAGCTACATACGCCTGTCCTATAGAGGCTGCACCAATAGGCATTTCATTGAAATCATCAAATACGTCTTCAATTTCAAGTCCTATCTCACTTACAAAAGTCTCTCTAGCTTCTCTTATATCAAAACTTTTAACATCACTTTGAAGCTTTGATATTTCTTCTATTATCTCAGGATCTAGTATATCGTTTCTAGTACTCATTATTTGTCCTAATTTCACAAACGTAGGTCCAAGTTCTTCAAGAGCTCTTCTTACTCGTTCTCCAGTCCTCATGTTTTGTATTTCTTTATTAGGCGTTAGAGGCATTTTATACGCAATGCCATCTATTTTCAATTTTTCAACTAAAAAACTAAAACCATACTTCAATAATATTTGCATTATATTTCTAGATCTTTTTAAGTTTCTATAGCCTGTTTTAATCACAAGAGCACCTCTCATCAACTAATCTTTAAAAATATTTTTCCTTAAATCAAAGTATAGGCTCTAAACTTAAAAATTATTCTTATTAAAATATTTACTAAATAGTGTTATTTCAATGAGTATAATTTTTTTGCTTAGCAAGTAAATTTTAAAAGCCTCATATTATTTTGAAATAATATGAGGCTTAACATCAATATCTTATGCTAAAATTTAGTCTTTTGCTTAATCAACACCCATGTAGGACTGGCTATAAATATAGATGAATATGTTCCAGCTGCCATTCCAACTATTAAAGGAAGTGTGAAATCTTTAATAGCATCCACTCCTATTACATAAAGCGATGTTATAGCTACTAATGTAGTAACAGAAGTATTAATAGATCTTGATATAGTACTAGATATACTTTGATTTGCAACATTTACATAATCATTTCTCTTAGCATGCTTCATATTTTCTCTTATTCTATCAAATACAACTATTGTATCATTTATAGAGTATCCAACAACAGTAAGTACAGCTGCAACAAATGGACTATTAACAGGTACTCTAAATATCGCATATGCACATATCAGTATAATAACATCATGTACAAGTGCTATTATAGACGCTATACCATATGAAAATTCAAATCTAAAACTTACATATATAAGCATCCCAACAGCAGCTATAAGAGTTGATATAATCGCATTGTTTCTTATTTCTTTACCTACTGTAGCTCCAAACTGTTCAGCCTTTTCAGGTTGTTCTTCTTTTAAATTGTATTTTTCTTTGAATTTATTAAATACTTCTTGTCTTTTATCCGAATCAAAGTCTTTTTTTGTCTTTATCTGAATTGTTTCTTTTTCTGCTCCTACAAAATTTATAGTCATATCTTTGTCGTATTCATTAGTTATATTTCTTATTTCCTGAGTTGAAACAGTTTTATGAAGATTTATCTCCATTAATGTTCCACCTGTAAAATCTATTCCAAAGTTAAGTCCAGTTGTAAGTATTATTACAAGTCCTATAGCCATAATAGCAAGGGATAATCCAAACCATAACTTCGTTCTTTCTATTATTTTCATATTATTCCCCCCTAAGCTCCAAAAAATTTCTTGTTTTTTACTATGTTAGCATGGACTAATGATTTCATTAATGTTTTTGTAATAACTATAGCTGTAAAGAAAGATGCTATTATACCTATCATTAAAGTAAGTGCAAATCCTCTTATAGATCCTGTTCCAAATTGAAACAATACTATACCCGCTATAAATGTTGTTATGTTAGAATCCATTATAGTTCCAATTGCCTTTGCAAATCCAGAATCTATAGATGCTCTAAGCGATTTTCCATTTTTAAGTTCTTCTTTTATTCTTTCAAATATTATTACATTCGCATCAACTGCCATACCTACAGATAATATAAGCGCCGCTATTCCTGGAAGAGTAAGAGTTACTTGCATTTGTGCATATATATACATAATTATCAGAATATAAGCTGTAAGAGCTATATCAGCAACTAATCCTGGTACTCTATAGTAAAATAACATATAAAGCATTACTAAAAGTATACCCACTGCAGCTCCAGTCACACTCTTATTAAGTGCATTTACTCCAAGACTTGCAGTAACAGTTGATGTTTGAACTTCTTTAAATTCTACAGGAAGTGCTCCTGCTCTTATTAAGTTAGACAGTTCTGATGCACTCTCAACTGTAAAGTTACCACTTATTGTAGCTTGTCCATCAGGAATTTCTTGATTAACCCCTGGAGATGATATAACTTTTTCATCAAGAACTATAAATATAGGCGAGTGTGTAGGTGCAAGTTCTCTAGTTGCATCTGCAAACTTCTTAGCACCTTCACTATTAAATTCTAATGAAACTATAGGCTCATTAGTTCTTGAATCAAACTTAACCTCTGAAGTTTTAACTTCTTTACCAGTTACAACTACAGTTCCATCTTCTTTTAAAAATTTAAGTTGTGCTGTTTTTCCTATAGCATCCATTGCATCTTTGGCATTTTTAACACCCGGAAGTTCTATTCTTATTCTTTTTTCTCCTTCTTTAACTATAACAGGTTCAGAAACGCCCATACCATCTATACGTTTTCTAAATACCTCTATAGTTTGGTCAAGAATTTTGTTAAGTTCTTCTCCCGTTGCATCAGTTTGGGCTTCATAAACTACGAATACCCCACCTTGTAGATCCAATCCTTGTTTTATTGAATTTTTCATAGGATCAATATTAAATTTACCTATGTTAACTCCGCTTATTGCCGCATAAGCAAAAAATACAATAATAATAAACAAACCAATAAACTTTGATAAATTTTTAAGTTTCATAAATGTACCCCCAACCTATTTGTGCTTTTTAGCATATTCTACATAGTCTATTGCAGATTTTTCTAACGAATTTCTTTCTTCTTGAGTCAATTCTCTTATAACCTTAATAGGATTTCCATAAGCAAGTACACCTGATGGAATTTTTTTATTAGGAGGAACTAAACTTCCTGCTCCAATTAATGTATAGTCTCCTATTTCAGCTCCATCTAATATTATAGCTCCCATACCCATTAAACTATAATTACCTATTTTACAAGCGTGTATAGTTGCTTTATGTCCAATTGTAACATAGTTTCCTATTTCAGTTCTATTTTCTTTACTTATATGGACTACAGTACCATCTTGTATATTAGTATTCTCACCTATTATTATCTCATTTTCGTCGCCTCTTAATACGCAATTATACCATACATTTGTATTCTTTCCCATTTTTACATTTCCTATAACATCTGCACTTTCAGCTATGAAACAACTATGAGGAATTTCAGGTTTTTCCCCATCATACTCCTTAATCATCTTTGCTTCCCTCCAACATAATTTTAGCTTTAACCATAATAGCACATTCTGTACGCTTTCTTTGCATCTCACATCCTAATTCATAAGGCTTTAATATGTCATCGTTAAAGTTATATGCATTAGCATGACATCCTCCTGAACAATAAAACTTATTCCAACAGTTTCTACATTCTTCTTTAGAATATACATTTGCATTTTGAAATTCAAGTTGTATATCCCTAGGTATACTTAAGTTTTCATCTAATATATTACCAAGTTTAAAGTCTTCGTTTCCAACAAACTGATGACAAGGATATAAATCACCTTCTGGTGTTATAGCCATATATTCACATCCTGCTCCGCAACCAGAAAGTCTTTTAATAACACAAGGTCCTTGCTCTAAATCTATCATATAGTGGAAGAATGTGAAATTGTCGCCTTTTATTTTTCTATTAGCATATTCTACTGCTAATTTTTCATATTCTTCAAATATTTGTGGAAGATCTTCTTCTTTTAATGCATACGGATTATGGTCACTATCTACTACTGGTTCAACAGAAGTTAAATCAAATCCTAAATCTGCAAAATGAAGCACATCTTTTGAGAAATCTAAGTTCTTTCTAGTAAATGTTCCCCTAACATAATAATATTTATCCTTAGCTCTACTATCTATTAGTTTTTTAAACTTAGGAACTATCATATCATAACTACCTTTATCATTTATAGTAAGTCTCATTTCATCGTTTACTTCTTTTCTTCCATCAAGACTTAATACTACATTGTGCATATGTTTGTTAATGTATTCTATTTTTTCATCATCTAATAAAACACCATTAGTAGTAATAGTAAATCTAAATACCTTACCTTTTTTCTCAGCTTCATTATTTCCATACTCAACAAGTTTTTTTACTACTTCCCAGTTCATCAAAGGCTCTCCACCAAAGAAGTCTACTTCTAAATTTCTTTTATTCCCTGAGTTTTCAAGTAGATAATCTAATGATTTTTTACCCACTTCATAGCTCATAAGCTTTCTTTCTCCACCAAAATCTCCTTGAGATGCGAAACAGTATTTACACTTTAGATTACAATCATGAGCCATATGTAAACATAATGCTTTAACAACAGGCTTTCTATTTACAAAACTTGGATGATATTCATATTCATCATTAGAATATAAAAGTCCTTCTTTTTCTAAAGTTTTCATTTCATTGTATGCTTCAACTATCTGCTCTTTTGAATATTTGTTTTTCAGAATATCAGTTATCTCATCTATATTCTTGTCCTTATAATAATCCAAAACATCATATGCTTCATTATCTAAAATGTGAACTGCACCACTATTTACATCTAAAGCTATATTGATATCGTTTAACGAAAATTTATGTATCATACCCATCTATATGAACCTCCTAAGTAAAATTCCTATCTTTCATAATACCAAACTTTTAGTAATTAATCAACATTTGCTAAAATGTTCATTAATTACTAAAAGGAAAAAGCAGCATACCTTCAAAAGAAGTTATGCTGCTAAAATATGTATAATTATCTTTCACATTCTTGATTAGCTACTGTACAAGAAGTTTTACAAGCTGATTGGCATGAAGTTTGACATTCTCCACATCCACCCTTTTCAGCACTTTTCTTTAAAGTTGCTTTTGAAAGTGTTTTTACGTGCTTCATAAGTATTACCTCCTATTAAAAATATTCCTTATTGATTATATCACAAATTTCCCATAAATCAATTTTTTTTCATATTTACTCCTATAATTCCACCTATTCCACCAGATAATATATTAAGAAGCATTTTATATAACATATTCATTTCAAATTTCAAATCTTCTTTAGCTAAAAAATACATAATTATCATGAATAATACATATAATGCCCCAGCTAATATACCGTATAAAAATCCATTTGATCCGTTCTTATACCCCATATAAAAGCCTGCACACGCAATACTTAAAGTTACTATAATAGATGTCATAAGTGGTATCGTAGAAGCGGACACAGAAGTATAGGTTAAAACTAGGTTATAAATAAGAACAAATATAATAGTAATTAAATATGAATAACCTAGAGCTTTTAATAAATATGTAGCTTTTTTCAAAAAGAACACCTCCTTGCTTTTTATAAAATTATATTCGCAAGAAGGTCTTTAAATTACTTATTTTTAACTTTTCCTATAGCCCATTTTTCAACATGAAGTTTTGTTCTGTCTCCTCCAACTTCAACTGTAACTATTTCTTCTGTCACACTAAATATTTTTCCAACAAGTCCTCCGATTGTAACAACTTCATCTCCAACTTTAAGACTTGATCTCATTTCTTTTAATTGTTTATCTTTTTTTTGCTGAGGTCTTATAAGCAAGAAATAAAATATTGCTATAAAACCAATAGGCATTATTATGTTTGCTAAATTTGCTGGCATCTTAACTCCTCCTTTTTTCTATATATTAAAATTCAATATAAGATATTTGAATTCCTTTTTTTATCCCAAAGCTAAGAATTCTAAATTAAGTTTAACTTTATAATTCGTATCCGTATTTAGTGAAGAATTCTTCTCTAAAGTCTAATAATCTATCTTCTCTTATAGCCTGTCTTACATTTTCCATTAATTTAAGTAAGAAATGTAGGTTATGAGTAGTTATAAGTCTTGAAGCTAGTATTTCATTTGCTTTAACAAGATGTCTTATATAAGCTTTTGTGTAGTTTTTACAAGCATAACAATCACATTCAGGGTCAATCGGTGTAAAATCTCTAGCATATTTTGCATTTCTAACTACAACTTTTCCTTGGCTAGTCATAGCTGTACCATTTCTAGCTATTCTAGTAGGAAGTACACAATCAAACATATCTATACCTCTTATAGCTCCTTCTATTAATGCATCCGGGCTTCCAACTCCCATTAAATATCTCGGCTTATCCTCTGGTAAAAGAGGAGTTGTATATTCTAACACCTCATACATTAATTCTTTAGGCTCTCCTACACTTAATCCTCCTACTGCATATCCAGGAAAATCAAGCTCCATTATTTCTTTTGCTGACTGTTCTCTTAAATCCTTATACATACCACCTTGAACTATTCCAAATAATCCTTGGTTTTCTGTATTCTTATGAGCTTCTTTACATCTTTTAGCCCATCTTGTTGTTCTTTCTAAAGAGTTCTTAACATAATCTCTACTTGCAGGATACGGAGCACATTCATCAAATGCCATCATTATATCCGCACCTAAAGCATTTTCTATTTCCATAACTTTTTCTGGGCTTAAAAAGTGCTTAGAACCATCTATGTGAGATCTAAATTCTACACCTTCTTCTGTTATTTTTCTAAGTGGTCCTAAACTAAATACCTGGAATCCACCACTATCAGTAAGTATAGGTCTGTCCCAATTCATAAATTTATGAAGCCCTCCAGCTTCTTTTACAAGATCATGTCCCGGTCTCATATAAAGATGATATGTGTTACTCAATATAATTTGTGAATTGATTTCCTTTAATTCCTCTGGAGTCATAGACTTTACTGTTGCTTGAGTTCCAACAGGCATGAATATAGGAGTCTCAATTATACCGTGTGGAGTATGTATTCTTCCTAGTCTCGCTCCACTTTGCTTACACGTTTTTATGTGTTCGTATCTTATTGCTGACATTTGATACCTTCCCTTCGTTCTATTTTCTATCACATATATGAATTAAATCTAAATTGCATATCCTTGATTTATTTTCCCACCTTACACCCTATATAGATTAACTATATATAAGCAATTTAAGAATTTAACTTTTCATCTTGTTCTGTTATACTTTTATCTACAATTGAATGCTTTTCACGGTCTTCAAATAAATACTTTTTAATAGCAAACAATCCAGCTATAGTACATATTCCTATGAAAGCTTCTATCATCCCTTTATCCTTTGGTATCAACAACAGCTTTCTAGCTATAGCATATAACAAAACATCTATTACGCTCTCAGGAGTGTGTAGAGTAAGCATTATAACAAGTTCCACCCCTATAACTAGCAAAAGAGCATATCCAAGTATTGCTTCAACTTCATAGTAAGCAACATGATTTAGTGGATTACTTACATAAGAAATCCATATAACCCTAGATAAATCTATAGCACCTAACAATACTTTTACTAATATTATCAAGGCTAATATAATCTCAAAAACATGGCTAACTTTTAACACTCTTCTCTTTACTGACTTTTTATCCACTGTATCACCTCAAATCATTATTTCACGAACATTGCATCTCCAAAGCTAAAGAATCTATATTTCTCCTCTACAGCTACTTTGTATGCATTTAATATATTTTCTTTTCCTGTTAAAGCACCAACAAGCATTATAAGAGTTGATTCTGGAAGATGAAAATTAGTTATAAGAGCATCTACTATTTTAAATTCATATCCTGGGTATATAAATATCTCTGTCCATCCACTTTGTTCTTGCAATAATCCATTTTCATTTGCAACAGATTCAAGTGTTCTACAGCTAGTAGTCCCAACCGGTATTACTCTTCCTCCATTTTGCTTGCATTTGTTTATTTTATCAGCTTGTTCTTTATCTATCATATAAAATTCACTGTGCATTTTATGGTCTAGTACATTGTCAACTTTTACAGGTCTAAATGTTCCAAGTCCTACGTGTAAAGTTACATATGCAATTTCCACACCTTTATCTTTTATCTTTTGTAGTAATTCCTCTGTAAAATGAAGTCCTGCCGTAGGTGCTGCTGCTGACCCATCATGTTTTGAATAAACCGTTTGATATCTTTCTCTATCCTCTAATTTTTCTGTTATATAAGGGGGAAGTGGCATACTTCCAAGTTCATCTAAAATTTCTTCAAATACTCCATCATATTCAAACTTAACTATTCTAGATCCCTCTTCTGCTATATCCATAACTGTAGCTATAAGCTTGTCTCCAAATGAAAATTTAGTTCCTATTTTTGCTCTTTTACCAGGTTTTACAAGAACCTGCCATGTATCTAATTCTATTCTCTTTAAAAGTAAAAATTCAATTTTACCTTTAGTCTCTAATTTTTCTCCTATAAGTCTTGCTGGAAGAACCCTTGTATTATTAAGTACTAGGCAATCCCCTTCATTTAAATAATCTATCATATTTTTAAAAACTTTATGCTCTACATCTCCTGTTTCTTTATTTAGTAGCATAAGTCTTGATTCGTCTCTTTTTTGAAGAGGAACTTGAGCTATTAACTCTTCTGGTAAATCAAAATTAAAATCGCTAGTTTTCAAATTAAACGTCCTTTCTACTTTTGTATTTCTATTCCTTTATAATAATGCTTTAATATATCTTCATATGAAAATCCTTGTTTTGCCATTTCTTTGGCTCCATATTGACTCATTCCAAGCCCATGGCCCCACCCATGTCCATTAATTGCATACTTATCTGAAATAGCACCACCTAAATTTAATTGCGTAGTTTCATTATTGCCTATTAAATAAATATTAGTATTACTACTTATATCTTTAATTCCATCACTAGTAATGGCATATACATTGCTTAAATCACTTCTTTCATCATTCCCATCAGTCGAATAAATATAAAATATCTCAGATCCACCCGAGCCTTGAGCCTTTACTATATCATAATAATTACTTTTAAGACCTAGAATAGTTCTTGTAGAATCTTTAGTATACTCTTTTTCTCCATCTGTTCCTATAAATTTAATTTTTATAACCCTATCATTTTCAGATAATTCTTCTATTTTCACATCAGTAATCGTACCTATATCTACCTTGTTTTTTGATAATTTATTTTTAATATCCTCTTTAGTCATACTGACAGTCCAATTATCATTAGGGTATCCTAATGAATAACTATCCTCAACCCCTCTTAAGTAAGGTACCTTATTAGACCATACGTTTTCAGAATCTTCTGTTTTACCACCACTGTTAGAATGATATAGCGCATCTACAATTTTGCCATTATACACCATTATCTGTCCTCTAGTTCCATCTACTGCCCTATTACTATTTGGATGTTCTGAACCATACCCACCATATACCTGAGAAAATGTATCATCAGTCAAATCAAAACCATATTTTTTATATTTCCCCATATTCATTATAGCATAATTCCTTGCAGCTATAGATTGAGCTTTAAGAGCTTCTATAGGCCATCCACCAGACATTTCTCTTGGTACTACGCCGTATAAGTATTCATCAAGGCCGACTCTATTTATAACAGTCATATTATTATTGTTACTTCTCTTAAATAAAACACTGCCTCTATATTTCTTACCCTTAATACCCATTATTCCATCTTTAGAAGATATACATACATCTTCATTGGAGTCATACATAAAAATTATATCATCTCCGTCCATAATTTGAACAAAGTTATAATCTGAACTAACAACCTCAAGATTAAAATCCGATAAATCATCTGATATTTCATCTTTATAATTTTGTGCATCGTCCTGATCTAAATAACTACCTATATATACTTTAAAGTTTCCATCGTAGAATACAAAAGAATCTATATTTTCATCTGATAAATTCTGTTTAATATTTAAAGCATCTTGTATATCATCATAATCTTGTTCTATTTTTATATAATATATAGACTCTTCATTTTTTGCCGTCAATCTATTCTCATTAATCTCAATAAATTTTTCTATGCTGCCATCTTCTAAAACTCCAATATCAAACCCATCATCAGAGCTTAAATCAACCTTTGGTAATGCAGAACTACCGTACTCCAGTCCTATTTTTAAATATTCAGGCACATTAACACTTGCAAAAGAATCTATTACAAATAAATTAAATATAAAACACACAATAACTATATTAACAAATTTAGACCTATATTTCCACATTATAGCCCCCCATAATATATAAATTTAATAATTACTTTTCATAAGGAATATTAAAATGCTTATAAGCATTAACAGTTGCAACCCTACCTCTAGGCTTTCTATCTATGAATCCTAATTGTATTAAGTAAGGTTCATAAACATCTTCTATAGTATTTCTATCCTCGCCTATTGATGCTGCAAGAGTATCAAGACCTACAGGTCCTCCTGAAAATTTTTGAATTATATCCATCATAAGTTTTTTATCTACATAATCAAGGCCTAAAGAATCAATCTCTAACATCTCAAGAGCAAGATTTGTTATTTCCTCAGTTATCATACCATTTCCTTTAACTTGTGCGTAATCTCTAACCCTCTTTAACAACCTATTTGCGATTCTAGGTGTTCCTCTTGATCTTTTCCCAATTTCAATAGCAGCTCTCTCATCTATATCACACCCCAGTATACCTGCTGACCTTTTAACTATACTAGCAAGCTCATCTACATTATATAAATCAAGCTTACATATAACTCCAAACCTATCTCTTAAAGGAGATGTAAGCATCCCAGCTCTTGTAGTAGCTCCTATCAATGTGAATTTTGTAAGATCAAGTCTTATAGACCTTGCAGATGGACCTTTTCCAATAATTATATCAAGACAAAAATCTTCCATTGCAGGATACAATACTTCCTCAACACTTCTATTTATTCTATGTATTTCATCTATGAACAAAACATCATTTTCATTTAAATTAGTAAGTATAGCTGCCAAATCTCCAGCTCTCTCAATAGCAGGACCTGAGGTTATTCTTATATTAACTCCCATCTCATTAGATATTATAGTAGAAAGAGTCGTCTTACCAAGCCCTGGTGGTCCATATAATAAAACATGATCCAACTGTTCCCCTCTATTCTTAGCTGCCTCTATAAATATCTTAAGCTTTTCCTTAGTCTTTTCTTGTCCTAGATAATCATCAAGACTTTTAGGTCTTAAACTACTCTCTATATCAACATCTTCGCTTTTCATACCAGAAGTTATAATTCTATCCTCTTCGCTAAACATCTAATCCCTCCTTCTTTATTCTATGGGAAATCATATAATTTTCGCTCTATGAATGACATTGCATAAACAACTACAGTATCAACTATTTTAAGCAACGGAGCCCGTAGGACTCGTTGGCGATATGAGCTATGCGTTAGCATAAAGCGAATTTTTACTTCATCAGATACATAAGACACTTCTTGATAAGCCCTTCAGTATCACAACATTCTTTTTTACACTTATTAGCGGCATCTTTCGCCTCAGCTAAAGAATATCCAAGTGCAACTAATGCTTGTACAGCTTCATCCATTTCAAGTACATTTTTGTTAGATGAAGTCAATAATGTTTGTTCAAAATCAACATTATGCTTGTCTATCTTATCTTTAAGTTCAAGTATCATTCTCTCAGCCGTTTTCTTTCCAACCCCAGGTGCCTTAGATAAAGACGCTATATCTTCACTCAATATAAAAGCTCCTAATCTTCTAGGTTCTGCAAATGATAATATTGACAGAGCTACCTTAGGACCTATTTTTGAAACAGAATTTAAAAGTTCAAACATTTTAAGTTCTTCCTGAGTTTTAAAACCACATATACTCATATCATCTTCTCTAACTATAAGCTTTGTGTATATCTTTATTTCATCACCTTTTTTAACCTGATATATAGTGTTTTGAGATGTATTTATTCTATAACCAATTCCATTGCACTCTACAACTATAAAATCAATATTAACCTCTTCCACAATACCTTTTATATACTGATACATAATATCCTCCCTATCGTTCTATTATTTTTTCAAGTCTGTTGGAATGGCAATGACATATAGCAACAGCAAGCGCATCTGCCACATCATCGGGCTTTGGAACTTCTCTCAAATTAAGAAGAGACTTAACCATACTTTGGACTTGAGCCTTTTGTGCTCTTCCATAACCTACTACTCCTTGTTTTACCTGCAAAGGAGTGTATTCATATGTTTTTTTATTATTATGAGCACAAGCAAGCATAGCAACCCCTCTAGCCTGTGCTACCGTTATAGCTGTTTTTACATTTTTATTAAAAAACAACTCCTCTATTCCAATTTCATCTACATTGTATTTTTTAATAAGTAAATCTAGCCCTGCATATATCTTTTCAAGTCTTTTAAACACATCTAACTTAGAAGATGTCTGTATAGATCCGTAATCTATAACCTTAAAATTATTTCCTCTATATTCTATAATACCATATCCAAGTATAGCAATCCCCGGATCAATTCCCAGTACAATCATATCTTCATCTCCCAAACATATATTCTACATAATTATATAATACTTTTGAAAATAATAAAACCTATGATATCCAATAGTGAATATCATAGGTTTTATTTTAACTTCCAAAATCCTCAAGTCTTTCATTTAGTTCCTCTAGAGAATTTAATATAAGACCTGATTTTATCTGTTCTTGATCTATAGAAGGAAGTGCCGTTATTGAAAATTCTGTTTTTTCTACTACATTTTTATTTCCTTTTTCATCGTATTTGTATATGATGATATATCCATTATCCTCACCTATTTCATAATGCTTATCGCAATAACTATCTATTTCCTTTAACAAATTAATTTCCTTAGATTTAAAGCTTAGCAATCTAAATTTAGAATAATTTTTCTTCATATATTCTTTAAATTCTTTCTCACTTAATCCAATAATGTCTTTTGAAACAGGATTTTCTGTGGTTTCTACGTGTTCACACTTATCATACTTAGTAGTTATTTTAAGAACAGCATCTTTGTCTACTAAAATCTCGTCTTTTTTGTTGACAGCTTCAATTTCAACTTTCTTTTCTTCTTCAGCCTGTACAGTTTTAGTAACAGGTGTATTTCTATCTTCTTCTTCAAGCATTTTTCCCATATAAAACCCTCCTACAAGGGTTAATATAGCAATAAGCAAAATAGGAATTTTAGAAGATCTTTTTTTCTCAAACATAAAAATAACCTCCTTTTAGAGGTTATTTTATCCATTAGATATTAATTTATACAATTTTTATCCAAAAATTAATATTTATTCTAATCCTTCATTTAACTTTTTAATTAATTCATCTACATTTATACCATGAACAGCAGCAGCTTCTTCTAAACTTTCCATTTGAGCAGATGGGCATCCTATGCATCCCATTCCAAATCCCATAAGTATAGGTGCTGCATTAGGGTTTATTCTTAAAAGCTCTCCTATTAACATATCTTTAGTTATTTTCATAATAAATTACCTCCTTAATTTTGTCTACTTACTAATATTACATTTTATCTAATTATAATATTACCATATATTTATAATTTTTCAACTACATCCTTTTTAAATTTTTCTATACCTATTCTATCTATAAAAAATCCTAACTTTTCACCCATCAAAGCATTATCATTGTAATAGTCAAGTATAATCTCTACTAATCTATATGCATCTTCTTCACTTAACTTCTCAGCTATTATATCTGACATTCTCTGATGAAATCCAGCACTTCCACCTGCTGATATAATAAATCCTTCTTTAGTAGCTATTACACCTAAATCTTTTGCATATACGCTTGTACATGCATTTCTGCATCCTGCAACGCCTATTTTAGTTCTATTTGGCATTTCCTTTCCATGAAAGTTTTTACTTATCTTCATACCTATTCTTATAGTGTTTTCTTTAGATCTTTTACAAAAACCAGCTGGACACATCTCTACATTTTTTATTGAATACTGATTCTTAACAGCTGGATCCATGTCTAAATCTTTCCATATACTGATTAGATCTTCTTCTTTTAAATTAGTTATCATTATTCTCTGACCAGATGTTATCTTAAGTATTCCCTTATATTTCTTAGCAGTATCTGCTATTTTTATCATTGTATCTGCAGTTATAAAACCACCAGGTATATGAGGTGTTATAGAAAACGTCCTCTTTCCATCTTTTATCTTTTGTAAATTCCCAAAATGTGCTCCCATTATTCTCACCTCTATTTATGCATATAAACTATATTTTTTATTATACCCATATTATAGTTTTTTTAAATCTTTTTTTATGTAACATAAGTTACATTTATGCATATATTAAAATTCTTCTTGTATTCTATAGTTTTTTAAAGCTATATTTTCTTTTGCCACTAATACCAATGTAATTAAAAATGAACCTATATCAGATATAGGATATGAGTAAAAAACACCATGAACTCCCATAAAATTAGGAAGTATAATAACTAAGGGTATTAAAAGAAGTATTTGTCTTGACATAGTAAGAATAACCGACTCAGTTCCCTTACCTATAGCTTGAAATAAACTAGCTCCTATAGTCTGAATTCCAACAACAGGAAGACCCCAAATCATCATAGAAAGCGCCTCTACACCTATATCTATAGTAGTTTGATCATTCGTAAATATCTTCATAACTTGAGTTGGAAATATCAGTGCTATTAAAAATCCAATAACACTTAATATTGTTGCATATACATTTGCATATTTTAGACTTTCTTGAACCCTCTTAATTTTTTTAGCCCCATAATTAAACCCTGCTATAGGCTGAAATCCCTGAACTATACCATACATAGGCATGAACATAAACATCATTACTCTATTTATTATGCCAAGTGCAACAACATAATAATCATTTCCATAAGCCACTAATGTCTTATTTACTATAATCATCAATAAACTTCCTGATATTTGTCTAAAGAATGTAGCCATCCCAACAGTTACAATTTCTCTTACGTTCTCTATTGTGAACTTCATATTAGACTTTCTTATTTTCAGTATACTATTACCTTTCAAATAATACATAAGAATCCAAATAGCACTACATGACTGAGCTATTATAGTAGCAAGAGCTGCTCCAGTAACTCCCATTCTAAATATAAATATAAATATATAATCAAGTACTATATTTACAATAGCTCCAATAACCATAGTTATCATAGCTACTTTAGCATTTCCTTCAGCTCTTATAGGATGATTTGTAGACATAGCAAAACTATTAATCAATATCCCAAATGCTATTACATTCATATATTCCTTAGCATAAGGTAATATACTTGGTGTAGCACCACATATTATAAGTATTTGATCCATAAAGGCAAATAGAATAATAGTAAATAGAAAGTTTACTATTAAATTAAGAGATACAGCCTCTCCAAGCACTTTTTCTGCACTTTCTATATTTCCTTCTCCTATTTTTCTTGAAATAGCTGATGCTGCTCCAACTCCAACCATTAAAGCTATCGCCATCATAACCAACATAATAGGCATAGCAATAGTAACTCCACCTAAAGCTAAAGCTCCTACTCCCTTACCTATAAATATACCATCCGCTATATTATATAAGGCCATAACAAGCATACCTATTATAGCCGGTATAGAAAATTTTAATAAAAGTTTATTTATAGGATAGCTTCCCATAAATTTTTGTTTCTCATCCATGTTACCTTCTCCTCTTTAGCTTATTTTTTCTAAATTATTTATTTTTTGTAAGAATACGTTATTTTCTATGTTAACATAAAACAAAGACTAAAAAAACTATGATTAGAAATCATAGTTTTTTTAGTCTTTGCAATAATTAGCCCAACCATACGTTTTTTTTATATTAATTTTATCTGAAATACATCTATATTTTCTAGGGAAATCTCTATTAGTTTTTTTATAATTACTCAATCTCTCATTTACTATATCCCAATTTATATTTTCAATAAAAACATCTATATATTTTTTTCTATCTATCCCAAAATCAATCATATACGCATGTTCATATACATCCATAACCAAAAGTGGATACGACATTAGAACAGTCCCTACATCATGTGCATCAAGGCCATATATATGAAGGTTATTATCTAAAGGATCAATAGATAAAACTACCCACCCTCTCATAGACAACCCTATATTTTTAAATCTTTCTTTAAAAAACTCATATGATCCATATTTTTTTTGTATTTCATTAAGTATATCTCCATAAGGCATATTATTTCCACCGCCTAAATTAGAAAAATACAATTCATGAAGCTTAACTCCATCAACAGCATAGCTTTGGCCCAGCATCAAACTTCTCGTATCACTTAATGTAGGATTAGGATTTTCATATAATTTGTTCTCATTTAATATAGTCCATATTTCATTAACTTTATTAACATACCCCTCATAAAGCTTATAGTGTTGATTTAATTGTTTCAAAGTCATTCCATTTACATCTTCAAAATCATACTTTTTAGATTGTATATACTCCATTACATCACCTCTTATACTTAATTACTTAAATTAAGTTGCTCATATATAGTATATAGTTATGATTTATAATGGGTGATTTATTTTATCTTATATGAGATATCAAAAGAATTATATCTTTCAATCGTAATATATAAATATTCGAAAATAATCGTTGACACTTCCATTTATATATCGTAATATATAGATATAATGATGATTGAATTTTAAGGAGGTTTTATAATGAAAAAAAATAATAATAGAAATAAAAAATCACATATGAATTGGTCATGGATTTTTATGATTTTATTTATTACATTATCAATTTTGGATATTAGATTTGGAATTTTAGGATTTATCTGCATGACAGTCCCAATGTACCATGCTATTAAAGGAAGAGGTAAAGTTCATTGTTCTCACTACTGTCCTCGAGGATCATTATTAGGTAAATTTTTAAATAATATAAGTCTTAAAAACAATTTACCTAAATCTTTTAAAAGTAAAACTGTAAAAAATATATTACTTAGCTTAATGTTTATAATGCTTACTATATCTTTAATACATGCAGGTCCCGATATAAGAAAAATAGGTTTTTCAATTTTTAGATTTATGATGGCTTCTCTTGCAGTTGGTATTATAATGGGTGTAGTATTTAAACCAAGAAGTTGGTGTCAAGTATGTCCTATGGGTCACGCCACTGGATTAATAGATAAGCAAATTAAAAAATAATTTTAAAAACATCTAAATTTCAATAGATATCTATTGAAATTTAGATGTTTTTTCAGGTTAATATATAAAAAATAAAAGCCGCCAATATTGCTTAATAACAATATTGAGACTAAAAACTTATCTTATATTTGTATTTGAAAGAGCCTTATAAATAGATATAGCCATTTCAATCATAGTTGCATTATCTTTTGGTCTAAAGTTCCCATCATTTCCCGTAATTATTCCAAGACCTTTGCACGCAGCTACATATCCTTTATAATCTTCTTCTATATTTTGTTCATCTTTGAATCCAAGTGAATATATACCTTTCATATTTGCCATTTTATCTTTATCTATAAGCTTTACAATCATTTTAGTCATTTCTTCTCTAGTTAATTTACTATTTAGATTAAAGTTTTCTTCTTTGTTTTCTATTAAATTATATTCTACAGCTAATTGTATATAATAATAGTCCTCACTTTCCTTTGATATATCTTTAAATTTAAGTTCAATATTTTCATCTGAATAATTTGGATAATATCCTCTTGAATTTACAAGCATTTTTACTGCATCCATTTTTGTAATTTCTTTATTGTCTTCAAAATCCTTAAGGTCTATTATACCACTATCATTAAGTATACTAAGTTCTTTCTCTGCCCAATGTCCTTTTATTTTATCCTTGTAATTATTCTCTTCTTTAATTATTTCATTTCCATCATAATCTATAAATTTCCCACTAACTGCATCTAAACTATAAAAATCATATTTTCCTTTTAAAGGTTCTAAATCATATAATAAAGTGACTTCTCCTTTATCTCCTATCTTTTTATCATACCTAATTCTTTCATACTTAAGTTTAATATTATGATTATCAAAATATATGTCCTTAGCTTTATCTTTATCTATTAATTTTTCATTACTTGAAAAATTAATATCTTCATTCCAATTATATTCTATACCATTTATTTCTCCAGTTTTAGCATTTATATTAACACATATACTATTATCTTCATATTTTATTCCATTTACTAATCTGTAAAATTTATATTCATATTCTAAAGGATATGCTTTATTTTCATCATAAAAATAAGTTTCTACATAGCTTTGTTTTGTATCTATATCCATTATTTTATTAGGATAATAATTCTTTATTATATCTACTGCTTTATCATACCCTTCTTCCCAAGTTAATTTTGGATTAATATTTCTACCTTCTTCAAAATGATATAAATCCAAATATATAACCTCTTTAGTAAGAGCATCCATTATTATTTTACCTTCACCATAAGTTTCATCAGAATCATTTTTACTAAAATGAGCCTGCCATGCTTTTTTTCCATTTGTTCTATAATTATTTTCATCTTCTATATACATTAAAGATTCCAACTCAAAATCTTTATTTAATGATTCTTTTAGCTTTTGCTTTATTGCAATTTCTGCTTCATTTTTGTTTATTTCTTTGCTGAGTTTTCCTATATTTTTAGAACTATTTAATATTTTTTCTTTTTCTTTTTTAATTATATCCTTTGTTTTTAAGTTTTCTATTTTTTCATTTCCATTATAATCAATAGCTATTCCTTTTTTTGCATCAACCATTCTCGCTCTTAAATTACTAGGTCTGTCGTAATTAGGTTTATATAAAATCATTACATTTTCCTTATCAAATCTATCAAAAGATGTATACACAATAGTCATATTAGTATCTTTTTTTAATATTTCTTTTGCTTTATTGCTTTCTATTATATCTTTATACTCTGGTAAATTTAAATTTTCTTCCCAATCTTTTCTATATGAATTAATATTTCCTGTTGTTCCATCTACTTCTACACTTATTTCATTATTAATATAATCTATTCCATTTATTCTTCTTAAATATGTAAAATCATAGTTTCTTACAGGGTCTTTATAGTCATATTCATAAGTATCTAAAAACCTTATTTCTTTAAATTCATTTGGATTTATTTTTTTTAAAAAATCTTCTGCTATTTTTTTTGCTTCTTTTTTTGTAATTTTTGCTATACGAGCTGATTTATCACTGTGATTATATTTATCAACCCATATTACTTTTCCACTATTTGCATCTACCCTGACATCAATATCTATATCTTTTTCACTATACCAATTAATATCCCACATTGATTTTTCATTATATTTGTTATCAATAGTTCTGATTTTAGTTTCAAATTTTTCATCATCAATTTGAATATTAAAATTTTCTTTAATAAATTTAACTGCTATTTGTTTTGCCTCATCTTTTGAAATATTAGAATCAGCATATGAATTTGCAAAACTAATTAATACAAAAGTAAATATAAAGAATATTAAAAATGCTTTTTTGTTTTTCACCTAAATCCCTCCCTTGTTTTTATTTTCCATTTTCATCCACACAGCATTATGATAACATATTCTTTTTTTAATTACCAATTAATGCATAAATAATCAAATTAATATTTATTACAAAATAAAAAAGAAGCTGTCTCGATCTAGAAATTACGTTCTATTTTGAGACAGCCCATTCTATTTAATAATTATCAAATCAAAGCTATAGTATAAATTCGTTTATTTCTGTATATTTATCTCATATACAACCTTATTATAAACCTTATTTTTATCAGTCTTATCATGTAGTATATAACTTATCTTAATCTTACCTTCTTTAATCGCTTTAAACTTCCATGTATACGAATATACTTCTTCATTTTCAGAAACACTCTGTGACATAAACTCTATCAAACTATCTTCATCATTACATACCATAGAATAACTAGTTCCCTTTGGATTTTCAAGTATAATATCAAAATTATCTCCTACCTTAACATTCTTCTGATGTTCATTAAGTGAATTGAATTGATTTATACTTCTAGTTTTTTGTTTTAAAGGTTCATCCGAAGACATTTGTATATTCATTATATTATTATCATCTTGTTCTTTTTGAACAGTTTCTATATTCTGAACAGAAGGTTCATCAACAGATGGTTCATCATCATTAATAGGTTTCATATTATAAGTGGATGCAACTTCTTTTTTATCAGGTACACTTATATTAGTTTTATCAGATACTGCAGCTACTCTTTTCATTTCCTCAGTACTATTATCCCCTTCAGTATTTACTTTATCGTTATTTTGAATAGTATTTTGCTGTACGTCTTCTTGATTAGAATATTCGCTAACCTCTATGTTAGGATTTTCTTGAACATCTAAAGTTTTCAACTTATCAATATTTTGTGAACTAAAAAGTACTATAGCCAAAGATGCAGCAATATACATATATTTACTCCATTTTTTCTTCGCTTTAACTTTTTCATTGTTTAATTTTTTTCTTAATGTTTCATCGTAATTATCAGGCAGAGGAACCTGCTCAACACTATTTAAACTATCTATCAAAATAAGCATTTGCTCATACTCACATCTGCACTGTTCACAACTTTTCATATGATCTTCAAATTCACGCTTATCATTATCATCTAAAATATCATCTATGTAATAAGAAATATTTTCTCTAAATTTATCACAGTTCATATTATATCTCCTTTCCTTTATATAACATTTTCTTCCTTCATACTTTCTTTTAATATCATTTTTAGATTTTCCCGACCTCGCTTAATCCTTGATTTAACAGTTCCAAGTGAACACTCTGTTATATTAGCTATTTCTTCATAACTAAAACCTTGTATATCTCTTAATATAATTGCATTTTTTTGAATAGGTGATAATTTATCTATTGCATCCCGTATTTGTTGAGTCTCTATTTTTTTATCTAATATTTGTTCTGGATTACTTCCCATACAGCTATCTTCATTATTTATAATCTCTTCATTTATTGGTACAATTTTATTTTTTTCATTCTTCTTAATATAATCAAGACATGTATTCATTACTATCCTATACAGCCAAGTTGAAAAAGAAGATTTCTGATTAAAATTCTTAATATACCTGTATACCTTAATCAAGGCTTCTTGAGACATATCCATAGCATCATCAGGGTTTTTTACGATTCCCAAGGCTATATTGTATGCAGTCTGCTTATATTTATCTATAAGTATTTCAAACGCATCAATATCCCCCTCAATACATTTTTTAATTAATTTATTTTCATTTAAATCCAAAGCCTACCCTCCTTAAACTTAAAAGCCCCTTGTACTTATTAGACGGCTTTTAATCAAAAAAGTTTCATTTCTTTATGTAATACATCTATTCTATAACAAAATCACAAGATATAACATGAATATAAATTCCAATTAGTACAATTAATACAAAAAACTCATTCACAATACTTAATAATTATTCATATAATAATAGTATTCATTACAAATTTTTTTAGAGGGGGATTACAATGATTCCGTATGTACCTTCATACACAAAAAGACCTACAATGAATAGAAATGACGATAAAAAACCTAATAACGACGGAACAATATCAGTTGTAGGAACAGGATCTATACAAGTACCACCAGATATGGCAACAGTAACAGTAGGAGTTGTAACTCAAGATAAAGACCTTGAAAAAGCACAAGCTGAGAATAGTAAGCTATCAAACAACGTAATCAAAGGTTTAAACGACATAGGAATAGAAGACGAGGACATTCAAACTATAAATTATTCAGTAAGAACCAACTACGACTATATAAATGGAAAACAAAAATTTAGAAATTATGAGGTAAGACATGTACTTCAAGTAACCGTCAAAGATATAGATCAAGTAGGAGAAGTTTATGACGTAGCAATTAGAAATGGTGCAAATATAGAGGGAGGAGTAACATTTGGCCTATCTAATGAAAAATACTATTATGATAAGGCTTTGGATTTAGCAGTTAAAGACTCTGTAAAAAAAGCTAATAATATAGCAAATTCATTAAATACAAAAGTTAACAATATACCTTCAAGCATAAAAGAAACATCATTTGGTCAAGCTCAAGTATATCCTAAAACTTATGCGGCTACAAATGGTGCGCCGCCTATTCAAAGTGGACTTATAGAAGTTTCTGCTCAAGTAAATGCTACATTTGAAATGATTTAAAAACTTAGTACCACCCATTATACTCTTCATCCTCTTTACCACTTAGTACATGAATATCATAAGGTGTATAATCCTCTATAAGTTTTTCTTTGTAATATACTAATTCTTTTATATCAATATCCTCTATACTGTTAATCAAAATATTATACGCATCTATATTTTTTTCTTTAAGATTCATAAGTTCATTACCTACAATACCTATATTAGCTTCTAAATATGCGTTATATATTCTATACGTGGTACTATGATTTTTGTCAGATATTAACCTTTTGAAATTTTTAGCATTATCAAAATACGCTTCGCTATATTTTATTAGATCATCTAAATTTTCTTGTTTGATATCTATATTTTTTATATTTTCTTTTAAGTTATTACTATTTCTAAGAACTTCACTCCACACAGATATAATATTCATACCTTATCCTCCAATCAAAAAATGAGAGTTTACTCTTAAACTCTCATTTTTTATAACGAACAGTAAATTATAATCATCTTCAAATTATTCATCTTCAAATTATGAATAAGTATAATTTTCGTTATAAGTTTCAAAAAAGTCTACATTTAAAGAAAAAATATTTAAAGAAAGACTTTTTTATTATCTATATTATTTTCAATTAATTTTTATTTTATTCTAAATCAAAGTCTTTACTCTCTATATTTTCATAGTAAGTTTTAACAGGATCATAATCCTTTATATCATTTCCATACTTCATATACAAACTTTTAATATTTTTTAATCCTTTCAAACACTCTATATCTTCTATTTTATTTTCAACTATATATAGGCCTTTCAAGTTAGTAAGATTAGCTAATGGCTTAATGTCACTAACTTCATTCCCATTTAAAGAAAGTTCCTGTAAGTTAATTAAATTACTCAAACTATATATATTTTGTATACTATTTCTTTGAAGATATAACTCATTTAAATTAACTAATGATTTTAAAGAATCTACATCACTTATATCATTCTCAGCTAAATACAGCTTTTTAAGATTAGTCAAACCTGATAAAGAGCCTATTTTTTCAATCTTATTTCCATTCAAGGACAACTCCTCTAGATTAATAAGATTTTTTAACGGTTTTATATCCTCTATCTTGTTTCTTTGAAGATACAAGACCTTCAAAGAAGTAAGAGATTTAATTTCATCTATATTTTCTATATAATTATTATCCAAATAAAGCTTTTCTAAATTCGCAAATTTAGATAATCCACTTAAATCTTTAATATCATAATCACTTAATGTAAGCTCTTTAATATTTCTAACATCACTTTCAAATATATCCCCTGTAGCCTTATTTATATTTTCCCTTACACCTTTTTCCAAACCTTTATCATTAAACTCTATTGCACTTACATCATTACTTATGCTAAGACCCTTTTGCTCATCCCAATCAGATTTTAATCCAAATTCATCCACAACAAATCTCCAAGTTAGAGGAAAATATGTTACATACCTAAAATTAAGTATAGGATATTCTTCCTTTGAATTATCTATTTTTTTACCATTAACCTCTATATTAAATTCAGGTATTATAGCAAGGTATTTTGCATCTAACAAATTATTTCCTGTTGTATCCATTTTTATTTCGTCAGTTTCATTAGTCTTTAAAATCTTTATACCTTCTGTTTCACTCCATGATGTTTGTAAGCCTAAAGCCTTGCTACAATCCCATGTCATAGGAACATAAGTTACATAGTTATAAACTATAAAAGGATACTTACTATGTACATTGTCAACCTTAACTCCATTAATAGTAACATCAAACTTTGGAATTTCTACACTTACCCTCTTTTCCTGAGCATTAATATTTAATGGAGAAGATATTATTAATAATAACAAGATTAATATACATGTTTTTTTCACACTAACCAATCCCCCTTTTTATACATTTTGTATCATTATACAAAATTTAGAATTAATTAGCAAATTTTTGAATATTATGTTTTTAATAATTTTTATTTCAATAGTCTTTTAGTATCAATTTTAGAACTTAATTTTTCTAATTCTTCTATCATTTCAATCATATCTTTATCATTTCTATCACCTAACAATGCTTTCTTTTCTATTGTTAATCTAAACAAACTAAGCGATATTAAATCTAATTCTCTTTTATTTAGTTCCATAAAAACTCTCCCTTTTAAATATAGTTTCTGTACTTAATTCTTAATAATATTATCTGTATCTTTCACACTTATCAATTCATCTAAAACTTTTATAACATCTTCTTCATATTTATTTTTTATTGGAATACTTTTATACCTTTTTTTATTACGTTCATTTATAATATTACTAGACATTGTATAATATTTTTCATTTTTTTACAATTATTCTTTGATTTCCATTTTACTAGCTATAATCAAAAAAAGATGATTCCTGTTCGATACAGAAATCATCGTCTTTAGCATCACTAATTTTATTAAGTTTAACTTTATATTATCTTTAATTTGCTTCTTTTCTGTAAAATAATAAACCTGAAAGGAATACAACAACAGAAATACCTAAATCAACTTTTACAGAAGCCTTAGAAAGTCCACCGTATACAACTATTGCAGCACCCATAAGTGCAAGCATAGGAATAACAATTCTTTTAATAGTTGATAAGTCATCCATCTTAATCATAAATGCAATATAAATAACAATATAAAATGCATAGATTAAAGCTATCGGTAATTCTGAAACATCTATAAACATTCCACCAGGAAATAATCCTGCAAAATTCATATACCAAACTATTAAATATACACAAATTAATCCAAAACTTGCCATAGCAGAATTAGTAGGCATATTAGTTTTACTATCTACTTTAGAAAAAATCTTCGGCTTTATACCTTGTCCACGAATAGCTAATGAATAAAAAGCACGTGATCCCCCAAGTATAAGTCCATTAAGAGTACCTAAACAAGATACTATTATGAATGTAGTAAGAACAGATGCTCCTAAACTTCCAAATATAACACTAGCAGCAAGATTAACAGCATTGTCTCCTTGTTCCAAAATAGTCTCAGATGGAATAATTCCAACTATACCAAGGAAATATGAAATATATATAACTACTATAGCTAAACTTCCAAATATAAGAGCCTTTGGAAGAGTCTTTTTAGAATCCTTTATTTCACCATTAATCGTTGTTGCAATAATCCATCCTTCATATGCAAATGCTGTTGCAAGAACAGCCGCTGCAAATCCATTTGATCCACCTACTGCACTCGTAGCTGTAGCAAAATTCTCAACTAAAATTCCATTATTAACTCCTTGAAATATACCAACTATTGCTATAACAATTAAAGGAACTACTTTAATTGCTGTTGAAGCAACTTGGAATTTTCCTGATAGTATAGGAGATAAATAGTTCATAGCATATATTCCTATCATATATATAGCAGACATAACCCATACAAAGTTACCCTCTTGATTAAATAAAATAGCAGTATAATTAGCAGCTACCCACGCTAGTACCGCAGCCAGTGCTGGATAATAAATAATTGCATTAAACCATCCTATTAAATAAGCAAATCTTTCTGAAACTATACTCTCAGCATAGTCAACTATTCCATTGGATCTTTCAAATCTATTCGAACACTCTGCAAAAACTAAAGCTCCGAAAACCATAGAAATCGCTCCAACTAACCAAGCAATTAAAGCTGTTTTTACACTTCCTCCAGAAGCCATAAGAATGTTATCTGCCTTAAAAAATACTCCTGACCCTATTACTATACCAATAACCATGGCAACCGTGGTCCAAAGACCATATTTTTTTTCCATCATAACTTTTACCTCCTTTTTAATTAAATTTCTTCCCAAAAATTATATGCGAAATTTTAATTTAATACATTATATAATATTATTTAAGATTTTTCTATACTTTTCAACATATTTTTTGAAAATTTCTTATTTTCTAACAATATCCATCCTTAATAAGATTCTTTTTATAAATATTTTCAAAATAAAAACTGCTCGCCAAATAATTTCGACAAACAGTTTATAAATCTAATTTAACGCGATAAAATATCTTATCTATCTTTTTTATACCCTATAATATCCATATTACTTATTTTATACTCAACGTTGGATTTTGTATCTTGATATCCTTCTATCATCCTTTTATATAATCTCTTTTGCTCTACAGATAGATTCTCATCGTATTCATCTAAGCACGTCTGTATACTTTCTATGGCACAGTCCATTCCTTTAATAAATATATTTAATTTTTTATCATTAATCATATTCAGGTCGCCTCCTCTATATAGGAAGCTTTTCCATAGGTCCGATTTTTTAAACCAATATTAAGATATAGTTAGATATCTTACAGGTATTTGTAGTCTTTACCTTTTTTAGCTCCAAACTTAAAAATGGCTCTCATTTTTGGTATTAAGGATAAATTCTACTTTAATCAAAAAAACCAAAGAGTGTCTATACCCACCCCTTGGTTTTACTAATATTATTAAATTGTATTTATTTTTGCAAGAGCCTTAAATCTGTCTGCAACAGCAGGTCTTTCACTTCCATCTGTAACTAATTCAATAACATATGGTCTATCTAAATCTGTTATAAATTCCTTAACCTTAACAACATCTTCTATCGAAGAAATTTTCATAGAATTTATTCCCATAGCTTTTGTCATTTGTGCTAATTCTATTCTTTCTTGCCTAAAACCTGGCAAAGTTCTTCCATAAATAAATTTGTGTCCATACTCTACATACGAAAGCATAGCATTATTTACTACAAAATAAATTATAGGTCTATTATATTCTTTAGCAGTTATAATTTCCATTCCATTCATAAGAAATGATCCATCTCCTACTATAACAGCTACTGGTTTATTGGGTTTTGCCATTGAAACTCCCACAGCCGAACCCACACCAGATCCCATTGCTCCATAATTTAAACTCATATCAAAATCTGACTCCTCATCTATAGATAAGTATTTAAATACAAAATTCATAAATTCTCCTATATCACATATATATTGTGTATCCTTAGGCAATACTTTAATAATCTCTTCTAAAAATACTCTAATAGATAAGCCTGTATGATTTTTTTCATATACCTTGTTTAAAGGTAATTTTCTTTCAAATTTTTCTTCTTTCTTATTAACCATCTTTAATATATCAGATAAAGCCATTTTTAAATCAGAATTTATTTTCACATCTGTTTCAAATGTTTTCCCCAATTCTTTAAAATCCCAATCTATATGAATGACCTTTCTATTTTTTACTAACATAGGATTATAATTTAAAGTAGCAGATTCTCCTAAGCTTGAACCCAATACTAATAAACATGTTGCTTGTCCATTTTTCACATAATCATATGCTAAATCTGTGCTTTGAAAACCATAATTACCTAAATTAATCTCAAAATTAGTTGGTATAACTCCTTTCGCCTGTGGAGTAGTGATTATAGGCCATTGAAGACGCTTACTAAGCTCTTTTATTTCTTTAGAAAACCCTCTAGCGCCCTTTCCAACCATTATAATTCCTTTTTCTTCTTTATTTATTATATCAGTAGCTTTGATTATAGAATCATTATATTGTGATAAATCCATATCTAAAAACCTTGTATCTACTTTTGATGGTAGCTCTCCTGTAAATTCTGATTTTTGTAAATCCATAGGTATACAAATATGTACAGGTGCAAATGGAGGAGTAAGTGCTAATTCTATAGCTTTTTTTAATTCACTTAAAACATCTTCCTTTTGAACCATCTTACTGTATCTAGTACAACCACTAAACATTGTTTCTGTATCTAGTTCTTGAATTGCACCTTTACCCATCTGTTCCCTTTGAACTCCACCAGTAATTATTAAAACAGGATTTTTATCTCTTTTAGCAGCATATATACCTGTTAGGGCATTAGCTGCTCCTATTCCTCCAACCATACATACCCCTAATTTATTACTCATTCCCGAATATGCATTTGCACAGTAAGAAGCTGCACCTTCATGTCTAACTGTTATCTGTTGTATTTTTGTATCAATTATAGCATCTACAATAGAACTTGTAGTACCTGCTGCTATTCCAAAAATACATTCAACCTCATTTAACTCTAGATATTTCATCATAGCATCAGCAATTCTCATATATATACCCCCTAAAAAATTGTGTATATTGTTTTAATTTAATTTTGTAATTACTATAAATATTTATCAACTAGTTTTATGCATTGTGAAACTTCTTCATCAGTAAAATTATGAGGCGTACCTATAGATGCTATAACTACAATACCATCAACTCCATCATTTTTTATTGATGGAATAACAAAAATACTATTTATTCCAAATAAAGAATATGTATTTTTTGTAACTTCATCTGCATCATCTATATCCGACATAACAATTGCTTTTTTAGTACTTACTATTTCAGTTAAAACAGGATCATTTTTAACATATACTGTTTTTTGTGAATGTACCTCTTTCCATTTTTCTGCACTTAATTGTGATGTATTCATTTTATAAATAGGATTTAATTTTCCATTACTTATTTGATGATATCCAATATCCTCTATTTTCGTTATTTCATATAATTTGGTACATAATTCCTCTAATTTTTTAACCATGTATTTGTCCTCCTTATAAAAATGTAATTTCTCAATTTTATATTTATACCCACTTACAATTTTACCATTTTTTACATATTTTTTACATATTTTTTACATATTTGTTACTAAATTTATCAAAGAAAGTCTTAAATTTATATATTTTGTAATTATATGATTTTTCTCAATTTTTATAAGTTATCTCTATGACCTTTAGATATAAATAAAATTTTCCTTATGTAGAGTTATACATGAGAATAGATCTGTAAGGCTCTCAGGCAATAAAAAAACAGAAGCATTATGCTTCTGTTTTAAATCAATAAGATTGTTCATTTTTAATTTTGTCTAATTCTTGGAGCTTTTCCAAATTTAATCTCGCCCATTTAGACATTGCCAACATCGTCAGTATTACAATTATTACAACTAATATTTGGTATGCTCTATTCTTTATTCTCAATAACCCCCCGCCGCCTTCCTTTTTACTAATTTTTTTATATTAGCTACTCTTTTTACCTTTTTTCTTCCATTGTAATAATTATACATTATTTTTTTAAAAAATATAACAACTATAAATACAATTTTTTACAGTTACAGTGTAAATCTGACTACCGTCTAGCATATTTAAGATATAAAGATTTCTGAGATTTTATCCTATACCACCATACCCACTATGACATGGTTAGTTAAATATGATTACTTCTTGTCTATTTTATATTTTACAAAGAATGGGGATATTAAACTTATTAAACAAATCCAAAGTACAATAACTAGGATTCTGTACGAGCCTTTATAAAAGAAAAACGGAAATAGAAATAATCCAAATACTATTTTATTCGATGTAATAATAAAGTGCTTAGTTTTGCAATAATTACATTCTATTGACCTGTACCCACCCCAAATAGAATAAAAAATATCCTTATAACTTAATGACTTAGAACAATTACAACATTTTTGTATAGACAAGATTTTCACCTCCAACATATTCAAACCAAATATGATTTTTATACTACCATAAATAAGGCAATGTTATTCATAAAAAAGATATTATAGTCGCCATCCACTTGATCCATATGATTTAGAATCATTAATCCCATCCAATAAAACCATATAAAAAAAATAAAATTCCACCTATTAGAAAAGGTATTTCTGTATAATAAAGATAAGCCCGTGAATTGATTAATATTTTTGTTTTTGTTCCATTTTTATAGTAAATCAAATCAATTTCATCGCCAATATTATATCTAAAAAGGTCGCATTCATAATCTAATCTACCAATAATATTTTTTTTACAATTATCTTCTATATCTGTAAATTCTACAATATGATGTTGTGATTTCACCTTAAAGTCGATATCTTTTACAATCCCTTTAACAACTTTACCTTTTGAAACATATAAAATCCTTCTTTTAATAGTATATATAGACCATAATGACACTAAAGCTCCTACTATGATATGAATTATTGAAAAACGCATTTAGATACACTTCCTTTCTATAATTAAGCAATCTCAATAATTTCAACACTAACTATAGTATTTACCTATTTCTATATTTGAACAATTAAAAATTGATATAATTTCCTTATTATAAAAAAAAGATGCTCTAATTGGCATCCCTCTGCTCCTCTTCACATCATTACTTCCTGGATTTATATTCCAAGTATATACTAACATCAATGCTTTCATTGTAACTCTATCTGTTTGAATAGACTATAGTATATTCAAATAAATTGAGTTACCAGTATCTATACCATTTCCACATTATGGTATAATATATATAATAATGTGGGTTAACATAATGATTAAAGACATTTATGAAAAACGCTCTAGATTAAAGTATTAAATCGAAAGATGTTGAAGTATATGAAAATTACATATAGCATAACTAAAGAAAATTTTTAAAATTACAATAAACATGCTCATTACAACAACCCTAAATCTAATAAATCCCTTGTGATTCCAAATATCTTTTTATGATATCTACAATAGGAATCTTTTATTTAACAAACTCGATAATAACTGCACCAATTTTTAATTAGATACTATAATATTATAGTAATTATTAGAATGTAAATTTTTTAATATTAAGAGGTGATCTTTATAATAAAAAAATACATGAAATTCAGTTTCTTACTTCTTGTAATTTTGGCTTTATTATCGGTAATATATATTTTACTTTTATCTTCTTCCGAAAAATTTTTAACTAGTTCTTTTTGTGTACAATCATCATGCGAAATCATTATAAATTATGAAGATGCTTTTCTTTTTGGACCACAAGAAATACATATTTACTATAAATTTAAAAATGATTTATTAAAACAAAAACTACTTGATACAGAAATTAATAATGATGGAGCAGATTTACTCCCAGGAATAAACTATAGTATAAATTGGAATAAAACAGTCGGAACGATAACTTTTAAAGGAGAAGAGCAAGGTTATCAATATATTACTATAGATACTAAAAATAAAAGTACTATAAAAAAGTATGAAGACGTGTATAAGTAATTTATTATGGCACTTAAACTAAATTTATTTATTTGAGTTTAATGTATAAAGTTCTGAACAAGTCTTAATCAATACTTTTTTTTGCCTCTGTCATGGCGCCTTGTCAAAAAGATTTTTTAGTATATACTCTTCCTATATAGCATATTAAAGCATCCTCTTAAATTCTTTAAAATACTTTTGATATAGCTTTCTAATAGTCCTCTTTATCATAAGAAATGAAAAATATCCTTTAATATGTTGATTCGTAACTTCGTCTATATCTTTTATTTGATACTCATCGCTTAAAAAATTCAAAAAATAATATAGTATTCTTTTTATAGGTCTTAATTGTTCTGTTGAATATTTTTCTTATTTCTAAATCAAATATAAATTCTTTCACTAAATCTTCATTAAACAAAAAAATCACCCTCCTATATAGTCATATCTGATATATGTCTATATAAAAAGGTGATGTTCCAATCCGTGAAACTATTAAAATTTCAACTTTATTCTTCCATTTCCCAGTTATGGAATACTTCTTGAATATCATCATCATCTTCCATCATATCTATCATCTTATTCATAGACTTAACTAAGCCTTCCTCATCAAGCTTTGCAGTAGTTTGAGGAAGCATCTTAACATCCGCTGCTATAAACTCATATCCTTTTTCTTTTAATGCATCACTTACAGCACTAAAATCTTCTGGAGCTGTTAATACTTCGAATCCATCTTCTTCAGTTATAAAATCTTCAGCACCAGCTTCTAAAGCTGCATCCATTAATTCTTCTTCATCTACACCTTCATTACCTATCATTATCTGACCTTTTCTATCAAACATGAATCCAACGCATCCTGAAGTTCCTAGATTTCCACCATTTTTATCAAAGTAATATCTTATGTTTCCAGCCGTTCTGTTCTTGTTATCAGTTAAAGCCTCTACTATAACTGCAACTCCACCTGGTCCATATCCTTCGTATACAACAGCCTCGTAGTTATCTCCTTCAGCTCCACCTGCACCTTTTTTAATAGCTCTATCTATATTATCATTAGGCATATTGTTAGCTTTAGCTTTATCTATAGCTGTTTTTAAAGCCGCATTATATTCAGGATCTGCTCCACCTTGTCTTGCTGCAACAGTTATAAGTCGTCCATATTTTGTAAATATTTGAGCTCTTTTTGCATCTTGCTTACCTTTTCTATTAATTATATTTCCTATACGTCCCATATTTCTCACTCCTTAAATTTCAACATTAAACACTGTAATTTTAACACAAATTTTCCTTTTAGTAAATGTATTAGAATACAGGAGGCTTTGGTGGCATAACTCTTTTATGCTCTGATCTACTATGTAATCTATCTATTATCGCTTTATCTTTTTCAGGAACTTCTTCTCCCTTAACTACCTTATCTATCATATCATAAGTTGTTCCCATCTCATTTTCATCAGTTTGTCCTTCCCAAAGACCTGCAGATGGAGCTCTATTTAAAACTGATTCTGGAACACCTAAAACTTCTGACCACTCATAAACCTCTCTCTTTGTTAAGTTGGATATAGGAAGTATATCTACTCCTCCATCTCCATACTTAGTAAAGTATCCTGTATGTACCTCAGCTGCATTATCAGTTCCAACTACCATATAGTTTAAGTTATTAGCTGCTGTATAAAGAGTACTCATTCTTATTCTAGCTCTTAAATTAGCATCAGATATTCTAGTATTATCTTCATTATACATATCCTTTTCTTTCATATTATCAACTACTATATCAAATAACTTAGACTGAACCTCAGTTAAATCTAAATCTAAATATTTTATTTTGCAAGCCTCAACAACCTTTAAAGCATCTTCTCTATCCTTTGGACTGCTTTTTATGGGCATTATAACTCCTAATGAATTATCAGGAAACGCCTTCTTAATCAAACAAGCAACAAGAGCTGAGTCTATTCCTCCAGAAATCCCCACTACTAATCCTTTAGTTCCAGATGTTTTTACTTGTTCTCTTAACCAATCTACAGTTTTTTCTATCTTTTCTTCCATTGTCAACATTTCACTACCCCTTCCTTCATATTCTATTTTTTAGTATAGTCAAATTTATTAATTTATTTCATATAAAGTTAATTATATCATAAATATATTTTCTAGTTTATGTTAAAAATAATACTGGTGATAAAATATGAATATAAAAACTATATTAATAGGTTTTGTAACAGGATTTGTAAATGGTATATTTGGATCTGGTGGTGGAAGTATATTAGTTCCAAGCCTTAATAATATACTAGACATAGAAGAACATAAATCCCATGCAACTGCTCTTAGCATAATAATATTTTTTACACTTACAAGTTCATTTATATACATAAAAAATGGAATATTTGATTTAAATGTTACCTATAAGGTTGCCATTGGAGCTACTATTGGAGGAATTATAGGAGCTAGACTTTTAAACAAATTTTCCGGTCCAAAACTTAGATTGATATTTGGATTTTTTATGATAATAGCTTCGTTAAGGATGGTGTTTTAATGCTTATATTAATAGGGCTCTTGGCTGGGATTATAGGTGGTATGGGTATAGGTGGAGGAACAATTCTTATACCTTCTTTATTATTCTTAACTTCTATAGATCAAAAGATGGCTCAAAGCGTTAACTTATTAGCATCTATTCCAATGACTATATTTGCACTCATCTTTCATATAAAGAATAAGAATGTAGAATATAAAATTATACTACCTATAGTATCATTCGGCATAATAGGAGCTGTGATCGGATCTAAGATATCTTCCAATTTAAACTCCGATTTTTTAAGAAGGATATTTGGAATATTCTTATTTGTAATGGGAGTTTATGAAATTAAAAAGGGTTTTCATAAAAAAGACACTACTCCAAAAAAGTAGTGTCTTAAAGTAAAAATCATATCGTTCTATGATAGATTAGTCGTTTTTATTTAACCATTTAATAAGCTCTTCTATATATTTATCATTCTCTTCTACGAATGGCATATGGCGGCTGAATTCAAATAGTTTCCATTCTGAATTTGGAATCTTGTCATACATTATTTTTGCAACAAGTGGTGAACAAAGATCAAGCAAACCACTAGTGATTAAAGCAGGTTCTTGAATATCTTCAATCTCTTTCATAAAATCAAAGTTTTTTAATGTACCCGATGGGCTGAACTCATTCTGACCCCATGCAGTTATATAAGACTCTGTTCCAGCAACCTTTGGACGTCTTAAGCATTCTGGATCATTTGGTCCTACTTTACCTGCACAGTGACGAAGCATAAATTCTCCTTCTGCCTCCTGATACTCTTTTGACGAATAATCTCCAGCTTTTTCTGCTTTTTCAATGGCATCCTGCATTTCCTGTGGAAGGTATGCAATTCTTCGACGCTGTTCTTTTTCCCATAATGCAGCAGATGGTAAAGTACTGGATAATATATAGCTCTTGATTCCTTCAGGTTTATATTCACAAGCGTATTGAATTGCCTGCATTCCTCCCCATGATTGTCCCAACAAGTGAATTTCATCCAAACCTAAGTGTTTACGTAACTCGATTAATTCTTCAATCCAAGTCTTAGCACACCATAAATCAGGACGAGAAGGTGTTGCTGATAATCCGCATCCCAATTGATCATACATAATAACCGCGCGTCCATCTTCTGCAACTTTATCAAGTACTTCGAAATAATTATGTGTAGAACCCGGTCCACCATGTAATAAAACCAATGGTTTCTTATTTCCTGTGCATTCACCCACTATACGATAGTAAGTTTTATATTCTAGATATGGCATATAGCCTTCAGTAATCTTCATAACCAATCTCCTTATCTCTATTTGTCTTCAGGAACAATAATTACGTCTTTTGTATATTTATTTAATACTTCGCATCCATCTTCAGTTGTAATAACAAGGTCTTCAATACGAACACCGATTCCTTCTTCTGGGATATAAATTCCTGGTTCAACAGAGAAACATTGTCCTGGTTTAATGATATCTTCATTTACTGAAGAAACATCACCAAATTCATGATCTTCAAGACCACAAGAATGTCCCGTTCTATGTGTAAAGTATTTTCCATATCCTTTTTCTTCAATGTAATTTCTTGCTGCTAAGTCTACATCACACATTCTATTTCCAGGTTTTGCAGCAGCTATACCTCTTAAGTTTGCTTCTACAACTATGTCATAGATTTCTTTTTGTCTTTCCGAAATTTCACCGATAAATACAGTTCTTGTCATATCAGATGCATAGTTCTTGTAAAATCCTCCGATATCAAGGATAACACAGTCTCCATATTTTCCTTTTGTATCATCTGTTACATGGTGTGGATCTGCTGCTCCCTTGGCATATGCTGTGATTGGATCGAAAGATACTTCGTTAATACCATGTTTTTTATAAATTTCACGAACCTTAACATTTAATTCTTTTTCAGACAAACCTTTTCCTACCCATGGAATTAATTCATCCATTACAAGGTCATTTAATCTTGAAGATTCTCTCATAATAGCAATTTCTTCTTCATCTTTAATCATTCTTACATAGTCAACAATTAAAGAACCATTTACAAATTTACTTCCTCCCCCAAGTTCTTGTAATCTTAATAAGAATTTAGATGGCCATACTTTATCTATACCTATGACTTTATCTTTTTCTACAAATTTAGATAAGATTTCAACTCCATCCTGAATATCGTTATACCATACGATTTCTACACCAAGATCTTCTTCTTGTGGAAACAATTCATTAATAATAATTTTGTGGTTTCCGTTAACATTTAAGTACAATGCTAACAATCTTTCTCCAGGAATAATCCATTTTCCTGTTAAATAGAAAATAGCTGTAGGATCAGAGATAATCATTTGTGGCATCTCATTCTCTTCCATTGATTTTAATACTTTGTTCAATTTGTTTATATCCATAGTTATTCCCCCTATTTTAGTTATTAAATACTTTCATGATAATATGCTCGTATGTAAATGTCAATATAACCATTGAAATTTTTGTAATTTTTTCATTTTTTTGTACAATATGTCTTTTTTATATTATCAATGTATCTTTTTTGTGTTATTATAGTATATATAGAAAATACATTATATATAATTATATATATATGCTATAAAAATATTCTATATTAACACATTAGCAATTGCCATCATATGGTATTTAAAATCATTGTACCTCATCTTAGCCAAGATGAACATACATGGTTTTTGAAATACATACATAATATTTGAAATTTTTTTATAGGAGGGATGAGAAAATGGAAAACACAAACAAAAGACCATTTGGGTTTTATGTATGCTCACTTGCTTTCACATTTGAAAGATTCGCATTCTACTCAGCAAAATGGTTGATCGCAGTATTCGTAGTTGCTAGTGTAGCAAAAGGAGGACTTGGTCTTTCCGCTGCAGAAGCTGCAAAAATGTCTGCAAACTTAGTTGCATTCACTTACCTTGCTCCAATAATCGGTGGATATATATCTGACCGTCTAGTAGGTGCCCGATACCTCGCTCCAATTGGAATGATTTTGATGGGATCAGGATACTTAGTAGGATCTCAGGCTTCGAGTGCTGCTATGGTTAACTTAATGATTATCTTGGTTTCTATCGGTACAGGTTTATTTAAATGTCAGGCAAACGCTATCACAGGTAGACTTTTCGATGACCCAAGACAATTAGACGGTGCATTCTCTACTCAGTACTCTTTCGTTAATTTTGGTTCTTTCTTTGGTACAACAATTATCGGTTTACTTGTAGGAACTAAAGGTTACTCTTTCTGTTTCTTAGTTTGTGCAATCATGATGTTTCTTGATGCTGCTTGGTTTATCTTTGGATGGAGATTCTTAGGTGAAACAGGTAAAAAACCATTTAAAATTGATGAACATAAAGAAGTAAAAGAAAATAAACAAGCAGAAGAAAATAAACCTCTTACAGCAATAGAAAAGAAAAGAGTTGGTGCTATCATTTTAGTATCTTTATTTTCTGTTATTTTCTGGGTACTTTGGTACTTAGCATACATGCCTGTATACTACTACTGGGGCGGAGACAATGGACTTGCTAACTGGACGGTAGGTAATTTTACAGTTCCAACAGCTTGGTTCGACTCATTAAATGCATTCATGTGTATCACATTAGGACCACTTCTTGGTAAATTATGGGGTAAATTAGCTAAGAGACCTAAAGGTGACTTAAGTATGTTTAAGAAAACTGCTTTAGGTATGATATTATTAGGTTTATCTTACGTAATCTTTGCAATGGCAGATGTTACAAGAGGAGAAAACCTTGCATCACTTGCTTGGATTGTTGCCTTTGGTATAGTATTATCTCTTGGCGAAATGGTATTCTCACCACTTGGAAACTCATTCATAACTAAATTCGCTCCACCTAAATTATTAACAAGCATGATGAGCGTTTGGGTACTTGCAGTTTTCTTTGCAGGAAAGTCTTACGGATGGTTATATGAATTCACATTAAAATTCAAATTCACATCTGTATACTTTACAATCGCAGCTATTGCTATTGTAGCCGGTATTATTCTTTGGTCATTAGATAAAAAGTTGAACAGTTTAGTTGTGGAAGACGAACATGTTACCGACGGCATTATAAATTAAAATTTAATTTACACCTATATACTTTACAATCAAAAAAGAAGTCATTGTTTACAATGGCTTCTTTTTTAGTAGTTTAATCTAAAATCACTTCATCGTTATATTTAGACAAATAAAAATCTTCCTTTTCTTCAACTTCAACATTTGAACTTGTTATATCTATTATTTTATTCTTTAGCGAATCTACTTCACCTGATCTTGAGTATACTACGATTGTAACCATATCTTCATATAATATTTCTTTTATTATGTATCCTAAATTTATAAGTTCATTTTGAACTTTTCCTAAAAGAGTATAGTCTATTTTAAATCTTACATCAGTGTATAAAACTTTGTCTATTACCTTAGATGCATTAAGACCTATTTTAGCTCCTTTTGTATAAGCTCTTACAAGACCACCTGCTCCTAATTTAATTCCTCCAAAGTATCTTGTTACAACCACCACTACATTTCTTAGATCCTCTTTTTTAATAACTTCAAGAGTTGGTATTCCAGCTGTTCCAGATGGCTCTCCATCATCACTATATCTTTGAATATCCATATTCATTCCTACTGTATATGCCCATACATTATGAGTTGCATCCTTGTGTTTTTTTTTGATCTCGTCTATAAATTCTCTCGCTTCTTCTTCAGTTTCAATAGGTTTTGAATACCCTATGAATCTAGATTTTTCTATTATAACTTCATCTTGACCGTATTCATGTACAGTCTTGTATTGTTCTATCATAAAAATCCTCCTAATTATTAAACTCTTATTATAAAATTCTAGCACAAAATTCGTCTAGTAGCTACGGTCTGACTCATGTCGCCAACGATTCCTTAGCTCTCTACGTTTCTTAAAAATAGTTGCAAGTGTAGTTCTTCAATTAATGTTATCCATAAATTCAAAATTATATAACTTCCTATAATGTATAATATCAAATATGGAAAAGCCTGTTGATTAAATAATCAACAGACTTATATTAGTAGCTAGTCACTTCTTCTTCTTGTTTTATCATTTCATTTTTCTTATCTCTTATATAAAACGGTATATACCATAGTGAAAATACACATACTGCTATAATAGCAAGTATAGGCACATAATATGGATAAGGTGGCAGGTAGTCAAGTGGACTTTTGCTGAGTGGTTTACTTCTTAAATATGAATAATTGGCTCCTATAGCATAGTTTACCATCTCTACTCCTACAAAATAGACCATTGTCCAGTTTATAGTTTTTTTAAGAGACGATAATTTCGGTTCGAATTTGTAAAAATACATCATAAACAATACAGATATTAGCATTCCTCCATGGCCCATAAAAAACTGCACAAACATAACATGAGGAAATTCAAATCCAGGATCAGGAGTTATCAAAGCAATAACACTTCCCGACATTCCCCAAAAATAAGCAACTTCAAAAAAAGCATAACTTTCTCTCAAAACCATTATAATACATAAAATAGTCGTTACCCTACATAAATATAAAGGTAGAGATTCTTGCCATGTAAAATTATTAGTAGTTATATACCAAGAATACATAAGAATCTGTTGAACAATAAGCATAATTCCTATACTAAGTCCTACTTTTCTTCTATTTTTTTGTATATGCTCTCTCATTAAAAACATACCTAAGATAATAGCCCCTATTATTATCAACGTAGTTATATGACTCTTTGAATAAAGATTAAAACTTTTCGAGTCACATGTAGCTTTCCAAAATGCGTCCATATATATTTTTTCTCTCCTTTTTTGTCTATATCTTACAATTTCATCTAACAACCTATACATTATAACATATATATACATAATAAAAAACGATTATAATTTCCTATTTTTTAACAGTTCTAAATACATAT